>CAWHNR010000001.1:0-64620 GCA_963830575.1 uncultured Actinomycetota bacterium
GGTATCGCGATCGCGCCGCTGCTCGGGCCCCGCGCTACGGCGCGATCCAGGTCGTCCTGCAGCGTAAGGGCGGCTTCGACCCGCACGGCCAGCTCGCGTTCCTCAGCCGTCACAAGCCGACGAACGTCTTCGCCACCCCGACGGCGATCCGCTCGATGATGGGCATCGGCGACGCCGGCACGCGCTACCCCGCAGGACTTCCGCAAGGCCTGGTCGCCGAAGCGCAACCGCCCAGCGCCACCGAGCGCCACCACGCCGACCTGGAGCAGCGCCAGCAGGGCACCGAGCAGCAGCGTCAGGCCGACCGCGGCGGCCGCGCCAGGAGACCGGCCGCCGCCTCCGGCCTCCGGGCGCCCGCGCTGGAACATCAACTGCGACGAGGAGGTCATGGACGCCGCCAGCGGACGCCGACCAGGAGGACTGGCAGGAGCATGCGGGCGGGGCGCCTACCCGTTCGAGGGTGAGGAGGACCCGGACCTGATCAACGCCGGCAAGGAGACCGTGACGCTGCGCCGCGGGGCGTCGTTCTTCGACTCCGCGACCGCGTTCGGGATGATCCGCGGCGGGAAGATCGACGCCGCGATCCTGGGGGCGATGCAGGTCAGCGCTGCGGGTGACATCGCGAACTGGATGATCCCCGGGAAGATGGTCAAGGGCATGGGCGGCGCGATGGACCTGGTCCACGGCGCGAAGCGGGTCATCGTGCTGATGGAGCACGTCTCCAAGGACGGTGAGTACAAGATCGTCAACGAGTGCTCGCTGCCGTACACGGGCAAGAAGGTCGTGCAGCGGATCATCACCGACCTGTGCGTCATCGACGTGGTCCCTGCCGCCGAGGGCGGCGGGCTGAGGCTGGTCGAGCTCGCACCGGGGGTCACCGACGGCGAGGTCCGCGAGAAGACCGAGCCCGACCTGCTCTGACCGAACCCGCGGAGGTCGAGGAGGCCGGTCACGGCCGTCTCGAGACCTCGGAAGGTTCATGGCGTCGCGAGGGACGCCATCTCGGCTCGGTGGTCTCGTGACGGTCGCAGAGCGACCTCCTCGACCTCCACGGAGCCTTGCTACTTCGGGGGGAGCGACCGCGCGACCGCCACGCCCCGGCCCACCCAGGCCGCGAGGTCGTCGTCCGAGGCCAGCGCGGACGCCGACACCTCGACCCAGGTGCGTGACGCACGGCCGCCCATGACCATCGGCTCGACCCCCTCGCCGGTGACCGCGGCCGAGTCGGGCACCCGCACCAGGAGACCGCCGCCGCTGCTCGCGCAGACCGCCAGGTTGCCGTCGAGCACGAAGCCGAGCCCGCCGAACATCCGCTTCTCCACGACCGGGCCCTCGGGCGCGATCGCGTCCCGCACGCGGGCGGCCAGCTGCTCGTCGTAGGGCATGCGCCCAGTCTGGCCCGTCCGATGTCACATGCGCAGGGGCCTGTCTCGTCCACCTGGCATGAGCGAGAAGAGTGACGACAAGATGGGCCGCATGAGGATCGCGGTCGCCGGAGCGACGGGCGTCGTGGGCCACCACGTCGTCGAGGTGGCCACCGGCCGCGGGCACGAGGTGGTGCCGCTGGCACGGTCGGTCGGGGTCGACCTGACGACCGGGGCCGGCCTGGCGGAGCGGCTGGTCGGCGTCGACGCCGTCGTCGACGTCACGAGCGTGCCGACCCAGAAGCGCGCCGCGGCCGAGGCGTTCTTCGGTGCCGTGACCCGCACCCTGGTCGCTGCCGAGCGCGCAGGCCGGCGTGGGTCACCACGTGGTGCTGTCGATCGTCGGCATCGACGACGTGCCGTCCGGCTACTACCACGGCAAGCGGCTGCAGGAGCGGCTGCTGGCCGAGGGTGACCAGCCGTGGAGCGTGCTGCGGGCGACCCAGTTCCACGAGTTCGCCGAGCAGGCGCTGCACTTCGTGCGGGTCGGGCCGTTCTCGGTGGTGCCGTCGATGCTCAGCCAGCCGGTCGCCGCGCGGGAGGTGGCCGAGGCGCTGGTCGACCTGGCCGAGGCCGGTCCGTCGGGGCGGGTGCCCGACCTCGCCGGTCCCGAGCGGCTCTCGATGGTCGAGCTGTCGCGCCGGGTGTCGAAGGCCAAGGGCCTGCGTCGGCGTGTGGTCACGGTGCGGCTGCCCGGGGCGCCGGCAAGGGGATGCGCGACGGCTCGCTGACGCCGTCCGACGACGGCCCGCGCGGCCGGACGACGTTCGACCAGTGGCTCGCCGGGTGAGCCGCACCGAGGACCTCGCCGCGGAGTACGCCGAGCACCGCGCGCGGCTGGTGCGCGTGGCCTACGCGATCGTGGGGAGCCGGGCCGAGGCCGAGGACGTCGTCGCCGACACCTGGCTGCGACTGGTCGAGGCCGACGCCCGGGAGCCCGTGCGCGACCTCCTCGGGTGGGCGACGGTCGCCGTCTCCCGCGCGGCGATCGACGTCCTGCGCTCGGCGCGGGTGCGGCGCGAGGCCTACGTCGGCCCGTGGCTGCCCGAGCCGGTGCGTGGACGAGCTGCCCGACCCTGCCGACAGGGTCACGCCTCGACGACACCGTGCGGTACGCGCTGCTCGTCGTGCTCGAGCAGCTCACGCCGGCGGAGCGGACCGCCTGGGTGCTGCACGACCTGTTCGAGCTGCCCTTCGACGACGTGGCGCGCGCGGTCGGCCGGTCGCCGGACGCCGTGCGCCAGCTGGCCCGGCGCGCACGGCAGCACGTCGCCGCGGGCACGCCGCGCGTCGAGGTCGACCGCCCGACCCACGACCGCGTGGTGACGGCGTTCGTCACCGCGGCCGCGGGCGGCGACCTGGGCGGTCTCGTCGCCCTCCTCGACCCGGGAGCGGTGCTCACCAGCGACGGCGGCGGCCGCGTCAACGCAGCGCGGCGCCCGGTGGTCGGGGCCGACCGGGTGGCACGGTTCATGGCCGGCATCGCCCAGAAGGACCGCGGCGACACCTACCTGCCGGTCGCGGTCAACGGGCGGCTCGGGCTGATGGGGGTCAACGCCGGCCAGCCCCGTTTCGTGCTGTCGTTCACCGTCGACGCCGACGTGATCACGCGGATCGACATCGTGCTGGCGCCCGACAAGCTGCGCGGGTGGGGGTCGAGGAGCTCGCGCTAGCGAGCGTCACGAGACCACGAGCGTTCCCGGTGCTCATGGGTGGGGGTCGAGGTGCTCGCGTGAGCCGTGCGGGGTCACGTGACGGCCGTGACCGGAGCCTCCTCGACCATCACGGCCGTGGCCGGCCTCCTCGACCACCACGGCCGTGGCCGGCCTCCTCGACCACCACGCGGCCTCCTCGACCACCACAAGGTTCCGGCCTCCTCGACCACCGGAGACCGCGAGTAGGGTTCCGGGCATGACGAAGTGGGAGTACCAGGTGGCGCCGATTCCGCTCCACAACGAAGCCCTCATGCTCAACAACTTCGGCCAGGACGGCTGGGAGCTGGTGACCATCCAGACCAACGCGCAGGGCGGGCTGATCGCCTTCCTGAAGCGTCCCCAGGCTGCCTGATGCCGACCCCCGAGGAGCGCCTGGCGGCGATGGGGCTCGAGGTTCCGCCGGTGGCGCCGCCGGTGGCGGTGTACGTGCCGGCGGTCCGCTCGGGCAACCACGTCTTCACCTCGGGCCAGCTGCCGATGCGGGCGGGTGAGCTGATCACCACCGGCAAGGTGGGCGCCGAGGTGACGGCCGAGGAGGCCTACGCCTGCGCGCAGCAGTGCGCGCTCAACGCGATCGCCGCCGTCCGCGCCGAGGTGGGTGAGCTGTCGGCCGTCGTGCGGGTGGTCAAGGTCGTCGTGTTCGTGGCCTCGACCCCCGACTTCACCGGTCAGCCCGCGGTCGCCAACGGCGCCTCCGAGCTGCTCGGCGAGGCGTTCGGCGACGCCGGCGTCCACGCCCGCTCGGCCGTGGGCGTCTCGGTGCTGCCCCTCGACGCGCCCGTCGAGGTCGAGCTCCTCGTCGAGGTCTCGTGAGGATCCCCCTCCCTCCGGTGCCGCTGCCGGAGGGACTCGTCGACGTCGCGCGCGAGTACGAGGACGGCACGCGCGAGGCCGCCGTCCCGCGGAACGCCGCGACCGTCGTCCTGATGCGGCACGGTGCGCCGGACGCCGGTCCGGAGGTCTACTACATGCGCCGGCAGGTCTCGATGGACTTCGCCGCCGGGATGGCGGTCTTCCCCGGCGGCGGCGTCGACCCCCGCGACTTCGACACCGACGTCGCCTGGGCGGGTCCCTCGCCCGCGGAGTGGGCCGACCGGCTGGGGTGCGACGAGGAGACGGCCCGCGCCCTGGTGTGCACCGCCGTCCGCGAGACGTTCGAGGAGTCGGGGGTGCTGCTCGCCGGCCCGTCGGCCTCCGAGGTGGTCGCCGACACGACCGGGGAGCAGTGGGAGGCCGACCGCGTCGCGCTGGAGTCGCGGGAGCTGTCGATGACCGACTTCCTCACCCAGCGCGGGCTGGTGCTGCGCACCGACCTGCTCGGCGCGTGGGACGGCTGGTTGACGCCGGTCTTCGAGCCGAAGCGCTACCGCACCTGGTTCTTCGTGGCGGTGCTGCCCGAGGGTCAGCGCACGCGCGACGTGTCGTCGGAGTCGTCGTCGGTGGTGTGGCTGCCCGCGCGCTCGGCCGCCGACGAGGCCGACCACGGCGACCTCGCGATGATGCCCCCGACCTACCTCACCTCGATGGAGGTCGGCACGTTCTCCTCGCCCGAGGAGGTGCTGGCCGAGGCGACGTCACGCACGGTCGACATGTTCACGCCGTCGGTCGAGCCGCTCGGCGAGGGCCACACGCTGTCGATGCCCGACCGGCTCCGTCCGCTCGTGGCGGAGCGTCGCCGATGAGTGGGGACGGGCGGGAGCACCGCCTGGGGCGGAGGGGACTTCGGCGAGCGCGGACGCTGCCTGCTCGCGCCGAACCCCGGCATCATGACGCTCGACGGCACCAACACCTGGGTGCTGCGCGAGCCGGGCTCGTCGGTGTCGGTCGTCGTCGACCCAGGTCCGGTCGAGGAGGGCCACCTCGACCTCGTCGACGAGGTCGCGGGCGACGTCGGCCTGATCCTGCTGACCCACCACCACTTCGACCACTCCGAGACCGCGGCCGAGCTGGCCGAGCGCAAGGGGTGCGCGGTGCGCGCCGTCGACCCGGCGTACTGCGTGGGCGCCGACCCGCTCGTCGACGGCGAGGCGCTGTCGGTCGGGGGCCTCGACCTGAGGGTCGTCACGACGCCGGGCCACACGGCGGACTCGGTCTCCTTCGTCGTGCCCGCCGAGAAGGCGCTGCTGACCGGCGACATGGTGCTCGGTCGGGGCACCACCGTCGTCGCCTACCCCGACGGGCAGCTCGGCCCGTACTTCGAGTCCATCGAGAAGATGCGGTCCCTCGTCGCCTCGGGCGAGGTCGACACCCTGTGGCCCGCCCACGGACCGGTGCTCGCCGACGGCCGCGGCGTCCTCGACTACTACCTCGCCCACCGCCGCGAGCGGCTCGCCCAGGTGGAGTCGGCGCTGCAGCAGCTGGCCGACGCCGGACCCGGGCCGGAGGGCTTCGCCGAGGACGACCTGCCGCGCAAGGTGGTCGAGATCGTCTACGCCGACGTCGACCCCGCGCTGTGGGACTACGCCGAGTGGTCGGTGCGGGCCCAGCTGGCGTACCTGCGCGAGCGCTGACCCCCGCGCCCAGCACGACAGCGCCCCCGGACGTCGTCCGGGGGCGCTGCCGTGTCGTGCTGCTGCTCCGTGGAGCGGGGTGCTCAGACCGTGCCGGTCACCCGGATCCAGCCGATGCGCTGCGACGCCGGGACGTCGGGACCGGTGGAGCCCTGGCCCCAGTAGCGGTCGTTCAGGTTGAAGACGCCGCCGGTGCCGATCGGGCTGAGGCTGCGGTAGACGACGCCGGAGGGCTCGAGGTCACGGGCCATCTGGGCCCAGGCGGCCGAGACCGAGAGCGATCCGCGCCACCACGTCGGGAACAGGTACTCCGCGAAGCGCCGGCCCGTGCCCCCGTCGATGCAGTAGGCGTTGGTGACGAACCCGTTGAGCAGGTGCAGGCCGTTGAACGACTGCAGCCAGCCTCCGGAGTCGAGACCGCTGACGTCCTTGAGCACCTGGCACGACTCGAGCTGCAGCCACTCGAGGTCGACGTCGCCCCAGCGGGCGTCGGCGGGCACGATGCTGCCGTCGGCGTGGTTGCTCTTGAAGGTGAAGCTGCCCGGCGAGCCGTGGCCGGTGTACCACTGGGCGTCGACGGTGTCGACCCACTGGTTGTCGGAGCCGCCGGACGTCGAGGAGTGGAAGTCCGACTCCCAGCCCGAGGCCCCGCGCCAGTCGAAGTTCACCGTCTGGCCCTTCGACTGCATGACCGACCGGAAGCCGTTGGCGCTGTCCTGCGCGCACTGCCACTCGTCGACGGTCTGCTCGATGCCCACCTCGTCGAAGGCACCGCCCCCGCCCCCGAAGCCGGTGGCCTCGCCCGACGACGTGGCGGCGGTCAGGGGGACCGACGCCGTCGACGAGACGCCGTTGGCGTCGGTGACCTGGACGGTGAGCACCTCGGCGACGGTGCGGGTGCGGCCCGTGAGCGCGTAGCTCGACCTGGTCGCCGGTCTGCGAGAGCGCGACGGTGCGCGAGCTCCAGTCGATGGCGTACGGCTCGGCGCCGCCCTGGATCTTGACCACTCCGGTCACCTTGCCGCCGGCGCGCTCGGCGCCGACCGCCAGCTGCGGCGCGTGGTCGGGCGAGGCCGGCACGAGCAGGCCGGTGAGCGACGAGACGGCGTCCCGGGCGACGTTGCCGGGCTGGCAGGCGTAGGCGGGCAGCAGCTGCTTGACCGAGCCGTCGCCCAGCGCCGGGGCGCTGTAGACCAGGCGCGGCGTGCCCTGGGCGACCTTGCGGCCGTAGAGCCGCAGGCACTCGGACTGGGCGTCCTCGGCGCTGATGATGCCGACGAAGCCGGCCTGCTCGACGTTCCGCAGCGTGTCGGTCAGCGAGACGACCCGGCCGGCGCCGTCGAAGGCGATGCGGCTCTTGGCGCCGGGGCCGACGACGGGAGCGCCGCCGAGGGTGAGGCGGTAGGAGACCGCGGTGTCGACCGGCACGGTCTCGCGGACCTTCTGCCGCGGGATCGAGATCTCGACGTTGGTGTGCGAGACCACCGGGCCGGACGCCGAACCCCTCGGGGGCCGGCAGCAGCTCACGCGCCAGCTCGAGCGCCTTGTCGTTGCCGATCACCTCGGTGGCGCGCAGCGCCTCGAGGTCGACGAGGCGGGGCACGCACGGTGCGGCCGTCCTCGTCGCGGCCCGTCTTGCCGGCCCGGCTGGGCACGACGTCCGCGAGCTTCGGCGTCGACGAACGAGAAGCTGCCGTCCTCGGCGAGCCCGCCGGCGGAGATGCCGGCCCGCTCGGCGAGGCGCCTCGGCCTCCTCCTGGGAGAGGCCCGTCTGCGTCACCTCGAAGTAGGGAGCCTCGGCGGAGATGTCGAAGGCCCGCATCGACGGCGTCCTCGGCGGAGCCGCGTGGGCGGCGTCCGGCGCGATGCTCACCGAGAGCAGGGCCGTGCTGGTGACCGCGAGGACGGAGAGTCCTGCCGCGACCCGGCGCCGGGTGTGGGGGTGGGTGGTGGGGTGCATGGTGCGTCCTTCCGGGGAGGGCGGTGGTGCGTCTCACCACCGCGCTTCCCCAGGAGGAGCGGCGAGGGCCGGGTCACGTACGACCCGAGTCCTTACGCAATTCTTACGGCGCTCGGTGACCGCGGTGGCCGCGGTGGCCTCGGGGCCGCTCAGGCCGCGACGAGCGGCAGCAGGGCGGCCGGGTCCTCCACGTGGGCGCTGTGGCCGAGGCCGGCCAGCACCACCGGGTGCGCGACCAGGGCGGCGAGGTCGGCCCGGCGGCGACATCGGGTCGTGCTCGCCGGCGGCGAGGGTGACGGCGATACCGCGCTGGAGCCAGGACGGCGAGCAGCGACGGCCACTCGGGGTCGCCGACGCCAGGGCACGGGTGTCGAACGTCGTCCGCCAGCCGTCGGCGTCCTCGGTGACGAGCGAGTCGGCCACGTCCGAGCCGGGGGCGACCAGGCCCGCCAGGCCGGCGACCCTGAGAGCCCTGTCGACCGCCTCCTCCCGGCTCGCGAAGGTGCGGGCGGGCTTGGCGGCGACGGCGGCGGCGCCCGCCAGCTCGTCGTCGCTCCACCGCACCTTGACGCCGACGCCGGTCACCGCCACGACGGTCGCGCCGTGGTCGCCCGCGGCCAGCGCGAGCCCGACGGCACCGCCGAGGGAGTGGCCGAGCACCGCGACCGGACGCCGGGGCTCGACGGCGGTGGCGACGGCAGCGGCCATCGCGTCGAACGGTGTAGGCGTCGAGCCGGGCGGCGCGGCCGTGGCCGGGCAGGTCGGGGACGACGACCGGGCCGTCCCAGCGCGTCCTCGAGCAGCGGCAGCAGGCCGCGCCAGACCGCGCCGGAGCCGCCCATCCCGTGCAGGAGGAGCAGCGTCGCGCTCAGGTCCAGGTGCCGGCGAGCTCCTAGCGGGCGCGGCGCGCCAGCCTCTCGACGTCCATGATCACGACCGAGCGGGGCTCGAGCCGGAGCCAGCCGCGCGAGGCGAAGTCGGCGAGCGCCTTGTTGACGGTCTCGCGGGAGGCGCCGACCAGCTGGGCGAGCTCCTCCTGGGTGAGGTCGTGGTGGACGTGGACGCCGTCGTCGGCGGTCCGGCCGAAGCGGTCGGCGAGGTCGAGCAGCGCCTTGGCCACGCGGCCGGGCACGTCGGAGAAGACCAGGTCGGCGACGACGTCGTTGGCCTTGCGGAGACGGCCGGCGAGCTGGGAGAGCAGGCCGCGGGCCACGACGGGGCGTCCCTCGAGCCAGCGGAGCAGGTCCTCGTGGGAGAGGGAGGCGAAGTCGACGTCGGTGACGGCGGTGACCGTGGCCGAGCGCGGGCCGGGGTCGAAGAGCGACAGCTCGCCGAACATCGAGCCCGGGCCGAGGATCGCCAGCAGGTTCTCGCGGCCGTCCGCGGAGGTGCGGCCGAGCTTCACCTTGCCGTCGAGCACGATGTAGAGCTTGTCGCCGGAGTCGCCCTCGTGGAACAGCACGTCGCCGCGGCGCAGCCGGGTCTCGCTCATCGAGGCGCGCAGCGCCTGGGCGGCCTCGTCGTCGAGGGCGCTGAAGAGCGGTGCCTGACGGAGTACGTCGATGTCCACAGGACCTCCTGGTGGGCTGGCGAGACGGGCCGGCGCGGGGCTCCAGCCGTCAGAGGTGATCCTAGGGGGTGGTGGACCTCACAGGAGTAGCGAACCCCTGTGTTCCGGCCATCTCGCGAGCAGCCGCCTGGACGCTCGAGGCGTCGGCGGGCACCCGTACGCTGGTCGCGTGCCAGCCGCCGAGACCTCCACCGGCCTCGTCCGGCGCGCCCGCAAGATCAACCGGGTCCTGGCCGAGACCTACCCCGACGCGCGGTGCGAGCTCGACTTCGACGACGCGTTCCAGCTCCTCGTCGTCACCGTGCTCAGCGCCCAGACCACCGACCGCCGCGTCAACGCCGTCCGCCCGGTGCTGTTCGCCGAGTACCCCGACGCCGCCACCATGGCGGCCGCCGACCGCGAGCGGCTCGAGACGATCATCGGCCCGCTCGGGTTCTTCCGGGCCAAGACCGAGTCGCTGCTCAAGCTCAGCGCCGCCCTCGTGGAGCGCTACGACGGCCAGGTGCCGGGGCGGCTCGACGACCTGGTCACCCTGCCCGGGGTGGGACGCAAGACCGCGAACGTCGTCCTCGGCAACGCCTTCGGCGTGCCCGGCATCACCGTCGACACGCACTTCGGCCGGCTCGTGCGCCGCTTCGGGTGGACCGAGGAGACCGACCCGGTCAAGGTCGAGCACGCCGTCGGTGCCCTGTTCCCCCAGGCCGACTGGACGATGCTCAGCCACCACCTGATCTGGCACGGACGCCGCCGCTGCCACGCCAAGAAGCCGGCGTGCGGTGCCTGTCCTGTCGCCCGGTGGTGCCCCTCGTTCGGGGAGGGTCCCACCGACCCGGCGGCCGCCGCCCTGCTGGTCAAGACCCAAGGGCCGGCGTGACGCGGCGGCTCCTCGCCGCCGCGCTGGCGGCGGTGGTCCTGGTGGGCGGGCTCGGTGCCTGCGACGACAGCGACCCCTCCGCCGACGTCCCCGAGAGCAACATCGACGTCGACACACCCAAGCTGCGCGAGATGAAGGCCGACGCCGGCATCGAGCCGTGCGAGCCCGGCCCCGGCGGCGGGGCGCTGCCCGGCCTCGAGCTCGCGTGCCTCGGTGGCGGGTCGTCGGTCGACCTGGCCTCGCTGAAGGGACCGTTGGTCATCAACCTCTGGAACACCGCGTGCGGGCCGTGCCGCGACGAGATGCCGGCCCTGCAGCAGTTCCACGAGGCCTACGGCGACCAGGTGAGGCTCCTCGGGATCGACGTCACCGACACCCAGCCCGACCTGGCCATCTCCTTCGCCCAGCTGGTCGGTGCCACCTACCCGCAGCTCGCCGATCCCGGCGGCAACATCTTCGACGAGGAGGCTCTCGGGCTCCGGGCCTCCTTCCCGCAGTTCCTCTTCGTCGACGCGCAGGGGCGGCTGGCCGGCAAGTACGCCTCGTCCGGGCTCGACTCCGTCGGCGAGGTCGTCGACCTCGTCGCGACCTACCTCGACGTCGAGCTGGCCCCGTCATGACCTGGGAGGAGCACCCCGGTCTGCCCGACTGGCTGCGTCCGGTCGAGGCGGCGGCACGCTCGATCACCGTGCACGACCTGACCCGGTTCATGGTGCCGGACGACGCCGACGGCGTCCGGCGCTCGGCCGTGCTGATGCTGTTCGGGGAGGGCCCGGACGGTCCCGACCTGCTCCTCACCGAGCGCGCCCACCACATGCGGTCCCACCCCGGTCAGGTCTCGTTCCCCGGCGGGAGCATCGACCCGGGCGAGACCCCGGAGCAGACCGCGCTGCGCGAGGCGCAGGAGGAGACGGGCCTCGACCCGGCCGGCGTCGAGGTGTTCGCCGAGCTGCCCGAGCTGTGGCTGCCGCCGAGCAACTTCGCCGTCGCGCCGCTGCTGGCGTGGTGGCGCGACCCCAGCCCGGTCTCGGTGCTCTCGCCCGACGAGGTCCACGCGGTGTGGCGGGTGCCGATCAGCGAGCTGCGCGACCCGGCCCACCGCATCACCGTGCTGGGCCCGCGCGGCTGGCGCTCGCCGGGCTTCCTGATCGGTGACGACAAGGACGTCATCCTCTGGGGCTTCACCGGCGGCATCGTCGCCCGTTTGTTCGAGTTCCTGGGTTGGATCGATGATCTACCCGACGCGCCCGAGCGCGAGCTGCCCGCCTACATGCTGGGGGGCCGCCCGCCGAAGAACGTCGACGTCCTGCCCAACACCGACTTCGAGGAGCGGCGGAGCCGATGAACCTGCTCGACTGGCTGCTCGTGCTGCTGGTGCTCGCCTACGCGCTCTCGGGGTACTGGCAGGGCTTCGTGACGGGCGCCTTCGCGACGCTCGGCCTCCTCGTCGGTGGCCTGATCGGGGTCTGGCTGGCTCCGATCATCCTCGGGGACGCCGACCCGTCGCTCACGATCTCGCTCGCGGCCCTGTTCATCGTGATCGTCTCGGCCTCGCTCGGGCAGGCGCTGCTGCAGTTCTTCGGCGCCAAGGTCCGTGACCGCATCACCTGGCAGCCGGCCCGCGCGGTCGACGCGGCCGGCGGCGCCGTGCTCAGCGCGTGCGCCGTGCTGCTGGTCGCCTGGGCGCTCGGCGTCGCGGTCTCGGGCACCCGCATCGGCGGACTGACGCCGCTGGTGCAGGACTCCAGCGTGCTGCGCACCGTCAACAGCGCCCTGCCGTCGGCCGCGCCCAACGCGCTGCAGGACTTCAACGAGCGCGTCGGCACCTCGTTCTTCCCCCGCTACCTCGAGCCGTTCACCCCCGAGACGATCCGCGAGGTCAGCCCCGGCGCCCAGCGGCTCCTCACCGACCCCGACATCGCGGGCGCGGAGGCGAGCGTGCTGAAGGTCCGCGGCAACAACGACTGCGGCCGCGGCGTCGAGGGCACCGGCTTCCTCTTCGCCGACGACCGGCTGATGACCAACGCCCACGTGGTCGCCGGCGTCGACGATCCCGACGTCCTCATCGGCGACGAGACCGTCGACGGGACCGTCGTCTACTACAACCCCGACCTCGACATCGCCGTCCTCTCCCTCGACGACCTCGACCGGCCCTCGATGCCGTTCGTCGACACCGACGACGAGGAGGAGCAGTGGGTCACCGACGCCAAGGACGGCGTCGCGATCCTCGGCTACCCGCAGGACGGGCCGTACGACGTCCAGCGCGGCCGGGTCCGCGACGAGCAGCGCCTCCGCTCGCCCGACATCTACGGCAACGGCGTCGTCGTCCGCGAGGTCTACTCGCTGCGCGGCAACATCCGCCCCGGCAACTCCGGCGGCCCGATCGTCACGACCCAGGGCCACGTCGCCGGCGTGGTGTTCGCCGCCTCGGTCAGCGACAGCGACACCGGCTACGCACTCACCTGGGAGCAGGTGGCCGACGCCGCCGCCGACGGGCGAGGCCGCGACGCCAAGAGGTCTCGACGGGCGACTGCGCCAGCTGACCCCGCGGCGGTTGATGGGCTCGCGACCGACACGGCGGTTGATGGGGCTCGGCGCGCGGACAGTCGGTGCAGGTCGGGCGAAGGGTCGCAGCCCAGCCGCCGTCTCGACCGCGAGCATCGGCCCGTAGGCGTCCCTCGCCGGTGCCGACGCGGGTGATCCTGGCGGCCAGGCGTCGAGACGCTCCCTGAGCCGGGGAGGTCCCCGGCCGCAGCGTCGGGCCGGGTGCCGGTGAAGGCGTTCCAGGCGCGGTCGCCGGCGGCGCTGATCCTCGCGAACGCAGCGTACCCGGCCGTCCTCGTCGAGCGGCGCCGCCTCAGTCGGGCCGGTGGTCGGGCTGGCTCCAGTCGTCGCGTGACGAGACCTCGCTACGGCATGGCCTTGAGCGCCCACGGGTCTTCTTGCCCGGCCGATCGCCTTTCCGCGGACCGACCTTCTTGACCTTCTTGATGCCGAGGAAGCCGAACAGCCGGCCGGCGGCGTGTAGACGAGGAAGACGACGAGGAAGGCCCAGTGCAGGTCGAGGAAGTCGCCGTTCCAGTGCAGCAGGTAGGCGAAGCCGACCGACAGCATGATCACCGCGAGCAGCAGCAGGAACGCCGCGACCGCGAAGAACGCGGCACCGGTCGCACCGAACTTGAGGCTGACCTTGATCTCGGACTTCGCCAGCTCGATCTCCTTGCTGATGAGCGTGGAGATGTCGCGGCTGGCGTCGGTGACCAGCTTGCCGATGGTGGGTTCGTCGGTCTGCTGCGTTGCCATGGATCTCGCCTTCGGAGAGTCAGGAGGTGATCCGCCGACCCTACTGGTAGACGTCGGGGACCCCGTCGTGGTCCTCGTCGATCGTCTCCGCCTCGCACAGCCGGCGGTACACCCTGTTGCGTGTCCTGAGGATCGCGGTGGCGACGAGCGCGGCCGCCAGGGACCCGACGAGCACGCCCACCTTCACGTGCTCGTCGGCCTCGCTGCCGACCCCGAACGCGAGCTCGCCGATGAGCAGCGAGACGGTGAAGCCGATGCCCGCGAGCACCGCCATGCCGACGACGTCGATCCACGCGAGCTCGTCGTCGAGGTCGGCGCGGGTGAAGCGGGCCAGCAGCCAGGTCGACCCGGCGATGCCGAGAGGCTTGCCGAGCACCAGGCCGGCCACGATCCCGAGGGCGACCGGGTCGGTGAGCGACTCCCCCAGCCCCGCGAAGCCGCCGACGGTGACGCCGGCGGCGAAGAAGGCGAAGACCGGCACGGCCACGCCGGCCGAGATCGGGCGCACGAGGTGCTCGAGGTGCTCCGCCAGCCCCGGGCCGGCGTCCGGGCCGCCGGCGGCCTGGCTGCGGACCACCGGCACGGTGAACCCCAGGACGACGCCCGCCACCGTCGCGTGCACGCCCGACTCGTGCACCAGCGACCCAGGCGAGCAGGGCGAGCGGCACGAGCAGCCACGGCGAGCGGATGCGGCGCTGCACCAGGACGCCGAACGCGGCGATCGGCACCACCGCCAGGGCGAGGAAGACCGGGTCGAGGGAGTCGGTGTAGAAGAGGGCGATGATCGTGATGGCCAGCAGGTCGTCGACGACCGCGAGGGTCAGCAGGAACGTGCGCAGACCCGAGGGCAGGTGGGTGCTGATGACCGCCAGCACGGCCACGGCGAACGCGATGTCGGTCGCGGTGGGGATCGCCCAGCCGGTCAGCCGCCCGCCCTCGTCGGCCGCGTTGACCGCCACGTAGACCAGCGCCGGCGCGACCATCCCGCCGGCCGCTGCCGCGACGGGCAGCGCCGCGCGCCGCGGGTCACGCAGGTCGCCGGCGACGAACTCGCGCTTGAGCTCGAGCCCCGCCACGAAGAAGAACACCGCGAGCAGGCCGTCGGCGGCCCAGGTGGCCAGGGTCAGGTCGAGGTGCAGCCCGAGCAGGTCGTGCGGTCCGACCGTGAGCGAGCGCAGGTCGTCGTAGGACGACGACCACGGAGTGTTGGCCCAGACCAGCGCCGCCAGCGCGCCGATGATGAGCAGCAGCCCGCCCGTGGTCTCCGCCCGCAGCACCTCGGCGACCCGTGCCGCCTCCGGCCACGAGCCGCGCTGGAAGAGGCGGGTGGGGGAGGGGCTTCGCACGGGGTGCTCCTGTCGGGGTCGACGGCATCATGCCGACCAGACTTCCCGGCGCACCTGGCGTTGAGCCTACCGGGCGTCGTGGTGGTCGAGGAGGCCGGTCACGGCCGTCACGAGACCCCGGGAGCCGGACGCCCATCCGGCGACGTGGTGCGGGGAGCACGTCGTGCGGTGGTCTCGTGACGGTTGCCAGGGCAACCTCCTCGACCTCCACCGTGGTGCGGGGGAGCAGGTCCTTCGGTGGTCTCGTGACGGTTGCTAGGGCAACCTCCTCGACCTCCACCGTGGTGTGCGGGGGCACGCGTCCTGCGGTGGTCTCGTGACGGTTGCTAGCGCAACCTCCTCGACCCCCACCGTGGTGCTGGCGCAACCTCCTCGACCTCCACCGTGGTGCGGGGGAGCAGGTCGTGCGGTGGTCTCGTGACGGTTGCCAGGGCAACCTCCTCGACCCCCACCGTGGCCTAGTCCTCGCCCTTCCCGCTGTCGAGGCCTGAGGAGATCAGGTCCATGACCGAGGAGTCGGCGAGCGTGGTGACGTCGCCGATCTCGCGGTGCTCGGCGACGTCGCGCAGCAGGCGGCGCATGATCTTGCCGGAGCGGGTCTTGGGCAGCTCGGCGACGATCATGATCTGCCGCGGCTTGGCGATGGGGCCGATCTGGGTCCGGACGTGGTTGCGCAGCTCCTCGACGATCCCCTCGCCGCCGTCGCCGGCCTCCTCGCGGAGGATGACGAAGGCGCAGACCGCCTGGCCGGTGTCCTCGTCCTTGGCGCCGACGACCGCGGCCTCGGCGACCTTCGGGTGGGAGACCAGCGCGGACTCGATCTCGGTGGTGGAGAGCCGGTGGCCCGAGACGTTCATGACGTCGTCGACGCGGCCCAGGACCCACAGGTCGCCGTCGGTGTCGAGCTTGGCGCCGTCGCCGGCGAAGTACCAGCCCTGCTCGGCGTACTTGCTCCAGTAGGTCTCCTTGAACCGCTCGTCGTCGCCCCAGATGGTGCGGAGCATGGCCGGCCACGGCTCGGTCAGCACGAGGTAGCCGCCGTTGCCGTGGCCGACGGACTCGCCCTCCTCGCTGACGACGTCGGCGGCGACGCCGGGGATCGGGATCATCGCGGAGCCGGGCTTGCCGTGCGTGACGCCGGGCAGCGGGCTGATCATGATCATGCCGGTCTCGGTCTGCCACCAGGTGTCGACCACCGGCGTGCGGTCGCCGCCGATGACGTGGCGGTACCAGACGTAGGCCTCGGGGTTGATCGGCTCACCGACGCTGCCCAGCAGGCGCAGGGACGACATGTCGCGCCCGTCGGGGATCTCGCGGCCCTGCTTCATGAAGGAGCGGATCGCGGTCGGGGCCGTGTAGAAGATCGTCACCTTGTGCTGCTCGATGATGTCCCACCAGCGCCCGCGCTCGGGCGAGTCCGGCGTGCCCTCGTAGAGCACCTGGGTGACGCCGTTGGCCAGCGGCCCGTAGACGATGTAGGAGTGCCCGGTCACCCAGCCGATGTCGGCGGTGCACCAGTAGACGTCGTCGTCCTTCAGGTCGAAGACCGCCCAGTGGGTGTAGCTGGCGCCGGTGAGGTAGCCGCCCGTGGTGTGGAGGATCCCCTTGGGCTTGCCGGTCGTGCCGGAGGTGTACATGACGTAGAGCGGGTGCTCGGAGTCGAAGGCCTCGGGGGTGTGGTCGGTCGAGGCCTTCTCGACCGTGTCGTGCCACCAGACGTCGAGGTCGTCGTTCCAGCCGACCTCCTGGCCGGTGCGCCTCACCACGAGCACCCTGGCGACCGTGTGGCCCAGCTCGCCGGCCTTGACGACGGCCTCGTCGACCGCGGGCTTCAGCGCGGACGCCGAGCCGCGGCGGTAGCCGCCGTCGGAGGTCACGACGACCTTGGCCTGGCAGTCCTCGAGGCGTGAGGCCAGCGCGTCGGAGGAGAACCCCCCGAACACCACGGTGTGCGGGGCCCCGATGCGGGCGCAGGCCAGCATCGTGACGACGGCCTCGGGGATCATGGGCATGTAGATCGCGACCCGGTCCCCGGCCTCGACGCCGAGGTCGGTCAGGGTGTTCGCGGCCTGCGAGACCAGGTCCTTCAGCTCGGCGTAGGTGATGTCGCGCGTGTCGCCGACCGGCTCGCCGACGAAGTGGAACGCGACCTTGTCGCCCCGGCCGGCCTCGACGTGCCGGTCGACGCAGTTGACCGACGCGTTGAGCCTGCCGCCGACGAACCACTTGGCGAACGGCGGGTCGTCCCAGTCGAGCACGCGGTCCCACTTCTGCTCCCACGAGAGGCGCTCCGCCTGCTCGGCCCAGAACGCCTCGCGGTCCGAGGCGGCGCGCTCGTAGGCCTCCTCCTTCACGTTCGCGTTCGCCGCGAGGTCGGCCGGCGGCTCGAAGCGGCGGTCTTCCTTGAGGAGGTTGGACAGGGTTCCACCATCGGCGGATTCAGTGCTCACGATGTCTCTCCTGGGACGGGACGAGTTGCTCTCGTCACACTAGGCCCGGCTGGTTGCGCCGAGGTGGTGGGACCGGCGCTGACCCGTCGCACATGTGCGACGGGTCAGCGCCGTGGCGGGTCCGAGCACGGCTCAGTGCGAGGTGGACTTCTCCGAACCGGCGCCGGACAGGGCGCGGACCTCGAGCTCGGTGTAGCGGTCCTCGGCGGTCGGCTCCTTGCTGGTGATCGACCCGAGGTAGCCGAGCAGGAAGCCCAGCGGGATCGAGACCAGCCCGGGGTTCTCGAGCGGGAACCACGAGATGTCGATGTCGGTGGGCAGCAGCGAGAGGTTCTTGCCGGTCTTGGGGTCGAGGCCCTTGCCCGACATCACCGGCGAGAAGATCACCAGCGTCACGGCCGAGACCAGTCCGCCGTAGATGCTCCAGAGCGCACCGCGGGTGTTGAAGCGTCGCCAGAACATGTTGTAGACGATCGCGGGCAGGTTGGCCGAGGCCGCGACGGCGAACGCCAGCGCCACCAGGAAGGCGATGTTCAGCTTCTGCGCGGGGATCGCCAGCAGGATGGCGACCAGGCCGATCCCGGCGGCGGCGTACCGCGTCACCCGGATCTCGTCCTTCTCGGTGGCCTGGCCCTTCTTGATCACCGAGTTGTAGATGTCGTGCGCCACCGACGTGGACGACGTCAGGGTGAGGCCCGCGACCACGGCGAGGATCGTCGCGAAGGCGACCGCGGCGATCACCGCCAGCAGCACCGCACCGCCGGTCGAGCCGTCGCCGCCGCCGACGGCCTCGGCGAGGAGGGGGGAGGCGAGGTTGCCCCCGGACGTCGCCACCTCGGTCGCCTTGTCGCCCTTGAGCAGCGCCGCGGCACCGAAGCCGAGCACCAGCGTGAAGAGGTAGAAGGTGCCGATCAGGCCGATCGCCCACAGCACCGACTTCCGCGCGTCGCGCGAGGTCGGCACCGTGTAGAAGCGCACCAGGATGTGCGGCAGGCCGGCGGTGCCGAGCACGAGGGCGAGGCCGAGGCTCAGGAAGTCGAGCTTGCTGGTGGTGGTGGCGCCGTACTTGAGGCCGGGCTCGAGGAAGCCCTCCTTCCCCGAGTTGGACGCCGCCGTCCCGAGCAGGTCGGAGACGTTGAAGTCGAACTTGGCGAGCACCAGCACGACGATCAGCGCCGACCCGGCCATCAGCAGCACGGCCTTGACGATCTGCACCCAGGTGGTGCCCTTCATGCCGCCGACGGTGACGTAGAAGATCATCAGCGCGCCGACACCGAAGATGACGAGGTTCTTGACCGCGTCGTTGTCCGGGTCGACCCCGAGCAGCAGCGAGACGAGCAGGCCCGCGCCGACCATCTGCGCGAGCAGGTAGAAGATCGAGACGACGACCGTGGAGGTCGCTGCCGCCACGCGCACCGGGGTCTGCCGCATCCGGAAGGCCAGCTGGTCGGCCATGGTGAACCGGCCCGAGTTGCGGAGCATCTCGGCCACGAGCAGCAGCGCCACCAGCCAGGCGACCAGGAAGCCGATCGAGTAGAGGAAGCCGTCGTAGCCGTTGAGCGCGATCAGCCCGGAGATGCCGAGGAACGAGGCGGCCGACATGTAGTCGCCGCCGATGGCGAGTCCGTTCTGGATCGGCGAGAACGAGCGCCCGCCGGCGTAGAAGTCGGAGGTGCCGGACGACGTCCGGCTGGCGCGGACCGTGATGCCGATGGTCAGCGCGACGACGGAGAGGAACAGGACGGTGGTGAGCACCTGGTGGTCCATCAGCGCTTGGCTCCCTCGTAGCGGGCCTCGAGCTGCTCGGCGAGCGGGTCGAGGTGGGTGGCGGAGTAGCGGGCGTAGAGCCACGCGATGAGGAACGTCGTGAGGAACTGCAGCAGCCCGAAGACCAGCGCCACGTTGATGTTGCCGACGACCTGCTTGCTCATGAAGCCCGAGGCCCAGTTGGACATCGCGACGTACAGCAGGAACCACGCGAGGAACGCGACCGTGGCCGGGATGACGAAACCGCGGTACTTCCTGCGCAGCTCGGCGAACTCCGCCGAGGCGTGCAGCTCGTCGTAGACGGGATCGTGGCGCGCCGCCACGTCGTGCGGTTGTCCGGTGTCGTGGGCCATCGCAACGCCTTTCTCGGGGGTGAGCGTGACGCCGGTCACGCTAGGAAGTCGCCGGTCGTGGCGTCAGGGGTGCGCGCACGACCTGCGCCCGGCGGGGACGGGCGCTGCGACGAGCGGTCGGTTGTGCGCGACCAGCGGTCGACGCCGGCCGGGCCGTGAGGCCGTGAGCACCGTGAGGACGTGAGGCCGTGGTGACACAGGGTTTCCGGTGACGGACCGCGAGGCGAAACGTGGCGTCGGTTGAGTTCTCGACATGACGACGACTGAGGTGGCCGCCGCCCCGCCCGCGGCCAGGACCGGCAGGAGCTGGATCGAGGACTGGCGTCCCGAGGACGAGGAGTTCTGGGAGAACGGCGGCAAGCAGGTCGCCCGCCGCAACCTGGTGTGGTCGATCTTCGCCGAGCACCTCGGCTTCTCCGTGTGGCTGATCTGGAGCGTGAGCTCGGCGTTCCTCGTGGCCCAGGGGTTCGCCTTCTCGCCGCAGCAGCTGTTCCTCCTGGTGGCGCTGCCCAACCTCGTGGGCGCGCTCCTCCGCGTCCCCTACACCTTCGCGGTCGGCCTGGTCGGCGGGCGGAACTGGACGATCGTCAGCGCCGGCCTGCTGCTCGTCCCGACGCTGCTGTTCGCCTACGTCGTGCAGCAGCCGGGCACCCCGTACTGGGTGTTCTGCGTGGTCGCGGCGACCGCGGGGCTCGGCGGCGGCAACTTCGCCAGCTCGATGGCCAACATCAACTTCTTCTACCCGGCGGCGAAGAAGGGTGCCGCGCTCGGGCTCAACGCGGCGGGCGGCAACCTCGGGGTCGCCCTGATCCAGCTGCTGCTGCCGGTGATCGTCGGGGGCGCCGGGATCTTCGGCCTCGTCACGGCACGCGAGTCGGGGATCGACCTCCAGCTCGCCGCCTACGTGTACGCCGGTCTCGCCGTGGTGGCGGTGGTCGCCGCCGTCCTGCGGATGGACAACCTGACCTCGGCCGTGTGCCGCCCCCGGGAGCAGCTCCGGGTGCTCGGGCACAGGCAGACGTGGGTGATGTCGTTCCTCTACGTCGGCACGTTCGGCTCGTTCATCGGCTACTCCGCCGCGATGCCGCTGCTCATCAAGCTCAACTTCTGGCGCCAGCCGGTGCCCGCCGTCCCCGGCATCGGGATCAACTTCGTCTACTACGCCTTCCTCGGCGCCCTGGTCGGGTCGATGGCCCGCCCCCTCGGCGGCTGGCTGGCCGACCGCTTCGGCGGCGCCCGGGTCACGCTCGCGGCGTTCGGAGGCATGATCGCCGGCACGCTCGGCGTCCTCTACACGCTGAGCCGCCTCGCGCCGCTGCCCCCGCCGCCCTCGCCCGAGGCGCTCGCGCAGGTCGCGACAGGACCCGGCCGCCTTCCGGTTCCCGCCGGCCGTCGTGGACGCCGTCGACGCCAACGCCGACGTGTTCCCGTACTTCCTCGCGCTCTTCCTGCTGGTGTTCGCCTGCACCGGCATCGGCAACGGCTCGACGTACAAGATGATCCCGGCGATCTTCCGCACCGAGGCCGAGCGCGCCACCACCCCGCACACCGACGAGCGGGCCGTCGCGCTGCACGAGGCCACCAAGAGGTCCTCGGCCGCGATCGGCATCATCGGCGCGGTCGGCGCCCTCGGGGGGTTCCTGATCCCGCTGGCCTTCGCCTCGCCGTGGGTCGAGGACCCGCTGTCGGCCACCCGGGGCGCGTTCACGGTGTTCACGTTCTTCTACGTGGTGTGCGCGGTCGTCACCTTCGCCGTGTACCTGCGTCGCACCGGCGACGCCACCAGCCTCGCGACCGCCGGGATCTGACCGCGCCCGTGACGACGACCCACTGCCCCTACTGCAGCCTCCAGTGCGGCATGACCCTCCGGGCCGGGCGCCGACTCGAGGTGCTGGCGTGGCCGGAGTTCCCGGTCAACGACGGGGCGCTGTGCCGCAAGGGCTGGACCGCCGCCGGGCTGCGCGGCCACCGGGAGCGGCTCACGACGCCGCTGGTGCGCGACCGCGCCACCGGCGAGCTGACCGCCGTCACGTGGGACGACGCCCTCGACCTCGTCGCCACCCGCTTCAGCGAGCTGCAGGAGGCCCACGGCAAGGACGCGGTTGCGGTCTTCGGCGGCGGCGGACTCACCAACGAGAAGGCGTACCTGCTCGGCAAGCTCGCCCGCGTGGCGCTCGGCACCAGCCGGATCGACTACAACGGCCGCTGGTGCATGAGCTCGGCCGCGTCGGCGTCCACCACCGCCTTCGGCGTCGACCGCGGGCTGCCGTTCCCCCTCGCCGACCTCGAGCGGAGCGACGTGGTGGTGCTCGTCGGCTCCAACCTCGCCGAGACCATGCCGCCGGCCGCGCGCCACCTCGACCGGCTGCGCGAGAACGGCGGCAGGCTCGTGGTGATCGACCCGCGGCGGACGCCGACCGGCGAGCGGGCCGACCTGCTCCTGCAGCCGGTCCCGGGCACCGACCTGCCGCTCGCGCTCGGCGTCCTGCACCTGCTCGACGCCGCGGGCGCGGTCGACGACGACTACGTCGCCGCGCGCACCACCGGGTTCGACGAGGTGCGCCGGTCGGTCGCCTCGTGGTGGCCCGAGCGCGTCGAGCGGGTGACCGGCGTCGACGCCGACCAGGTGCGCGAGCTGGCCGGCGTGCTGGCGGGTGCGGGCGCGGTCACCGTGCTCACCGCCCGCGGGGCCGAGCAGCACAGCCAGGGCACCGCGACCGTGCAGGCCTGGATCAACGTGGCCCTCGCGCTCGGCATGTGCGGCAGGCCGAACGCGGGCTACGGCTGCCTCACCGGGCAGGGCAACGGCCAGGGCGGTCGCGAGCACGGGCAGAAGGCCGACCAGCTGCCCGGCTACCGGATGATCGACGACCCGGCGGCGCGCGAGCACGTCGCGCGGGTGTGGGGCGTGAGCCCCGACTCCCTGCCCGGCAAGGGGTTGTCGGCCTACGAGCTGCTCGACGCGCTCGGCACCGACGGCGGCCCCCGGGCGCTGCTGGTCCACGCGAGCAACATCGCCGTCTCTGCCCCGAACGCCTCGCGGGTGGCCGAGCGGCTCGCCGCGCTCGACCTGCTCGTCGTCGCCGACGTCGTGATGTCGGAGACCGCGGCCATGGCCGACGTCGTGCTGCCCGTGACGCAGTGGGCCGAGGAGACCGGCACCATGACCAACCTCGAGGGCCGGGTCGTCCTGCGGCAGCAGGCCGTCGCGCCCCCGGACGGCGTCCGCAGCGACCTCGACGTGATCGCCGGCCTGGCCTCCCGCCTGGGGTCCACCGCGGCCTTCTCGACCGACCCGGAGACCGTGTTCGCCGAGCTCGCCGCGGCCTCGGCCGGCGGGCCGCGCCGACTACGCCGGCATCACCTACGACAAGATCCGCGAGCAGCACGGCGTCTTCTGGCCCTGCCCGGACGCCGACCACCCCGGCACCCCGCGGCTCTTCGCCGACTCCTTCGCCACCCCCGACGGCCGCGCCCGCTGCGTCGCCGTCGACCACGTCGGGGCGGCCGAGCAGCCGGACGCCGACTACCCGGTGCACCTGACCACCGGCCGGGTGCTGGCCCAGTACCAGTCGGGCGCGCAGACGCGACGCATCGCCGACCTGCCGGACGACGGCCCCTTCGTCGAGCTGCACCCCATGCTGGCCGGGCGGATCGGCGTCCGCGACGGCGAGCCGGTCGTCGTCACCACGCGCCGCGGCGAGCTGACGGCACCGGCGCGGGTGGTCGCCACCATCCGCCCCGACACGGTCTTCGTGCCCTTCCACTGGGTCGGCGCCAACCGCCTCACCAACGACGCCCTCGACCCGTCGAGCCGGATGCCGGAGTTCAAGGTCTGCGCCGCGCGCGTCGCCACCACGATGGTCGAGGTGCCGCGACCGAGGAACGAGGGAGCGGCCTCGAGACCTGGTGAAGGCGCGCGGGACACGGTGGTCGAGGAGGTCGCGCGGGACACGGTGGTCGAGGAGGTCGCGCTAGCGACCGTCTCGAGACCTGGTGAGGGCTCTCAGGGACGGATCGTGGTGCAGGGCTCTCGAGGGACGGGATCGGGAGGCCTGCGTCGCGCGCCACGGTGGTCGAGGAGGTCGCGCTAGCGACCGTCTCGAGACCTGGTGAGGGCTCTGGGGAACGGTCCGCAGGAGCCTTCGGCTGGTCTCGAGGCCCGCCGCTCGTCCCTCGCGACCGGCACCTCGACCACCGATGGTCTCGAGGCCCGCCGCTCGTCCCTCGCAACGGGCACCTCGACCACCGTTCGTCTCGAGGCCCGCCGCTCGTCCCTCGCAACGGGCACCTCGACCACCGATGGAGCCAGCACCGAGGTGACAACGGCATGAGGACCGTCGTCGTCGGCAACGGGATGGCCGCGGTCCGGCTCGTCGAGCTGCTGGTCGCGCGCGGGGTCGAGGGCATCACCGTGCTCGGTGATGAGCGGCACGCGCCATACAACCGGATCCTGCTGTCGGCGGTGCTCGAGGGCACGCACTCGGTCGAGGCGATCACGCTCCGCACCGAGCGCTGGTACGCCGAGCACGGGGTCGACCTCCGGCTCGGGCAACGGGTGCTGGCGGTCGACCGCGAGCGGCGCGACGTGATGCTCGTCGACGGCGAGACCGTCCCCTACGACCGGCTGGTGCTGGCGACGGGGTCGATCCCGACACTGCCGCCGATCCGCGGGCTGGTGCGGCTCGACGGCCGCCTGCACGACGCGGTGCACGCGTTCCGGCACCTCGACGACTGCACTCGCCTCCTCCAGGCCTTGCCCGGCGCCGGGCGCGCCGTCGTGGTCGGGGGCGGGCTGCTGGGGTTGCAGGTGGCCCGGGCGCTGAGCATCCGCGGGATCGCGACGGAGATCGTCGAGGGGGGCGACCACCTGCTCCGCACCCACGTCGGCACCCAGGCCGGGCGGATCCTCGCCCGCGACCTCCGCAGGCTCGGCACCGAGGTCTACACGGGGTCGCGGGCCGTCCGGCTCACCGAGGCCGGGCTGAGGCTCGACAACGGCCACACGCTCACCACCGACCTCGTCGTCCTGACCGCCGGTGGCCGGCCGTCGACCGCGCTCGCCCGCGGGTGCGGCCTCGAGGTGCGGCGCGGGATCGTCGTCGACGACCGGCTCACCACGAGCGACCCGTCGGTCCACGCGCTCGGCGACTGCGCCGAGCACGTCGTCGACGGGGTCGGCCGGACGACGGGATTCGTGCCGCCCGCCTGGGAGCAGGCCGAGGTGCTGGCCGACGTCCTCGCCGGCGGGACGTCGACCTACAGCGGCAGCCGCGTCGTCGCCCGGCTCCGCGCCACCGACCTGGACGTCGCCGTGCTCGGCGACCCCGGGACCGCCGCCGGCGAGGTGGTCGAGGTGAGCAACCCCGTGCTCGGCTCCCACCGCCGGCTCGTCGTGCGGGACCACCGGATCGTCGCGGCCACGCTGGTCGGCGACCTGTCGCGCGTCGGCCTCATCACCCAGCTCTACGACCGGCAGACGCGGCTCGCGCCGCACGAGCCGGGCGAGCTGCTGCTCGGGCTGTCGACCGGCGGCACCGGCACCAGCCCGGCCGCACTCGGCGACGACGCCGAGGTCTGCGCGTGCGCCGGCGTCACCGCCGGCAGGGTCCGCGCCTGCTCCTCGCTCGAGCAGGTCCGCGAGTCCACCCGCGCCACCACCGGCTGCGGTGGCTGCGCGCCCCTCGTCCGCCAGCTGCTGGCGGCCCGTCCCACCGCTCTCCCCGCAGAAGGAGTCCGCTCATGACGCCGCCCCACCTCCCCCACACCAGGAAGACGCTCGTGGTCGTCGGCCACGGCATGGTCGGCCACCGGTTCGTGCAGGCCGCGGTCGAGCGCGGGCTGACCGAGACCCACGACGTCGTCGTGATCGGCGAGGAGGCGCGGCCGGCCTACGACCGCGTGGCGCTCACCTCGTTCTTCGACGTGGGCGCCGAGGCGCTCTCGCTGCTGCCCGGCGGCACCTACGACGACCCGCGGGTCGCGGCTGGTGCTCGGCACCGAGGTCACGGGGTTCGACCCCGTCGGCCGCACGGTGGCCTTCGTCGGGGCCGGAGGTGAGGCGGGGGTGATCGGGTACGACGAGCTGGTGCTGGCCACGGGGGCCGCCCCGTTCGTGCCGCCGGTGCCGGGTCACGACCTCCCGGGCGCGTTCGTCTACCGCACGATCGACGACCTCGAGGCGATCCGCGACGCCGCCGCCGGCGCTCGCGTCGGGGCCGTGGTCGGTGGGGGACTGCTCGGGCTCGAGGCCGCCAAGGCGCTCTCCGACCTCGGCCTCGAGACGCACGTCGTCGAGATGGCGCCGCGGCTCATGGCCGTGCAGGTCGACGAGGCCGGCGGGACGACGCTGCGGCGGCACGTCGAGGGGCTGGGGCTGACGGTGCACACGGGGGTGCTCACGACGCGTGTGGTGGAGCGGGCGGGATGCGTCGGTGGTCTCGAGACGGTCCCTAGCGGGACCTCCTCGACCCCCACGGGCGGGACCTCCTCGACCCCCACGGGGGCGACCTCCACGATCAAGGCCGACCTCGTGGTGTTCTCCGCCGGCATCCGGCCCCGCGACGCCCTGGCCCGGGCGGCGGGGCTCGACCTGGCCGAGCGGGGCGGCGTCCTGGTCGACGAGCAGTGCCGGACGTCGGCCCCTCACGTCTGGGCGATCGGCGAGTGCGCCGCGCCGGGTGGCCGGATGTACGGCCTCGTCGCGCCCGGGTACGCGATGGCCGAGGTGGCGGTCGACGCCCTGCTCGGCGGCGAGGGCGCGTTCACCGGCGCCGACATGTCCACCAAGCTGAAGCTGATGGGCGTCGACGTCGCCTCGTTCGGCGACGCGTTCGCGACCACCGACGGCGCGCTCGAGCTGGTCTTCGCCGACGCGGTCGCCGGCGTCTACAAGAAGCTCGTGGTCAGCGACGACGGCAGGCGGCTGCTGGGCGGCGTGCTGGTGGGCGACGCGTCGGCGTACGGCGTCCTGCGACCGATGGTGAGCTCGGGCATCGAGCTGCCCGACAACCCCGAGGAGCTGATCCTGCCGGTCGGCCGCGGCGGCGGCGTCGAGCTCGGGCTGCCCGACGAGGCGCAGGTCTGCTCGTGCAACGACGTGACGAAGGGGCAGATCCTCGGCGCCGTTGCCGACGGCGGCTCCTGCGACAGCGCCGCCTGCGTCGCGGCCTGCACCAAGGCCGGCACCACCTGCGGCTCCTGCAAGACGTTGGTCAAGAAGATCGTCGAGGACCACTTCGAGGGGCAGGGCAAGGTGGTCGACCGCAGCCTGTGCGAGCACTTCTCGCTCACCCGCGCCGAGCTGTTCGAGGTGGTGCAGGTCCACGCCCACGTCTCCTTCGAGCAGGTGCTCACCGCGCACGGCAACGGCGGCCGCGGCTGCGACGTCTGCAAGCCGGCCGTCGCCTCGATCCTGGCGAGCCAGCTCAACCACCACGTGCTCGCCGACGCCAACCGCACCCTGCAGGACACCAACGACGCCTACCTCGCCAACATCCAGCGCAACGGCACCTACTCCGTCGTCCCGCGGGTCCCGGGCGGCGAGATCACGCCCGAGGGCCTGATCGTGATCGGTGAGGTGGCGCGCGACTTCGGCCTGTACACGAAGATCACGGGCGGCCAGCGCATCGACCTCCTCGGTGCCCGGATGGAGCAGCTGCCGGCGATCTGGAAGCGGCTCGTCGACGCCGGCTTCGAGTCGGGTCACGCCTACGGCAAGTCGCTGCGCACGGTGAAGTCGTGCGTCGGCTCCACCTGGTGCCGGTACGGCGTCCAGGACTCCGTGGCCCTCGCGATCGCGCTCGAGCTGCGGTACCGCGGGCTGCGCTCGCCGCACAAGCTCAAGGGGGGCGTCTCCGGGTGCGCGCGCGAGTGCGCCGAGGCGAGGTCGAAGGACTTCGGCGTCATCGCCACCGAGAAGGGCTGGAACCTGTACGTCGGCGGCAACGGCGGTGCCACGCCCGCCCATGCCCGGCTGCTCGCCGGTGACCTCGACACCCCGACCCTGGTCAGCTACCTCGACCGGTTCCTCATGTACTACGTGCGCACCGCCGACCGGCTCCAGCGCACCGCCCCGTGGGTCGACTCGCTCGACGGCGGGCTCGAGCGGGTCAGGGCAGTCGTGGTGGACGACGTCCTCGGCCTGGGCAGCGAGCTCGAGGCGGCGATGGCCCGGCACGTCGACGGCTACTTCGACGAGTGGCGGGCCACCATCGAGGACCCCGAGAAGCTCAAGCGCTTCGTCTCCTTCGTCAACGCCCCCGACGTGCCCGACCCGCACATCAGCTTCACCGAGGAGCGCGGTCAGGCCGTGCCCGGCGACGCGACGGGCCCGGTGTCGCTCGGCGCCACCATCCCGGTGGGTGCCCGGTGACGGTCACCGCCACGGCCGTCTGCCGCCTCGACGACATCGAGGTCGAGGGCGGGGTCCTGGCCCTGGTGGGCGGTGAGGCCGTCGCGGTGTTCCGCACCCACGCCGACGAGGTGTTCGCGCTGTCCGGCTACGACCCGGTCGGCGGGGCCTGCGTGCTGGCGCGTGGGATCGTGGGCACGAGGGGCGGCGTCCCGTACGTCGCCTCACCGCTGCACAAGCAGGGGTACGACCTGCGCACCGGGCACTGCCTCGACGACGAGACGGTGCGGGTGCCGACCTACGACGTGAGGGTGGACGACGGGCTCGTGCTCGTGGCGCCGCGCTCGCCCGACCGGGGGACACCGCGAGCCCATGACACCTGACCTGCCTCTCACCGGCTTCCGGATCGGCGTCACGGCCGCCCGGAAGGTCGAGGAGCAGATCGCCCTGCTCGAGCGGCGCGGGGCGGCCGTGGTGTGGGCGCCCGCCCTCTCGCTCGAGCCCAACCACGTGGACGCCGACCAGCTGCGGGCCGCCACCGACGACGTGCTGAGCCGACCGGTCGACATCTTCCTGGCGACCACCGGCATCGGCATGAAGGCGTGGTTCGCGGCGGCCGAGGGCTGGGGGCTGCTCGACGACCTGCTCGCCCACCTGGGCCGCGCCGAGATCCTCGCGCGCGGGCCGAAGAGCGTCGGGGCGCTGCGGCGTCGGGGGCTGCGCGAGCTGTGGGCGCCGCAGTCGGAGGAGTTCGAGGACGTGCTGGCGCACCTGCGCGGGCGCGACCTGACCGGGCGGCGCATCGTCGTCCAGGAGCACGGGCAGTCGCTGTCGATGGCGGCGCACGCGCTGCGGCGGCAGGGCGCCGAGGTGCTGACGGTCGCGGTGTACCGGGTGGCGAGCGCCGACGACCCGGAGCCGATGTTCCACCTCGTCGACGAGATCGCCGACCGCACGGTGCACGCCGTGACCTTCACCGCCGCGCCCGCGGTCGCCGCCCTCATGGACGCGGCCGGATCGACCGGGCGGCGCGAGGAGGTGATCAGCGCGTTCCAGGCCGACGTGGTGGCCTCGTGCGTGGGACCGGTGACCGCTGCGGCCTTCGAGCTGTGGGGCGTGCCGTCGATCTTCCCCGAGCGCTCGAGGCTCGCCGCGATGGTCAAGCAGCTCGAGGTCGAGCTGCCCTCCCGCTCCGACGGGGTCAGCCTGAGTGTGGCGGGCCACACACTCCTGCTGCACGGCGACGAGGTGCTGCTCGACGGCGTGGAGGTGAGGCTGTCACCCGCGCCGCTCGCGGTTCTCCAAGCCCTGCTGGTGAATCCCGGTCACGTGGTCTCGCGGCGCGACCTGCTCGCGGCCCTCCCGTCGGGCACCGCCGGGTCCGAGCACGCCGTCGAGATGGCGGTCGCCCGTTTGCGTGCGGGGCTGGGCACGCGCATGATCCAGACCGTGGTCAAAAGGGGATACCGACTGGCCGTGACCGGTTGAGACTGGTCACGGTCGCTCACGGGACCCGCAACCTCCAGGGCAACGACGTCGCGCGCGCCGTCACGGCCGCCGCGGCCGAGCGTCTCGGCGTCCCGGCGCAGGCCTCCTTCGTCGAGCTGTCGGAGCCGCTGTTCGCCGACGTCATGGCCCGGCTCGAGGAGCCGGCCGTCGTGGTGCCGCTGCTGCTCTCCACCGGGTTCCACGTCCGCAGCGACCTCCCCGAGGCGGTCGCCGGGGCGTCGGTCCCGGTGCGTGCTCGGCGAGCCCCTCGGGCCCGACCCCCTGCTCGCCGACGCCCAGGTCGCCCGGCTGCTCGAGGCCGGCGCGGTGCCCGGCCAGCGCGTCGTCCTGGTGGCCGCCGGCTCGACCGACGAGGCCGCCACCTGCGACCAGATGGGCGCCGTCTCCCTGCTCTCGCGGGTCTGGGGCGGGGTGGTCGAGCTGGCGACCCTGTCGGGTCACGGCACGCGCCCGGCCGAGGTGATCCAGCCCGGCGACGCCGTCTCCCCCTACCTGCTCTCGCCCGGGTTCTTCCACGACCGGGTCCGGCGCGAGGCGCCCGACGGCGCTGTCGTCGCCGGGGTGATGGGCGCCCACGACCTGGTGGTCGAGCTGGTCGTGCGCCGCGCCACCGCCCTCGCGGGGGTCGAGGAGGCCGGTCACGGCCGTCACGAGACCACCGAGCCGGGACAGCAGCGGTAGGGACGGCGTGGGGCTCACCGGGTCTCGAGACGCTCCCTAGCGGGAGCTCCTCGACCACCACGAGGTGTCTCGAGACGCTCCCTAGCGGGAGCTCCTCGACCACCACGAGGTGCCTCGAGACGCTCCCTAGCGGGAGCTCCTCGACCACCACGAGGGTCGGCGTAGGGTTCGCGCCATGCGTCACGTGCTCCCGGGGTGCGCGGTCGTGCTCGCGCTGGTGACGTCGGTGCTCGTCGCTCCCGCGGGTGCGCCGGCGATGGCCGGCGTCGCGGCCACGTGCCAGGGGGAGCCGGCCACGGTGGTCGGGACGCCCGTGATGCCCGAGCTGAACGGCACGGACGGCGACGACGTGATCGTCACGGGCGGCGCGTTCTCGGTGCACGCCCGCGCCGGCGACGACCTCGTGTGCGTCACGGACGGGACCTTCGTCCTCGACGCCGGGGCCGGGGACGACGACGTGCACAGCGGGGTCGGTGACGGCGGGACGTTCTCCGTCGACCTCGGCGCCGGGCGCGACCGCTTCGCCGGCAGCGCCGCCGCCGACCTGGTCGAGGACGACGTCCGCACCGGCACGCGCGACCAGCGGGACGTCATCCGCACCGGCGCCGGCGACGACGTGGTCTCGACGGGGCGGGCGGGCACGCGGCTGCGCGACGTGGTCGAGCTCGGCAGCGGCGACGACGAGCTCGTCCTCGACGGACGCAGCGCCAGGCGCGGGGCGCGGCTGTCGGGCGGCGCCGGGACGGACCGGATGATCGTGCCGCGGTACGCGCGCGGCGCCGACGACCTCGGCCGGTCGGCCTGGCTGGTCGACAACCGCCGCGGACAGGAGGTCGCGCGCGTCGGGGGCCGGGTGGTCCTGGCCTGGAGGGGGATCGAGCGGTTCCAGCTCGAGGGTCGGGCGCGCTCCTACTCCTTCCGCGGGTCCCGGGCCGACGAGGCGCTGCGCGCCGGCTCGCTGCGCTCGGTCGCGATGGGCGGCGGCAACGACACGGTCGGTCCCACCGACCAGCCCGCGGCGGCGCGGCTCTCCTTCGGGCCGGGCCTCGACCGCCTCGACATGGTCGACTCGACCTGCCGCACCGACCTCACGATCGACCTCGGTGCGCGGGCCTACCGCTGCGGCAGCGCACGTGCCGCGGTGACCGGGCTCGAGCGCGCGGTGGTCGTCGGCGTCCGCGGCCGGGTCGTGGGGTCCTCGGCGTCCGAGAGCCTCGAGGTCAGCCTGTGCCGGGGCTCGGTGTCGACCGGCGGCGGACGCGACCAGGTGCTGCTGCTCGAGCCGGCCGCCTACCTGGGCCCCGACCTGCGTCCGCAGTGCCGCGGCACCGCCCGGCGTCCCGTCGTGGTCGACGGTGGCGGCGGCCGTGACCGGCTCGTCGGCTCGCGCCTCGGCGACGTCCTGCTCGGCGGTCCCGGACGCGACCTCGCCAGGGGCAAGGGGGGCCGCGACCGCTGCGTCGCCGAGCGCGAGCGCGGGTGCGAGCGCTGACCCGCCCCACGTGTGCGACGGGTCAGCCGCGGTCGAGCTCGACGGCCTCGGGGGTGTGGAGCCGCACCATGAACCGTCGCGCGTGGGCGGGCACGCGGTCGGCGGTGGCGCGCGAGACCAGCACCATCGTCGCGAACGCGAGCGGGACCGACCAGGCCGCGGGCTGACCGACCACCACGTCGAACCAGCCGTCGCTGACGTCGTCGGCGAGGGTCCAGGCGACCGCCGAGACCGAGCCGGTACCGCCGACCAGCAGTCCGCCGACGGCTCCGACGGCCGTGAGCCCGCGCCACCAGATGCCGAGCACGAGCAGCGGGCAGAAGGTCGAGGCGGCCACGGCGAACGCGAGCCCGACGGCCCGCGCGACGCCGAAGTCGGGCAGCGCGAGGGTGGCCAGCAGCGGCACCGCCACGGCCGCGAGCGCCGCCACGCGGAACGCGGTGACGTCGGGGAGCCGCCTGGCCGTGACGTCCTGGGTGATCACGCCGGCGACCGCGATCGCGAGCCCGGACGACGTCGACAGGAAGGCCGCGAAGGCGCCCGCGGTCACCATGCCGGTGAGGACGTCGCCGCCGAGGCCGGGCACCACGAGCCGCGGCAGGTCGAGCACGAGGCTGTCGGAGCTGCCCGGGTCGGCGCCGTACGCGCGACCGAGCGCCGCGTAGACGGGCGGGAGCACGTAGAAGGCGCCGAGCAGCGCGAGCACGGCGAGCGTCGTCCGGCGGGCGGCCCGGCCGTCGGGGTTGGTGTAGAACCGCACGACCACGTGGGGCAGGCCCATCGTGCCGAGGAACGTGGCCAGCACCAGCGAGTACGTCGTGTAGAGGCCCTGCCCGCCACCGCTGCCCAGCGGCACCGACCAGTCACCCGCCGTCGCGCCGGGTCCGTCGACCTTGTCGCCCGCCCAGACCACGAGCAGCACGGCGGCGGGCACGAGCAGCGCGGTGAGCTTGAGCCAGTACTGGAAGGCCTGCACGAAGGTGATGCTGCGCATGCCCCCCGACCCGACGTTGACCAGCACGACGCCGCCGACGACGACGGGCCCGACCCAGCGCGGCGCGTCGAGCGCGGCCGCGAGCGTGAGGCCGGCGCCCTCGAACTGGGGGAGCAGGTAGAGCCAGCCGATGGCGACGACGAGCAGCGAGCAGACGCCGCGCACCCGCCGCGAGCCCAGCCGGGCCTCGGCGAAGTCGGGCAGCGTGTACGCGCCGCTGCGGCGCAGGGGCGCCGCCACGAGCACCAGCAGCACGAGGTAGCCGGCGGTCCAGCCGATGGGGTACCACAGCATCTCGGCGCCGAAGGTGAGCAGCAGTCCCGCGACGCCGAGGAACGAGGCCGCGCTGAGGTACTCACCGCCGATCGCGCTCGCGTTGAGCCCCGGCCGCACCGTGCGGGAGGCGACGAAGAAGTCGGAGGTCGTCCGCGAGAACCGCAGCCCCCAGGTGCCGATGGCGAGGGTCGCCAGCGTGACCGAGACGACGGCGACGAGTCCCGGCACGCTGCTCACGTCGTCGTCACCGCTCGACCTCGCCGAGCAGCTCGGCGAAGTCGCGCTCGTTGCGCTCGGCCCGCCTCACGTAGCGCCAGCCGAGCAGCACCAGCCAGGGGTAGACCAGGACGCCGAGCACCAGCCACGCCAAGGGCAGGCCCGCGAGGCGGACGTCGTCCAGCCCCGGCACGACGAAGAACACCAGCGGCAGCGAGCCCACGCTGAGCACGAGGAGCCCCAGGATCCGCGCCGCGAGCAGCAGCTGCTCGCGCAGCAGCGACCCCAGGTACAGCTGGCCCAGCGCCGTCTCCTCGTCGATGTCGCCGGTGCGCGGCGTCGCGCGGGCGCGGCGGTCGGGCCCGGTGACCCGCACCCGCCTCGGCGGACCCGCGTGCTCCTCGCTCATCGCCGGTCAGTATCTCCCCGCAGCTCGACGCCATGACCGCCGCACCGCGCTCGAGTCGTCCGCCTCAGCGCGGTCTAGGACTCACTCGCGGGCGGACGACCGGGGACGTGGCGGCGCCGAGGAGGCGCTCGCGCAGCTCGCGCGTGTTCCGCCGGCTCACCTGCAGCTCGACCGGCGCGTCGGCGGGCCCCACGACGACCGAGCAGCGGCCGCCGTCCATGTGGACCTCGGTGACGTGGGCGGTGGCGACGAGCAGCGAGCGGTGGATCCGGACGAAGCCGGCGTCGGCCCAGTCCTCCTCGAGGGTGGTGAGGGGGATCCGCACCAGGTGGCTGCCGGACGCCGTGTGCAGGCGGGCGTAGTCACCCTGCGCCTCGACGTGGGTCACGGCCGAGCGGGGCACGAACCGGGTGACGCCCCCGCGCTCGACGGGGATCTGCACGTCGCTCTCGGCGGCCGGGGTGCGGTCGCCGCCCTCGACCACGCGCCGCACGGCCTCGGCCAGCCGCTCGGCCCGCACCGGCTTGAGCACGTAGTCGACGGCGCGCAGGTCGAAGGCGTCGACGGCGTGACCCTCGTGCGCGGTCACGAAGACGATCGGCGGCGGCTCGCGGAACCGGCTCAGCACCTCGGCCAGCTCGAGCCCGCTCAGCCCCGGCATCTGGATGTCGAGGAAGACGCAGTCGATCTCGCCCTCGCGCAGCACCCGCAGGCCGTCGGTGGCCGAGTCGCACGTGCGCACCGCGGCGATCCGCTCGTCGCGCGAGAGCAGGAAGTCGAGCTCGTCGAGCGCCGGGCGCTCGTCGTCGACGACGAGGACGCGCAGACCCGCGGTCGCGCTCATGCCGAGACCCCCGCGGCGAACTTGGGCACGCGCACCACGACCTTGGTGCCAGCGCCGGGTGCGGTCTCGACGACGAGCCCGAACTCGTCGCCGTAGGACGAGCGCAGCCGCGCGTCGACGTTGCCGAGGCCGACCGAGTCGTGGTCGCTGTCGCCGGCGAGCGCGCGCCGCACCTTCTCGGGGTCCTCGCCCACGCCGTCGTCCTCGACCTCGATGACGCAGTCCTGGCCGCGGTCGCGCGCGGTGATGGTGACGTGGCCGGTCCCGTCGGCGCCGGCGACCCCCGCGAGCCCGTGCCGGACGGCGTTCTCGACGAGCGGCTGGATGCACAGGAACGGCACGACGACGGGCAGCACCTCGGGGGCGACGCTGAGCCTGACCTGCAGCCGGTCGCCGAACCGGGCCTGCTCGAGCAGCAGGTACCGCTCGATCGAGCGCAGCTCCTCGGCCAGGGTCGTGAACTCGCCGTGCCGGCGGAAGGAGTAGCGGGTGAAGTCGGCGAACTCGAGCAGCAGCTCGCGCGCCCGGTCGGGGTCGGTGCGCACGAAGCTCGCGATCGCGCCGAGCGAGTTGTAGATGAAGTGGGGGCTGATCTGCGCCCGCAGCGCCCGGACCTCCGCCTCGGCCAGCCGGGCGCGCGAGACCTCCAGCTCGGCCAGGCTCAGCTGGCCCGAGACCCAGGTGGCGACCTCGTCGGTCGCCCGGGCGAGGCCCGCGGTCTGGTAGGGCGCGAAGGCGACGAGGGTGCCCACCATCAGGTCGTCGACGACCAGCGGGCTCATCACGGCGGTCCGCACCTCGCAGCCGGTCTCGGTGCAGTGGAGGTCGCCGCGGTCGAAGCTCCGCGTGCCGCCCCGCTCGAGCGTGGCGCCCACCAGCGTCGGCAGCTGGACGGCGTGGTGCTGGCCGGCGCCGTCCCAGGCCAGGCAGCCGCCGGTGTCGGTGAGGGCCAGGGCCGGCGTGCCGAGCAGGGCGCGCAGGTGCCTGGCCGACCGCTCCGCGCTGTCGCGGGTCAGCCCCTCGCGCAGCGCGGGCGAGGCGAGCGAGGCGCGGTGGAGCGTGCGGAACGCGGCCCGGTCGGCCTCGGTGCCGAGGTGCCTCCGCCGCCACAAGCGCGCCATGGCGACATCCGACCACAGATTCGCGTGCCCCTCCGTCAACGCGGGAGGACTCGTCGTCGTTGAACGGTCATGACGACGGCGACCGCGGAGCTCGTCGGCCTACCATTCTCGGGTGATTCCCGCGCTCGAGGCCACGAGGCGATGTCGCTGAGCCGTCCCGAGGCGAGCCGCGTCCTGACGGGGTTCGAGGAGTTCGCCGCCCTCGAGACCCCGCGACTGCTGCGCGTCGCCTACGGCCTGACCGGCAACCCGCACGACGCCTGGGACCTCGTGCAGGAGTCGTTGGTGCGCGTCGGTGCCCGCTGGTGGCGGCTGAAGGGTCAGAACCCCGGCGGCTACGCCCAGACCGTGCTGGTGCGGCTCAACATCGACCGGCACCGCCGGCTCAGGCGCGAGCTGCCCGTCGGGTCCGCCGGCGAGGACGACCGCCCGGTGCTGCTCGACCAGCCCCTCGACCCGCAGCTGGTCGCCGCGCTCTCGACGCTGTCGAAGCAGCAGCGCGCGGCCGTCGTCCTGCGCACCATCGAGGACCTCGACCACGCCGCCATCGCCGAGCGCCTCGGCTGCTCCGAGGCCACGGCGCGCACCCACCTGATGCGGGGACTGGCCCGGATGCGCGACGAGCTCTCGAGGACGACGGTGATGGGCCATGACTGACGACCAGCAGCACGGGCTCGAGCGGGTCGAGGACCTGCTACGGGACAGGATGCGCGGCGGCACGCTCGGGATCCACGCACGTGACGACGCGGTGGGGGTGCTGCGTCGCGAGGTCGGCGTCCGCAAGCGGCGGCGCCGCGCGGCCGGGGCCGTCGCCGTGCTCGCCACGGTGGCGGCCGTCGCCGTCCCGGCCGCGGTGCTCACCAGCACCGACGACCGCACCGATCCGCCCGTCGCGGGCACCAGCACGCCGGCCGCGACCGCCTCGCCGACCGAGACGGCGGAGCGGCCGGCCGCGTTCTTCGTCTCGCTGGTCGGGGGCGGGTCACGGGCGAAGGGGATCATCTTCAGGCCGGTCCCGAGCGTCAAGAAGCTCGTGCGCTTCCTCTGGTACGACAACGCCGAGAAGGCCGGCGCCCCGGTGCACGCCGGGATCGGGATCGAGCGCATCGACCTCGGCCCCGAGGCCGGCTGCCGCCAGCTGGTCGCCGCCTCGGGAGGGGAGTGCGTGGACGTCGGCGACGGGTCCCAGGCGCGGGTGCTCGACACGACGGCGGCGGTCGCCCGGATGGCCCCGTTCCACGAGGTCGGACCGCTCAACGGGCCGATGCCCGACGACCTGGTCCGCAGCGTGACCGTCGTCCGCGCCGACGGGTGGGCCGTGTCGATCCTCGTGTGTGCGTGCGCCCCGGGGGTGCCCGACCTCGCCGAGCCCCCGCTGGCCGCCGACGTGCTCGTCGCCGCTGCCGCGGACGCGCGCTGGGTCGCGGCGTCGTGACCTGCGCCGCAGGAGGCGGCGTCAGCGGAAGTCGATGAGCAGCGTGCCGCTGTCGTCGTCGAGGTTGCCGATGACGCGCGGCAGGTCGCTGGCGGAGTCGGTCATCGGGTTGTCGCCGGCGAGGGCGATCGGCACGGTGGGCTCGAGGACGGGCTCCGGCGCCGAGCGCTCGGCCACCTCGGAGCGGAAGCACAGCGCGTTGTACGGCACCTGCATGCCGTCCATGCCGCGGCCGTAGTCGTCGTAGAGCGCCAGGAGGTCGCGCACCACCCGCTCGCGCTCGGCCTCGTCGAGCACGGCGATGTTGGAGCGCGAGACGGCGAGGTCGACGATGGTGCGGCGGTCGACGGACTGCCAGTGCTTGAAGGTCTCGCTGAGCACGTAGCCGAACTCCGTCGACAGCGTGACGGCCTCGACGGGGTCGGTGGCGTGCCCGAAGCCGTCGGCCCCGAGGCTGTCCTGGGTGCCGATGATCCGGCCGAGCTTGCGGACCCACGGGATCCGCTCGTCGCGCTGGTTCCAGACCGTCGCGAACACCCCGCCCGGACGCAGCACGCGAGCGATCTCGGGGAGTGCGACGTCGGTGTCGAACCAGTGGTAGCACTGGGCTGCGACGACCACGTCGACGGACTGGTCGGCCGCCGGGATCTCCTCGGCCCCGGTCGCGGACGCCCGGACGCCGGGCAGCCGCTCGCGCAGCACGGCCAGCATCGCCTCGTCGGGCTCGGTGGCGTGGACGTCGTGGCCGAGGGCGACCAGGCGCTCGGTGAGCTTGCCGGTGCCGGCGCCGAGCTCGAGCACGGTGGCCTGCTCGCCGCCGACGAGCCAGCGCACGGCGTCGTCCGGGTAGGACGGCCGTCCGCGGTCGTAGGCGTCGGCCACGCTCCCGAAGGACCGGGCGCGGCGCTGGTGCTCCTCGCTCATCGAGCCGATCGTACGGCTCCGCCGGAGCCGACACCGGCGCGACGCGCGAGCGTCGCTACCGTGACCGGCGTGAGTGCAGAGTGAGCGCCGAGTGAGCGCGGATCCCCTGGCCTGGCTGGTCTCCCTCGAAGGCGTGCCCTCCGCCTACGCGGCGGCCCGCGACGGCATCGACGTGATGCTGCGCGACCGTGGCCTGCGTCGGACCTCGCCGGAGACGACCGCGGAGTCGCTGCTGCGCGGGGCGCACGCGAGCGCCGTCCTCGAGGGGTCGGCGTCCACGCTCGCCGAGGTGCGTGACGGGGCCGGCGACGAGGTCGCGGCGGACTCGGTGCGCGTCTCGACCGAGCTGCTCGGGCTGGCCCCGACGCTCGGCCGCTCGCCCCTCCAGGCCCTGGCGCGGGTGCACGCGCTGGCCGCCGCCGGCTCCGTCCCGGCCGACCGGCTGGGCCGGCCGCGGGACGACGAGTCGGCGGCCCGGCTGCGCGACGTGGCCGCCGTGCTGGCCTCGACGACCGAAGCGCCGGCCCTGCTGGTGGCCGGGCTGGTGCACGCCGAGCTCGTCACCGCCGCGCCGTTCCCCTCCCACAACGGGATCGTCGCGCGCGCCGTCGAGCGGCTGGTGATCGTGGCGCGGGGCGTCGACGAGAAGTCGCTCGTCGTGCCGGAGGCGGGGCACCTCGCGCTGCGCGAGGCCTACGAGTCGAACCTGCGCGGGTACGCCGAGGGCGGTGCGGCCGGCGTCCACGCCTGGGTGCTGTACGCCGCCGAGGCGTTCGCCGCCGGTGCCGAGGCGCGCCGCTGCGCCGGGGCGCCGAGTAGCCGCGACCCGCACGACGACGACGCGCCCGCCGCGCGTCCGACGGAATGTCAACCCTTGAACCCCCGGCCGCATCGGCGTACACATGGTCTAGAGGTTCAACTCAACAGGCAGCACGTGAACCGGGTACCCACGCGGCGATCCACCCTTCTTGAGAGCGCGTGTCGACGGGATACTCCCGAAGCAGCGTGGAGACGCACGCTTGGTAGCCGACAGGCTCACGTGTCAGCGGTGGCACCCGAGACTTCTTGGCTCGGGTGCCGCCTGCACGTCTGGCCGACGGCGACGCGCGGCGTCGGCGCCTCGACCCTCACTCGCGCAGGGGTCCATGTCATCGACGAAGAGCCGTGGCGCACTCTCCCGGCCGTGGGCGGCTGGGTCAGGCCGGGTCGCCCGGCTGCACCGAGGCGCCGTCGACGGGGCGACCGGTGACGTAGTAGGTGACGCCGGTCGGCACCCTCGCCGAGGAGCGGCTCGAGCACCCGCCGGACGTCGCGCAGCACCTCGAGGATCGTCGGCGAGGTCGGTGACGTCGACCGCAGCCCGACACCGCGGCCGAGCGCCTCGGCGCTGGTGGCTGTAGACCAGGCGCCTGCTCGGCGACACCGGGCATGACGCGCACCGCGTCGGCGATCGTCTGGGTGATCGCCGCGGCTCCCGGGCCGGCCGCCCAGCTCCGCGGGAGCAGCCCACGATGACCTGTCGGCCGCGAGGCCCAGCGCTAGGGCTGCGGAGCGCGAGGAGGTCAGGCGCCCAGGCGCGACGCTTGCGCGCGCTGGCCCACAGCACCCCGCCGACCGCGACCGCGCCGCCGACGGCGAGCGCGGCCAGCGTCGGCTTGGCCGGCGGCAGCGGCACGCCGCGAGCGCAGCGCGACCGGCTTGACGAAGACCAGCACCGGCCAGCCGCGGCTCGGCCGCGGCCCGGCGCAGGTCGCGGTCGGGGTTGACGGCGTGCGGGAAGCCGACGGCCTCGAGCATCGGGACGTCGGTGACCGAGTCGCTGTAGGCGTAGCACTGCGGCGAGGTCGTAGCCGCGCTCCTCGGCCAGGCGCGCGATCGCGCGCGCCTTCTCCTTGGCGTAGGCGTAGTAGTCGATCTCGCCGGTGTACTTGCCGTCGACGACCTCGAGCCGCGAGGCGACGACGTGGTCGGCGCCGAGCAGCTCGCCGATCGGCTCGACGACCTCGGTGCCGGAGGCCGAGACGATCACGACGTCGCGCCCGGCCAGCTGGTGCTCGGCGATCAGGCTGACGGCCTCGTCGTAGACGATCGGGTCGACGACGTGGTGCAGCGTCTCGGCGACGATCTCGCGCACGGTGGCGACGTCCCAGCCGGCGACGAGCTGGGACATGAACTGGCGCAGCTTCTCCATCTGGTCGTGGTCGGCGCCGCCGACCAGGTAGACGAACTGGGCGTAGGCCGAGCGCAGCACCGCGCGCCGCGAGATCAGCCCGCCGGCCTGGAACGGCTTGGAGAACGCCAGCGTGCTCGACTTGGCGATGATCGTCTTGTCGAGGTCGAAGAAGGCGCGCGGTCGGCGCCCGAGGGTCGCCACGCGGGTCATCGTAGGCGGAGTCGCCGTGCCCACGAGCCGTCCACAGGGCGGGTGTCGCCGGGGTTGTCCACAGGCGGCATCGGACGCGGTGGTCGACGTCGGACGGGACGCGGCACCGTCGAGGCATGACCCGACACGCACCGCGCCCCTGCTGTCGTCACCGCCGACCCCGCGCTGCGCGACGAGCTGCTGCGCCTGGCGGCGGCGGCCGGCGTCGCCCCCGAGGTCGCCGCCGACCCGGCGAGCGCGCTGCGGTCGTGGGCGCGCGCGCCGCGTGGTGCTGGTCGGGCGCCGACCTCGGCGCCGGCGCTCGCCGGGCTCGCCCCCGAGCGCCGCGACGGGGTGCACGTCGTCGCCTGGGGCGCGGCCGCCGCACGAGCTGTTCCGCGTGGCGCTGGCCGTCGGCGCCGAGGACGTCGCCGAGCTGCCGCGCTCGGAGGGCTGGCTCGTCGAGACGCTCACCGACGTCGGCGAGGCCGGCCGGCGCCGCGGCCATGGTGGTCGGCGTCGTCGGCGGGTCGGGCGGCGCCGGCGCGACCACCCTCGCGTGCGCCCTCGCCCAGGCGGCCGCCCGGACCGGCGACGTCGTGGTCGTCGACTGCGACCCGCTCGGGCCCGGGCTCGACCGCGTGCTCGGGCTCGACCGCGGCGCCGGGTTCCGGTGGGACGCGCTGTGCCAGACCACCGGGCGGCTCAGCGCCCGCGCCCTGCGCGAGGCGCTGCCGCGGCGCGAGCGGCTCGGCGTCCTCACCTGGCAGGCCGGCAGCACCGCGACCCTGCAGGCCTTCGCCGTGCGCGAGGCGCTCTCGGCCGCGCGGCGCGGCCACGACACCGTCGTCGTCGACCTGCCGCGCACCGCCGACCCGCTCGTCGACGAGGTCGCCTCGCGGTGCGACGTGCTGCTGCTCGTCGTCGCCGCCGACCGTGCCGGGCGTCGCGTCGGCGGCGCGGCTCTGCGCGCGGCTCCACGGGCGGCTCGAGCCCGCACCTCGTGCTGCGCGGCGACGGGCCTCGACCGGGCGCGCGGTGGTGCGGGCGACCGGGCGCCCGGTCCTCGCCGAGGTGCCGCACCAGCGCTGGCGTCGCCGAGGCGGTCGACCTCGGGCTCGGGCCGGTCGCGCTCGCCGCGAGGACCGCTGGGCCGCGCCTGCACCGGCCTGCTCGAGGTGCTCGCCCCGCGCGATCGGGCGGCCGGCGTGACGCGGCCCGCCGGCGGCCCTCGTCGACGCCGTCCGCGAGCAGCTGGCGCGCGCGCCCGGCGAGCTGACGCCGCACCGCGTGGCCGAGGCGCTGCGCCGGACCGGACGCCCGGTGGGCGACGCGACCGTGCTCGCCGTCCACGAGGCGCTGCGCCGCGACGTCGTCGGGGCCGGCCCGCTCGAGCCGCTGCTGCGGCTGCCCGGCGTGACCGACGTGCTGGTCAACGGTCCGGACGAGGTGTGGCTCGACCGCGGCCGCGGGCTCGAGCGCAGCGACGTCAGGTTCGCCGACGACGAGGCGGTGCGGCGCCTGGCCCAGCGGCTGGCGTCGACCGGCGGGCGGCGGCTCGACGACGCCACGCCCTACGTCGACCTGAGGCTCGCCGACGGCACCCGGTTCCACGCCGTGCTCGCACCCGTGGCCCGACCGGGCACCAGCATCTCGCTGCGGGTCCCGCGCGGCGGCGGCTTCACCCTCGACGAGCTCGTCGCCGGCGGCATGGTGGCCGCAGGGCGTCCGCGAGCTGCTCGACCAGGTGCTGGCCTCGCGACTCGCCTTCCTCGTCAGCGGCGGCACCGGCTCCGGCAAGACGACCCTGCTGGCGGCGCTGCTCGCCCGGCTGCCGCCCGAGCGAGCGGGTCGTCGTCGTCGAGGACGCCTCCGAGCTGCGGCCCGACCATCCCCACGTGGTCGCGCTCGAGGGGCGGCCGGCCAACGTCGAGGGCGCGGGTGCGCTCGACCTGCGCACCCTGGTGCGGCAGGCGCTGCGGATGAGACCCGACCGCCTGGTGGTCGGGGAGGTGCGCGGGGGCGAGGTCGTCGAGCTGCTGGCCGCGCTCAACACCGGCCACGAGGGCGGCTGCGGCACCCTGCACGCCAACTCCGCGGCCGACGTCCCCGCGCGCGTCGAGGCGCTCGCCCTGGCGGCCGGGCTCGGCCGCGAGGCCGCGCACAGCCAGCTCGCCGCGGCCGTCGACGTCGGTGGTGCACCTCGCCCGCGTCGCCGACGGCGCCCGGCGGGTGGCCCAGGTGGCGGTGCCGGTGCGCCGGGCCGACGGCCTCGTGGGCATCGAGGTGGCGATCGAGGTCGGCGTCGACGGCCGACCTGCACGAGGGGCGGGCGCTCGACCGGCTGCTCGACCGGCTCGGGTCGAGACGGTTCGTGACCGCGCTCGCCGCCGTCGCGGCGGCGCTCGCGGCGCGGTGCTGCTGCTGCCGTCGCGCGGCGTGCTCCGGTCCGGCCGCGACGAGGTGCCGCGACCCGGGCGGCCCCCGGTCCGGCCGTGGCGCTGGTCCTCGGCGCGGTCGCGGCCGTGGTCGCTGGCGGCGGGCCGCGTCCGGCTCTGGGTGCTGGCCGCTCATCGCGGCGGGTGCGGCTGCCGCCGGGCGCCGGCTGCTCCACGCCCGTGGCGGCCCGGCGGCGAGGCCGCCGCGACGGCGGCCCGGGTGCTGGAGACCTGCGAGGCGCTGGCCGCCGAGCTCGTCGCGGGCCGACCGCCGGGCGTCGCGCTCGACCGGTCGTCGCCCGCGACTGGCCGGCGCTCGCGCCGGTGGCCGAGGCCTACCGCGTCGGGGCCGACGTGCCCGCGGCCTGGCGCGGCGTCGCGGCGGCACCGGGCGCGCGGCGACCTGCGTGGTGGTCGCGGCGGCCTGGCAGGTCGCGCACCGCACCGGCGAGGGCCTCGCCGACACCCTCGACGCACGTCGGCCGCGAGCTCCGCGCGACCGCCGGCCACCCGTCGGGTCGTCGAGGGCGAGCTGGCCTCGGCGCGCGCCACCGCCGGCTGGTCGCCGCGCTGCCGGTGCTCGCCCTGTCGATGGGCTCCGGCGCCGGCGGCGACCCCTGGGGCTTCCTGCTCGACGCACCCCGTCGGGCTCGGCTGCCTGGCCCTGGGCCTGGCGTTCGGCTCGGCGGGGCTGGCCTGGATCGAGGCCCTGGCCCGCGAGGTCGACCGGCCGTGAGCGGCGCGTGCTGGTCGCGGCCGTGCGGTGGCCGCGGTGGCTGGCGCTGCTGCAGCCGCCCCGGCCGCGGCCGCACGTCTGCGCGACGCCGCGCGTGCCCGAGCCGGTGCCGGACGCCGAGGGCTGGCTGCGTCGGCACCGCGGGCTGTGGTCGCTGCTCGGCCGGGGCCGCCGCGGCGACCTTCGTCGGCGGGGCGGCCGGGCTGGTCGCCGGCCGGTGGTCGGGCGGTCGGCGGTGTGGGTGGTCGTCGGCCGGGCGGAGCCGGCCGCAGGCCCGGCGCCGCGCGCGACGAGGTCCGGCGCGACCTGCCCGCGCGTGGTGCTGCTGCTCGCCGCCGCGCTGCGCTCGGGCGCCGCCGCGCGCCGAGGCGGTGCGTGCTGGTGGCCCGGGCCCTGCCCGGGCCGGCGGCCGACCGGCTCGCCGCCGCTCGCCGCCCGGCTCGCGCTCGGCGTGCCCGCGGCGACGGTGTGGGCCGACCTGGCCGCCGACCCCGACCTGGCGCCGCTGGGCCGCACGATGGCGCGCGCCCACGACACCGGCGCGCCGGTGGTGGCCGCCGTCGAGCGGCTCGCCGACGAGCTGGCCGCGGCGGGCCGCGCCGACGTCGAGGACCGGGCCCGCGCGGTCGGCGTCCGGGCCGCGGTGCCGCTGGGGCTGTGCCTGCTGCCGGCGTTCGTGCTGGTCGGCATCGTCCCGCTCGTCGCCGGCCTGCTCGGGTCGATCGCCTGGTGAGCACGTCTCCCGCCCGGCACAGGTGCCCGCCAACCGTCCACAGCCGGCGCGGCCGGCGCCTCCTCCCCAGGCCGCGGCGCCGGTCGCGCCCCGGACGCCGGGCCGCGGCGCAGAGTCTCGGGGTCGGGCCGCACCGGGCGGCCCGCGAGAGAGAGGCACACGCATGCGTCAGCTCCACCGGGTCGAGCACGGCCGACTCGCGACGAGCGCGGCATCACCACCGCCGAGTACGCCGTCGGCACGGCCGCCGGGGCCGGCCTCGCCGGCCTGCTCTACAAGCTGCTCACCGGCGGCTTCGGCGACCGGATGCTCACGCTCGCTCTTCGACCACGTGCTCGGGCTGCTGGGCATCGGGTGACCTGCCGTCGGGCGCGACCGGCCTCCGGCCCGGGTCCGCCGCGAGCAGCGCGGCGCGGTCACCGCCGAGCTCGCGATGGCCCTGCCGCTGCTGCTGGCGGTGACCGTCGGCCTGGTCTGGCTGCTCTCGGTCGGGGCGGCCCAGGTGCGCGTCGTCGACGCCGCCCGCGAGACGGCCCGGGCGCTGGCCCGCGGCGACGACCCGTCGGCGGCGGTCGCGGCCGGCGAGCGGGTGGTGCCCGACGGCGGCGGCGTCACCGTGGCCGTCGGCGACGAGGTGGTCACCGCGACCGCCTCGGCGCCGAGGTCGACGGCCCGGGCGGGCTGTTCGACTTCCTGCCCGTGGTCACGGTGCGCGCCGAGGCCGCCGCGCTGAGCGAGGCGTCCCCGTGACGGTCCGCGACGACCGGGGCGCGGCCACCGTGCTGCGTGGTGACGTTCGTCGGGCTGCTGGTGCTGGTCGGCTGCGGCCCTCGCCGTGGTGGCCGCGCTGGTCGTCGCCCACCGCACGGCCCAGTCGGCGGCCGACCTCGCGGCCCTGGCGGGGGCCGCAGGCCCTGGCGGCCGGGGGCGACGCCGTGCGGCGCCGGCCCGCCGGGTGGCCGACGCCAACGGCGCGGCCCTGCTGGCCTGCGACGTCGACGGGCGCGACGTCGTCGTGACGGTCGAGGTCGCCGGCCCGCGCTGGCTCGGCCAGGACGGCGACCTCGCAGGCCGAGGCCCGCGCCGGACCTGGCCCGCTGACCTGCCGGTCAGCGCTGGCCTCGGTGACCTGTCGATCGGAGCCGCGTCGACGGTGTCCCGTCTGGCAGGTCAGCGCAGTCGGGGTCGTCCGGAGGTCGCGGCGACGGCCGGCCTCGGCGCGGTCGAGCTTCTCGGACAGCTCGTCCATCTTCTTCTGCTCCTTGCGCTGCTTGAGCTCGCGCCGGGCGCCGAACTTGGTGACCGAGAGCCCGAAGAGCACGCAGCACGCCGGCGGCGACGCCGAGGAGGAACAGCACCTGCGGGTGACGTCGATGCCGAAGATCGAGGTGTCGTCGCCCGACACGTCGCGTGGCGAAGACGCCGCCGATGATCAGCACGGCGCCGACGGCGATGATGACCAGACCCAGCAGCAGCATGCAGGCAACCTACTGCGGGTCGGCGTCGGCGTCGCGCGAGCAGGACGTCGAGCAGGCGCAGCGCCCCGGCCTTGTCGAGCGGGTTGTTCTGGTTGCCGCACTTGGGCGACTGCACGCACGAGGGGCAGCCGTGGTCGCACTCGCAGGCCGCGATGGTCTCCCGGGTGGCCGCCGAGCCACTCGCCGTGCGGCCCGGAAGCCGCGCTCGGCGAAGCCCGCACCGCCGGGCTGGCCGTCGTGCACGAACACCGTGAGCAGGCCGGTGTCGGCGTGGCGGGCGGTCGAGACGCCGCCGATGTCCCAGCGGTCGCAGGTGGCGACGAGCGGCAGCAGCCCGATCGAGCAGTGCTCGGCGGCGTGGGCGGCGCCGGGCAGGTCGAGGCTCGGCGAGCCCGGCGGCGGCGAGCACGTCGTCGGGCACGGTCCACCACACGGCGGTGGTGGTGAGCGAGCGGGCCGGGCAGGTCGAGGGGCTCCTCGCCGACCACCTCGCCCGACGGCTGGCTGCGCTTGAGGTAGGAGACGACCTGGTGCGAGACCTCGACGTCGCCCCACGACGAGCCGGCACGGACCCCACGTCGCGCGTGCTCGCGCTCGGCGACCACGGTGATGTCGGTGACCTCGCGGGCGACGGTGGTGTAGCCCGGGTCGCGCCGGGTGATGGTCGCCACGTGCTCCTCGAGGTCGAGGTCGTCGACGACCCAGGTCTCGCCCTGGTGCAGGTAGACCGCGCCGGTGTGGGCGGTGCCGTGGGCCCGGCCGGCGTCGACGGTGCCGACGACGCGGCCGGTGCCGGCCTCGACCAGGGCGACGGGCGACCCGCCGGCGCTGCGGATGTCGGTGAGGTCGGCGGCGCGGCGCCGGTCGGTCCAGAACCAGCCGCGCGCCCGCCGGCGCAGCAGCCCGGCGGTCGGCGAGGGCGTCGACGACGTCGCGGGCGGTCGGGCCGAAGAGCGGCAGGTCGGCCTCGGTGAGCGGCTGCTCCTGCGCGGCCGCGCACAGGTGCGGGCCGAGGACGTGCGGGTTGACGGGGTCGAAGACGTGGGCCTCGACCGGCTGGTCGAGCAGCACCTCGGGGTGGTGCACGAGGTAGGTGTCGAGCGGGTCGTCGCGGGCGACCAGCACCCCGAGGGCGTCCTGCGCGCCGCGCCCGGCGCGGCCGACCTGCTGCCACAGCGCCGCGCGGGTGCCGGGGAACCCGGCGATCAGCACCGCGTCGAGCCCGCTCACGTCGATGCCGAGCTCGAGGGCGTTGGTGGCGGCCAGGCCGACGAGGTCGCCGCGGCGCAGCGCCGACTCGAGCGCGCGCCGCTCCTCGGGCAGGTAGCCGCCGCGGTAGGCGGCGACCCGGCCGCGCCAGCGCGGGGTCGACCTCGGCCGAGCAGGTCGGCGGCGGTGAGCGCGACCTGCTCGACCCCGCGCCGCGAGCGCACGAACGCCAGGGTGTGCACGTCCTCGGCGACCAGGTCGGCCAGCAGGTCGGCGGTCTCGGAGGCGGCGGAGCGGCGCACCGGCGCACCGTTCTCGCCGGTGTGCGAGGTGAGGGGCGGCTCCCACAGCGCGAGGGTGACCTCGCCGCGCGGCGAGCCGTCCTCGGTGACGGCGACGACGTCGAGCCCGGTGAGCCGCGACGCCGTGAGCCCGGGCTCGGCGGTGGTGGCCGAGGCGAGCACGAAGGTCGGCTCGGCGCCGTACAGCGCGCAGACGCGTCGCAGCCGCCGCAGCACGTGGGCGACGTGGGCGCCGAACACCCCGCGGTAGTGGTGGCACTCGTCGACGACCACGTAGCGCAGCGAGCCGAGGAACGCCGCCCAGCGCTGGTGCCCCGGGAGGATCGAGCGGTGCAGCATGTCGGGGTTGGTGAGCAGGTACTCGGCGTGGGCCCGCGCCCAGTCGCGCTCGTCGTGGCTGCTGTCGCCGTCGCAGGTGGCGATGCGCGTCTCGAGGCCGCAGCTCGAGCAGGGCCCCGAGCTGGTCGTGCGCGAGGGCCTTGGTGGGGGAGAGGTACAGCGTGGCGGCGCCCCGGCGTCCGCGGTCGCCCCGCGCCCGGGTCGCGGCCGAGAGCGCCGGCAGCTGGTAGGCGAGGGACTTGCCGGACGCCGTGGCGGTGGAGACCACGACGTGGCGCCCGGCGTGCGCGGCCTCGGCCGCCTCGACCTGGTGCCGCCAGGGCCGCTCGATGCCGCGGGCGGTGTAGGCGGCGACGAGCGCCGGGTCGGCCCACGCGGGCCAGTCCGCGTGGACGGCCGCGCGGGCGGGGCGGACCTCGACGTGGGTCAGCCGCCCCTCGCGACCGGGGGCCGCCGCCAGCCGCGCGAGCAGCGCGGCCACCGTCTGTCCGCCGAGCGGGCTGCGTGCCGTCGGCACGGCAGATGCGGTGGCGGCGGGAACCATGGCTGCGATGGTGGCACAGGCCACCGACGGTCGGCCGGGCCTGCCCTCGGGGCCGATCCCGGGCCTTCCCAGCCGGTGGGAACGGGGTACGCCTTGGCTCTTTTACATCTGTGTGCGCGCCTGTGCCGCGCATGGTTTGATGGTCCGGCCGGAGCGGACGCCGTGAGCGCCCGGGTCAGCTCCCCCCAGCCCATGCCCCAACCCTGGAGATCACGTGGACCTCAGTCTCGAGACGCGCGACGTCGACGGACGCACCATCGTCGCCGTGGGCGGTGAGATCGACGTCTACACGGCTCCCAAGCTGCGCGACAAGATCACCGAGCTCGTCGCCGGGGGTACCTACCACCTCGTGGTCGACATGGAGGCCGTCGAGTTCCTCGACTCCACCGGTCTCGGCGTCCTCGTGGGCGGCCTGAAGAAGGTCCGCGCCCACGACGGCTCGCTCAGCCTGATCTGCAACCAGGACCGGCTGCTCAAGATCTTCCGCATCACCGGCCTGGCGAAGGTGTTCGTGATCCACGACTCCGCCGAGGCCGCGCTCGCCGCGTCCTGACGGCTCGCCGCACGCGGGTGGTCCGCGTCACACCCCCTGTCCTCCCAGGCGTGCGCCGTGCGTAAACTCCGCTGCGTTCTGCACATGACCTGGGGCCATGCGGCCCGGGTCCTCGCACGTCCTGACACGCAGGAGGAAACGGATGGCCGGGATTGCTCCCGCACTGGTCGGTGAGGTCGAGGTCACGGGTGGCAACCTGGTCCTGGTCGTCGTCGTCGCCCTGATCGCCCTCGGCGCGCTGGGGATGGCGTTCATCTTCCGCAAGGAAGTCCTGAGCGCCGCCGAAGGCACCGACAACATGAAGAACATCGCCCAGGCGGTGCAGGAGGGCGCCGACGCCTACCTGCAGCGGCAGTTCCGCACGCTGGCGATCTTCGCCGCGGTCGCGTTCTTCGCGCTGCTGGCGCTGCCCGCCGACGACACCACCGTGCGGATCTTCCGCTCGGTGTTCTTCCTCGTCGGTGCCGGCTTCTCCGCCGCGGTCGGGTACCTCGGCATGAGCCTCGCGGTGCGCGCCAACCTGCGCGTCGCCGCCGCGGCCAACACCGTGGGTCGCGAGCCCGCGATGAAGATCGGCCTGCGCACCGGCGCGATGGTCGGCATGCTCACCGTCGGTCTCGGCCTGCTCGGGGCCAGCCTCGTCGTGCTGTTCTTCCAGGACGCCGCCCCCGACGTGCTCGAGGGCTTCGGCTTCGGTGCCGCGCTGCTCGCCATGTTCATGCGGGTCGGCGGCGGCATCTTCACCAAGGCCGCGGACGTCGGCGCCGACCTGGTCGGCAAGGTCGAGCAGAACATCCCCGAGGACGACCCGCGCAACGCCGCCACGATCGCCGACAACGTCGGCGACAACGTGGGCGACTGCGCCGGCATGGCCGCGGACCTCTTCGAGTCCTACGCCGTCACCCTCGTCGCCGCGCTGATCCTCGGCTCGCAGGCCTTCGGCGACCAGGGCCTGGTCTACCCGCTGCTCATCCCGGCCATCGGTGCGCTCACCGCGGTCGTCGGCGTCTACCTGACCACGCCCAAGGCCGGCGAGAACGGCCTCGTCACGATCAACCGGTCGTTCTACCTGTCCTCGGCCATCGCCGCCGTGGCCTGGGTCGTGCTGTCCTACATCTACCTGCCGGGCAGCTTCGCCGAGTTCGACAACATCGCGCTCGACCTGGCCGGCGCCGACGGCGACCCGCGCTTCATCGCCTCCGCCGCCGTGGTCATCGGCATCGTGATGTCGGCCGGCATCCTCGCCCTCACCGGGTACTACACCGGCACCGAGTACGAGCCCGTCAAGGGCGTCGGCCGCACCTCGCTCACCGGCGCGGCGACCGTCATCCTCTCGGGCCTCTCCGTCGGGTTCGAGTCGGCGGTCTACACGACCCTCGTCATCGGGGCGGCCGTGTTCGGCGCCTACCTGCTCGGTGGCGCCACGCTCACCGTGTCGCTCTTCGCGGTCGCGCTCGCCGGTACCGGCCTGCTCACCACGGTCGGCGTCATCGTGGCCATGGACACGTTCGGCCCGGTCTCCGACAACGCCCAGGGCGTCGCGGAGATGTCGGGCGACGTCAGCCCGGAGGGCGCGCTGATCCTCACCGAGCTCGACGCCGTCGGCAACACCACGAAGGCCATCACGAAGGGCATCGCGATCGCGACCGCCGTCCTGGCGGCCACGGCGCTGTTCGGCTCCTACGCCACGTCGGTCTTCGAGTCGCTCGCCGACGCCAACGTCCGCGACGACGAGCTCTACCTGCTCGACTTCAGCGTCTTCAACCCGGCCGTCATCGTCGGTGTGCTGCTCGGCGCCTCGGTGGTGTTCCTCTTCTCCGGCCTGGCGATCAACGCCGTGGCCCGTGCGGCCGCCGCCGTCGTCTACGAGGTGCGCCGCCAGTTCCGCGAGATCCCCGGGATCATGGAGGGCACCGGTCGTCCCGAGTACGGCAAGGTCGTCGACATCGTGACCCGCGACTCGCTGCGCGAGCTCGATCACGCCCGGCATCCTGGCCGTCCTGGCCCCGATCGCGGTCGGGTTCGGCCTCGGCGTCACCGCCCTGGCGGGCTTCCTCGCGGGTGCCATCGGCACCGGCACCCTGATGGCGGTCTTCCTCGCCAACGCGGGTGGCGCCTGGGACAACGCCAAGAAGCTCGTCGAGGACGGCAACCACGGCGGCAAGGGCTCGCCCGCCCACGAGGCCACCGTCATCGGTGACACCGTCGGCGACCCGTTCAAGGACACCGCCGGTCCGGCGATCAACCCGCTGATCAAGGTGATGAACCTGGTCTCGCTGCTGATCGCCAGCGCCGTGGTCTCGCTGAGCGTCGGTGAGGACCAGAACGACGCCGTCCGCATCATCATCGCGCTGGCCGCCGTGGCGATCATCGCCGCCGCGGTCGTGGTCTCGAAGCGCCGTGGCTCCGGCCTCGAGGGCAACGCGCCCACGACCGAGGCCGAGAAGGGCACCACCGTCTGACCCAGCACCACCCGCACCGACCCGTCGCACCTGTGCGGCGGGTCGGTGTGTTTTCCGGACGGGCGCGCCGGGCCAGCGAGCAGCCCCGCTCCTACTTCGTGACCGTCAGCGTGGCCGCGGAGGACGTGACGGCGCGGTAGGTCGAGTCGCCGAGGTAGCGGACGGTGAGCTGGTGGCGGCCCCGCGCGAGCCGCGGCAGCGTCAGGGTCGCCTCGCCACCGGCGGGGGCGGCGATCTTCACCGACACGAGGACCTTCTGGCCCTCCATCACCTTGAGGAAGCCGGTCGGGACCAGCCCGCCGTCGAGCCCCTCGACGGCGATCTTCGCCGTGCCGCGCTGGGTGACCCTGATGGTCTTCTTCGCGAAGGTCAGCACCGGGAAGGCGTTCGCCTTCATGATCGACGTCGTGTTCGACGCCGCGACCCCGGGCTGGTAGCCGAACGGTCGGCGGTCACCAGCGCGATGAGCTTGCGGCCCGCGTCGAGCGGCGAGACGGTGTAGTTGTTCTGCGTCGCGCCCTCGATCTTGGTCGCGCCCGAGCCCTGCGGCTTGCTGCGGTACCACTGGAACGTGAAGGTGGGGTCGGGCTCGCCCCACTGGCCCGTGGACGCCGTCAGCGTGCCGCCGAGCTCGCCGGCCCCGGTCACGACCGGGTTCGAGGTGGGCGTGATCATCGGGCCCTTGGCGGGGAAGACCGCCGTGGACGTCGAGGTGCCCGGCAGCGGGAAGGCGCCGTTGGAGCCGCTCGCGGTGACCGTGATCGAGGCCTCGAAGTCGTCGCCGACCAGGGAGTAGGTGAGGTCCGTGGCGCCGTTGATCGCGGCACCGTCGCGGTTCCACTGGTAGGTGGTGGTGACGCCGTCCTGGTCCCAGGTGGGCGGGGTCGCGGTGAGCAGCTGGCCGACCTGCGCGGTGCCCGTGATGGCCGGGGGCGTCGTCGCGCTCGGCGGGGCGAGGCAGGGCAGCGGTGCGGGGAGGGGGCAGGGGGTGGCGGCCGCGGGGGAGGCGGTGCCGAGGACGCCGGCGGGGACGGCGAGCAGCGAGGTCAGCAGGGCGGTGGCGACGAGTGCGCGGCGGTGGCGGGGGAGCTCCATACCTCGGAGGGTAGGTCTCGTCGCGCCCTCGTGCAGGCGTTCTCGCCCGATCGGGACCGTGGTGGGTGTGCTGCGAGGATGGCGCGGTGAACCCCGCGCACGCTCCCGCCCTCCGTGACGCCCTCGCGGCGGCCGGCTTCACCTACGACGGGGTGGCCGGGCTGCTCGGTGCCCGCGCGCACGACGCGCTGGCCCGGAACGAGACGGCACCGGGGCTCCGGCAGACCGGCGGCGGCAGCCCGCTCGAGACCCTGGTCCGGCTCTTCCTGCTGCAGACCACGGTGTCGTCGCGCGAGGCCGAGCGCGCGCTGCCCGGGCTGGTGGACCGCCTCGCGATCGACGGACTGCTCGCCCAGAGCGTCGGTGAGGTCGCGGCGCGCCTCGACTGCCGCCCGTACGCCGTCGCCGCCGGACCGGGGCGAGCGGGGACGCCGAGGAGGACCTGTGGGTGGTCAGCGACCTCACCCCCGGCCTCGACGGCGCCCCGCAGCGGGTCGACCGCCGACCACGTGCTCGGCATCAGCCCGGCGTCGACGTCGCTGGCGCAGCTGACGATCCGCGAGCAGGTGGGCTCCGCCCTCGACCTCGGCACCGGGTGCGGCGTCCAGGCCCTGCACCTCGCGCGGCACAGCGGCCGGGTCGTGGCCACCGACGTCAACGCGCGCGCCCTCGCCGTCACCCGGTACAACGCCGCGCTCAACGGGGTCGACGTCGACGTCCGCGACGGCTCCTTCTTCGACCCGGTGCGCGGCGAGCGCTTCGACCTGATCGCGACGAACCCGCCGTTCGTGATCTCGCCCGCGACCGGTGAGCGCCTCGTCTACCGCGACTCCGGCCTGCCCGGCGACCGCGTGGTCGAGGACATCGTGCGCACCGCCCCGCGCCACCTCGAGCCCGGCGGCTGGTGCCAGGTGCTGGCCAACTGGGTGATCGAGAAGGACCGCCCGTGGGACGAGCGGCTCGCCGGCTGGCTCGAGCCGGGGTTCGACGCCCTGGTCGTGCAGCGCGAGGTGCTCGACCCGGCCGCCTACGTCGAGCTCTGGCTCAAGGACGCCGGCCTGCACGGCTCGCCCGACTACCTCACCCGCTACGACACGTGGCTCTCGTGGTTCGACGAGCTGGGCGTCGAGGCGGTCGGGTTCGGCTGGATCAACCTGCCACGAGGGCGGCTCCCGCCGCGAGCTGCTGTCGTGGCCCTACGACGTCGAGCAGCCGATCGCCCCCGCCATCCGCGACTGGGGCGCAGCGGCGCGCGCGACGGTGTCGCCCGACGACGTCCTGCTCGCCCGGGCCGACGTCGTCCAGGAGACCCGCGGGCCCGTGGGGGCCGAGGACCCGGAGACGATCGTGCTGCGCCAGCAGGTCGGCTTCCGCCGGGCCCGCACGGTGGACACCGTGGAGGCGGCACTGGTGGGGGCCTGCGACGGCGACCTCACGGTCGGGCAGATCCTCGACGCCGTCGCCCGCCTGCTCGACCTCGACCCGGCCGCGACCCGCGCCACCTACCTCCCCGTCGTGGCCGAGCTCGTCGCCGAGGGCTACCTCACGGGCTGACGACGGTCGAGACCGGCTGACGATGGTCGAGACGGGCCGACGGCGGTCGAGGTCGGCTGACGATGGTCGAGGTGCTGCGAGCGAGGTACGAGCGAGCAGCCTCGAGACCGGCCGAGCACCGGGGCCCGGCCTCGTCGCGAGCTGATCCAGCCGGAGGCCTCGAGGCTGGGGCCTCGGCCCTCGCCCCCCGACCACCGTCGGCCGACTATCGTGCGGCGGGTGGCGACCCCAGGGTGGTACCCCGATCCGGCCGGGCAGCCCGGTGCCTTCAGGTACTGGGACGGCGTCGCGTGGGGCAGCGACCTCACCGGCGACCCGGCGTCCCCGCCGCCGGGGCCCGCCTTCCCACCTGCGCCGCCCGCGCCCCCCGCCGCGCGTCCCCCGGCCCCACCGGCCGACGTCGTCTACCAGGGCTACCCCGGTGCGTCGTACCCGTCGAACGCCGGTGGTGGCGGGTCGGGGAGCAAGGTCGCCCTGCTCGCCGTCGGGGCCGTCGCGCTGATGGTGGCGCTGGCGGTCGGCACGTACTTCGTCGTCGGGCTCGCCACGGGTGACGACGACACCGCCACGGGTGACGGCACCTCGACCGTGACCACCAGCGACCCGACCACCGACCCCACCACGGAGCCGACGACCGAGCCCACGACGGACCCCACGACCGACCCGACGACGGAGCCCACGACCGACCCGACCAGCGACCCGACCGGGGCGCCGGCGGTCGACCCGTTCACCGACCCGGCCGAGCCCACCGACCTGCAGTGCTTCGGCGGCCGGCCGAAGCGGGCGGCGTCCGGCCTGGTGGGCGACGAGATCACCGGAGGGGGCCTGGCGATGCCCACGGTGCCGGGGTTCACCTCGGCGCTCGACACCTCCACGGCGTTCGAGTTCGCCGACGGCGTCACCGCCCCCGGCAAGCAGATCGAGGAGAAGTGGGTCGCCGTCTACGCCCTCGGCGGCCTCAACCGCGACAACGGGTTCACCGGCGTCGGGCAGGCCGCGAGCACCGTGCTGGAGTGCATGTCGCGCTCGCCCAACTTCTACAACGGGTTCAGCGGCGGCACCGTGCTCGGCTCACGGCCGATCGAGGTCGGGGGTGCGCCGGCATGGGAGATCGCCGCGGAGATCCGCATCGACGACCCGGAGGTCGCGGTCGAGGGTGACGTCGCGACGGTGGTCGTCGTCGACCTCGGCGACCCGGCCGGCTACGGCCTGTTCGTGAGCGTCGTGCCGATCGGCAACCAGGCGCTCATCGACCAGCAGGAGACCCAGGTCGGGTACCTGCACCCGCGCTGACCGCTGCCGCGGCGACGACGTCGCCACGGTCCGGACGCCGCTCGCCGAGTTCTCCGCAGGGGCCCACCGGGAGGCGCAGTGGCGGGTGGGGTGGACAGCACGCGCTACCGTGATCGGCCGTGAGCCCCGGACACGGGGTTCACGGACCCAGCAGGCTCAAGGAGTTCCGAGTTCAGTGGCACACAAGTTGGTGATCGTCGAGTCCCCGGCGAAGGCCCGCACCATCGGCGGGTACCTCGGCGCGGGCTACGTCGTGGAGTCCTCGATCGGTCACATCCGCGACCTCCCGAACAACGCCGCCGACACCCCGGCGAAGATCAAGGACAAGCCGTGGGGACGGCTCGCGGTCGACGTCGAGCACGAGTTCACTCCTTACTACGTGGTGCCCCGCGACAAGAAGGCCCACATCTCCAAGCTCAAGAGCCTGCTCAAGGACGCCGACGAGCTCTTCCTCGCCACCGACGAGGACCGTGAGGGCGAGGCCATCGCCTGGCACCTGCTCGACGAGCTGAAGCCCAAGGGCATCCCGGTCAAGCGGATGGTCTTCCACGAGATCACCAAGGCCGCGATCCTCGAGGCCGCCGAGAACCCGCGCGACCTCGCGATGGACCTCGTCGAGGCCCAGGAGACCCGCCGCATCCTCGACCGCCTCTACGGCTACGAGGTCAGCCCGGTGCTGTGGAAGAAGGTCATGTCGGGCCTGTCGGCCGGACGCGTGCAGTCGGTCGCGACCCGCCTCGTCGTCGACCGCGAGCGGCAGCGCATGGCGTTCCGGGCGGCGTCCTACTGGGACCTCGAGGGCACCTTCGACGCCGGCAGCAAGCACGAGCAGCGGATGTTCCCCGCCAAGCTGCACTCCCTCGACGGCACCCGCGTCGCCTCGGGCTCGAACTTCGGCCAGGACGGCCTCCTCAAGGCCGGTGCGGACGTCGTCCACCTCGACCGCGCGCGGGCCGAGTCGCTGGTCTCGGCGCTGGCCGACACCACCTACGAGGTGCGGTCGGTGGAGGCCAAGCCGTACCGCCGCTCGCCGTACGCGCCGTTCCGCACCACCACGCTGCAGCAGGAGGCCAGCCGCAAGCTGGGCATGAGCGCCTCGGTCACGATGTCGGTGGCCCAGCGGCTGTACGAGAACGGCTACATCACCTACATGCGTACCGACTCCACGACCCTGAGCGACGGTGCGATCAACGCCGCCCGCTCGCAGGTCCGCGAGCTGTACGGCTCGGAGTACGTCCCCGACGCGCCCGCGCACCTACACCTCCAAGGTCAAGAACGCCCAGGAGGCGCACGAGGCGATCCGCCCGGCGGGCGAGTCGTTCCGGACGCCGGCGCAGACCGGCCTGACCGGTGACCAGTTCCGGCTCTACGAGCTGATCTGGATGCGCACCGTCGCCTCGCAGATGAAGGACGCCGTGGGCCAGTCGGTCTCGATCCGCATCGGCGGCGCGTCCTCGACCGGCGAGGACGCCGTCTTCTCCGCCACCGGGCGCGTCATCACCTTCCACGGCTTCCTCAAGGCCTACGTCGAGGGCACCGACGACGGCGGCGCCAAGGACGACCAGGAGACCCGGCTGCCCAACCTCGAGCAGGGGGACGCCGTCAGCGCGGCCTCGCTGTCGGCCAACGGCCACGAGACCAAGCCGCCGTCCCGCTACACCGAGGCCACGCTGATCAAGGAGCTCGAGGACCGCGAGATCGGCCGGCCCTCCACCTACGCCTCGATCATCGGCACCATCCTCAACCGCGGCTACGTGTACAAGAAGGGCACCGCGCTGGTGCCGGCGTGGCTGGCCTTCTCGGTGATCCGGCTGCTCGAGGACCACTTCCCGCGGCAGGTCTCCTACGAGTTCACCGCCGGCATGGAGCGGGTGCTCGACGAGATCGCCAACGGGCGCAAGGACCGTGTGAGCGAGCTGCAGGAGTTCTACTACGGCAGCGACAAGGTGCAGGGCCTGCACACGCTGGTCAACGGCCTCGGCGAGATCGACGCCCGCGAGCTGGCGACGTTCCCGGTCGGCGGCCCCGACTCGGGCATCAACCTGCGCGTCGGGCGCTACGGCCCCTACCTCGAGGGCCCCGACGACGAGGGCAACCCCATCGGCAAGCGCGCCAACGTGCCCGACGACCTGCCGCCCGACGAGCTGACCCTCGAGAAGGCCGCCGAGCTGTTCGCCAACCCCGCCGGCGAGGAGATCGAGCTCGGCTCCCACCCCGAGACCGGGCTGCGGGTCGTGGCGAAGAACGGCCGCTACGGCCCCTACGTCACCGAGGACCTCCCCGAGGACGCGAAGAAGAACGACAAGCCCCGCACGGGCTCGCTCTTCAAGTCGATGTCGCTCGACACCATCACCCTCGAGGACGCCGTCAAGCTGCTCTCGCTGCCGCGCGTCGTGGGCGTCGCGCCCCCGGCCGAGGGCACCGACCAGAAGCCCGAGGAGATCACCGCGCAGAACGGCCGCTACGGGCCCTACCTGAAGAAGGGCACCGACTCCCGCTCGCTCACCTCCGAGGACCAGCTCTTCACGGTGACCCTCGAGACCGGCCAGGGCCAGCACTAGGACCGCCCGCCGCAGGAGCCGGTGCGCACGCCCGCGCAGACCGGGCAGCCGTCCTGCCCGGCGGGGAACTCCGCGTGGCACTGCGGGCAGCGGAACGGCAGCGGGTCGACCCGGCGCAGGAAGCCGCGCACGTCCAGGTGCTCCGACAGGCTCTCCGCGGTGCGCGTCGCAGGCCGACCAGGTCTTCTCCCGGTCGGGCGTGTGCAGCTTGGGGTTGTTCCAGACCAGCAGCTCAGCGCGCCGCCTCGCGACAGCCCTTCGCCGAGCAGATCGGCATCTCGTCCTCCACCCGCACAGTCTGCCTGGTCGTGGCGCTGCGTAGGTCTCGTGTCGCGTGAGCGCAGCGAGCAGCGGTGCCGGGCCCGGGTCTGGCCGCACGTCGACTGGGGCGCGCAAGCGCACCGAGCTGCACTGGCACGCCGCGCAGCGCTGCGCCAGGGCGCGCAGGCCCGCTGGTCCCTGCGGCACGCCACGAGCGTCGGTGCCCGGGCGCACGTGCTCGGCCGGCCGCGGGTCGACGCCACCGACCTGGAGATCGGCGACGACGTCACGGTGTGGTCCGGTCACCGCCGCACGCTGATCAGCGGCTGGGGGCGGATCCGGGTGGGGGCACCGGGTGTTCGTCAACAGCGGCGCGGTCGTGCTCTCGGTCGAGGAGGTCGTCCTCGGTGACGACGTCGCGCTGGCCAACGAGGTCTTACGTCATGGACAGCGACAGCCACGGCCCTGGAGGGCCGTCCACACGTGCAGGCCCCGGTGCGGATCGGGGTCGGGCACCTGGGTCGGGGCGCGGGCGGTCGTGCTGCCGGGCGTCACGATCGGCCCTCGGTCATGGTCGGGGGCCGGCGCGGTCGTCACCCGGGACGTGCCCGACGACGTGCTCGTCGCCGGCAACCCGGCCCGCGTGGTGCGCCCGCTGACCTACCCGGCGCGCTGCCGCCGGGCCTGGCACGACGCCTGGTGCCCGTGCCCCGAGGTGGTCCCGGACGAGGAAGACCCGCTCTCGGCCTGAGGGCCCGCGCACGACGCAGGCCCGGCCCCTGGATCGCAGGGACCGGGCCCGCAGCCCGTGGGTCGACTACGCCGACAGCGCCGGGTAGTCCGTGTAGCCCTGTGGCGCCGCCGCCGTAGAAGGTGTCCTGGTCGGGCTCGTTGAGCTCGGCGCCGAGCGCCAGCGCTCGACCAGGTCGGGGTTGGCGAGGAACGGCCGGCCGAAGGTGACGCAGGTCGGCCTGCCGTCGTCGACGAGCCTGCGCGAGGCGCGGGTCGAGTCCGCGCCGAAGCCGGTGTTGAGCACGAACGTGCCGCCGAAGGCCTTGACCGCGGCTCGGCGAGGGCGTGTCCGGGACCGCAGCACGTGCAGGTAGGCAGGCCCAGCGGCGCGAGCTGCTCGGTCAGCGCCTCGTAGGTGTGGTCGACCTCGGTCTCGGTCATGTCGTTGAACGGGTGGCCGGGGGAGATGCGGATGCCGACCCGGTCGGCTCCGATCGCGGCGGCGACGGCGGTCGCGACCTCGACGACGAAGCGCGCCCGGCGCTCGGGCGTGCCGCCGTAGCCGTCGGTGCGCTGGTTGATGCCGTCGGAGAGGAACTGGTGCAGCAGGTAGCCGTTCGCGCCGTGCAGCTCCACGCCGTCCAGGCCGGCCGCGACGGCGCTGCGGGCGGCGTCGACGAAGTCCGCGACGGCGCCGGGCAGCTCCTCGGTCGCCAGCGCGCGCGGCGCGGGAAGTCCTCATGCCGTCGGCGGTGTCGACCTCGCGGGCGGCGGCGACGGCCGACGGCGCGACGGGCGCAGGCCGGCAGGTGCCAGGGTGGCCGATCCGGCCGGCGTGCATGAGCTGGACGACATCTTGCCGCCGGCGTCGTGCACGGCGTCGGCCACCCGGGCCAGCCGCTCCTGCTACGTCGGTGTGCAGGCCGGGGGTGTCCGGGTAGCCCTGGCCCACCGCGGACGGCTGGGTGGCCTCGGTGACGATCAGCCCGGCACCGGCGCGCTGGCGGTAGTACTCGGCGACGCTCGGTGGGCACCCCGGCCTCGCGGCGCGGTTGCGGGTCATCGGCGCCATGACGATGCGGTTGGCCAGCGTCATCCGCCCCAGCTGGTAGGGGGCAAAGAGGTCGGTCGACGTGCGCTCCTCGGTAGGTCTGTTGCCCGTACAACCGAGGTGTGCCCGGGGCGTTCCCTCCGTGTCCTGTGATCCCCGACTCCCCGCTCCCTCGACCCACCCGCCCGAGAGCGCGGCTCGTCGACCGGGTGCCACGCCGGTGCGGATGCGACCGACGGGGGACCCAGCCCCCACCGGTGCCGTCACAAAGGGCCATGGCGCCCGCCGCCGCAACCGTCGAGCCTGCTGGCCGCGGGGTTGCGGGGTGCGGCAGGCGGACCCGCCCCAGGGGAGTGCCGATGTGCGACGACGGGCAGGCGACGGGACGGCTCGGACGCCGCTAGTTTCCTCACCGCGGTCGGCGCGGGCGCCGCGGCGCTGCTGCTGCCGGAGCCACCACAGGCGGCGGCCGCCTCGTCCCTCGTGCAGCGGCCGGTCCTGTCGGCCCTGCACGTGCACGGGTCCGACGACGAGGAGACCGCCAGCTGGTCACTGCAGCTGCACCGGGCCGCGCAGGCCGGCTACGGGCTGGTGGTGCTGACCCCCCACGACTTCCGAGCCCTGGCGGAGGGGCAGACCTCACCTCGCTGGGCGCGGCCCGCTTCGAGACGACGGTGACCGGCCCGACCCGGCAGCGGGCGGCAGTGCACCGAGGGGAGTCGCTCACGCTGCTCGTCGAGTCGGCGGGTGCGGGACCGGCCACCCTCCTGCAGACGGTCGAGCAGTCACCGCAGGCCCGCAACGCCCTGCGGACCTGCCTCGGCGGCACCCGCCTGCGGGTGCGCTTCGGTGCCTGCCGGCTTGCTGCCGGCGCCGTGCTGGAGGTCGTGGTGACGCTGTCCGACCACCTGGACGGCGGCCGCTCGCTGCGCTACCGCTTCGGTGACCGGCCCTCGGCCCGGACCCTGGACCCGACCGGGCTGGTGGGCCTGGTGACGGCCGCGCTGCCCCCCGCCGGCAGCACCGCGGTCCTCGACCTCGTCGGGGACACGGCCGCGCTCTGGCCGCGCGACCTGGCGACGGACAACGGGCTGGTCATGCTGGGTGTCTCCGTGACCAGTCCACGGCGCGGCGCCGTGGCCGAGGTCACCCTGGAGCGGCTGGACATCGACCGCCGCGAGCACGACGAGGCGTCCGTGGTGCGGCGCACGGCGGCGGCCGTCGCCGCCGTCCTGCCGCAGTTGCCGGGGCTCGCCGTCCACCCCTCCGTCGAGGTCAGCGCGCTCCAGGCGGCACTGCCGCACGTCAACCTGTTCGGGGTGCCGCAGCGGGTGCCGAGCCAGCGCGGCGTGGCCGCGGCGGAGCTCGCCGCCTGGTACCGCGCCCTGGTCCGCGACGTGGCGGCAGCCGGCGGGACTGACTGCAACGACCCGTTCGGGACGAGCGGCCCCGGTCCTGGTCACGTGCTCGACGCCGCCCGGCAGGCCGCCGGGGCGGCGGGTCGTCGCGGCCCGGTTGCTGGCCGACGAGGCGTACGGCTGCGAGGTGCTCGAGGTCGGCTACGCCCAGCGCGGCGGCCACGACCTGCGCTCGCACCTCGAGCTGTGGGACGTGCTGAGCCGCAACGGCCGCTGGTACACCGGCACCGGCGTGAACGACGACCACCGCGGAGGGGACTGGACGCGCCTGGGGAACGGCTACGGGCAGGGCCTGATGCTCGACGGGGCACACACGGTCAGCCTGGGCGCGGTCGCGCACGCGCTGCGCGCCGGGCGGGGCTTCTTCGTGCACCCGACCGCGTGGCCGCGCGCCACGCTCGACCTGCTCGTGGACGGCTTCCTGCCCATGGGCGGCGTCGACGTGAGCCCCGCCCGCGCCCGCGGCTCGACGTCGTGGCGGCCGGCTCCCCGCGGACGCCGCGGTCCGGGTCGTGCAGGGGCCGGCGACGCCGGAGGGCTCGACCCGGTGGTGCGCACGTGGCGTCCTGGCCGGCGAGCGCCTTCGGACGGACCGGGACGGGCATGCGCTCGGTGTCGCTGGACACCTCGCGGTCGTTCGCCCGGGTGGAGGTCCGGCGCCGGGGCGTGGTCGTCGCCGGCTCGAACCCGGTCTACCTGCTGCGCCCCCGGGACCCCGTCCCCTGCCGCCCGAGCGCACCTACCGCTGACCGGCCGGCCGGGGGCTCACCTGTCCTTGCCGTGCCCCTTGCCCTTGGCCTTGCCGTGCGCCGCCGCGGGCCCGGCCCGCCGGCACCCGCGGCCGGGGGGCGCTGCCGGTGCCAGCGGCAGGTGCGGCGGGCACGGCGGGCACGGGGGCAGGCCCGGCCGGGGGCGCGGCGGCGGCACCCGGACCGCCGCGGCGGGGCCGGCCCGACGACGGGGCTCGGCAGCTGGCTCGGCGGCTGGCCCGGTGGCTGGCGGCGCGGCACACCGGCGTCGCGCACCGGTGCCGCGTCCCGAGGAGCGCCCGGCCGTGGCAGGCGTCGCGGCCGGGGGCGACCGAGCCGCCGTCACCGGCGAGCTGCCAGGCGGCCCCGCCGAGGGCGAGCGCCAGCACGGCGGGGACGAGCACCCGGCACCAGCGGGCCGGTCGAGCCGGCGGGCCGGTCGAGCCGGCGGGGCCGGTCAGCCGGCGGGGCCGGCGGGGCGGCTCGCGCCGCGCGACCGGGGCCGGCAGGGCGGCGCGCACCGCCAGCCGGCGCAGGGCCGAGCCGGCCGCGACCGCCGACGGCCGGTGCCCGGGTCGCGGGCGGTGAGCCGGGCGAGCAGGTCGGCCCAGCCGGCGGGCAGGCCGGCCGGCAGCGCCGGCCCGCGGCGCAGCCGGGCGAGGGCGGACGCGACCGGCGGCCCCGGGAAGGCCCGCTCGCCGGTCAGGGCCTCCAGGAGCACCAGCCCGAGCGCGTACACGTCGCAGGCGCCGGTGACGGCTCCCCCGAGGACCTGCTCCGGGCTGAGGTACGCCGCGGTCCCGGCCGTCAGCCCCGGGCCGGTCCGCACGGCCTGCTCGGCGCCGGCGACCCGGGCGATCCCGAAGTCGGTGAGCCGGGGCCGGCCGTCGCGCCCCAGCAGCACGTTGGCCGGCTTCACGTCGCGGTGGACGACACCCGCGGCGTGGGCGTCGGCCAGGCCGCCGGCGAGCGCCACCCCGAGGCGAGCCACCTCTGCGGCCGGCAGGGGCCCGGCCGCCAGCCGGGTCGCGAGGGTCGGCCCGTCGACCAGCTCCATGACCAGGAACGGCCGGGGGCCGGAGCCCCCCGGTCCGGTGACCGGGTAGGTGCCCGCGTCGTGCACGGCGACCAGGTGCGGCGAGCTGAGCCGGGCGAGCGCCCGCACCTCGTCGTCGGCGCGGTCCAGCTCGCCGTCGCCGAGCGGGACGTCGTGGAAGACCTTGACCGCCACGGCGCGGCCGAGCCGCTCGTCGCGGGCCGCGTGCACGGTGGCGCTGGACCCGCGACCGAGGACCTCGCCGAGGGCGTACCGCCCGGCCAGCAGGTCGGGACGGGCGGGGGTCGGCACCTCGCCGGGGTGCCCGCGGACCGGGGGCACGAACCCCCGGGACGGGCGGCCGTGGACACCCGGGCCCGGCGACGACAGACTGCCGCCCTCGACGTCGAGGAGGACGCGGTGGGCTACCCCTCGACCGCAGCGGGACCGTCGTCGGGCCGGACGGCGTGCGGCGCTACACCGGGCTGCAGCGCAACCTCGTGCACCTGCTGCGCGCCGCCGTCGACGCGCACCCCGACCGCGAGGCCGTGATCGCTCGGCGGCCCGCGGGTGACCTACCCGCAGGTCTGGGACCGCGCCGCCCGGGTCGCCGGCGGCCTGCGGGCAGCGGGGGTCCGGCCCGGCGACCGGGTGGCGAACCGGCTGCCCAACGGCCTCGACTGGTGCCTCGGCTTCTGGGGCACGTTGCTGGCCGGCGCGGTCGCCGTGCCGGTCAACACCCGCTTCTCGGCGCCGAGGTGGCGTACGTCGTCGAGGACTCCGGCGCCGCGGTCGTGCTCGAGCCCGACGCCCCGCTGCCCGACGGCGAGCCGTTCGTGGTGCAGGACCAGGCGCACGAGACCTGGCCGCGATCTTCTACACGAGCGGCACGACGGGGTTCCCCAAGGGGGCCATGACGACCCACGAGAACTTCCTGTCGAACAGCGAGACGTGCCTGCGCATCATGCGCTTGCCCGCACCGTCCACCTGCGCAACCTGGTGTCGGTGCCGCTGTTCCACGTCACCGGCTGCAACAGCCAGCTGCTCGTATGTCGACGCCGCAGGGACCACGGTGGTCATGCCTGCGTTCGACGTCGGCGCGTTGCTGCGCACGGTCGCAGCACGAGCGCATCAACATCCTGACGTCCGTCCCCGCCATCTACTGGCTGGCGATGAGCACGCCGACCTGCCGACGACCGCACGTCGGGCGTGCGCACGCTCACCTACGGCGGCGCCCCGATGGCCCCCGACTGGTGCACCGGGTCGCGTCGTTCCCGAGCGCGGGTCGGCAACGGCTTCGGCCTGACCGAGACGTCGTCGGTGTCGACGTACCTGCCCGACGAGTACGCCGCCGAGCACCCGAGACGGTCGGCTTCGCCGCTCCGCCCGTCGAGCTCGACCTGCGGACGTCGACCCGGTGCCGGGGTCGGCGAGCTGCTGATCCGCGGGCAGAACGTGGTGGCCGGCTACTGGCACAAGCCCGAGCAGACCGCGGAGGCGTTCGTCGACGGCTGGCTGCACACCGGCGACCTGGCCGCATCGACGAGGACGGCTTCTTCGTGATCGTCGACCGGAAGAAGGACATGGTGAACCGGGGCGGCGAGAACGTCTACTGCGTCGAGGTCGAGAACGCGCTCGCGACACCCCGTGTGTTCGAGGTGGCCGTGCTGGGCGTGCCCGACGCGATGATGGGCGAGAAGGTCGGCGCGGTCGTCGTGCCCCGCCCCGGCACCGGGCTCGACGTGCCGCGCTGCTCGCCTGCCCTCGCCGCCTCGCCGACTTCAAGGTGCCGCAGTACGTCGCCGTCCGCCGCGAGCCGCTGCCCCGCAACGCCGGCGGCAAGGTCCTCAAGCCGGTGCTGCGCGAAGGAGACCGACTGGGGCGCCCAGATCCGCTGAGCCGGTGCGGTCAGCGCACCGGTTCGTGCAGCAGCCCGCAGGCCTGGGCCTGCTGGACGAGCCGGACCCGCTCGGCCTCGGCGGCAGGTGCTCCAGGCCGAATGCGCGGTACAGCGCGCGCAGGTGCGTCTTGACCGCCTCCACCGACAGGTACAGCTCCTCCGCGATCTCGGCGTTGCTCTGCCGGCTGCGGCGTACGGGCCGGTCACCGGCCGGGCCGAGGGCGACGAGCACCGCCCGCTGCGCCGGGGTCACCCGGGCTGCCCGCGCGCAGCGGCTCCCCGGCGAGG
>CAWHNR010000002.1:0-252652 GCA_963830575.1 uncultured Actinomycetota bacterium
TCGCGCAGGGTGAAGTCCTCGGTGAACCAGCCGGTGACGGCGACGCCGTCGATGCTCTTGGTGGTGCGGCGCCGGCGAACTCGGGGTGGTCGGCGACGTCGGTGGTGCCGCTGATCTCGTTCTCGTGGCGGGCGACGAGGACGCCGTCCTTGGTGGAGACCAGGTCGGGCTCGATGTAGTCGGCGCCGAGGCGGATGGCGAGCTGGTAGGACGCCAGGGTGTGCTCGGGGCGGTAGCCGGAGGCCCGCGGTGGCCGAACACGAGAGGCGTCGTCGAGCTGGGATCCGGCTGGACTGGTGGCGGCCGGGTGTTCGGTCGGCGGGCGTCGGTGCGGGGGCGACGTCCGGCGGGGCGCGCGAGCGAGAGCGCGGCGGCGGGGCGGCGCAGGGTCGAGAGGCGGCTGAGCGCAGCGGTGCCGAGGCGAGGGGTGCGCGCGGGGCCAGATGAGGTGCTCATGCATCATGATCCTCACGCGGGGCGCGGGTGACCGGGTCGAACGCCGAGCGGTGGGCCGACGAGGGTTCGCGGGGATCGGACCGCCCGGGGCAGGGCCGGGTGGCTCAGTCGCAGTCGGTGTCCGCAGACACCGGGGAGCCGTGCCGGCGGGCCGACGACCCGCGCTTGCCGCCCACCGTGGCGTCGAAGTGCTGGCTGTCGCCGGTGCCGTAGGTCCAGCCGAAGCCGTGCCGCACGAACAGCCGGACGACGGCGTGGCTGCGGGAGCGCCAGGCCACCCGGGGGTGCGAGCGCCCGGCCCACCAGGCGTTGGGCACGAGCCCGGTGGCGGAGCGGTAGGGGTTCTCCCAGGTGTTGACGTCGAGCGCGCGGCCGTAGGCGTGCGGCGAGCGGACGCCCGGGTTGTTGACGACCCAGCGGCAGTTGAACGCCGAGGTGTTGCCGGCGGCCATCGACCGGTAGTCGTCGGCGCCCTGCAGCCGCGCGGACCAGCCGAACCGGTCGACGCGGTACATCGCGCGGATCGGGAAGCGGCCTGGTACATCGCGGTGAGCGCCCGGGCCATGTTGTCGACCGCGCCGGTGGCGCGCGACGAGCTCGCCCCGGTAGCGGTAGCCGTCGTAGCCCCAGTAGTTGACGCGCAGCAGCCGGAGCCCGCTGCGTCCGACGGGGCAGCCGTCGTGCCAGCTCCGTCCGGTCATCTGGCGCCACACGCCGTCCGGGATGGCCTCACGACGGGGTGGGCGCCCGCCCCCGTGGCGCGCGGTTGGGGAGGCAGCGGGACCCGCGGGCCGCGGTGCCGCTCGCGGCAGCCGCACGGGCTCGCCCGGCGGCAGGTTGTCGACGCCGTGCGCCGGGCTGCGGTCGCCGCCGAGCCAGTCGTGCCGCGGGTGCACGGCGCGCCAGCGAGGTGTCCTCGCGTGGCCGGACGACGAGCTCGGCGCGGCCCTGCGGCGTCCGTCCGGACGGTGCGGAACCGCTGCCACGGGTCCGCCGCGTCCAGCGCTGGACGCGACTCACCGGCGACCGGGTCGCCGTCGCCGGAGCGCGACGACGACCCGGAGCCGGGTGCTGCGGCCGTCGACGACCGACCCCGGGCCGTCCAGGCTGACGACGCCGCGGCGGCGCAGCAGGCGGCTGGTCGCCTCGCCGCGGCGCGGGTCGTGCGTCCCGTCGCCGGCGAACCTCGCCCGGAAGACGTTGTCGGCGGCGTCGCGCGACCGGGGCGCGCTCGGTCGCCGCCGTCCCCTCGTCGGTCACGAGCGTCGTCGACCGGCTCCCACCCGCCGCCGACTGCGGCGGCGCTCGAGCACGCACCGTCGCCCCGGCGAGCGGGGTGCCGTCGGGGCGGTCGAGCACGACGGCGAGCGGGAGCGGCGCGTCGGCGTACCCGGGTGCCGTCGTCAGCCGCAGCACGGTGGGGTCGGCGGCGCGCCCGGGAGCGGCGACGAGCGGCTGAGCCCGGCAGCGATGACCAAGGCCACGAGACGGACGAGCATGGGCGCGATGCTCGCCCCCGGAGCATGGATCGCGCGACACCCGCGGCGGGCGACACGCCGGTGGCACCGACCGGTCAGCGCCGGGCAGCCGCCGGTGGCCCCGGAGTCGCGCACCCACATCGGCGCGGTGTCGTAGGACGCCCACGCGCCGTCCGCGTCCTCGATGCAGAGCGCGAACTCGACCGCCTCGGGGTCGTAGACGTAGGTGGCGAGTGTGTGGCCGGGCGCCAGCGTGAGGCCGGCCGGGCCGAGGCTGTCGACGGCCTCCTCGACCGTCTGCGGGTAGGGGCCGCCGCGGTAGTAGCTCTCGAGGGCCGGCGCGACCGACGGACCTCGGCGACCACGTCGGAGCCCTCGCCGGCGGGGCGGGCGCCACCGTGGTCGCGTCGGGACCGGAGGTGTCGCCGGAGCCGTCGGAGCCGCAGCCGACGAGGGCAGGGCCAGCACGGCGGCGGCGAGCAGACGGTCACGCGCCCGCGGGTAGGGCGCGACCGGACGCACGAGGACCACGCACGAGGTGCGGGAGGTCCGGGTGCAGGAGGGCTGTCGCGGTGGTGACGGTGCGAACGGTGGAGCTGGCGGGAATCGAACCCGCGTCCTCGAGCGTCGAACCAGGTCTTCTCCGGGTGCAGTCAGTGGAGGCGATTTTCTCGGCCCCGGCGCTCGCACAGACACGTCGCCGACAGACCCAGCCAGTTTGATCCCGATCAATCCTCCCGACGGAAGTGAGCAGCAAGTCTCCTAGATGACGCCAGGGTCCGGGACGGAGACGGATGCCCGGTCTGACGGTTCGATCACCGCTCAGGCGGCGAGAGCGAAGGAACTGCGCTTAGCGTTGGCAGTTATTGGTTTCCAGCGATCGTTTACGAGATGACGCTGGCTTCTCGACCCGCTTCCCCTGGAACTAACGTCCCAAGTCGAAACCGATCAGCCCCTCTTGAGTTGTGCTGCAGGCCCATCCTAGCGGGCGCGGCCTAGGGTCAGGTCGTGCCCGTCTGGCCGCAGCGCCCCACCCCGACTGGCGTCTGGCCGTCGTGCTCGTCGCGCTCCTCGCGGTCGCCGTCGTGGCGTCGTACGCCGGCCGCGTGGGGGTCGGGCGCGACCAGGTGACCGCGACGGCGCGGGCGGTGGTGCAGCTGGCCGTCGTCTCGGCGGTGATCGCGGCGCTGCTGGAGTCGGTGCGGGGCGCGTCGCCTTCGCGCTCGCTGATGTACTCGTCCGTCGCGCGACCGGTCCGCCGGCTCGCGTGCCCACGCCAGGGTGGGCTGGGTCGCGCTGGCCGTGGCGGCCGGCGTGGCGCCGGTGCTCGCCTGGCCCCGGCTCGGGCGTGGTGCCGTTCAACGGCGCCGGCATCTCCCGGTCGCCGGCATCGTATCGGCGGCGTGATCACCGGGCGACCCTCACCGGGCGCCGGGCCGCGAGAGCTGGTCGCCCTCCACGGCACTGAGGCCGCGCTGACCGGCCTGCCGTCGACCGAGGCGGCCTACCTCGTGTCGAGCCGTCGGCCCGCGAGGCGCTGTGCCCGGGCTCGACCAGACCCGCACCGTCGGGCTGGTCACCTGCCCGGGCGTTCGTCGGGGTGCTGCTCGGCGGCGGTACCCCGCTCGAGGCGGCGCCGCGCAGGTGCTCGCGCTCGTCGGGCTGCTGGCCGGGCAGGCCGTGACGGCGGTGCGTGCGGCTGGCGGCCTCGGGCCGCGTCGTACGCCGGGACCTGGCGAGGCTTCCCGCGATGACCGACGCGCGAGCCGCCCGCCCCCGAGGGCGGTGCGGCGGTTCGCAGGAGGCGCATTGCGGTACGGTGCGTGAGGCTGGTGGAGCTGCGCGGGAATCGAACCCGCGGTCCTCGAGCGTCGAACCAGGTCTTCTACGGGTGTAGTCCGTGAAATCGCTTTTCTCGGCCCCGGGGCTCCCACGGACAGGTCCCCGACAGGCTCAGTCAGGATTGAGTCCCGTTCAACCTCCCCGACAGCGGGATGAACAGCAAGCCTCCTAGATGACGCCAGGGTCCGGGACGAAGGCGGGTGCCCGGTCTGACGCTTCGATCACCGCTCAGGCGGCGAGAGCGAAGGAACTGCGATTAGAGTTGGCAGTTATAGGTTTCCAGCGATCGTTAACGAGATAACGCTGGCTCCTCGACCCGCTTCCCCTGGAACTAACGTCCCAAGTCGAAACCGATCAGCCCCTCTTGAGTTGTCGTGCTGGCAGTCTACGCCGGTCATCCACGGCGCGAAGCACGTCAGTTCCGGCCCCGTCCAGCCGATCAACCCAGGCCGGCCGCCCGACACAACGTCAGCCCGAGGACCTGAGCGGGGCCGACGACCTCCGGGCCGGATCCGTGCGACCAGTCCAGGTCTGTCGCGCGCAGGGTCACTGCCGGCAGCGGTCGCGGCACGAAACCGAGGCGGCCACGACGGCTGACGAGGAAGTCGAGCGAGGTGCGCCAGCTCTCCGCCGGACGGGCCGGGTCCAAGCCGAGCGGAACCGCGATGTCGAGACCGTGGACGAGGACGTCTGTATAGGGACCGTTCGCACCGACACCGGGCGGCGCGAACCTGTCGTCAGCATGCTCGCGCAGGCTCGCGACGATCTCGTCCGTCGCGAGTTGCGCGGAGTACGTCGCGACCAGCGACTCACTGGCGCGGTGGAGGTTGCCCCGAGCGCGGACGACCGCGCCGAGGAACTCCCGCATGCCCTTGCCCAGGGTGGGCAGGAGGTGGACGGCGACATCCTTGACCGTCCAGGCACCACACAGGCTCTGGGTGCCCCACTGCTCGGGGGTGAGGGTCGCGAGCAGGTCGGCGAGAGCGAGGCGCTCGGTCGCGATCAGGTCCGTGGTCACACTCGTGCCTCCCCGGCCTCGATCTCGGCGAGCAGGTCGACGACAGTAGCGGCCGAAGTCGATCTGGATGGTGTGGCGCGGGCGAGGCGTAGTACTGCTCGAGGTGGAAGGCCTCGTCGGCGCCATGATCGCGCACCTGCTCCTCGACCGGCGGCAGCGCGTACGCGCCGACGAGCAGCCTGGCGAGCAGCTTGGACTGCTGCTCGGCGAGGTTGACGATCGTCGGCGACGACTGGGCCAGGCCCAGGAAGAAGAGGTGGTCGACGCCCGGGCTTGATCATCCGCTTGAACAGCGGGTAGCGGTGCTCGGAGTCGGGGTGCAGCTCGACCTCGTCGTCGTCGAAGAACGGGAACCGCATGTCGTAGCCGGTCGCCGCGACCACGACGTCCGCCTCGACCGAGGTGCCGTCGACGAGGTGGACCGTGTGGCCGTCGAAGCGCTCGATCGCGGCGAGCACGTGGATGTCGCCCGAGCCGGCCTTGGTCAGGAAGTCGGCGCTCACCGACGGGTGCGCGGCGAGCGGCTCGTGGTCGGGCTCGGGCAGCCCGTAGCCGCTCATGCTGCCGACGAGGTCGCGGATGATCTGGCGCGAGGCGGCGAGCGCGACGTCCTTGGGGACGTCGGGCGGGGCCATCACCTTGTCGGCCGCGACGCCGTTGCGGTACTTCGGCAGCACCCACACGCCGCGCCGGGCCGAGACGTAGAGCTTCGCGGCCATCCAGCGCGACGACAGCTCGGAGGCGATGTCCATCGCGGAGTTGCCCATGCCGACGACGACGACGCGCTTGCCGCGCATCTCGACCGGCTCGAACGGGTTCACGTAGGCGTGGCTGTGGATCAGCTCGCCGGCGAACTCGCCGGGCCAGTCCGGCGTCCGCGGGCTCCAGTGGTGACCGTTGGCGACGACGAGGTCGGTGTAGTGGCGCGTCTCCCCGGTCGAGAGCGTGACGTCCCAGCCGCCGTCGGCCGTCGGCCCGGACGGCGCGCTCGACGCCGGTGCCGAACTCGATCGCGTCGCGCAGGCCGAAGTGGTCGACGTACGCGCGGAAGTAGTCGTGGATCAGCGTGTGGTGCGGGAAGTCGGGGTAGTCGGCAGGGGCCGGGAAGTCCTCGAACTGCAGCCGCGGCGTCGAGGTGTCGATGTGCAGCGACTCGTAGACGGCCGAGCGGCCGTTGGGGTTCTTGAAGTACCAGTTGCCGCCGACGTCGTCGCTCAGCTCGAACTGGTCGTAGGCGATGCCGTGAGTCCTTCAGGCGCTTGGCCGTGGTGATGCCGGAGCACCCGGCGCCGATGATGCAGACGTGGGTGGCGGTGCTGCTCACAGGGCCTCCAGGCAGGCGAGGGCGGTGCGCACGTAGGCGTCGGTGCGGGGCGAGGCGACCATGTGGTCGGCCAGCTGGTTGGGCGCGTAGGCGACGGTCGTGCGGCGGTCGAGGTCGTTGACGACGATCGCGCCGCCGTAGCCCGTCCACCAGCAGGTGCGGCCGCGCGGGCACGGCCGGGGCCGACGGCGTCGGCAGGGCGTAGCCGATGCCGAAGGTCAGGGGGAGCACAGCACCCGGTCGGTGCCCGTCGGCCTGCACCTCGAAGATCCGGTCGACGGTCTCCGGGCTCAGCAGCCGGACGCCGTCGAGCTCGCCGCCGTGCGACACCACCGCCTGCGCGCGGGCGACGCCGCGGGCGGTGCCGTGCCCGCCGGTCGAGCCCACCGCCGCCGCGGCGGTAGGCCTCGCCGTTGCAGACCGGCATGGTGAGCAGCGGGTTGGCGATGGTGCGGAGCAGGAAGTGGTCGGGTGGCAGCTGCGCTGTAGTCGACGCGACGAGCGGCGGCGGCGGCAGCAGGTCGGCGCACGTCGGCGAGGTGGCTCGTCGGGCACGCCGAGGTGGAACTCGGCGCCGAGCGGGCCGGCGACGTCGTCGCGGAACACCTCGGCGAGCGGCCGGCCGGTGGCGCGCGCGGACGAGCCCGTCGAGCAGGTGGCCGTGGTTGATGATCTGGTACGCCGGCGCCGTGCCCGGCTCGTACCAGGGCGTGTCGTCGGCGAGCCAGCCGTTCGTGAGCTCGAGGTCGAGCAGGTCCTCGACGCGTGACCGGCCGGGTCCAGCCCGGGCAGGCCGCTGGTGTGGCCGAGCAGGTGCCGCACCAGGACGCCGCTCCTTGCCGTGCGCCGCGAACGCCGGCCAGTACGTCGGCGACCGGCGCGTCGAGGTCGAGCTGGCCGCGGTCGGCGACGCACCAGGGTCGTCAGCGCCGCCATGGTCTTGGTGACCGACCAGACCATGCACCGTGCGTGTCCCGCGTCCACGGCACCCCTGGCCGCGCCTCGCCGCCCCAGAGGTCGGCGACCAGCTCGCCGTCGTGGATCACCGCGACCGCGGCCCCCACGTCGGTGCCGTCGTCGAGGTTGCGCGCGAGCAGGTCGCGCAGCGGGGTGAACGCGTCGGTGCAGGCTCCGTCGACCACGGCGGCCACCTTAGACGTGCTCTAGAACGTCGGCCAGGGTCACGCCGAAGAGCGACGCCGCGTTGTGCCAGCACACGTCCCGCAGCCAGTCGTCGCCGAGGCCGAGCGCCTCGAGCGCCTCGAGCTGGTCGACGTAGGCGAACGGCAGCGTCGGGAAGTCGGAGCCGAACAGCACCCGGTCGCGCAGGTCGGCCAGCAGCGGGACGACGTCGGGGTCGAAGTGCTCGCCGAAGAACGGGCTGACGGCCATCGAGGTGTCGAGGTAGACGCGGTCGTGCTCGGCGGCGAGGCGGGCGAACTCGACGCACTCCGGCGCACCGAGGTGGGCCACGACGACGACCAGCCGCGGGATACGCCGCCAGCAGGCGGGCCATCGAGGCCGGGCCGGTGAACTCGGTGCCCACCGGCCCCGAGCCCGCGTGCACGAGCACCGGCGTGCCGGTGTCGGCGAGCACGTCCCACACCGGCAGCAGCAGCGGGTCGTCGAGGTGGAAGCCGCCGACCTGCTGGTGCAGCTTGAACAGCTCGACGCCGTCGTGCGACCAGCCGCCCGACGTAGTCCGGCGCCTCCGGCTCGGGGTAGAACGTCGCCGACCAGACCGCCTCCGGCACCTCCGCGGCGAACTCGCGCGACCAGTCGTTGAGGAACGTCGCGACCCCCGGCTTGTGGGCGTAGGGCAGCGTCGGGAACCGCCGGACGCCGAAGGAGCGCAGCAGCGCGACCCGCTCCTCGACCGGCTGCCGGTAGCGGATCGGCCAGTCGCGACCGATCAGCGGCCCGGCCTCGTCGAAGACCCTCCAGACCGCCCGCTCGATGGCGGCGGCAGGAAGTGCGCGTGGACGTCGAACAGCCCGGGCAGCCCGAGGCGCTGCCAGAACGCACGGGTGCGCTCGACGGGCTCAGTCACGCATGCCCTTGAGCCGGCGTCCGACGGCCTGCTCGACCTCGCGCTGCGGCCGTGCGCTCGGCGATGCGTGTTGCGCTTGTCCCACGACTTCTTGCCCTTGCCGACGCCGATCTCGACCTTGGCGCGACCGTCGAGGAAGTAGAGCGCCAGCGGGACGACGGTGAGGCCCTTCTCGCTGACCCGCCGCTCGATCTTGTCGATCTCGACGCGGTTGAGCAGCAGCTTGCGCTTGCGCCGCGCGGAGTGGTTGGTCCACGTGCCCTGGCTGTACTCGGGGATGTGGACGCCGTGCAGCCAGGCCTCGCCGTTGTCGATGTCGACGAACCCGTCGACCAGCGACGCGCGGCCCTGGCGCAGCGACTTCACCTCGGTGCCCTGCAGCACGAGGCCCGCCTCGTAGACGTCGTCGATGGCGTAGTCGTGTCGCGCCTTCTTGTTCTGCGCGATCAGCTTGCGCCCCTGCTCCCTGGCCATGGGGCCAGTCTCTCAGCCGGGTCTACAGGTAATTCATCGGATCGACGGCGACGCCGTTCGCCATCACCGTGAAGTGCAGGTGGCAGCCGGTCGACCAGCCCGTCGTCCCCATCAGCCCGACCCGCTGACCGCGGGCGACGCCGTGTCGCCCTCGCCGGCGGCGTAGGCCGACATGTGGTTGTAGATCAGCACCAGGTTCTTGCCGTTGACGTTGCCGATCGAGAGGTACAGGCGGTTGCCGTAGACCGAGTCGTAGTAGGTGTCGATCACGGTGCCGCCGGCCGCGGCGAGGAGCGGCGTGCCGCAACCGCCGCTGGCGCCGAAGTCGGTGCCGTTGTGCAGGCTGTAGTAGCCGTAGATCGGGTGCGTGCGGTAGCCGTAGGGCGAGGTGACGTAGCCGCCGGCGACCGGCACCGAGAGGTAGCCGTCGGAGTCGCCGGTGTAGCCGGCCTTGTTGCGCTGGCTGCGGGCGAGCTCGCGGAGCCGGTCGGCGATCCGGTCCTCGCGCTCCTTGAGCCGGGCCAGGAGCCGGCGGTCGCGCTCGCGCGCCTGGAAGGCCCGCGTGCGCAGGCGCTTTCGGCGTCGACGACCAGGCCCTCGACCCGGCGCTTCGCCTCGCTGGCCTCGGCGTAGAGCGCCTGCATGTCCTCGAGGTGGGCGGCGGCCTCGCGCCGCTTGTCCTCGACGACCTCGGCGGTGCGCTCGACCTCGGCCTGCTCGTCGGTGAGCTCGGCCTCGACGTCCTCGAGGTCGCCGAAGATGTTGACCTGGCGCGTGTTGAACACCTCGTCGGCCAGCCGGCCGTCGCTGATCTCCTGCAACGACCGGGCGTCGAAGAGCGACCCGATCGCCCGCAGCCGCAGGTCGCCCTGGGTGTAGACGTCGATCACCTGCGAGCGCACGGCGATGCGCTGGTCCTCGACCGCCTGCCGTCCGGCGGCCAGGGCGGCGTTGGCCTGCTCGAGGTCGAGCTCGGCCTGCGCCAGCTCGGCCTTCAGCTGGGCGTCGCGCTCGCGGGCGGCGCCGAGCCGGGTGCGGACCTCGCCGAGCTGGACGCGAGCGCGCGTCGAGCCTGCCCTGCGCGCTTCTGCAGCGCGCGGGTGGCCCGGGTCGCGTCGGCGACTGGCCTCCTCGAGCTCGTGGGCCGCGTCGTGGATCCGGTTCTTGACGTCGCGCTGCTTGTTCTTGAGGTCGTCCTCGTCGGCGTGGGCGACGAGCGGGACGGTCAGCGCGGTCGAGCGAGCAGAGAGCGAGCCAGGGAGGCTGCGACACGCTGACGCGTGGCGCTGGGGAAGGAGCGCACGGTGAGCCATTCGTTCGGGGAAGTGAACGACTCGACGGTAAGGGAGCGGGCTCAGTATTTGAGGTATTTGCGGGTCAGCAGGAGTGTCGGGACGATCGTCAGCACGCGGCCCCGCGATGCCCACGACGATCATCGTGTGCGCGTACTCGGGCCAGCCGATGAACGGCAGCGCGTTGAACTTGGCGTCGAGCCCCTCGATGATCCCCCAGTAGGTGAACGCCGCGAGCGCCCCGCCGGCCAGGGCGACGCCGACGATCGCGTTGAACAGCGCCTCGAGCGCGAACGGCAGCACGATGAAGATCCGCGAGGCGCCGACGAGGCGCATGATCTCGATCTCGCGGCGCCGCGCGAGCGCGGCGAGCCGGATCGTGTTGGCCACCATCATCACCGCGGCGAGCAGCAGGACGCCGGCGCTGACCCAGGCGGCGATGCGGATGCCGTCCATGATCCCGTAGATCGGGCCGATCAGCTCCTGCGCGGTCTGGATGCTGCGCACCCCGTCGAGGGTGCGCGACGGCGCTGGCGACCCCGTCGAACTCGTCGGCGTCCTTGAGCGTGACCCGGATCGCCTTGGGCACGTCCTGCTCGGTGAAGATCGGGGTCGGGCCCCTCGAACTGCTCCGGACCCGAGCAGCTCCTTGATGTTCTCGAAACCCTGCGCCTTCGAGACCACCTCGTAGGAGGCGACCTCGGGGTTCTCCACGATCGTCGCGGTGATCGCCCGCTCCTGCTCGGGGGTCACCTCGGTGAGGCACTGCGGCTGGTCCGGCTCGTCCGGCACGCAGAGGAACACGGTGAGCTGCAGCTCGCTGCCGACCACCTTGGTGACCAGCTGGGCCTCCCGGGTGAGCATCAGGCCGATGCCGGCGAGGCTGAGGGAGACGAAGAGCGTGAGGATGACGGCCGCGTGCATCGAGAGGTTGCGACGCAGGCCCTGGCGCAGGTTGGTGCTGACGTGGCGCAGCTGCATGGAAGGGGGTGTGCTCCTGGGTTGAAGTACGAGGGTCAGTGCTGGAAGCCGTAGACGCCGGTCGCCTCGTCGCGGACGACCTTGCCGTGGTCGAGCTCGACGACGCGCTTGCGCATCTGGTCGACGACGCCGTGGTCGTGGGTGGCGACCACCACGGTCGTGCCGCTGGCGTTGATGCGGTCGAGCAGCTTCATGATGCCGACCGAGGTGGTCGGGTCGAGGTTGCCGGTCGGCTCGTCGGCGATGAGGATCATCGGCTCGTTGACCATCGCCCGCGCGATCGCGACGCGCTGCTGCTCGCCGCCGGAGAGCTCGTCGGGTCGCCGGTCGCCCTTGTCGGCGAGGCCGACGAGCTCGAGGGTCTTGGGCACGGTGCGGCGGATGTCGCGGCCCGGAGCGGCCGGTCACCTGCATGCGCGAAGGCGACGTTCTCGCTGACGGTCTTGGTCGGGAGCAGGCGGAAGTCCTGGAACACCGTGCCGATCTGCCGGCGCAGCCGCGGCACCTTCCAGGTGGCGAGGCGGTTGATCTCCTTGCCGGCGACGTACACGCGCCCGCCGGTCGGCCGCATCTCGCGCAGCACCAGGCGCAGCGCGGTCGACTTGCCCGAGCCCGAGGCGCCGACGAGGAAGACGAACTCGCCCTTGTCGACGTTGACCGTCACGTTGTTGAGGGCCGGCTCACCCGGCCCCGGGTAGGACTTGGTCACCTTCTCGAAGCGGATCACTGCAAAGACGGTACGCGACCGGTCCCGGCCACCGGGTGACCCGCTCCGTATCGTGTGCCGGGTGTCGCACAGGTCACGGTTAGCGCTGGTCGCGCTCGTGGCGACCCTCGTGCCGGTCGGCCTCGGTCGTGGCGCTCGGGTGGGCGGCGAGCCGCGGCGCGCCGGCCGAGCGGCCGGCGCCGCCACCCCGACGCGCCGGCGCCCCGCCGCGTCACGCTGGCCGACCTCGACACCCGCGACCGCGACCGTGCGCGCGCGGCGCGTTCTGCACCGACGTGCCCGACGGACGCCGTCGAGCGCGCGCTCGGCGCCCCGGCCGACGGCACCACCGCGTACGCCGACGGCCAGCCGGCCCAGGTGACCCGCGAGGTGCGCGACATCTCCCACGAGTTCGGCTGCGGCTGGACCACGCACCGGGGTGACCGCCCGCGCCTGGGTGTTCGCACCGCCCGGTGACCGCCCGGACGGCCGCCGAGCTGGTGGGCGCCGCCCGCGGCGCGAAGGGCTGCCGCCCGCTCGACGGGGCCGCGGACTTCGGCCGGACGTCGGTCGGGCTGGCCTGCACGACCGAGCGCGGCACGCGGGTGTCGTACCGCGGCCTGTTCGGCGACGCCTGGCTCGCCTGCTCGGTCGAGGCCCGGACGCCGCTCGCCGAGCTGTCGCGCCGCACCGACGAGTGGTGCGCCGCGGTGGTCCAGTCCGCCGCGGGTGACGTGGCTCCCTGAGTCCAGTCGCGGGGCGCCCCGTGCCGATACTCCGGTCGTGCGCCGCCCCCCCCGCGCACGGTCCTGGTCGTCGTCCCGCTCCTCGTCGCCCTGAGCAGCACCGTGTCGTCCTACGCCTCGCCCCACCCGCCGGCGTCCGACGCGCCCTTCGTCTGGGTCGACGACGCCGCCCCCGGCGGGACACCGGTCACGGCGCATGCCCTCGCGGCACGCTCGCGCGCCGCTCGGCGGCCGACGTCCTCGCGCTGCACAGCCTGCCCGGCTCGACGCGCACGATCTTCCTCGACTTCGACGGCATGACCGTCACCGGCACGGCCTGGAACGAGCAGGGCGTCGCCGCGGGCCACTCCCCCGGCTGGGACCCCGCGGGGAACGGCACCGACAACCTGACGACGGCCGAGGCGGACGGCATCCTCGAGGTGTGGTCCCGGGTGGCCGAGGACTTCGCCCCGTTCGACGTCGACGTCACCACCGCCGAGCCGACCGCCGAGGCCATCACCCGCAGCGGCGCCGCCGACCAGGTGTTCGGCACGCGCGTCCTGATCACCCCGAACGAGCAGGCGCGGTCGGCGATCGACGGGTGCGGCGGCGGGTGCGGCGGCGTCTCGTACCAACGACGTGTTCGACCTGACGAGCGACCACGCCCGCTACCAGCCGGCGTGGGTGTTCCCGCAGGCGCTCGGCCCCGACGACGCGAAGTTCGTCGCCGAGGCGGTGAGCCACGAGGTCGGGCACGCCTTCGGCCTCGACCACGACGACCGCTCCGGCGACGGCCAGTAACGGCTACTACTCCGGTCACGAGCCCTGGGCGCCGATCATGGGCGCGGCCTACCAGCAGCCGGTCACGCAGTGGAGCCGCGGCGACTTCGCCGGCTCGACCAACTCCCAGGACGACCTCGCGATCATCGCCGCCGGCGGCGCACCGCTGCGCGCCGACGAGTCCACGACCCTGCCGCGCGCCGGGGCAGGCCGGCCTACATCACCGGTGCGGCCGACGTCGACCTGTACCGGCTCGACGACTGCGCCGGCACCTGGCGGTGCGCGCCGACGTGGCCGCGCTGGGCGCCGACCTCGACGTCGAGCTGGCGCTGCTCGACGCTCACCCGGACGACGACGCTCGCGAGCGACGACCCCCGCGCCGACGCCGTCGACCGCCGCACGGCGTCGGGCCTCGCCGCGAGCGTCTCGGTCAGGCTGACCGGCGCTCCGGCCGACTACTACCTCTCGGTGCGGGGCACCGGCCTCGACGGCACCACCCCGACCACCGGCTACGACGCCTACGGCTCCGTCGGCGCCTACCGGCTGAGCGTCTCGGGGTGCGGCGTCACCCCCGGCGCCCCCGGCCCGCCGGGCGCCCCGGGCCTCGCCTTCAGCGGCACGACCGCCAAGCTCGCGTGGACCGCGCCCAGCGACCCCGGCGGCTCCGCCGTCACCGGCTACCGGATCACGGTCGACGGGGTGCAGCACGCCACGGTGGCCGCCACGAACGTGGCCGTCACCGGCCTCCGGCGCGGCCAGGCCTACCGGTTCGGCGTCGCCGCCGTGAACGCCGAGGGACCGGCCCGGCCGTCTTCCGCACCGCCACCGTGCCCTCCGTCGAGCCGGGTGCCCCGCGCATCCTCCGGCCCACGTCGGGCTCCCCCGGTGGTCGGGTCACGGCCAAGGCCGCCTGGCGGGCGCCCGTCGACGACGGTCGGCGCCGACGTCACCCGGTACCGGGTCAAGGCGTTCCTGCTCGACAGCGAGGGCGAGGTGGTGCGGACCTGCTCGACGAACCCGTTCTCCGGCGACCTCACCTCGATCGAGGTGCAGCTCCCCGTGCGCGGCCGGTACCGGTTCTCGGTCGCCGCGCTGAACAAGAACGGCTGGGGCGGCTGGAGCACCGAAGTCGGGCGTCGCGACCGCGCGGTAGTCACACCACCCACCAGGCGGCGTACGGCGGCAACCACACGACGCTGTCCGGCCCGCCGGTGAGCGCGTGTCCGCCGATCGCGTCGACGGGTCGCTCGAGTCCCAGCTCGCGGAGCCGGGCGAGCGGGAACGGCCGCGGTGTCGTGGTCACGTTGTAGAGCCCCACGAGGACGCCGCTCGGGTGGCGGCGCACGACGGCCAGCACACCCGGGTCGGTGTCGGTGAGCACCTCGACGGGGGCCGAGGCGTGCAGCTGCGGGAGGCTCGCCCGTACCCGCATCAGGTGGGCGAGCCCGGCGAAGACGCGGCCGGCGTCCGACGCCGGGTCGTGCGCGCCGGGCGAGGTCGGCGTCGCTCACCCGCGGCCGGTGGGCCCAGCGGTTGTCGCCCTCGTGACCGGGCTCGCCCGCCCAGTCCGGGTCGTTGGGCAGCGCCAGCTCGTCACCGCTCCAGATCACCGGGACGCCGCCCCAGCCCGCGACGACCGCGTGGGCGAGGAACACCCGGGCGAACGCCGCGTCGGGGTCGGGGCGGCGGCGCCCCGAGACCGGCCAGCGAGGCCGTCGTCCCGCTGATGCGCTGGTCGCCGGTGCCGGGGTTGTGCTGGAAGACCAGGCCGTCGGCCCACGAGCCGGGGAACCGCCCGGCGTACCACTGGGAGAGGAAGTGGCGGTGGCCCGGACCGGTCACGCCGACGGCGGCCGCGTCGGCGTCGTCGATCGCCCAGCCGATGTCGTCGTGGCACCGCACGTAGGTGACCCACGTGCCCTGCGGCGGCGTGGGTGGCAGCCGGGAGAGCGCGTGCCGCGCGAGCACCGTGTCGCCTGCGGCGAGCATCGACCAGACCTGCACCATGAGGCTGTTGTGGTAGGCGATGTCGCTGACCCGGCCGGTGTGGCTGCCCGTGCCGAGGTAGGGCACGAGGTCGCGCGGACCGACGATCGCCTCGGCCTTGAACAGCACCGCGGGGGCCGCCAGGCGCGCGGTGGCCCGCAGCGCCTGGGTGAGGGCGTGCACCTCGGGCTGGTTCTGGCAGCTGGTGCCCATCCGCTTCCACAGGAACGCGATCGCGTCGAGCCGGAACACCTCGACGCCGAGGTTGGCGAGGTCGACGACGATGTCGGCGAACTCGACCAGGACGTCGGGGTTGGCCCAGTTGAGGTCCCACTGCCAGGCGTTGAACGTGGTCCACACCCACGCGTCGAGGTCGGCGTCGTGGGTGAAGCTGCCCGGCGCGAAGTCGGGGAACACCTCGGGCAGCGTGCGCTCGTACTGGTCTGGGCAGCTCACGGTCGTCGAACACGTGGAAGTAGGAGCGGTAGGCCGGGTCGCCGGCGCGCGCGGCGGCCGCCCACGCGTGCTCGCGAGCCACGTGGTTGAGCACGAGGTCGACGACGAGGCTGATGCCGTTGCCGCGCAGCGTGGTGGCGAGGTCGCGCAGGTCGTCGACGGTGCCGAGGTCGGGCCGCACCGCGCGGTAGTCGGCGACGGCGTACCCGCCGTCGTTGTCGCCGTCCCGCGGCATCAGCAGGGGCATCAGGTGCAGGTAGGTGACGCCGAGCGCCTTGCAGGTGCTCGAGCCGGTCGGCGACGCCGCGCAGGTCGGTGCCGAACCGCTCGGCGTAGCAGGCGTAGCCGACCATCCCGGGCTGCTGCACCCAGTCGGGCTGGAGCAGGCGCCGCTCGTCGAGCTCGTGCAGGTCGTCGGGCCGGTCGGCGAACCCGCGCGCGGCGACCTCGACCAGCCGCGTCGCCACCCGCTCCGCGTCGTCGTGGACGGCGGCGACCCCGGCCAGCAGGTCGGGCCACCAGCGGTCCAGGCGCAGCCGGAACGTGCTGCGCCGGTGGGCGTCGACACCCGCGAGGACGGCGTCCGCCGCCTCGCTGACCGCGGGAGGGGTGGTCAGTTCTCTTCTGCCTTGTCCTGGCCGCGCCGCCAGCGGATGCCCGCCTCGATGAAGCCGTCGAGCTCGCCGTCGAAGACGGTCGACGGGTTGCCCTCCTCGTAGCCGGTGCGGAGGTCCTTGACGATCTGGTACGGGTTGAGCACGTAGTTGCGCATCTGGTCGCCCCAGCTGGCCTGGACGTCGCCGCGCATGGAGTCGAGGTGCGCCTTCTCCTCGGCCTTCTTGCGCGCGAGCAGCTTGGCCTTGAGCACGACCATGGCGCTGGCCTTGTTCTGCAGCTGGCTCTTCTCGTTCTGGCACGAGACGACCGTGCCGGTCGGCAGGTGCGTGAGCCGGACCGCCGAGTCGGTGGTGTTGACCGACTGGCCGCCGGGGCCGCCGGAGCGGTAGACGTCGACGCGGATCTCCTCGTCGGGGATGTCGATCTCGTCGGTCTGCTCGAGCACCGGCACCACCTCGACCGCGGCGAAGCTGGTCTGGCGGCGGCCCTGGTTGTCGAAGGGGCTGATCCGCACGAGGCGGTGGGTGCCGGCCTCGACGCTCAGCGTGCCGTAGGTGTAGGGCGCGTGGATGGCGAAGGTGGCCGACTTGAGGCCGGCCTCCTCGGCGTAGGAGGTCTCGAAGACCTCCACCTTGTAGTCGTGCTGCTCGGCCCAGCGGATGTACATCCGCATCAGCATCTCGGCGAAGTCGGCCGCGTCGACGCCGCCGGCGCCCGAGCGGATCGAGACGAGCGCCTCGCGGGCGTCGTACTCGCCGTTGAGCAGGGTGCGCACCTCGAGGGACTCGACGGCCTTCTTGACCCGCTCGAGCTCGCGCTCGGCCTCGGCCATGGACTCCTCGTCGCCCTCCTCGGCGCCGAGCTCGGCCATGATGCCGACGTCCTCGATGCGCCCGAGCAGCTCGTGGAAGCGGTCGAGGGTGCCCTGGAGCGCCGAGAGCCGGCCGGTGATGCGGGTGGCGCTGTCGACGTCGTCCCACAGGTCGGGGGCCGCGACCTGGTCACCGAGGTCCTTGATCTCGGCGCGCATGTCGTCGAGGTCGAGCACCTGGCCGATGGTCTGCATCGTCGCCTGGAGCTGCTTGACCTCGGAGTCGTAGTCGGTGCCTGCCACGAGGGGCAAGGTTACTCTGCGCCGTCGTGGACGGGGTGGCCGCGGGCGGGGTGGCCGCGCCCGGCCCTACTCGGGATCGGCGACCGCGGCACCGGACGCCGACACGGTGGCCCGACCCGACGTGCCGGGCAGCGAGAGCGGCAGCTCGACCCGGGTGGTGAGCCGCACCGTGACGCGCGCCCCGTCGACGGTGACGACGTAGTCGAGTCCGGGGTGCTCGCGGTAGGCGCCGACGCGCGCGAGGTAGGCGGCCACGGCGGCCCGGGCGACCGCCGGCGTGACCTGCAGCGGCCCCTCACCGAGCCCCTGCGTGTAGACCTCGCGGCCCTCGGCGCCGAGGTCGGCACCCTGCAGGGCAGCCCCCTCGGCGAGGCTCGCCAGCGACTGCCGCTCGAGGTAGGCCGCGCTCGCGTCGACCACGACGGCGATGAGCATCAGGATCACCGTCGCGAACCCCACGATGAGGGGCGTCACCGAGCCGCGCTCCCGCCGACCTGTCTGGTTATCGGGACAGGTCACCGGTGATCTCCTGGTACTGGCCGACCGGGACGGTGTGGGTCGAGTCGAGCGCGACCCCGGGACGCTCGCCGCCGAGGAAGTCGGGGACCAGCGGGAGCGGCACCGAGGTCTCGACGCGCACGGTGATGATCGACGTCCCGCTGTGGCACTGGTCGGGGAACGGGGTGCAGGTGACGCGCACCGTGACCGGGACGCCCTCGAGCCCCTGGTCGTCGAGGGCCTGGCGCGCCGCCTGCCGGGCGGCCACCTCGCCGGCGGCGTCGGTGGGAGCCAGCGCGTAGGCCCGGCCAGCCGACCGGGCAGCGGTCGTCGCCGCGAACGCCCCGCCCTGCACCTCGAACAGCGAGACGACGATCCACACCAGCGGCACGAGCAGCAGGACTCCGAGCCAGACCAGCTCGACGACGGCGGTGCCCCGCTCGTCGCGGCGCCTCACGGCTCCGGCTCCGCGACCGCGTGGCCCTCGACCTCGATCTCCACCGACGGCCCACCGAGGCCGAGGGCGGGGACCCGGGCGTGGACGACGACCTCGATCGTCGGCACCCCGCCGACGACCACCCGGCGAACGGTGACGTCGTCGGCGAACCGCCCGGAGATCGCCCCCTCGACCTGGCTGCGGGTGCGCTCCTCACCGTCGGCCGCGGTGCCGCCCCGCGCGGCAGCAGCGCGGGCGCCCTCGGCGGCCGCGGAGGCGAGCGTGTTGCGCACGTGCATCACCAGGGCGAGCTGCAGGATGCCGAGCACGAGCGGCACCAGCACGATCACCACCAGCACGAAGTCGACGACCGCGGCGGCGCGGTCGCCACGGTCGCGGGTCAATTCACCTTGTTGAGCGCAGCGGTCAGCATCTCGCCGAGCTGGTCCTTGGCCAGCCCGCCGATCGCGACGACGATGCCGGCGCTCATCACGGTGATGAGCACCCAGCCGGGGACGTCGCCGCGTTCGCGCTCACGCGGCGGCGGTGCGACCAGGGCGAGACAGAGCCTCGCGAGCACGAGGTGGAGCATCCTCATGGTGGTTCCTTCCTGTGGGGTGCGGACGGCGTTCACGTGGTGAGGGAGAGCCCGATGAGCCCGGGGTAGAAGGCGAAGATCACCGTGACGGGCAGGACGAGGAACACGACCGGCACCATCATCAGGACCTCGCGCCGGGCGGCGACCTCGATGAGCTCGCGGCGTCCGGCCTCGCGGACGTCGGCCGCCTGCGCGTGCAGGACGTCGGCCAACGGCGTCCCGCGCTCGATCGCGATCGCGACGCCCTGTGCGAAGCGGGCGACCAGCGGCAGGCCGGTGGTGGCGGCCATCCGGTCGAAGGCGGCGCCGACCGGCTCGCCGGTCCGGACCGCGGCGAGCACGTGCCCGAGGTCGCGCGACAGCTCGCCGCCGCTGCGGCGCACGACCCGGTCGAGCGCGGCGACCGGACCCTCGCCCGCGGCGACCGCGAGGGCGAGCAGCTCGGCGAGCGTCGGGAACTCGGCCAGGATGCGCCGCTCGCGGGCCTGCACCTGGCTCGTCAGCCACGAGTCGCGGGCGAGCACGCCGCCGACGAACGCGACCAGGCACAGGAGCAGCAGACCGACCGGGCTGGCGGTGCCGGCCAACGAGCGCAGCACGCCGTAGACGGCGAGCGCCGAGAACCCCAGGAGCCCCCACACCACCTGCTCGATGCGGAACTCGTGGACGGTCAGGTCGAGCCCACCGCGCTGCAGGCGCCGCTCGACCGAGCGGGCTCCGCCCAGGACGCGCTCGACCGCCTGGGCGGCCGAGCGGAGCGGCGGCCCGAAGACCCCCGACGCCGCGGAGACCGGCGCGCCCAGCGGGTCGCGGCCGCCGGCGTCGAGCCTCGGGACGTCGCGCACGTAGGGCAGCACCCGCGCCGCGAGCGGAGGGTGCCGGATCACGGCCACCCGCCGCGCGACGAGCAGCAGCCCGAGGCCGGCCAGTCCGCCGAGCACGGCGCCCCACACCGCGGGCGTCACGACAGGATCCGCCGCTCGGTGGGCAGCCGGCCGATCCGCATCATCACCCGGTAGGCGAGCACGCAGAGCGCCGCACCGACGGCGAGGATCACGCGTCCCGGTCGTCGAGCGGTAGCGCTCGATGACCTCGGACTGCAGCGACATGAGGAGCAGGACCAGCCACGGCGCCGCGACGGCGAGCCGGGCGCCGTTGACCGCCCACGCCTGGCGGGACTCGAGCTCGGAGCGTGTGCGCAGGTCGTCGCGCAGGTAGCCGGAGAGGTTGCGCAGCAGCCGGCCGAGCTCGCCGCCCCCGACCTCGCGAGCGACGCGGAGCCCCTCGACGACGCGGTCGCCCACGGGGTCGGCGAGGCTGACCTTGAGCCGGTCGAGGCAGTCGCCGAAGCGGCCGGTCACCTGGTAGTCGAGGGCGAAGGCGTCGAAGGCCGGCCGCAGCGGGGCCGGACCCCGCACGGCCAGCCCCGCGAGGGCGTCGGGCAGCGACAGGCCGGCGCGGACGGCGGAGGCGAGGTTGTCGATCGCCTCCGGCCACACCTCGGCGAGCTCGCGGCTGCGCCGCCGCGCCCGCCCGGTCACGATCGCCACCGGCAGGTACCCGCCGATCAACCCGAACGCGACCGCCACCGGTGGCGTGCTCGACACGGCCTGCACCAGCACGCCCGCCACGAGGCCGCACGCGGCACACAGGCCGACGAAACCGGTCGCGGCCACCTCGCCCAGGCCGGCGCGGTCGAGCAGCAGGCGCAGCCGTCCCGGAGCACGTGGCCGGCGAACGGGCTGGCGCGGCAGCGCGAACGCCGACCACACGAGCAGCAGCCCCACCCCGACCCCGAGCCCGACGACCGCACCCACGACTAGCGCCCGTCGCTCAGCAACCCGTGGACGTCGACGCCCACGCGCTCGTAGTTCTCCAGGCGCGGGGGCATGCCGTGGGTGCGACGCAGCTCGTTGCCGTGACGCACGAAGATCGGCTCGACCTCGATCACGTCGTTCTCGACCCGCCCGGGCACGGCCGCGATCTCGTTCACGCGTCGCACGCCATGGTGGTCGATGCCCAGGTGCACGACCAGGTCGACGGACGCCGCCACCGTCGGCACCACGAACCGCGCGCTGATGTTCTCCCCCGCCAGCAGGGGCAGCGTGCACATCTTCACCAGCGCCTCCCGGGCGCTGTTGGCGTGGAGCGTGCACATTCCTGGTAGGCCGGCGTTCAGTGCGAGCAGCAGGTCGAGGCACTCCTCCGCACGGACCTCGCCGACGACGATGCGGCTGGGCCGCATGCGCAGCGCCTCCTTCACCAGGTCGCGCAGGCGGATCTCGCCCGTGCCCTCGAGCCCGGCCTGCCGGGTCTGCATCGGAACCCAGTCAGGGTGGGGGAAACGCAGCTCGAACACCTCCTCGCAGCTGACCACCCGCTCCCCGCCGGGGATGCTCGCGGCCAAGCAGTTGAGGAGGGTCGTCTTGCCCGATTGCGTGCCGCCGGCGATCAGGATGTTCAGGCCGGCGCGGACGCTCGCCTCGAGGAAGGACGCCGCCCGCGGGCTCAGGCTGCCGAGCTCGACCAGGTCGCCGAGCTGCCCCGCACGCAGCACGAACTTGCGGATGTTCACCGCCGAGAAGCCACGACTGATGCCCTCGAGCACCACGTGCAGACGGTGGCCCTCCGGCAGCATCGCGTCGACGAACGGGGCCGAGACGTCGAGCCGGCGTCCGCTGCTCTTGAGCATCCGCTCGACGAGCTCGGTGACCTGCGCCTGGCTGAGCACGAGGTTGGTCAGCTCGTGCCGCCCGTTGCGCGCGACGAACACCCGACTCGGGTCGTTGATCCAGATTTCTTCGACGCCCGGGTCGTCGAGGAAGGGCTGGAGCGGTCCGAACCCGGCGACCCGCGCGACCAGCTCTCCCACCAGGGCACCGACGTCGGCCACGGCGGCGACGACACCGGTGAGGCTGCGCTCGTCGTGGTCGCGGACGACGCCGCTCCGCGATCCGGCGGACGACCCCGGTGTCACGCTGCGGGTCCACCCCTTCGCGGCGCACCAGCTCGCGCACGCGGGCGTCGAGCAGCTCGACCACGTCGTCCGGACCGACCTGCCCCACCGGGCTGTACGCCACCGACACCGCACACCACGCTTCCCGAGACCGGTGCACCCATGAACACCGGAATGCGTGGACTGTAGGACCGCGACCACGGGACGACCAGACCTCTGCCGGAATCTGTGGATAACCCGGTGACGAATGGGCGTGGCGGCCCGGAGGGACCGCTGAGACTGGATGGAGATCAGACCTCGACGTGGCGCCAGTCGTCGGAGGGGCGGAAGGTGTCGAGATCGAGACGCACCGAGAGCGAGCCGGACTCGTCGTTCACCAGGACGACCGCATCGCACAGGTTCCCGTCGTCGTCACCGGCCACGATCGTCGAACCGACAACGAGCAGGTCGCTAGCGGGAGCGAATTTCCGTCAGCGAGTGGACGACGCCTGACTCGTCAGCCGAGATTGAAGTCCACCCATACCTGGTACACCGGACGCCCCTTCACTCGGAGAATTGATCCCACGATAGTCCTGCCGACTCCCGAGGGCCTGATGAGAATGCACGGCATTCACAACGCATTGCGACCGACGACGTAGCCAGTCAATTCCTCGCGAGAAATCGCGGGGTCGAATGCGGCCCTGAACTCTCGCAGCCAATATCCCCATCCCTCGATGTCCTGCTCCGGCAGCCAGACGGTGTGGTGGGGTCGCACCAGGGTCTGCTCGATCACGAAGCCGCGAACGCGGAGTCGTCCGATCGTGGAGAACGCGACGACTGGATGGGGCAGGCGCGGACCTCCCAGGGTGAGGAGCTCGCCGGGCCCGAGACCTGGGGCGGAGCAGACCGATAGCCCTGGCCGGCCCAGTCTCGCCAAGGAGACATCGAGAGCCTTGCGCATGGAGTCGAGCTTCATCGTTCCTCCGCGCACCACGAGATCATCCGGCGCAGGCGTCGGTGACGATGCTGGGTTCATGAGCGAAGCACCACGGGCGTGGAACGTACTCGCCTGGCGAGGATCGTGGAGCCCGAGCTCCCGACCCTGTGGACAACCCGGCGCGTGGCGCACCGGGCGCCGACCGGGCCCACCTTGCAGGCTCAGCCGCGCGATGCTCGACTCGCGGACGCAGCACCAACTCCGGATCAGACAATTCTCATGTAATCTGATTGAGATTGAGCAGTAAGGCGCGCCCTCCGGTCGCCTCCGCTCCGGCACTCGGGAGGTCACCCATGGGACACCGCACGACACGACCCGTTGCGGTCGTCCTCCTGCTCGGACTGCTCGCGGCCTGCCAGGCAGCCGGTGCGACGCCGTCGCGGCAGCCGACGGCGGTCGACCAGGGATCGGCAGCACGGGCGCAGCCGGTGGGGGTGCCGACACCGGAGCGGATCACGCGACCCAACGTCGTCCTGCTGGTCACCGACGACCAGGTGCCGTCGGAGCTCAGCGCGATGCCGAAGACCCGCCGGCTGATCGGCGACCGCGGCGTCACCTTCGGGCACGCGATCTCGCAGTACCCGCTGTGCTGCCCGGCGCGCGGCAGCCTGCTCACGGGCCAGCTGCCGCACAACCACGGGGCGATGGGCAACGAGCCACCCTGGGGCGCCTGGGGCAAGTTCCGCCAGAAGAACAACACGCTGCCCGTCTGGCTGCAGGACGCCGGCTACCAGACCGGCATCGTCGGCAAGTACCTCAACGGCTACCCCGACCCCAGCGCGACCCGGTACGTGCCGAAGGGCTGGACGGACTGGGTGGTGCCGGTCTCGGGCGCGCTCGACTACAAGAACCGCACGGTCAACCACAACGGCCGGCTCGAGCGCGACCACCGCTACCAGTCGAACTTCGTCGCCCACCACGTCACCGACATGATCGAGCGCTACAGCGCACGCGCCGCCCCGTTCTTCGTCTGGGGCGGGTTCCTGGCACCGCACGACGGTCCGCCGAGCGACCCGGTCGGGACGTCGTCGCGTCGTCCACGCGAGTTCCGCTCGCCCTACGTGCAGCCCAAGTACCGGGGCACGCAGCGCGCGGTGCTGCCCGCGAAGCCCAACCTGTTCGAGAAGGACCGCTCCGACAAGGTGAGGATGCTGCGCAAGAAGCGGCCGTTCACCCGCCGCGACATCGCGTTCCAGGCTCAGCAGCGCAAGGAGTCGCTCCGCTCGGTCGACGACGCCGTGGCCCGCATCGTCCACACGCTGGAGCGCACCGGCGAGCTCGACGACACGATCATCGTGTTCACCTCCGACAACGGCTTCATGCTCGGCGAGCACGGGCTCGACCAGAAGATCTACGGGTACGAGGAGTCGATCACCGTCCCGCTGCTCATGGCCGGCCCGGGCGTCCCGGTCGGCGAGAGGCGCAGCCAGCTCGTCGGACTCGCCGACCTCGCCCCGACCATCCTCGACTGGACCGGCGCGACGCCCGGACGCCGGCAGGACGGCGTCTCGCTCGCCCCCGTGCTCGCGGACCCCACCGCGATGCAGGACCGCCACCTGCTGCTCGAGGCCGGCGGCGACCCGTTCCCGAACGTGAAGCGGCTCTACACCGGCGTTCGCACCTCCGACGACAAGGTGCTGCTGCGGTGGTGGAACGGATGGGTCGAGACCTACGACCTCACGACGGACCCCTACCAGCTCGACGGCACCACGACCCCGGACGAACGGGGATGGCGCCGTGAGCTGCTGAGGGAGCTCCGGACGCTCCAGCGCTGCAGAGGGCCGTTCCTGCTTCGTGAGCTGACTCAGCGGTCGTCGAGGATCCGCGTGCCGTTGCGGTCGCGGAGGTATCGGAGCCCGTGGGGGTCGGTCCAGAGGAAGGTGGTCTCGTCGAGCCTGGTGTAGCTCCACCCGGCGTGGGTCTTGAGCAGGTGGTGGTGCCTGCACAGTGGCGCGAGGTTGCAGGAACAGGTGGGGCCGTCGTCACCGTGGGGGACGATGTGGTCCTGGTCGCAGCATCGGCTGCGTCGGGTGCAGTAGGGGTGGACGCAGGTGTCGTTGGTGAGCACGACCTGCTCGCGCAGGGTCTCCGACGGCTGGTAGCCGCTCGAGTGGAGGTGCTCGTCGAGGTCGATCACGGGGCGGACGGTCAGGTGGGTGTCGGTGCGGCCGCACCAGCGGCGGATCAGGGCCTCGAGGACCGGGCCGAGGACGTCGCAGCGACCCATCACGTAGAGCCCGACCAGGACCCCGAGCGGGATCTGGACGTGGAGGACGGTCTCGCGCCGCGGTGTCGGCAGGTCCTCCGGCGCAGCACCGTCGAGCATCGCGGCAGCGCGGTGGGGGTCGGCCAGGATCCCGACGGCGCGGGCCCGCCGCACACCCAACGGAGTCCTCGGAGCCCTGCTGCTTCAGGATCTCGGCGATGATCCCGACCATCTGGTGGAACGCACGAAGGTCCACCACGTCGCCCCGGACCGCCACCGACGCGGTGCCGGTGCGGGCGGCGTCGGTGTCGTCGAAGGTGACCCCGTAGGTGCCCTCGGCGTCCTCGACCTCGGCCTCGCGGGCGTCCACGTCGAGCCGGTCGATGATCTCGGTGACGGTGTGCTCGAGCTTGACCGGTCCGGCGGTGGCGATGATGCGAGCCAGCGCGGTGTCGGCGGCGCGGCACACGTCGGCGGGCTGTCCGACGAGGAGCTGGGCGACGAGTCGGACCCGTTTCGCAGGGACCTGCCCCGCGGCCATGGTGGTGAACATCTCCCAGACCTTCGGGAGCCGGTGAGCATGCGATCAGCGCGTCACGGATCATCAGCTTGCCGCTGTAGGTGCTCACTCCCACCGCGGCGGCGAACGAGGCGGGTGCGTCCCAGGCGACCGGTGGGATGCCGTGCCAGTCGTGAAGGTCGGCGACCTGTCGCTCGGCCTGGTCCGGAGGTGATCTCACCGGCCTCGAGACGGGCCTCGACCCGGGCGATGGCGTGGGCGAGCTCGTCGGACCCGGCCGATCCCGCAGGGCTGACCCGCCACGGCTTCTGGTGGCCGTCCTTGTCGCAGACCGGGTGGGAGTGGGCCCACTCCACCGCGAGCCGCATCGTCTCGCGCTCGGCGTCCTCACGGCGCGACCGTTCGCGCCGGGCCCGTGCAAGCAGCCGCGTCGGGGGAGACGTCGGTGAGGTCGACGTCGGCGACGTCGACCGGCACCACCGGCGGCGGCGCCTGCAGGTACGGGTCCGTCTCCAGCAGGCCCAGGCCGTCGCCCTCCCACGGCGCCTCCTGGCCACTCATCCACCCGCAGCCGCACGCCCACACGTCGTGCGGCTCGCCGCACAGCGCCCAGGGCGACTGGCTGGTGAGCTCGACGGTGGTCATGGGTCGATCATATTCGAATGTCTGTTCGAACACAAGACCGAATCCACCGGCGCCGCCCGATGCGTCCGCGCCCGCCGCCAGCAGTGGATAGCGGAGCGTTTGTCACGCAATCGATAGTTGCGCGTTCTCCCTGGCGGCCGTACTCTGACGCGCAACCAATTATTGCGTTCAAGACCGAGGAGATCGACATGCCCGACATCCTGCACCGCATCGGCGTCCACCACGTGGCGCCCGAGAAGGTCTACGAGGCCCTCACCACCCTCGAAGGGCTGCGAGGGTGGTGGACCGAGGACACGACCGGCAGCACCGAGACCGGGGGCGTCATCCAGTTCCGCTTCCCGCCCGGCGGCTTCGACATGAAGGTGGTCGAGCAGGTCGCGGCGAAGCGCGTCGGGTGGGAGGTCGTCGACGGGCCCGAGGAGTGGGTCGGAACCACCGTCGAGCTCGACCTGCGCCAGGACGGCGACTTCACCATCGTGATGTTCGCGCACCGCGGCTGGCGCGAGACCGTGGAGTTCATGCACCACTGCTCGACCAAGTGGGCCACCTACCTGGTCAGCCTCAAGCAGCTGCTCGAGGACGGCGCCGGCCGGCCCGCCCCGCGCGACCTCCACCTCGCCTACCCCGACTGACGGGAGGATGGGTCCATGGAGTTCGCAACCCTGGAGCGTCAGCTCCACATCGACGCCTCCCCCGACGTCGTCTTCGAGGTCGTCAGCCGACCCGAGCACATCCGCGAGTGGTGGTCGGACGACGCCTCGCTCGACCCGGCCCCCGGCGCCCTGGGCGAGCTCGTGTGGGGCGACCGCGAGCAGGTCGCCGTGATCAAGGTCGTCGAGGTCGACCCGCCGCAGCGGTTCTCCTTCCGCTGGGTCGCGCCCGACGGCGAGGAGCCCGCTCTCGAGAACTCGCTCCTGGTCACCTTCGACCTCGAGCCGTCCGGGTCGGGCACGCTGCTGCGCATGACCGAGACCGGGTTCAGGGAGAAGGGCTGGGAGGCCGCCGTCCTCGAGGAGGCCTACCGCGAGCACGGGGAGGGCTGGGACACGTTCCTGCCGCGGCTCGCCACGTTCGCCGCATCGACGGCGGCGCGGCGATGAGCACCGACACCCTCGACGACGAGCTGTGGTCGGCGGTCGGCGACCCCACCCGCCGGCGGCTCCTCGACCTCATGCTGGCCGACGGCACGAGCACGGCCACGGGCCTCAGCGAGCGCCTGCCCGTCACCCGGCAGGCCGTCGCCAAGCACCTCGGCGTCCTCGACCGCGTGGGCCTGGTGCACGGCACCCCCAGCGGGCGGGAGCGGCACTACCGCGTCGACGAGGCGCAGCTCGCCCGCGCCGTCGCCCAGCTCTCGGCCGTCGGCAACGCCTGGGACTCCCGGCTGCGCCGCATCAAGCGGATCGCCGAGACGATCGAGCGCGCTCGCTCAGGAGTCGAAGCCGAGACCGAGCCGGTCGAGCAGTCGTAGCCAGAGGTTGCGGCGTCCGGTGCTGTCCTCGCGGGCGAGCGACCAGCGGGTGAGCTGGATGCCGATCCAGGCGAACGGCTCGGGCGGGAAGGGCAGCGGCCGCGTGCGCACCATCTCGAGCTCCGTGCGTTCCGTCGCCGAGCCGGAGAGCAGGTCGAGCATGGTGTCGGCGGCGAACCGCGAGGCGCCGACCCCGAGGCCGGTGAAGCCGAGGGCGTAGGCCGTCCGGCCGCGGTGGGCCGTGCCGAACGAGGCGCAGAAGCGGGTCGAGGTGTCGATGACCCCCGACCAGCGGTGGGTGAACCGGAGGCCCTCGAGCATCGGGAAGGTCTCGCCGAAGTTGGCCGCCAGGGTCGCGAAGGTGTCGGGGCGGTCGTCGTGACCGGGGTCGATCGAGCGGCCGAAGTGGTAGATCGCGTCGTAGCCGCCCCACAGGATCCGGCGGTCGGGGGTGATCCGGTAGTAGTGGAACCGGTTGCCCGAGTCGGAGATGCCGATCGACGGGTCCCAGCCGAGGAGGTCGAGCTGCTCCTCGGTGAGCGGCTCGGTCGCCAGCACGTAGTCGTAGACCGGGACGACCGACCAGCGGGTGCGACGCAGCGGCCCGGGGAACACGTTGGTCGCGAGGGCGACCTGGGCGTACCGCACGACCGCCTCTCCCCCGGCGGAGGAGACCCGCGCGACGCCGTCGCGCAGCGACTCCAGCCGCGTGCCCTCGTGGACGACGACGCCCAGCGACTCGGCCGCCGCCGCGAGGCCCCACGCCAGCCGGGCGGGGTCGATGACGGCGTTCTCGTCGCGCTCGAGCCGGCCGGCCAGGTAGGTGGGCGAGTACACGAGCGCCCGCACCGCGACGGCGTCGAGGAACCCCGGCCGGTCGGGCTCGAGCGCCGCGACCTCGTGCGGCCTCGTCGCCACGGCGAGGGCACCGCCCCGCGCCCACCCGCAGTCGATGCCGTAGCGGTCGAGCGTGGCCTCGATGTCGTCGAGGTTCGCCAGGCCGAGCTTGTGCAGCTCGTCGTACTCGGCGGGCCAGCGGGTGCGGCCGTTGGCCTCGCCGTGGGTGAGGGAGGCCTCGCAGAACCCGCCGTTGCGGCCGGTGGCGTGCTCGGCGATCCGGTCGGCCTCGACCAGCACCACCCGGCGGCCCGGCGAGCGCTCGACCGCGCGCAGCGCCGTCCAGAGGCCGGTGAAGCCGCCGCCGACGACGAGCAGGTCGGTCTCGACGTCGCCCGCGGGGGCCGGGCGCGGGGCCGGGCGGTCCGGGGTGTCGAGCCACAGCGGCTGCAGCCTCGACCCGTCGAGGGCGCTGAGGGGCCAGGTCATCGGTCGACCCGCCTCAGGCGGTGACCCGGCGGCTGCGGCTCCGCAGCTCGCCGGCGAGCACGATCGTGAGCGAGACCACGATCATCAGCGTGCCGATCACGTTGATCTGCATGGGCACCGAGCGCCTGGCCGCACCCCACACGTACATGGGGAACGTGGTGGTGTTGCCGGAGTTCAGGTTCGTGATGATGAAGTCGTCGAACGACAGCGAGAAGCTCAGCAGCGCCGCTCCGAGGATGCCCGGGAACACCAGCGGGAAGGTCACCCGCCAGAACGTCTGCGACGGCGTCGCGTAGAGGTCCATCGCCGCCTGCTCGAGGACGTCGTCCATGCCGGCGAGCCGCGCCCGCACGGTGACGACGACGAAGGACAGGCAGAACATGACGTGAGCCACGAGGATCGTCCAGAACCCCAGCTGGCCGGCGAGGCCCGACGCCACGAACATCGCGAGGAGCGAGGAGCCGAGCACGATCTCGGGCGCCGCCATCGGCATGAAGATCAGCAGGTTCGACGACGAGCGTCCCTTGAAGTCGTGCCGCACCAGGGCGAAGGCGGCGAGCGTGCCGAGGATCGTCGCGGCCAGCGTGGCGATCAGCCCGATCTCGACGCTGCGGCCGAGGGCCGAGCAGAGGTCCGGGTCCTCGCAGGGGTTCTTCCAGTTGTCGAGGGTGAACCCCTGGAACTTGTAGATCTTCGACTGCTCGCTCAACGGCTGGTTGAAGCTCATCAGCACCACGACGAAGATCGGCACGAACGTGTAGAGCAGCACCAGCAGGCCGAGGGCGAGCACCAGGTGCTCCTTGACCCACCTCATCGCCACGACCTCGTCACAGGAGCTCCTCGGTGCCGGCTCGGCGCACGTAGACGAGCACCATCGCCAGGATCATCGTCATCAGGATCACCGACAGCGCGCCGGCCGCCGGGTAGTCGTTGGCGTCGGTGAAGAGGGTCTGGATGACGTTGCCGATCATGCGGGTGTTGGTGTTGCCGAGGATCTCGGCGTTGATGAAGTCACCGACCGCGGGGATGAAGGTGAGCAACGTCCCGGAGACGACACCCGGCAGCGACAGCGGCCAGGTCACCTTCCAGAACGCGCGGAACGGGCTGGCGTACAGGTCGCCCGAGGCCTCGATGAGCCGGTAGTCGACCTTGTCGAGGCTCGCGAAGAGCGGCAGCACCATGAACGGCAGGAAGTTGTAGGTGAGCCCCGCCACCACCGCCACCGGGGTCGCGAGGAGGCGGCCGTCGTCCCCGAGCAGGTGCACGAGCTGCAGCGCGTCGACGATGAAGCCGTCGTCGGCGAGCAGCAGCTTCCACGACAGCGTCCGCACCAGGAAGCTGGTGAAGAACGGGGCGATCACCAGCACGAGCAGGAGGGTCTTGTAGCGCCCGGACTTGAACGCGATCGCGTAGGCCAGCGTGTAGCCGAGCACCAGGCAGAACAGCGTGGCCAGCCCGCCGTAGACGAGCGAGCGCAGCATGGGCTGCCAGTAGTCACGGACGACGTCGACGTAGTTGCCGAACGCGTAGCTCATCTCGTAGCCGCGGAAGTCCGAGCCCGACGGGTCGTAGAGGCTCGTGGCGATGAGTGAGTAGAAGGGGAACGCGAAGAAGATCAGCAGCCACGCGAAGCCCGGCAGGATCAGCAGGTAGCCGGTGCGCCCGTGCTTGCGCGTCGTCGATGCGTCGGCCATGCGCTCAGCCGTCTCCCTCGACGCGCTGCGCGCCGGCGTTGGCGTCCTGCGAGCGGTCGAGGAGGAACGCGTACTCGGGACGCCACGAGAGCTCGACCTGCTCGCCGCTGCGGAACATGCGGGTCCGGCCGGTGTTCTGCTGGAACACCTGCAGCTCCTGGCCCCACGGCATCCGCACCAGGTAGGCGGTGCTGACGCCGACGAAGCTGACGTCGGTGATCACCCCGCCCGGGATGGTGTTGCCCGGCGCGTCGAGCTCGGCGCCCGGCTCGCCGATGAGCACCTTCTCGGGCCGGATGCCGACCCAGCCGGCCTCGCCGTCGGTGTGCACCCGGCTGGTCGGCACCGAGACGGGGATGCCGTGCATGTCGATCGAGACCAGGTCGCTCGCGCGCCCGGTGACCTTGCCCTCGACGAGGTTGGACTGCCCGAGGAAGTTGGCCACGAAGGTGCTGCGCGGGTTCTCGTACAGCTCGGGCGGCGCACCCATCTGCTCGATGACCCCCTGGTTCATCACCGCGACCGTGTCGGCCATGGTCATGGCCTCCTCCTGGTCGTGGGTGACGTGGATGAAGGTGAGGCCCACCTCGGTCTGGATCCGCTTGAGCTCGATCTGCATCGAGCGCCGCAGCTTGAGGTCGAGGGCGCCGAGCGGCTCGTCGAGCAGCAGCACCTCGGGCCGGTTGATCAGCGCCCGCGCCAGGGCGACGCGCTGCTGCTGCCCGCCGGAGAGCTGGGCCGGCTTCTTGCGGGCCTGCGAGACGAGCTCGACCAGCTCGAGCATCTCGTTGACCTGCTTCTCGACGTCCTTCTGCCGCCGCCGACGCAGCCCGAAGGCGACGTTCTCGAAGATGTCGAGGTGCGGGAACAGCGCATAGCTCTGGAACACCGTGTTCACCGGCCGCTGGTACGGCTTGGTGGCGGTGATGTCCTGGCCCGCCAGCTCGATCGAGCCGGACGTCGGCGAGTCGAGCCCGGCGACCATGCGCAGGGTCGTGGTCTTGCCGCACCCGGAGGGGCCGAGCAGCGCGAAGAACGAGCCGCGCGGCACGTCGAGGTCGAGGGAGTCGACGGCCGTGAACGAGGCGAACGACTTGGTCAGCGCCCTGAGCCGCAACCCGTCGTAGGTGCCGCTCGGTGCAGCCGCTGCCTCGCCGGCGTCGTCCTTGGCGAGCTCGACGTGCCCCACCTCAACCTCCTGTGACATCGGCCCAGTCCCTCTCGTACTCGATGCTCGTCCGGTCGTCGAGCGGCATGAAGTCGAAGGTGTCGGCGAGGTCGGCGTCGTCGGGGAAGATCAGCGGGTTGTCGACGAGCGACGGGTCGATCTTCTCCATGGCCTCGCGGGCGCCCTTGACGGGACAGATGTAGTTCACCCAGGCGGCCAGGCGGGCGGCCACCTCGGGCTCGTAGTAGTAGTCGATCCACTTCTCGGCGTTCGCCTGGTGGGTCGCCTTGTTGGGCACCATCATGTTGTCGCTCCAGAGGTTGACGCCCTCCTCGGCGAGCACCCACTTGATGTCCGGGTTCTCGTACTGCGCCTGGATCACGTCGCCCGACCAGGCCTCGCACGCCACGACGTTGCCCGAGGAGAGGTCGTTGAGGTAGTCGTTGCCGGCGAAGCTGCGGATCTGGCCCTCGGCGATCGCCTTGCGGAGCACCTCGAGCGCGTTGCCCCACTGGTCGCTGGTGAAGTCGTCGGGGTTCGCGTCGACGATGCGCAGCATGAACGCCATCGTGTCCCGCATCTCCGAGAGCAGCGTGACGCGGCCCTTGAGGTCCTCGCGCGTCATCAGCTCGGTGAACGACCGCACCTCCCCCACCTTCGAGGCGTTGTAGGCGATGCCGGTCAGGCCGCTCTGCCACGGAGCGTGGTAGGTCAGGTCGTCGTCCCACTGCTTGCCGCGCAGCGGCTCGATCAGGTTGGCGTGCAGGTTGGGCACGCTGGCCTTGTCGATGGGCTGGATCCAGCCCAGGGAGATCATGCGGGCCGCCATCCAGTCGGTCAGCACGATGAGGTCGCGCTCGATCGGCTCGCAGGTGCCGAGCTGGTTGCGGACCTTGGCGTAGAACTCCGCGTTGTCGTTGACGTCGTCGGTGTAGTCGACGCTGATGCCGGTGGCCTTCTGGAACTGCTGCAGCGTCGAGGTGGCCTTCTTGCGGGGGTCGATGTAGCCGGTCCAGTTGCTGATGACCAGCCGCTGCTCCTGGGCGGAGAGGTCGGACGCCGTGCACGTGAGCGGGTCCTGCTGGGCGCCCTCCGCGCCGAAGAACGGGAGCTTCAGCGCCGCTCCGCCGAGGCCGAGCGCGGCCAGCCCGCCCCCGGTCTGCAGCAGGCGCCGCCGGGTGACTGCCCCACGACCCGTCATCGCACTCCCTCCGCGGTCCCACCTGGTCGCTTCGGATCGTGCCATCGGAAGGCCATGCCCACAAGGGAATGCGTCGACCAGAAACAAGAACGCAACGAAATCCATCGCCGCGGCCCGTCCGGTACCTTCCTGCCATGAGCCAGAAGCCGCCCCTGCAGCTCGACGACGTCTCCAAGGCGATCATCGAGGAGCTCCAGCAGGACGGGCGCCAGTCCTACGCCGCCATCGGCAAGACCGTCGGGCTCTCCGAGGCCGCCGTGCGCCAGCGGGTGCAGAAGATCGTGGACGCCGGCGTCATGCAGATCGTCGCGGTCACCGACCCGATGCAGCTCGGCTTCGCCCGGCAGGCGATGGTCGGCGTCCGGGTGACCGGCGCCCTCGAGGCCGTCGGTGACGCGCTCGCCGAGCTCGACGAGGTCGACTACGTGGTGGTCACCGCCGGGTCCTTCGACCTGCTGGCCGAGGTGGTCTGCGAGAGCGACGACCACCTGCTCGAGCTCATCTCGCAGCGGATCCGCTCGATCCCCGGCGTGGCCTCCACCGAGACGTTCATGTACCTCAAGCTGCGCAAGCAGAGCTACTCGTGGGGCGTGCGCTGAGCTCCGACCGGCCAGCCGGGTACCGCGACCTGTCGCTGTGGCACGCGACCGCCGACGACGACTGGACGCCGCGCGCCGGGGCTCGACGGCGACCTCGACGTCGACGTCGCGATCGTCGGCGGCGGCTTCACCGGCCTCTGGACGGCCTACTACCTGGCGTGCGCCGACCCGACGCTCCGCGTCGCCGTGGTCGAGGCCGAGGTGGCGGGCTTCGGGGCGTCAGGACGCAACGGGGGCTGGGCGTCGGCGTTGTTCCCCGCCTCGCTCGACGCGGTCGCGGCCCGCTCGTCGCGCGTCGCGGCGCTCGCCCAGCACGCGGCGATGAGGCAGACCCTCGACGAGCTCGAGCGGGTCATGGCGGCCGAGGGCATCGACGCCCGCGCCGCGCGCGGCGGCACGGTGGTGCTCGCGCGCAGCGCCGCGCAGCTGGGCCGGGCGCGGGCCGAGGTCGAGCACGCCCGCAGCTGGGGCCGCGGCGACGACGACGTCCGGCTGCTCGACGAGACCGAGGCGCGCGGCCTGCTCGACGCGACCCGCACCATGGGCGGGACCTTCACCCCCGACTGCCTGGCCGTCCATCCCGCACGCCTGGTGCGCGGCCTCGCCACGGCGGTCGAGCGCCGCGGGGTGCGGGTCCTCGAGCAGACCCGCGCGACCGACGTCCGGCCGCGGGAGGTGAGGACGGTGCGGGGCACGGTGCGCGCCGAGCACGTCGTGGTGGCGACCGAGGGGTACACGCCGGCGCTGCCCGGACGCCGGCGCGCGGTGGTGCCGGTCTACTCGCTGATCATCGCGACCGAGCCGCTGCCGGCCGAGGTCTGGGAGCAGGTGGGTCTGCGCCGTCGCGAGACCTTCAGCGACCACCGGCACCTCATCGTCTACGGGCAGCGCACCGCCGACGACCGGATGGTCTTCGGCGGCCGCGGCGCCCCGTACCACTGGGGGTCCCGCGTCCGCCCCGGCTTCGACCGCGAGCCCCGCGTCCTCGCCGCCCTCGAGGCCACGCTGCACGAGCTGTTCCCCGTGCTGCGCGACGCCCGGGTCAGCCACCGGTGGGGCGGTCCGCTCGGCATCGCCCGCGACTGGACGGCGTCGGTCGGGCTCGACCGCGACACCGGTCTGGCCTGGGCCGGCGGCTACGTCGGCGACGGGGTCTCGACCACCAACCTGGCGGGCCGCACCCTGGCCGACCTCGTCACGCGGCCGCGACACCGACCTCGTGCACCTCCCCTGGGTCGGCCACCGCTCCCGCCGCTGGGAGCCCGAACCCCTGCGCTGGCTGGGCATCAACGCCGGCCTGCGCGCGATGACGTGGGCCGACCGCGAGGAGGAGCGGACGGGCCGGCCGAGCCGGGTGGCGAGGGTGGCCGACCGGCTCATGCACTGACGGTGGTCGAGGAGGCCGGTCACGGCCGTCACGAGACCCCCGAGCCGGACGGCCGGGCGAGGGAAGCCATGAATCGTGCGTGGTCTCGTGACGGTCGCTAGCGCGACCTCCTCGACCTACACGGCCGTCGCGGCGAAGGCGTCGGCCACCACGTCGAAGGCCTCGTGCAACAACGCGTCGGTGGTGGCGAGCGGCGGCAGGAACCGGAACACGTTGCCCCACGTGCCGCAGGTCAGCGTCACCACGCCCTGCTGGTGGCAGTACGCCGAGACGGCGGCGGTGCGGACCGGGTCGGGGTCGGTGGTGCCGGGGGCGCACAGCTCGATCGCCATCATCGCGCCGCGGCCACGGATCTCGGCGACGACCGGGTGCTCATGGGCCAGCGCCCCCAGCCGCTCGCCCATGAGCGCCCCGATCGCGCGAGCGCGGGCCGCGAGGTCGTGGGTGCGCATCTCCTCGATGGCACCGAGGGCGGCGGCGCAGGCGACGGGGTTGCCGCCGTAGGTGCCGCCGAGGCCGCCGGCGTGGACGGCGTCCATCACCTCCGCGCGGCCGGTCACGGCCGCGAGCGGCAGCCCCCCGGCGATGCCCTTGGCCGTGGTGACGAGGTCGGGCACCACGCCCTCGAAGTCGCTGGCGAACCAGTCACCCGTGCGGCAGAAGCCGGTCTGGATCTCGTCGGCGACGAACAGCACGCCGTTGGCGGCGCACCACTCCGAGAGCGCGGGGAGGAACCCCGACGCGGGCACCACGAAGCCCCCCTCGCCGAGCACGGGCTCGATCACGACGCAGGCCAGGTTGCCGGCGCCCACCTGCTTGTCGAGGACGTCGATCGCCCGGGCCGCCGCGGCCTCGCCGGACAGCCCGTCGCGCAGCGGGTACGACATCGGCGCCCGGTAGACCTCGCCGGCGAAGGGCCCGAAGCCCTGCTTGTAGGGCATGTTCTTGGCCGTCATGGCCATCGTGAGGTTGGTACGGCCGTGGTAGGCGTGGTCGAAGACCGCGACCGCGTCGCGGCCCGTCGCCACGCGGGAGATCTTGACCGCGTTCTCGACCGCTTCGGCCCCGGAGTTGAACAGCGCCGACTTCTTGGCGTGGTCGCCCGGAGTCACCTCGGCCAGGGCCTCGCACACGTCGACGTAGCCGTCGTAGGGCGTGATCATGAAGCAGGTGTGGGTGAACGCTTCGACCTGCGCCTGCACGTTGCGCACCACGGCGGGCGCGCTCGACCCGACGGTCGTCACCGCGATGCCCGAGCCCAGGTCGATGAGGACGTTGCCGTCGACGTCCTCGATGAGGCCTCCGTGGGCCCGCGCGACGAAGACCGGCAGCATCGTGCCGACGCCGTCGGCGACGTGGGCCCGCTTGCGCTCCAGCCGCTGGAGCGACTCCGGCCCCGGGATGGCGGTGAGCAGCCGGCGCCCGGTCTGCACCTCGGTCACGGCGTCAGCTCCTTGATGCCCCACGGGCTGCCGTACTCGGTGAGCAGCTCGAGGAACGGCACCGCGTCGAACGCCTCGGGCCCCAGCACGCCGGCGCCCTTCCAGGTGCCGCGCGAGAGCAGCTCGAGGGCGACCACCGGGTTGATCGCCGTCTGCCACACCACGCACTGGTGGCCGTACTCGCGCATCGTCCACTCGTTGTCGACCACGTGGTAGAGGTAGGTCGACCGCGGTCGGCCGTCCTTTCCCGTGCCCGTCACCCACAGCCCGGCACAGGTCTTGCCGGTCATACGAGGGCCGACGGTGGCCGGGTCGGGCAGCACCGCGGCGACGACGTCGCGCGGGCTGACCTCGACGCCCTTCACCGTCACCTTCTCGGTGCGGTCGAGGCCGAGGGTGTGCAGCACCTTCAGGATGTTGATGAACTCCTCGCCCAGCCCGTACTTGAACGTCGCCCGTTTGCAGTCGATCCAGCGCGGCATGAGGAGCACCTCCTCGTGCTCGACGTTGACGCACTCGACGGGCCCGATGCCCTCGGGGAAGTCGAAGACCTCGGGCTCGCTGAAGGGGGCGGTGGTGTGCCACTCCCCGGCACCCGAGCCGTCGCCGGCCCAGATAACCGGCGGGTTCAGGCACTCCTCGATGGTGGTCCACATCGAGAACGACGGCGCGAAGACCTCGTTGCCGTCGTCGTCGGTCACGACCAGGTTGGCGCCGTCGCGGGTGCCGAGCTCGTCGATCTCGGAGAACAGGTGGTCGGCGGCGTAGCGGGCGAAGACGTCGGAGAGGCCAGGCTCGACGCCGATCCCCACCAGGGCCAGGCGTCCCGCGCTCTCCCAGCCCGCGGCCTGGGCGAACTGCTCGTCGCCGAGCTTGAGACCGCACTTCTCGTACGGCGTCCCGGGGTGCGGGCGCGACAGCGACATCGCCATGTCGAGGTAGTCGGCGCCGGCGGCGAACGCACCCTCGAAGACCGGCATGTCGAACACCGGGTCGACGGCGTTCATCACGTGGGTGATGCCGTGCTGCTCGCACAACGTGGTCACCGACGACGCATCCGAGGCGTCGACCTGCGCCGCCACGAACCGCGCGTCGGTGTCCGCCGCCTTCTCCGCCCGCGCCAGGTCGTAGTCCGCGATGACGATCGTCTCGAAGAAGTCACGGCGGGCCGCGATGGCCGTGAAGGCGCCGCCGACCCCGCCGGCACCGACGAGGAGGATCCGCATGTCACTCACCGATGTAGCTCATGACGTGCTTGATGCGCGTGTAGTCCTCGAGCCCGTACATCGACAGGTCCTTGCCGTAGCCGGAGTGCTTGAAGCCGCCGTGCGGCATCTCGGAGACGAACGGGATGTGGGTGTTGATCCAGACCACGCCGAAGTCGAGCCCGCGGCTCATCCGCATCGCGCGGCCGTGGTCCTTGGTCCACACGCTCGACGACAGCCCGTACTGGACGCCGTTCGCCCAGGTCAGCGCCTCCGCCTCGTCGGTGAACTTCTGCACCGTCATCACCGGGCCGAAGATCTCGGTCTGCACCTGCTCGTCGTCCTGGCGCAGGCCCGAGAGCACCGTGGGTTCGTAGAAGTAGCCGCGGTCGCCCTGGCGCACGCCACCGGTGGCGATGCTCGCGTGGTCGGGGAGCCGGTCGACCATCCCGCTGACCCGCTCGAGCTGGGAGGCGTTGTTGAGCGGGCCGTAGTAGGTGTCCTCGCTGTCGGGCATGCCGGTCGGCATGCCCCTCGCCGCCTCGGCCAGGGCCGCGACGAACTCGTCGTGGATGCCGGCGCCGACGAGCACGCGCGTCGCGGCGGTGCAGTCCTGGCCCGCGTTGAAGAGACCGGCCCCGGCGATCCCCTCGGCGGCCGCGGCGACGTCGGCGTCGTCGAAGACCACCACGGGAGCCTTGCCGCCGAGCTCCAGGTGCACGCGCTTCAGGTCGGCCGACGCCGCCTCGGCGACCTCCATGCCGGCCCGGACCGAGCCGGTGATGGCCACCATCTGCGGCGTCCTGTGCGAGACCAGCGCGCGCCCGGTGTCGCGGTCGCCGCACACGACGTTGAGCACGCCCGGCGGCAGGAACTCCTGGCAGATCTCGGCGAGGAGCGTCGAGCTGGCCGGCGTGGTGTCGCTCGGCTTGAGCACCACCGTGTTGCCGCCGGCGAGGGCCGGGGCGATCTTCCAGATCATCATCAGCAACGGGTAGTTCCACGGAGTGACCTGACCCACGACCCCCACGGGCTCGCGGCGGACCCAGGAGGTGTGGTCGGCCATGTACTCCCCCGCCGCGCTGCCGGAGAGCACCCGGGCGGCGCCGGCGAAGAACCGGAAGTGGTCGGAGGCGTAGGGCATCTCCTCCGACATCGTGAGGTGCAGCGGCTTGCCGGTGTCGCGACACTCGACCTCGTTCAGCTCGTCCTTGCGGGCGTCGATCGCCTCGGCGATCCGCAGGAGCGCCGTCGCCCTGTCCTGGGGGGTCGAGGAGCCCCACTCCTCGAACGCCGCGTCGGCCGCGGCGTACGCGCGGTCGACGTCCTCGGCCCGCGACATCGGAGCGTGGGCGTACACCTCCCCGGTGGTCGGGTCGATGACCTCGTAGGTCTCGCCCGAGGCGGCGGCGACGAGCTCGCCGTTGACGACGTTGCTGAAGGTCGGGTTCTGGCCTGCCATGCCAGGAGCCTAGTCAGCAGACAACGGAATCTGTAGGTCTCAGCGCGGTTCCATCACGGATTCCGTTGCTCGTGCACCGGTTTTCCGTCGATCCAGGTGCTCATCACCCGGGCGGCACCGATCTCGGAGGCGGGGCCCGCGAACGGGTCACGGTCGAGCACCACCAGGTCGGCCACCCTGCCGGGCGCGAGCGCCCCGGCGTCGTCGCGGTGGTTCACCCACGCGCTGCCGGAGGTGTAGGCGGCGAACGCGACCTCGAGGCCCAGCGCCTGGTCGGGCAGGAAGGGGTCGGTGCCCGACCTGTCGGACGCGCCGTACGCCGTCCGGTTCACCGCGACGTGGATCGCCGCGAGCGGGTCGGGCGTGCTGACCGGCCAGTCGCTGCCGGCCACGAGCCGCGCGCCGGCGCGGTGCAGGTCGCCGAACGGGTACTGCCACCGCGCCCGCTCCTCGCCGAGGAACGGCAGCGTCAGCTCGACCATCTGGTCGTCGTAGCAGGCCCAGAGCGCCTGGATGTTGGCGGCGACGCCGAGCCGGGCGAACCTCGCGACGTCGTCCGGGTGCACCACCTGCAGGTGCGCGACGTGGTGGCGCCGCGTGGGATCGGTGCCCTCGAACGCGTCGAGCGCCTCGCGCACGCCGCGGTCGCCGATGCCGTGCACGTGGACCTGGAACCCCTCGGCGTCGAGCCGACGCACGGCCTCGCGGAGCAGGGCGGGCTCGACGAACGAGTGCCCGGCGTTGCCGGTGGGGTGCCCGCAGCGGTCGAGGTACGGCGTGGTGAGCGCGGCGGTGCCGTTCTCGGCGACGCCGTCCTGCATCACCTTGACGCTGGTGGCCCGGAACCGCCCGTGGCTGTAGGCCTCCCGCCGCTCGACCAGGCTCGCCACCTGCTCGAGCCCGCGGTCACGGTCCCACCACAGCGCTCCCACGACGTGGCCGGTGAGCGTGCCGGCGCGGGCGGCCCGCAGGTAGGCAGGGCCGGGGTCGTCCATGCCGGCGTAGGCACCCACGATGGCGTCCTGCCAGCCGGTGATCCCGAGCGAGTGCAGGTGGGCCTGGCCGGCGAGCAGCGCCCGGTCGTACTCGGCGTCGGGGACGTCGGGGGCGAACCGGGCCACCGCGTGCATCGCGCCCTCGTGCAGGGTGCCCGACGGGCGGCCGTCGGCGTCCCGCTCGAGGCGGCCGTGGGGCGGGTCGGGGGTGTCACGGGTGATGCCGGCCAGCTCGAGGGCGCGCGAGTTGACCCACGCACCGTGGTGGTCGCGGTTGGGCAGCAGCACCGGCCGGTCGGGCACCACGCGGTCCAGGTCGGCGGCGAGCGGGGTGCCGCCCTCGAACGCCGGCATCGCCCACCCGCCGCCGAGGATCCAGGGCAGGTCGGGGTGGGCGTCGGCGTAGGCCTCGATCGCCGCCAGGTAGGCGTCGCGGGTCTCGTCGACCTCGCTCAGGTCGCAGCGGATCCGCTCCAGCCCGCCCTGCACGGTGTGCACGTGCGCGTCGGTGAAGCCCGGCGCCAGCAGGCCGCCCGCGAGGTCGACGGTGGTCGTGCCGGGAGGCGGGTCGAGCTCGCCGGCCGGCCCGAGCCGCGCGACGCGCCCGTCGACCACGAGCAGGTCGGAGCCGGGGCCGCAGGTAGCGGTGGCCGTCGAAGACGGCGCCGCCGCGGAACAGGGTGCTCACCACCGCTCCATGGTAGGTCTGACGACGGAATCCGCATATCGGGATGCCCGCGGACGACGGATTCACTTGCGATCCGCGAGCCGGACAGTCACGATGGGTGGCATGAGCCAGGATCTCCAGCAGGCCGCCAAGGACCACCTGTGGCTGCACTTCACCCGCCACAGCTCCTACGCGGACGCCGACGTGCCCGTGATCGTGCGGGGGGAGGGCGCCTACATCTACGACGACCAGGGCAAGCGCTACCTCGACGGCCTCGCCGGCCTGTTCGTCTCGCAGCTCGGTCACGGCCGCACCGAGCTCGCCGAGGCCGCGGCGGCGCAGGCGAAGGAGCTCGCCTTCATGCCGCTGTGGTCCTACGCCCACCCCACCGCGATCGAGCTGGCGGCGAAGATCGCCTCCTACGCTCCCGGCGACCTCAACCGTGTCTTCTTCACCAGTGGCGGTGGTGAGGCCGTCGAGACGGCGTGGAAGCTGGCGAAGAACTACTTCAAGCTCACGGGCAAGCCCATGAAGCACAAGGTGATCTCGCGCGCCATCGCCTACCACGGCACCACGCAAGGAGCGCTCTCGATCACGGGCCTCCCGCTGCTCAAGCAGCAGTTCGAGCCGCTCGTGCCCTCGACCTTCCGGGTGCCGAACACCAACATCTACCGCGCGCCCCTGCACGGCGACGACCCGGAGGCCTTCGGCCGTTGGGCCGCCGACCAGATCGCGGTCGCGATCGAGAACGAGGGCCCCGACACGGTCGCCGCGGTCTTCCTCGAGCCCGTGCAGAACGCCGGCGGCTGCTTCCCCCCGCCGCCCGGCTACTTCGACCGCGTGCGGGAGATCTGCGACGAGTACGACGTCCTGCTGGTCTCCGACGAGGTGATCTGCGCCTTCGGCCGTCTCGGACACATGTTCGGCGCCGAGCGCTACGGCTACCAGCCCGACATGATCACCTGCGCCAAGGGGCTCACCTCGGGCTACGCCCCGCTGGGCGCCATGATCGCCACCGACCGGCTGATGGAGCCCTTCCTGCGCGACGGCGAGATGTTCGCCCACGGCTACACCTTCGGCGGCCACCCGGTCTCGACCGCCGTCGGCCTGCGCAACCTCCAGCTCTTCGAGGAGGAGCAGGTGCTCGAGCACGTGAGAGCGAACGAGGGCGCGCTGCGCTCGACCCTCGAGCGGCTGAAGGACCTGCCGATCGTGGGCGACGTCCGCGGCGACGGCTACTTCTACGGGATCGAGCTCGTGAAGGACAAGGCCACCAAGGAGACCTTCACGAGCGAGGAGTGCGAGCGCCTGCTCTACGGCTTCGTGTCCAAGCAGCTCTACGCCGAGGGGCTCTACTGCCGCGCCGACGACCGGGGCGACCCCGTCGTCCAGCTCGCGCCCCCGCTGATCTGCACCCAGGAACACTTCGACGAGATCGAGCACATCATGCGGACCGTGCTCGACAAGGCGTCGGGGATGATCTGAGCGGCAGTCTCAGGCGTCGGGCGCGGCGGCCTCGAGCCGGAAGCCGACGCCACGCACGGCGACGACGCGCTCGGTGACGCCGACGCTCTCGAGCTTCTGCCGCAGCCGGCCGATCGTGACGTCGAGGGTCTTGGTGGAGCCGTACCAGTTCTCGTCCCACACGTCGGCCATCAGGCGCGCGCGGCTCACGACCTTGTCCTTGTTGGCGGCCAGGATCGACAGCACGTCGAACTCCTTGCCGGTCAGCGGCACCTCGGCGTCGCCCGCGTACACGCGTCGCGCGCCCACGTCGATGCGCAGCCCGTCACCCTGGTCGTCGTCGGACCCGCCGCCGGCGCCGGTCCGGCGCAGCAGCGCGCGGACCCGGGCCTGCAGCTCGGCCAGGCCGAACGGCTTCGCGAGGTAGTCGTCGGCCCCGTAGTCGAGCCCGACCACACGGTCGAGCTCGCCGGCACGCGCCGTCACGATCATGATGGCGCCCTCGAACCCCGACGCGCGGGCCTGCTTGCAGACCTCGAGGCCGTCCATGTCGGGCAGGCCGAGGTCGAGGATCATGACCTCCGCGGAGCGGGCCTGGAGCTCGTCGAGGGCCTTCTGGCCGCTGTCGACCCACCCCACGTCGTAGCCCTCGCGCTCGAGCGTCCGGACAAGGGGGAACGCAATGTCCTCCTCGTCCTCGACGACGAGCACCCTGTGGCCCATGGTGCGAAGCATAGGGGCTTTACCTTCTCCGCCGCCGCAGGCGTCACCGAAAACGTAGGACTGTACTCCCCTCGCCCGGGACACCGTGCGGGCAATTGCCGGTAACAGGTCGGTGCCCCCGCACTCACGCGAAGAGGTCGCCGACCTCCTCGACGCGCTCCAGCACCTGCTCGAAGCGGAGCTGCTCGAGACCGAACGGGTCCTCGGCCCCCTCGGCGACCTCGTCCCAGGAGACCGGGGCCGCGACGAAGGGCTTCTCCTTGCCACGCAGCGAGTACGGCGCCACGGTGGTCTTGGAGCCGGCGTTCTGGGACCAGTCGAAGAACACCTTGCCGCCCCGCTTCGCCTTGGTCATCGTCGCGGTGACCAGCCGGGGGTGCTCGGCCTGGAGCTCCTCGGCCACCTCCTTGGCCAGCGCGGTCGACTCCTCGGGCGGCAGCCTGGTCGGGAGGGTCGGCGTAGAGGTGCAGGCCCTTGCTGCCGCTGAGCACGGGGCGCGCCTCCAGGTCGCGCTCGGCCAGCTTGTCCCGTGCCATCAGCGCGACCTGGCAGCACTCGTGCAGGCCGGCCGGCTCCCCGGGGTCGAGGTCGACGACGACGCGGTCGGCGTTGCGGGGACGGCCGTTGCGCCCGACCCGCCACTGGTGCACGTGCAGCTCGAGGGCCGCGAGGTTGGCGAGCCAGGTCAGCGTGGCGAGGTCGTCGATCACCGGGAACACCAGGGTGTCCCCGTTCCTCGACGGTCCCCGCGAGCCGGTCGTCGGCACGGTGACCGTGCGCACCCAGGACGGCGTCCCGCCCGGCACGTTCTTCTCGAAGAAGCTCATGTCCTGGACGCCGTGCGGCCACCGGATGCGGGTGACGGCGCGGTCCTTGAGGTGCGGCAGCATCACCGGAGAGATGCGGGCGTAGTAGTCGAGGACCTCGCCCTTGGTGGTGCCGGTGCGCGGGTAGAGCACCTTGGCGAGGCTGCTGATCCTCAGGGTGCGCCCGTCGACGTCGACGTGCAGCTCCTGCTTGTCGGCCTGCTCCTTCCTCGGCGTCACAGGTCCTCCGGGGTCAGGTCGGTGCGGAGCCCACGGAACGACGGCTGGCGCAGCCGCTGGTACCCGCGGCCGTGGGCGTCGACGTCGACGACGAGCACGGGCTCGAGCCAGAAGGTGCCCCGGACGTCCTCGCGCGGCACCTCGTCGGCGAACGGGCTGTCGCTGCGGGCGAGACCGGCGACGGCCTCGGTGAGCACCTTGCTCTGCCTCGCCGCGATGCCGCTGCCGACCCGGCCGCGGTAGAGCAGGCCGTCGGGGGTCATCTCACCGACGAGCAGCGAGGCGAGCCGGTCGCTGGTGCCCTCCTGGGGGCGCCACCCGCCCACCACGAAGGAGAGCCGGTGGCGGTGGGCGAACTTCAGCCAGTGGGGGCTGCGCTCGCCCGGCCGGTAGGGGGACGCGAGCCGCTTGCTGACGATGCCCTCCAGACCCTGCTGGCGCGTCGCGTCGAGCAGCATCGGGCCGTCGTCGTACGACGCCGGCGCCTGCCACGGGGTGCCGTCGAGCAGGCCGGTCAGCAGCCGGCGCCGCTCCTCGAGCGGCTCGGCCGTCAGGTCGCGCCCGTCGAGCCGCAGCAGGTCGAAGACCATGAACGTCACCGGCACCCGGCTCACCAGCCGCTGCACCGACGACGCCTTGCGCACGTGCATCCGCTCCTGCAGCACGCGGAAGTCGGGGATCCCCGCCTCGTTGAGGGCGATGATCTCGCCGTCGACGAGGAGGTCGCGGTCACCGAACGGCGAGTCGGCGACGTCCGGCCAGGCGGGGGTGACGTCGTTGTCGTTGCGGCTCGTGAGGCGGGTGCGGCCGCCGTTGGCGTCGGAGGTGTCGGCGAGCACGCGCATGCCGTCCCACTTCACCTCGTGGGCCCAGCCCTCGCCGGTCGGCACGTGGTCGCCGGGGGTGGCGAGCATCGGACGCATGGCGCCCATCCTCTCCCACCCCGACGACCGGTGACTTTCGGTGGTCCCACCAGTCACACTGGGGGCAAGCGACGAGAGAGGCTTCCCCATGCGCGCGATCTGGAAGGGTGCGGTGTCCTTCGGGCTCGTCAGCGTGCCCGTCAAGCTGTACTCCGCCACCGAGAGCCACGACGTGTCGTTCCGGCAGGTCCACGCCAGCGACGGCGGCCGCATCAAGTACCAGCGGGTCTGCTCGATCGACGGCGAGGAGGTCGCCTACGCCGACATCGCCAAGGGGTACGAGACCGAGGACGGCGAGATGGTCATCCTCACCGACGACGACATGGCCAACCTGCCGTCGACGTCCTCGCGCGAGATCGCCGTCGAGAAGTTCGTGCCGAGCGACCAGATCGACCCGATGCTGTTCGAGAAGTCCTACTACCTCGAGCCCGAGAAGACCGGTGCCAAGCCGTACGCCCTGCTGCGTCAGGCCCTCAAGGACGCCGACCGGATGGCGGTGGTGACCGTCGCGCTGCGCCAGCGCACCTCGGTCGCCGTGCTCCGCGTCCGCGACGACGTGATCGTGCTGCAGACCATGATGTGGCCCGACGAGATCCGCCAGCCCGACTTCAGCATCGACACCGGGGAGATCAAGGACTCCGAGGTCGCGATGGCCAACATGCTCGTCGAGACCCTCGCCGGCGACTTCGACGCCTCGGAGTTCGAGGACGACTACGCCGGGGCGGTGGAGGAGATGGTCAGGGCCAAGATCGAGGGCGGCGAGATCAAGCGCACCCCGACCTCGACCAAGACCGGGGGCGAGGTCGTCGACCTGCTCGCGGCCCTCCAGCGCTCGGTCGCCGCGGCCAGGTCCGCCCGCGGTGAGGACGACGACGAGGACGAGGACGAGAAGCCCGCGGCGAAGGCGCCCGCCAAGAAGGCCGCGGCGAAGAAGACGGCGACCAAGAAGTCGGCCGCGAAGAAGGCGCCCGCCAAGAAGGCCGCGGCGAAGAAGACGGCGACCAAGAAGACGGCGGCCCGGAAGGCCAGCTGAGCGCCGACCCGTCGCACATGTGGGGCGGGTCAGCGCCGCCGGGAGTACCAGAACGCCGCGGCACCGACGGCGATCGCGAGGACGCTGCCGAGGGCGGCCAGCCACACCACCGGCTCGTCGTCGCTCGGGTCGCCCGGCGGCTCGGCCGTGGGTGCGGTCGGCGCCGACGTCAGGCCGAGGGCCGCCTCGGCCGCCCTGACCGCACGCTTCGACGCGGGTCCGCTGCTCCCGCACGAGGAGAGGTCGACCGACCCGTCGGGCTGCGGGTCCTCGACGAAGAGCCAGCGGGTGCCGGCGTCGAGCCCGAGGACGCCGCAGCTCGACCGGCTCGTGGTGACGGTGACGGACTCCCCGACGTCGCCCTTGAGCACGCGGTCGACGGTGGCCGTGGCGCTGAAGACCTCGGGCGGGTCCTGGGTGGCGAGGCCGGTGTCGAGCGTGGCGACGAAGACGACCTCGGCGCTGCGGGCGGCGCCGGCCGTCGGTGGCGACACGCAGTCGCACGCGTGCGCCGGTGCCGGTGTGAGCCAGGTCAGCGGGACGGCGATCAGGACGACGAGCAGGCACCGCAGCATCGGGGTCATGGGGCTACGACGTCGTCCGCCCCGGTCGCGGTTCCACGGGCCTGCGCCGAGTCCGGCGCCGAGGCTCCGTAGCGGTACATCATGAGCTCGGTGAGCCGCGGCGCGAACAGGCTCATCGCCTCGGTGACCCGGCCCATCCCGGTGCTCCAGCTGACCGGCCGGTCCTCCAGCGCCCGCACGACCTTCGCGGCGGCCTCGTCGGCCGTCATGGCCTTGCGGTCCTCGAAGGAGTCGGTGCGCACGACCATCGCGGTGTCGACCAGCCCGAACCGCATGTTGGTGAAGGTGACGTTGTCGCCCCAGGTCTCGCGGGCGGCGCAGCGCGACCAGGTGTCGAGGGCCGACTTGCTGGCGAGGTAGGCGGTGAACTTCGGCGCCTTGATCTGCACGCCCCACGACAGGATGTTCACGACGTGGCCGAACCGCTGCTCGCGCATCGCCGGCAGCAGGCCCATCGTCAGCCGCACCGGGCCGAAGTAGTTGATGGCCATGGTGCGCTCGACGTCGTGGAACCGGTCGTGGCTCAGCTCGAGGGAGCGCCGGATCGAGCGGCCGGCGTTGTTGACGAGGTAGTCGACGGCACCGTGGTCGGCGAGCACCTGCGCGACGAGGCGGTCGACGGCGTCGTGGTCGGTGAGGTCGCAGGGGTAGGACGACGCGCGCCCGCCACGGGCCTCGATGCCGGCCGCCACCTCGGCGATCGCCTCGGCACGCCTGGCGACGAGCACGGCGGTGGCGCCACGCTCCGCCACGGCGCGGGCGGTGGCCTCCCCGATGCCCGACGACGCCCCGGTCACCATCACGACCCGGCCGCGCAGCGGGCTCGGCGACCCGGGCCTGGTGACGCGGCGCAGCAGCGCGCGCGGGGTCTGCAGCAGCAGGGTCACCGGCGTCCCGTCACCGCTCGGCCGCCTCGATCAGCGACAGCACCACGTTGATCGGCCGGATCCGGCCGCTCACGACCTGCGTCCCGCGCTCGGTGAACAGCGCCGACGGGATGCCGACGAGGTGGCCGTCGTTGTCGATGGCGGACGCCGCCGGAGTTGCCGGGGGCGATGCGCGCGTCGGTGTCGATCTCCGAACGCTGACCCAGCCCTGGCACGTCGATGAAGGTGGAGATGACGCCCTTGGTCACCGTGAGCCGCATCGAGCTCGAGATGCCGGGGTAGCCGAGGACCGTGACGTCGTCGCCGGAGCGCAGCTCGTCGGAGTCGCCGAGGTCGATGGTGGGCAGCGCGAGGTCGGCGGCGTCGACGGGGTCGCCCGACGCGGTCGGCGTAGATGCGGACGACGGCGGCGTCGCGGTAGCCGTCGACCTCGACCGGCCGCGCCCGGTACTCGGGCGCCGCCGGTGCGTCGTCGTCACCCTCGACGAGGGCGACCAGCAGGTAGTCGGGGTCGACCGGTGCCGTCGTCGCCGTAGGTCTCGTCGAGGCCCGGCGGCGGTGGGCTGCGCGACGTGGGCGTTGGTGAGGATCAGCCCGTCGGCGCTGATGATCGACCCCGACCCCGAGTACGAGACGCGGCCCCCGTCGTCGTCCGGGGCGTCCGCGGTCAGCAGCACCGTCGCGGCCTTGGCCCGGTCGAGCTCGTCGGCGCTGAGCAGCTCGAGGCTGGGCGCGCCGGAGGTCGGCGGCAGGGTCGCCGAGGGCGACGCCTGGTCGCCGGGCTCGGTCGGGGCGGACGACGACGGTGCCGGGCCGGTGGGCGCGGCCGAGGGGTCGTCGTCGCGGACCAGCGCCACGGCGAGCGCGGTCGTCGAGGCGACCAGGGCCAGCACGACGGCGACGGCCCCCGCGACCAGCAGGGTGCGGCGCCGGCGGCGGCGAGCGATGCGGCGCTCCTCCTCGGCCGCCGAGAGCACCGGGACCAGCGACAGGGAGGCACCCGCGACCGGGTGACCCAGCCGGAGGTCGAGCCGGTCGTCGAACTGCTTGGTCGTGAGCCGCCGACCGTTCTCGAAGCTGCCCTGCTGGGACTGGTCGGTGTAGACCCAGCCGCCCGGCACGGCGGAGACCACGCCGTGCAGCCGCGAGCACGACTCGTCGTCGACGACCACCTCGCAGTCCGGCGCCCGGCCCACCCGGAGCTGGGCGGGGTGGCGCACGCGGTGCTCACGGCCCTGGGCCACCACGAGGAGGTCGGGGCCGCTGCGCTGGACCGGCAGGACGACGGTCCCGTGCGGCTCCGAGGCCACCGCGGTGTGGCCGGGGCCCTGCCCGGCGGCGGGCGGCGGCGCCCACGGCCGGCCACCGGCCGGCGGGGTGGGCGGGGTGGGCGGGGTGGGCGGCGGGGTCGCGGGAGCCGGTGCCACGCTCGTCGCCTCGAGCACGAACGAGGACCCGGCTGCGGCCGGGCCGCACTGCACCGTGACGCGGCCGGTCACCCGGTGCTCGCGCACCCGGTCGCCGTTGATGTAGGTGCCGAACTGGCTGCCCGAGTCGACCAGCATCCAGCCGCCGTCGAAGGCCCGCAGCTCGGCGTGCGCGCGCGAGACCGAGGGCGCCGTGAGCAGCACGTCGGCGTCGATCGAGCGGCCGATCCGGATCAGCCGCGGCTCGTCGAAGCGCAGGGTGCGCCCCTCCAGCTCGACGACGAGGGCTGGTCACGTGCGGGCCGTCACGGCCGAGGGGTGCAGCCGGCGCACGAGCGCCGTGGTGCCGTCGATCTTCACCTTCGCCCCGTCGACGAGCTCGACCGTGCGTTCGGGGTCGAGGGTGAACTGACGACCGTCGGGGTAGGACACGGTCCAGGCCTGGGTCGAGGTGTTCGTCAGTCCCCAGCGCTCGGCGTCCTCGGGGTGCTGACGCACCCTGGCCAGGACCCGCGGGTCGTCGACGCCGGAGGTCAGGTGGTCGGCGCGCAGGGCCATGAGCGGGCTGACCGCGAGGGTGCGGCGTCCGACCTGCAGCACGTACGGCGGTGCCACCGGGTGCTGGCAGGTGCGGCAGGTGGCGTGGACGTCGGCGGCGTCCCAGAAGTTGGTGGTCGGGCAGTGGCTGCAGGTGAGCATGCCGTCGCGCAGCCGGTCCATCGCCTTGATCCACTGGCCCTCGGTGACCCGGCTCGACGGCTGCTTGAGCCCGGTCACGAACGCCTCGACGAACAGGTCGCGGAGGAACTTCGGGTAGATCGACCAGTACTGCTGGACGATCTCGGCCGGCCGGTTGCGGTCGTCGGTCGGGTGCATGCAGAACACGGCCTCGGTGCCGAAGTGCTTCGTGAGCCACGTGGCGTCGCGCAGGCCGGCGTCGGTGAGCGTCCCCTCGAGCGGGTGGCCGAGGAACAGGGCGTAGAACAGCAGCACCGCGAGCGAGTGGCGGTCGGTGTCGGTGCTCGGGAGCGTCGAGTAGGTCGAGTCGCTCACCACCTCGGGCGCCATGAAGTAGGGCGTCCCGAGCACGCGCCCGGTGCCGTTGTCGACGCCGACGTTGTCGTTGTCGCAGATCAGGACGTCGCCGTTGGTGGGGTCGAAGAACACGTTGCCGAACGAGATGTCGCGGTAGCAGAGCCCGCGCGCGTGGAGCCGCAGGAAGCTGAAGCTCAGCTGGCGGCACAGCTCGATGGTCGAGGCGAACGACACGTCGAGCGGCTGCCCGTCGCGGTCGACGTTGGACAGGAGGTAGCTCAGCTCGAGGAAGCGGTCGTCGCGCAGGTGCATCACGTAGCCGAAGCCGGCGTGGCCCGCGGCCCGCGCCATGCTCAGCGGCCAGAGGAACCTGTTGTGCGGCGAGCCGAACTCGACCAGCTGCTGGATCTCGCGGAACTGGTCGCCCGTCGCGCTGTCGGGCTTGTACCACTTGAGCGCCAAGGGGTCGCCGGTCTGCCGGCGCACCTCGAAGACGTAGCCCTGCCCGCCCTGACCGAGCAGGGCCGCCACCTGGGCACGTCCCAGTGCGCCGAGGTCCACCTCGGTGCCATTCGCCAATACCATCGTCGTCGTCGGCCTTCGTCGCAGAAGATTGACCGGAAGCGTATCCGCAAGGAGCCGCCGAGCTGGATCGAGAGGGATGACCAATGAGTGACCGACTAGGTGGAGCGGTGGCCCGCAAGCCCCTCCACTTCATCTTCGTGCTCGACGTCTCCGGCTCGATGCTGCGCGGCGGGCGCATCCAGGCGCTCAACAACGCCATCGCCGAGGTGCTCCCCCACCTGCGCGACGAGGCCAACGCCAACCCGCACGCCGAGATGCTGATCCGGGTCCTCGCCTTCGCCAACGAGGCCGAGTGGGTCGTCGAGCGGCCCACGCCCGTGGGCGAGCTCCAGTGGCAGCGCCTCGAGGCGGTCCCGAAGGGCTTCACCGAGCTCGGGAGCGCGCTGCGCGTGCTCGCCGGCACCATGGCCGAGCTCGACGCCGAGGGGGCGACGTACCCGCCCGCGATCATCCTCGTCTCCGACGGGCGCCCGACGCAGAGCAGCGGCGTCTCGTTCGCCGAGGGCCTGCAGGACCTGCTCGCCACGCGGTGCGGCGAGGCCGCCGTCCGGCTCGCGCTCGGGGTCGGCCGCGACGCCGACATGCACTCGATGCGCCGCTTCATCGGCAACGAGGACGTGCCCCTGCTGCGCGCCGAGAACCCCGAGCAGCTGGTCGACTACATCGTGTGGGCCTCCAAGGCCGCCAGCAAGCTCGCCTCCCGGCCGGTGGTCGGCAAGGACGGCGCCGTCACCGCGCAGGCCGCTCCCCCGGTCCCCATGGGCGACGCGATCTGGAGCACCCTCGGGATGAGCGGCACGACCGGCTGGGGCGTCGCCGACGCCACCGTGATCGGCAGCTACCACATCCGTGAGCAGCTCCCGAACCAGGACCGCGCCCTCACCTGGACGTCGCCGGACGGGGGCAGCGCGGTCATCACGGTCGCCGACGGCCACGGCCACCACGCGCACTTCCGCAGCGACGTCGGCGCCGACCTGGCCACCCGCTGCCTGCTCGACGTCCTCGTGGCGGCCCTCCCCGAGCCCGACCTCGTCGCCGTCGCCACCGAGGTGGTCGCGCGCTGGCAGGCCGCGGTCGAGGCGCACGTCGAGGCCGAGCCGTTCCTGCCGACCGACTTCGTCCGCGACGTCTACACGCCCTACGGCGCCACCTTGCTGGCCGTGGCGACGACCCCCACCCGCCTGTTCGCGCTGCAGGTCGGGGACGGCGACCTCGTCGCCGTCCGTGCCAGCGGCGAGGCGTTCCGCCCCGTCCCCGAGGACCCCTCCCTCGACGGCATCCACACCGCCTCGATGTGCCAGCCCGACCCCCTCTCCTCCTTCCGCTACGCCACCGTCGACCTCGACGACGGCAGCGACCCGGTCGCTCTCGCCTTCGTGTGCACCGACGGCTTCGGCAAGGCCCGGGTCGACGCCGGGGGCTGGTGGCGCCAGACCGGTGAGGAGCTCGTCGGCTTCGTCCGCGACCGCGGCCTCCCCTGGGTCGCCGAGCAGCTGCCCGGCTGGCTCGAGGAGCCCGCCCAGATCGGCGGCGACGACACCACCCTCGCCGTCGTCGCCCGCGTCCCCGCCGCGAGCCCCCTCGACGACGACGACAAGACCGTCGAGACCGTCGCCGTCGACGGCTACGACCCCACCGCCCCCACCGTCGCCGTCGACCTCCCCGACTCCTGGTCGAGCTGACCTGTCCCGTTCTAGGGACAGGTCAGCGCCGACCCGGCGACCCGTCCCGTTCTAGGGACAGGTCAGCGCGAAGCCCGGTGACCCGTCCCGTTTATGGGACAGGTCAGCGCCAAGCCCGGTGACCCGTCCCGTTCTATGGGACAGGTCAGCGTCACTCCCACCCCTCAACGGCCACGACGGGGACCGCAGGCGGCCTGCGGGAGGTGGGGTGGGGGCGGACGGCCGGCGGGCCGGGGCCGGGGTGGGTCGCGTCAAGGGGCTTGGCCGCGGCGCCGGCGTACCGAGCAGCGGCAGCCCTACGAGAGCCGTCCGAGCGACGCGCCGCCGCAGCGACCCACCCCGGAGCCGGACCGCCAGGCCGGGAGCACCCACCCCACCACCCGACCCCATGCCCCGAGGTCACTGATCGAGCCAAGCCCCGCCGCAGGCGGCAAACGCGCCGCAGGCGCGCACGACCGCGCCGGAGGACCGACCGGGCCGAACCGGAGCGCGCCACAGCTCGGAGAACCCGACCACCCGGGCGTCAGCCCGTGAACCACCAGTTCTTCAGCCGCTCGTACGACCCGCTGGCGAGGTAGGCCTCGGCGTAGCAGAAGCAGTCGGGCTGGTCCCAGTAGCGGACGGCGTAGCCGTTGTCGTTGGTGTACTCGTAGAGGGCGCCCTCGGGCGGGTCGTCCTCCTGCTGGTTCCAGGTGCGCAGGCCGCGGTCGTCGGCGCGGGCGTTGGCCAGGGCGATGCGGCGGTAGTTGCGGAAGTCCTTGCGGCTGTCGAACTTGCCCATGTAGACGTCGATCGGGCCGTTGACGTTGCAGAAGTTCTCCTCGGTCTCCCCGGAGACGAGGGTCTCGATCCGGTTGCACTTGCCGGTCGGGAAGAACTGCTCGGCGAAGGCGACGAGCTCGGTGCTGGTCGGGCCGTCGGGGTAGGAGATCGCGGGGCTGGTGGCCTTGAAGGCGGCCACCAGGGTGTCGAGGTCGACGCCGTCGGCGGCGGTGTACTTGGCCGACTGCAGGGCCGAGCCGTAGTCCCAGTAGAGGTAGGCCGACGTCGGGTTGTTGTCGTCGTCCTCCTCCTCGAACGCCATCAGGGTGCCGGCCGACGTCGACTCGTAGACGCCGCCGGAGTCGAGGGTGACCTCGCGGGTGCGGGCGGCGTCGAGCTCGGACTCCGAGGCGTAGGTGACGAGGTCGAGCGTGCCCGAGGAGGACGTGCACTGCAGGTGCTCGCTCTGGCCGGACATCGCCGAGGCCGTCTCGCAGCCGTCGGCCCCGCTGGTGACCTGGCCCGCGAGCCCCGAGTAGCGCTCGTTGACCGAGTCGAACTCCGTGGTCGGCGTCTCGGTCACGGTGGGCGTGTCGGTGTCCGTGGGGGTGTCGGTGTCGGTCGGGGTGTCGGTGTCGCTGACCGGCGGCGTGCTGGTCGGCCCGGCCTGGGGGTCCTCCTTGTCGTCGCCGCCGAGCAGCACGAAGCCGCCCACGCCGCCGACGATCACGAGGACCGCGACGACGGCCGCGATGATCGGCCAGAGCTTGCGGCCGGACGACGATGGCGGCTGCGACCAGCCGGCCGGGGAGGCGCCGCCCGGGGCGGGGTAGGACGGCGGTGCCGCGGCGGGCGGCTGGCCGAACGCGGTCGGCGGCGCGGTGGCCGCGGGCGGCCGGTAGGTCGGCGGGGTCTGCTGGGCAGCCGGTGCCGGCGGCTGGAAGGGCGGCGGCGCCGCGGGAGCGGGCGGGGTCGTCGGCAGGATCGTCGCCGCGCCGCCGGCGGGCGACTGCGGCGGGTGCGCGGTCCGGTACCGGCGGACGTCGGGGTCGCTCACGCGGCCCACGGCGAAGCCGAGGACGGCGCAGGCCCACTGGGCGCCGGCGACGTCGACGCTGCCGCGGTCGCGGGCGAGCCGGCCGCCGGCCTCCTCGACGGCGCGGCTGACGTCGCCGCCGCTGTCGAGGATGGTGATCATCGAGCGGAACGCGCCGAGCCGGACGGCGTCGACGAGCAGGTTGATGTCGCCGGTGGTGGCGGCGTCCTCGTCGAGGAAGTCGTCGAGCGCGCCGCGGAAGCCGTCGGCGTCGTCGAAGACGTCACGGCCGAGCCGCAGGCCCAGCGCGTAGAGGTGGTCGTGGAGCTCCATGAGGCCCTCTCAGGAAGTTCGGTGGGTCGGTGGGGGTCAGCCGGTGGGGTCAGCTGGTGACGAGCAGCCCGGAGATCCGCTCGGCGACGTCGGCGGCGGTCTTGGGCCGGGCGGCGAGGTCGCTGCTGATGCAGGACCGGATCAGCTCGGCGGCCGCGGCCGGCACGTCGTCGCTGACGGTGGGCGTCGAGGCGAGGATCGAGCGGACCATCAGCAGCGGCTCGCCCATGGGCAGGTCGCCGTGCACGCCGTGGCCGGTCATCGCGTAGTGGAGGCTCGCGCCGAGGGACCAGATGTCGCTGGCGCGCGAGGCGCTGGCGCCCAGCATGATCGTCGGGTCGGTGAACTCGAGCCCGATCTGGCCGAGGCCGGTCACCATCATCCCGGGGCTGAGCAGCTGGGACAGGCCCAGGTCGGAGAGCCGGCCGCCGTCGGCGGCGATGAGGATGTTGGCCGGCTTGATGTCGCGGTGCGCGATGCCGCGCTCGTGCAGCGCGTGCGCCGCGAGGGCGGCGTCGCGGACCGCGGCGATGGCGTGCGACTGGTCGAGCTGACCGTTGGGGCTCTCGAGCGAGCCGAGGGGCAGGTACTCCATCGCGTAGTAGAAGGCGCCGCCGTGGCGGCCGGCGTCGAAGACGCGCACGAGGCGGTCGGAGTCGGCCACGCTGAAGTGCTTGAGCTCGCGGGTGGCACGGCGGAACGCGTCGTCGGACGTCGGCCCGGCGATCACCTTCACGACGACCTGCTCGTCGGGGATGTTCAGCCGCGCCGGCGCCGTGGCCAGGTAGTTGGTGCCGTAGTTCGCCTCACCCAGTGGACGGATGAACTCGTAGTCAGCGATCCCTTGCACAGCCTCGCCTTTCCGCCTCGCCCGAGCCAGGCTTTCCTTCGTCTGGAGCGACATCTCGTGGGTGGAGGGACGCCGGTCAGTGCCCTCGGCCGGATCATGCCACGCATCGACCTCGTAGGGCCCCACTCATTACCTCGTTCACTACTTCGTAAGAGCGAAGTCAGGGTCACAAGACGTCTTTACCGGTGTAGGTTCCTGACCGTCTCGACAACTCGGGTTCACGTCGACACACCTCCGCCCTGACTCCTACCGAGCGAAGGCCAAGAACATGACCCACCCCACGATGCCGAGCGTGATCCCGACGCCCGACATGGACAACTACGCGCCGGCGATGCCCATCTCGGGCGACCTCAACGACCAGCTGCTCGGCACCGACTTCTGGACCGACGACATGGTGGCCGCGGCCGGCATCCCGATCATCGACGTCCCGTTCGTCACCATCGGTGGCGGCATCGGCAGCTTCGTGACCGTCGACTACCTGCGCATCGCCGGCGTGCCGACCGACCAGATCAGGGTGCTGTCGGCCATCGACTTCCCGTGGCAGACCTACGAGTACCTCACCCGCGTCTCGCAGATCCCGCGGAAGGAGCGCATCCGCAGCGACTCCGCGTCGCGGCCCGACAACATCTGGGGCTTCCCGTCCTACGCACTGTCCGAGGCGCTGAAGACCAAGAACCCCGCAGACCCTCGTGCCAGGTGTTCGTCGAGCCGATGTGGGCCGACTTCTACACGCCCAAGGCCGGCATGGTGTTCGAGTGCATGGAGCGCGAGCGCCGCCGCATCCGCTACGACGAGATGCTCGCCAAGGGCCTGGTGCGCATCGTGCGCCGGCGCCAGGGCGGCGGCTACTTCTCGATCCTGACGCCCCCGGACGGCGCCGACCTCGACCAAGCGCGTCGCCTACCGCTCGCAGTACGTGCACATCGCGGTCGGGCTACCCGGGTCTGAAGTTCCTGCCCGAGCTGCAGGCCTACCGCACCGAGAACAACGAGTACCACCGCATCGTCAACGCCTACGAGTCGCACGAGCACGTCTACGAGCGGCTCATGCAGTACCCGTCGACCGTGCTGGTGCGCGGCGGCGGCATCGTGGCCTCGCGCGTGCTGCAGCGGCTCATGGACGACCGCCTGCATCAACGGCGCGCAGACCACGATCGTCCACCTGTTCCGCACCTTCATCAACGGTCCCAACGACGGCCTCACGGGCAACCAGCCCAACAAGACGAGCCCGTGGATGCGCCGCAAGGGTGCCGACGGCTGGGCCTACCAGGGCTTCAACTACCCGAAGTCGGTGTGGGGCGGCCAGCTGAAGAAGCAGGTCCGCGGCCTCGAGGGCGAGGAGCGGGCGAAGATCTACAAGGTCATGGGCGGCACCAACACGCCCGTACCGCCGCTACTGGCAGAAGCAGATGAAGCAGGGCCGCCAGGAGGGCTGGTACCAGCTGCTCGTCGGCACCGTCGACTCGATGGTCCCGAACGGCGACCGCATCGTCAGCAACGTCAGCACGCCGCAGGGGCCCGTCCCGGTCGAGGCCGACTTCGTCATCGACTGCACCGGACTCGAGGCCGACGTCGCCGAGCACCGGCTGCTCAAGGACCTCCTCGAGCACGGCGGTGCCGGGCGCAACCCCGTCGGCCGCATGGACGTCGACCGCAACTTCGAGCTCAAGGGCACGCGGTCGGGCAACGGCGCCATGTACGCCTCCGGCTCGATCACGCTCGGCGGCTACTTCCCCGGCGTCGACACCTTCCTCGGCCTCCAGGTGGCCGCCCAGGAGATCGCCGACGACCTCGCCAAGCGGGGCTTCGGCAAGCACATCGGTCCGCGCCGTTCCTTCACCCAGTGGCTCAAGTGGGCCGCCGGGACCACGATCTGACGACGGCGAGGAGCCAGCTGTGTTGCCCACCCTGAACGGCCGGATCCAGACCCGGATCTTCATGCTCGCCACGATCGGCGTCTTCTGGACCCTCGTCCTGACGCCGGTCCTGCCCGACGACCCGCCCTACCGCGTCACCTTCGTGCTGCTCGGGGTCGTCGCCGTGCTCGGCGTGCTGTGGGAGCTGCTCTACCACCTCCTCATGCAGTGGCGGTGGGAGAAGGACTGGCCGACGTTCTTCGGCTTCATCACCTTCATCAACGAGGGCGCCCTGATCGTGCTGCTGCTCAAGCTGAACCTCGTGCCGTTCCTCGGCTTCGACAGCGAGTACCTGCCGCTCGCCCCGTTCTTCATCCAGTTCCTGGTCATCTGGATGGCGGTCTTTCTCTTCGTCAACGGCCCGATGCGCATCTTCAACGTCCACTGGCGCTTCTTCGGCGGAAGGATCGTGTGACCGTGTCACTCACCCACCCCATCAACACCGCCGAGGAGTGGGACGCCGTCGTCTGCCGTCCCAGCGCCGGTGCCGGCACCCTCGCCCGCCTGGGGCGGGTGCTGCTGCTCGTCGGCTCCACCGACCCCGAGGCGGTCGCCCCGCTCCTCGGTCAGGCCGAGCTGGTCGCCGCCAACGGCGGCCAGGGCCGCCAGCTGGTGCGCGGCTTCGCGCTGCTGCTGGGCACCTCGGCCGTCGAGCCGCCCGACTTCGTCGCGCTCGCCCCGCACTCCACCGGCCTCGCCGTGCTGGTGCAGGGCGACGCGTCGGTGACCATCAACGGCGAGGAGATCTCCGGCGCCGCGTCGCTGGCCTGGGTCGAGCGGCTGGTGCCCTGGCCGATCACCTCGCTCGAGGCCCGGACCACGGCCGGTGCCGAGCCCCGCCCGCACCTGCGCCTCGGGGCCGGCGTGATCGAGGCCGGCGGCCTCGTGCTCGGCAGCCTCGACGGCGGCGACGACAGCGTCGCCCTGCCCGAGGCCATGGAGGTCCCGATGCAGGTGCCGATGGAGGCCTCGACCCCCGCCGGCGAGCCCGTCGGCCTCGCCAAGGTCGAGACCCCGGCCTCGCCGGTCGAGATGGCCCCGGTCGAGATGGCCCCGGTCGAGGCTGCACCGGTCGAGATGGCACCGCCGGCCCCGCCCGCGCCGCCGGCGTTCGAGGCGCCGCCGGCTCCTGCCACGCCCCCGGCGCCCCCGCCGTTCCAGGCCGCTCCCCCGCCGCCGGTGGTCGAGGCGCCCCCGGTCGCGGCACCGCCGGTCGCGCCCGTCCCGGACCGCCCGGCCCCGGCGCCGCTGGCCGACAACGTCGGTCACTTCGACTCCGTGCTGCTCCACGACCTCGACGACGACCTGGCGCCCGCACCGCTCCCGATCGTCGAGCACGCCCACGACGTCGAGGACCACGACCACGGCGAGGAGGTGCGCGGCGTCTTCTGCAAGAACCGCCACTTCAACGACCCGCGCCAGCTCTTCTGCGGCATCTGCGGCATCAACATGGTCCAGCAGACGCCGGTGCTCGTCAGCGGCACGCGACCGCCCGCTGGGCGTCATCGTGCTCGACGACGGCGCGGTCTTCCAGCTCGACAGCGACTACCTGCTCGGCCGCGACCCGGGCTCCGACGAGCGGGTGCGCAGCGGCGAGGTCCGGGGCGTGCCGGTGCAGGACACCTCGAACCAGATCTCACGCGTGCACGCCCGCATCGAGCTGCGCAACTGGGACGTCGTCCTGATCGACAACGCCTCGACCAACGGCACCTACGTCAACCCGCCCAACGCGGCGGGCTGGCAGCGGCTGCCGTCCGGCGGCGAGCAGGTGCTCTCGCAGGGCACGCGGGTCCGCATCGGCCACCGCACCATGGCGTTCAACACCCACGCCGGCGACCACGAGGCGCGCCCCTAGCCCCACCCCCGTCGGGGCTACGACTTGACGACGGGCAGCCCGATCGGAGCGGTCGACCAGTCGACCGGCGTCGGGTCGGGCTCGGACCGCACCTGCACGGCTCCACCGCCACCGCGCGCGCTGACGGTGACCGGGAAGGACGTGTCGTCGACGGTCTCGAGGTGCAGCCCGCGCTCCTGCAGCCCGGCGCGGGCGGCGTCGGCACCGGCGGCCGGTGCCCCGCAGCTCGAGCTTGCCGCCGACCTCGGCGGCGATGCGGGTCGCGTGGATGACGGCCGTGTCACCGTCGGCGTCGCCGTTGTGCACGACGACGACCGGGGTGCCGGCGGTCGCGGGCCCGAGCGAGGACGCCGCGAGCACGACCTGGCACTCGGCGGCCTCGGCCACCGCGACACCGATCGCGTCGTCGTCCCAGGCGACGACGAACTGAGGGGCGATCACGGCGCCCAGCTCGAGCAGGTCGCCGCGGACGTCGGCGCTCGGGTTGGCGACGATCCGCACGGGCATGCCCGTGACCTCGCCGCGCTTGACCAGGACCTGCTGGCGCTCCATGGTCGCCGCCATCTCGGCGAGCTCGTCGCTCAGCCCGCTGCCGAGCTCGAGCCGGCGGCTCGACTGCGCCTCGAACGCGGCGACGACGATCTCGGGGTGGGAGCCAGCGCGGAGCAACGCGACGGCGAGGTCGACCAGCGGCGTGCTGTCGCGGTCGGGGTGGGCGACGACCAGCACCCGGTCGCGCACCTCGACGCCGAGGGCCTGGCGCTCGGCCTCGGCGATGTCGCGGGCCACGCGCCGCGCCGGGTAGGCGAGCTTGAGCAGGGGGCCGGTCATGATGGTCGTGACGAGCGCCATGATCACCATCATCGTGAACATCTCGTCGCTGATCAGCTTGAGCTGGGAGCCCGACCGACAAGATCACCAGCTCGGTCAGACCACGGGTGTTCATCAAGATGCCGAGCGCGTTGGCCTGCCAGTGCGGCACGCCCGCCGAGCGCGCGCCGACGTAGGCGCCCACGTACTTGCCGACGATGGCCACGGCCAGGATGGCGACGAGCGGCAGGATGTGCTCGGTACCGAGGCCGCGGATGTCGACCTTGAGCCCGGACACGAGGAAGAACACGGGCAGCAGGAGCAGCACCGAGATCTGCTCGAGGCGCACCAGGATCTCGTGCCGCATGGCTGCAGCCTGGTCGTGGGGCATGATCGCGCCGAAGAGGAAGGCGCCGAAGATGAAGTGCACACCGAGCCACTCGGTGGCGGCCGCGAAGGCGAGCAGCCCGACGAGGACGACGGAGAGCACCTGGGGGGTCAGCTCGCCGGCCCTGAGGTAGGCCTGGGTCAGCCGGGTCAACATCGGTCGCACCACGAAGATGGCCAGCAACGCGAACGGGACGGCCAGGAGGATCACCCAGGACGGGCCGTGGGTGGCGGCCTCCTTGCCGTGCTCGCCCCCCGCGATGCCGATCACGACCGCGAGGAGTGTCCAGGCAAGGACGTCATCGGTCGCCGCACAGGCCAGGGCGACGCCGCCCGTCTCGGTGCGGTGCATGCGGCGGTCGGTGAGGATGCGCGCGAGCACGGGGAACGCGGTGATCGACATGGCCGCGCCGACGAACAGCCCGAACACGGCACCGTCGCCCTCTGCACCTCGCAGGCTGTCGTCGAGGAGGTTCGCCAGGCCGAAGCCCAGTGCGAACGGGAGCAGGATCGAGGTGATGGACACCGAGAGGGCGACCCGGCCGCGGCCCTGGACCAGCTTCACGTCGAGCTCGAGGCCGACCACGAACATGAAGAGCACCAACCCGATGCTCGCCAGGAGGGACAGGTAGTCGCGCTGGTCCGTGGGGAAGAGGCTTTCGCTCAGGTCCTTGCCCAGGAGGCTCGGTCCGAGCATCACGCCGGCGGCGATCTCGCCGACGACGGGCGGGATCCCGATCTTCCCGGCCCCGATGCCGGCGAGCCGAGCGACGACGATGATGAGCGCCAGCTGCGCCAGGATCACGGTGATGTCGTACACGTCAGCACCCTAGGACAGACCTGCCGCCGCCGCAGGCCGCTGGACCATGAAGATCCCGTGACGTCAGGCGGTCTCCCACCTGAAGAGCCTGGCCGCCACCAGGGTGACCACGACGGCGAACCCGGCGAGGATGCCGATCGGCAGCAACGCTGCTCCTGGGCCCTGCCCCCGCACCATCACGTCGAGCATCCCCTCGTTGAGGTGCTTGAGCGGCAGCAGGTTCGAGAACGTCCGCAGCCACGGCGGCGCGTCGTCCAGCGGGAAGAACGAGCCCGACAGGAACGCCATCGGCAGCACCATGAAGTTGGCGGCGTTCACCGCGCCCTCGGTGGTCGTGGTGATGGCGCCCGCGAGCAGCCCCACCGCCATGAAGCACAGCGTGCCCACGACCAGCAGCGGGATCGACATCCACCACGCGCCGGTCAGCGTCAGCCCGAACGCCGCGGCGCCGACCCCGAGGAAGATCGCCCCCTGGGTCAGGGCGATGCCGACGGCGACCGCGACCCGGGCGCCGACGATCGTGCGGGTCGAGACCGGCGAGAGCTGCAGCCGGCGCATCAGCTTGGACTGGCGCCAGCCCTGGATCGTCGCGGCCGCGCCGAAGGCGGCGCTCATCGCGACGGCCCACCCCAGGAGTCCGGGCGTGACGAACTGGATGGTGGTGAGCGAGTCGTCCTCGACGCGCTCGGCCTCGAGCGAGAACCTCGGTGGCTGGCCGGACGCCGCCACGTTGGCGCCGTCGACGAACGCCTGCAGCGTGCCCTGGGTGACGGCCGCCTTCACCTGGTCGGTCTGGGTGTAGTGGGCGACCAGGACGCCGTCACGCATCTCCACCGCGACGTCGGAGTCGCCCTTCCTGACCTCCTCGATCGCCGCGGCCAGATCGTCGGACCTGGTGACGTCGAAGGCGTCGTCGAACGCCTCGTCGGCACCGTCGGGCAGCTCGTCGAACAGGGGGACGTCGCCGACCTGGATGAGCTCGACCTTCGACTGGCCCTGGTCGGAGAACAGCCCCCCGAAGAGCACGAGGAACATCAGCGGGAACACGATCGAGAAGAACACCGCCGCCCTGTCGCGCACGAAGCCGCGGATGATGGCGACCGCGATCGCCCTGAAGGCGCCGGGACCCGGGGTCGCCACGGGGGCGCTCATGCCCGGTACTCGCGGCCGGTGACGGGCGAGGAAGACGTCCTCGAGGGTCGCCGTCTGCACGCGGACGCCGTCCAGGCGGTCGGTCTCGGCGAGCGCGCCGAGCACCGGGGCCGGGGTCCTGGTGGTGAGGACCAGGCCGTCCGGCGACTCCGCGGCGTCGTCGACCCCGGTCATGGCGCGTGCCTCCTCGACGCTCAGCTGACCCGGGGCGACGGTCACCCGCGCCGGGGCGTCGAGGCCGCGCACCAGGGCCGCCGGGGTGTCGTACTCGAGGATGCGTCCGGCGTCGATGATGGCGACGCGGTCGCAGAGGGCCTCGGCCTCGTCCATGTAGTGCGTGGTGAGCACGACGGTGCGGCCGGAGTCGTTCAGCCCGGAGAGCAGGTCCCAGAGGTTGCGGCGCGCCTGCGGGTCGAGGGCCGCTGTCGGCTCGTCGAGGAACAGCACCTCGGGGTCGTGCACGAGGGCACAGGCGATCGAGAGCCGCTGCGACTGCCCGCCGGAGAGGTCCTCGACACGGGTGTCGGCCTTGTCGACGAGGCCGACCTTCTCGAGCCAGTCGTCGGCGACCTGGCGGGGGGTGCCGTAGAGCGAGGCGAACGTGCGGATCTGCTCGCGCGCGGTCAGCCGCTCGAAGAACGACGACGCCTGCAGCTGCACGCCGATGCGCGGCAGCAGCGACGCGTTGCGGGGCCACACCGGCTCGCCGAGGACGTGGATCGTGCCGGCGTCGGGCTCGCGCAGGCCCTCGACCATCTCCAGGGCGGTGGTCTTGCCGGCCCCGTTCGGTCCGAGGATGCCGACGAACTCGCCCTCGGCGACCTCGAGGTCGACGTGGTCGACGGCGCGCAGGTCTCCGTAGGACTTGCACAGTCCCACGACCTCGATGGCGGGTCGGTCGGTCACGGCCACCAAGTTAGTTGCCGGGGGCAAGCAACGGCCACGGGCGCGCCGACTCGAGCTGGGCGCTCAGGCTCAGCAGCGTGAGCTCGTCGTCGGTGCGACCCACCAGCTGGACGCCGACGGGCAGGCCGTCGTCCGCGAGGCCGCACGGCACGCTGGCCGCCGGGTTGCCCGCCACGTTCCACAGGGCGGCGTAGGCGATGGCGGGCAGCGCGAGCAGCGACGAGGCCACGGTGCCGCGCCCGTCGAGGACGCCGGTGGGCGGCGGCCGGTGCGCCACCGACGGCGTGAGCAGGACGTCGACACCGTCCGGTCCCGCGAAGACCCGGTTGGCCTTCGCCGCGACGCGCTCGGTCGCCCGCAGCGCCCACCGGGTCACGCGCGGCGTCACCCACGCGCCGAGCCGGTAGGTCTCCCGGGTGCGCCGCTCGAGCCGCTCACGGTGCTCGACCGCGTCGGCCTCGGCGCGGATCCCGGCGAAGAACTGCGGCACGAACGCGGCGGTCGGGTCGGGGTACTGCGGGTCGACCTGCCGGACGTCGTGCCCGAGCGTCGCGAGCAGCCGCGCGGTCTCCTCGACCGCGCGGACGTGGACCGGGTCGGGCCGCACGCCCCGGGCGACCGGACGCACCGACCACCCGATGCGCAGCCGGCCCGGCTCGCTGCGTGCGGCGTCGACGAACGAGCCGCGGTCGCGGGCGCGGTAGAGGTCGGTGTCGAGGTTGCCCCGGACGACGTCGTGGACGATGGCGCTGTCGAGCACGGTGCGGCTCAGCGGCCCGACGGTCCCGAGCGCCCACCACAGGTGGGGGTGGGGCGCGGTCGTCACCCGGCCGCGCTGCGGCTTGAGGCCGAACAACCCGCACATCGCCGCCGGGATGCGGATCGAGCCACCGCCGTCCCCGCCGATGCCGACCGGCACCATGCCGGAGGCGACGGCCGCGGCGGTGCCGCCGCTCGAGCCGCCCGGGCTGCGGGTGAGGTCCCACGGGTTGCGCGTGACGCCCCGGGCGGCACCCTCGGTGTAGGGGAAGGCCCCGAACTCCGGCATCGTCGTCTTGCCGACCACCACGGCTCCGGCCTCGCGCAGCCGGCGCACCAGCTCGGCGTCCGCCGCCGCCGGCGTGGTGTTGGCCTGGCCGCCGAACGTGGTGACGGCGCCCTCGACGTCGATCTCCTCCTTGATCGCGACCGGCACGCCGTGCAGGGGCCCGCGGTCGCTCCGCCGGCGTCCGAGCGCCGTGGCGTCGGCCCGGGCGCGGTCGGCGAGCACCACCGAGAACGCGTTGAGGGCCGGGTCCTGCTCGGCGATGCGCGCCAGGGCGGCGTCGGTGACCGCGAGCGGCGACGGCCCGTCGCCGGTGGTGAGCCGGACGGTCTCGGCGACGTCGGCCGCGCGGAGGTCGGGAGCGTCGGTCATGGGCAGAGGGTAGAGAACCCGCGAGGATGGCGCGATGAGCCCGATCGCCATCACCGAGGACCACCGCACGCTGTCGGAGGTCGCGGCCGACCTGCTCGCCCGCCGCGACGTCCGGGGCGCCGGCCGCGCCCAGCTCGACACCGAGCAGGAGGAGCTCCCGGAGGTGTGGTCCGAGCTGTGCGCCCTCGGCTGGCCGGGGCTGCACCTCCCCGAGGAGCACGGAGGCTCCGGCGCCGGCCTGCTCGAGGTGGCCGTCCTCGCCGAGCAGCTGGGCCACGCCCTCGCGCCCGGGCCGTTCCTGCCCACCGTGGCGGCCGGTGCCGCCCTCGACGCGACCGCGGCGGACGACGTCCGGGCGCGGCTGCTGCCGGGCCTGGCGGCGGGCACCACGGTGGGCGCCCTGGGGCTCGACGGCGACCTGCGGGTCGAGGGCGACCGGGCGTCGGGCACCGCGGGCCTCGTGCTCGGCGCGCGGGCTCGCCGACCTCCTGGTGCTGCGGGCCGGCGACGACCTGGTCGTCGTCGAGGCGGCCGCCGACGGCGTGAGGCTCGAGCGACCGGCCAGCCTCGACCGGGGACGGCGCTCGGTCCGGGTCGTCCTCGACGGCGCGGCGGTCGAGGTGGTGCCGGGTGGCGCCGCCACCGCCCGCGACCTGTTCCGCACCCTGCTCGCCGCGGAGGCCGCCGGCGTCGCCCGCGGCGCGACCGACCTCGCCGTCGGGTACGCCAAGGTGCGCACGCAGTTCGGGCGCACCATCGGCACGTTCCAGGCCGTGAAGCACCACTGCGCCGACATGGCGGTCGCCACCGAGCTCACCACCGCCGCCGCCTGGGACGCCGCTCGCGCGGCCGCCACGGGCGGCGACCAGCTGCGCTACGCCGCGGCCGTCGCCGCGACCGTCGCCGCCCCGGCGGTCGACCTGTGCGCCAACCTCTCGACGCAGGTGCACGGCGGCGTGGCGATCACCTGGGAGCACGACGCCCACCTGTTCCAGCGGCGCGCCACCACGCTCGCGCGCTACCTCGACGCGCCCCGTGCGGGCGCCGACCTGTGCGCGGCGGTCCGGTCCGGCGTGACCCGGGCGCCGGGCGTCGAGCTGCCCCCGGAGGCCGAGGCGGTGCGCGCCGAGGTCGCTGCCTTCGCGGCCGAGGTGGCAGCGCTGCCCGCCGAGGAGCAGCTCGAGCGGCTGATCGCGACCGGCTACGCCGTGCCGCACTGGCCGGCACCCTGGGGCCGGGCCGCGGGCGCCGTCGAGCAGCTGGTGATCGAGCAGGTCTTCGGCGAGACCGGCGTGAAGCGCCCCCAGCTGGGCATCACCGCCTGGAACATCCTCACGCTCGTGCAGCACGGCACCGCCGAGCAGGCCGAGCGCTGGGTCCTGCCGGCCCTGCGCCAGGAGGTCACCTGGTGCCAGCTGTTCAGCGAGCCGGCCGCCGGGTCCGACGCCGCCGGCATCACCACGCGTGCGGTCCGCACCGACGGCGGCTGGCGCGTCAACGGCCAGAAGGTCTGGACGTCGGGCGCCCACGTGGCCGCCTTCGGCTTCGCCACCGTCCGCACCGACCCCGACGTCCCCAAGCACCAGGGCATCACGATGGTCGTCATCGACATGGCGGCACCCGGCGTCGAGGTGCGGCCGCTCAAGATGGCGCACGGCGGCTCGGAGTTCAACGAGGTCTTCCTCACCGACGTGTTCGTGCCCGACAGCGACGTGGTCGGGCCGGTGGACGGGGGCTGGACCATCGCCCGCGCCACCCTCGGCAACGAGAGCGTGAGCATCGGCGGCGGCTCCGGCGGCCTCTCCTACCCCTCCGACGCCCTGCTCGCCGCGTACGACGCCACCCCGGACCGGCTCGTGGGCGGCGAGGCCAGGATGGGCCGCTACGTCGCCGGGCTGCAGGCGGTCGCGCTGCTCCACCAGCGCAGCGCGCAGCGCTCGGTCGAGGGCACCGAGCCGGGACCCGAGGGCGCGATGACCAAGCTCGTCCTCTCCGAGCTCGGCCACGAGGCCGCCGCCGTGCTGGGCGAGCTCGCCGGCGAGGACGCCGTCCTCACCGAGGGTGACGGCGCCATGTCGAGCGTGCTCGCACTCATGCACCGCGCCATGTCGATCGCCGGCGGCACCTCCGAGATCAAGCGGAACCAGATCGGCGAGCGGATCTGCGGCCTGCCCCGGGATCCGCTGGTCTGAGCGACGCGCCGCCGCACGGTGGTTGAGGAGCTCCCGCTCGGACGGTGGTTGAGGAGCTCCGCTGGAACGGTGGTTGAGGAGCTCCCGCTAGGGAGCGTCTCGAAACCCGGTGACGTCCATGGCTTCGCGAGGGAAGCGTTCCGGCTCAGCGGTTTCGAGACGGTCGCTAGCGCGACCTCCTCAACCACCGTGGGTGACGTTGATCGCGCGACCTCCCACCGTGCAGGGACGCGCACCTCCACCGACCTGCGGTCGGCCGCCCCAACGCTGGTTGAGGAGCTCCCGCTAGGGAGCGTCTCGAAACCCGGTGACGTCCATGGCTTCACGAGGGAAGCCTTCCGGCTCAGCGGTTTCGAGACGGTCGCTAGCGCGACCTCCTCAACCACCGTGGGTGACGTCGATCGCGCGACCTCCCCACCGTGCAGGGACGCGCACCTCCACCGACCTGCGGTCGGCCGCCCTACGCTGGTTGAGGAGCTCCCGCTAGGGAGCGTCTCGAAACCCGGTGAGGTCCATGGCTTCACGAGGCAAGCCTTCCGGCTCGGGGGTTTCGAGACGGTCGCTAGCGCGACCTCCTCAACCACCGTGGGCGTGAGCGCGCCTCCCCACCGGCAGGGACGCGCACCTCCGACTCGGTCCCGCCCCAACGCTGGTTGAGGAGCTCCCGCTAGGGAGCGTCTCGAAACCTGGTGAGGTCCATGGCTTCGCGAGGGAAGCCTTCCGGCTCAGCGGTTTCGAGACGGTCGCTAGCGCGACCTCCTCAACCACCGTGTCGGCGCGACCTCCTCAACCACCGTGTCGGCGCGACCTCCTCAACCACCGTGTCGGCGCGACCTCTCAACCGGGCAGCGCGACCTGCTCCACCACCGTCTAGTCAGCAGGCGGTGCCGCGGTCGACCGAGAGCACCGCACCGGTGACCGAGGCGGCGGCGTCGGAGGCGAGGAAGGCGATCGCGTCGGCGATGTCGCTCGGCGGCATGAACCCGTAGCGCGCGCCGGCGGTCTCCATGAGGAGGGCCCAGTCGAGGTCGGAGTCGGTGTGCTCGGCCGCGGCCTGCGTGGGCAGGTCGGTCTGGACGCCGCCGGGGCAGACCGTGTTGACCCGGATGCCGTCGGCCGCGAGCTCGAGGGCCAGCGACTTCATCAGCATGATGACGCCGGCCTTGGAGGCGCAGTACGCCGCCTGGTACGGCTGCGCGCGGAGGCCCGCGATCGAGGCGACGGTGACGATGTTGCCCTTGCTCTCGCGCAGGTGGGGCAGCGCCGCGTGGCTCATGAGCATCGGGCCGGTGAGGTTGACGCCCAGGTGGCGCTCCCAGGTGGGGACGTCGAGGTCGGCGAACGTGCGGAACTGGTCGACGCCGGCGACGTTCACCACGACGTCGAGCCCGCCGAGCCGCTCGACCGCGGTCGCGACCGCCGCCCGCACCGACGCCTCGTCGCTCACGTCGCAGGCGAGGACGTCGTCCGTCTCGCGCAGGTCGACCCCGACGACGCGCGCGCCCTCCCCTGCCAGCAACGCCACCGTCGAGGCACCGATGCCTCCGGCAGCTCCGGTCACGATCGCGCGCCTGCCCTCGAACCTCTGAGTCACCGGGTCATCCTGGCAGCAGGTCGCCGTCGTGGGACGGGTGGTCCGCGGAACCGCCGATCTGGTTAATATCCTTCGAGTCACTTGACTTTGTCTACTTACCCGGAAGGTGCCCCATGACCACCAGCTCCACCCGCGGCGGCCTGACCCGCCGCACCTTCGCCGCCGGTGCGGCCGTCGGCGCGCTCGGGACCGCCGCCGCGGTCACCGGCGCCGAGCCGGCCCACGCCGAGCAGCCGTTCCGCGCGGTCGCCCGCAAGGGCAAGGTCCGCCGCCCCAACATCCTGGTGATCCTGGCCGACGACCTCGGCTCCGCCGACCTGAGCGTGCTACGGCTCGCCCCACATCAAGACGCCGAACCTCGACAAGCTCGCGGCGTCCGGGCGTGCGGTTCACCCAGGGCTACTCGGCCGGCGCGGTCTGCTCGCCGACCCGGTTCGCGCTCTACACCGGCCGCCACCCGGGCCGGACGCCCGGCGGGCTGCAGGAGCCGATCGGTGCGCCGGCGCCCGCCGAACGGCATCCCGCCCGAGCACCCGACCCTCGGCTCGCTGCTCAAGGGCGCGGCTACGCGCACCTCGATGGTCGGCAAGTGGCACGGCGGCTTCCTGCCGTGGTTCTCGCCGCTGAAGTCCGGCTGGGACTACTTCTACGGCAACTACTCCGGCGGCATCGACTACTTCAGCAAGCTCTACGCCAAGGACGGCTACGACCAGTGGGAGGGCGAGCAGCAGGTCCAGGACCCGCGCTACTACCTCGACATCCTCACCGAGAAGGCCGTCGGCGTCGTGCGCCGCGAACGCCCGGCACAACGCAGCCGTGGCTGTTCAACCTCAACTTCACCAGCCCGCACTGGCCGTGGGAGGGCCGCGGCGACAAGGCCGTCAGCGACGACATCACCGCGCGGCTCAACGCCGGCGACGGCGCAGGCGCTGTTCCACGACGACGGCGGCTCGCTCGAGAAGTACGTCGAGATGGTCGAGAACCTCGACAGCGCCATCGGCACGGTGCTCGACGAGCTGCAAGCGCACCGGGCAGGACAAGCGACACGCTCGTGCTGTTCGAGAGCGACAACGGCGGCGAGCGGTTCTCCTACAACTGGCCGCTCACCGGCGACAAGGCCAGCGTCAACGAGGGCGGCATCCGGGTGCCGATGATCGTGTCGTGGCCCGGCGAGATCCGGGCCCGCCAGGTCGACGACACCCCGGTCTACACGACCGACTGGACCGCCACGTTCCTCGAGCTGGCCGGCGCGAAGCCCGACCCGGCGTACCCGCTCGACGGCACGAGCCTGGTGCCGCACCTCTTCGAGCGGCGAGGAGGTCCCCGAGCGCGACCTGTTCTGGCGCACCCGCGTCGGGTCGCGCGCTGCGCCGCGGCGACCTCAAGTACGTGCGGATCGGCGGCGTCGACAAGCTCTACGACCTCGGCGAGCGACGTCGCGCGAGCAGGCCGACCTCGCCAAGAAGCGGGCCGGCCGACCTGGCGCCGCTGACGCGCGGCCTGGGAGGCCGTGGACGCGACGCTGCTGCCGTACTGACCTCGCGGGGCACCGCGTGGCGGGCTGTAGGTTGCGTCCTCGTGACCTCGACCCCGGCCCGCTACGTGGTGCTCGTGGTCGGGTGCGTCGTCCTCGGGAGCGGGGTGGCGATGCTCCTCGCCGCCGACCTGGGCTCGGACGGCTACTCCACCATGGTCAACGGGCTGGCCCTGACCCTCGACGTCTCGTTCTGGACGGCGAACGTCATCGTCGGCGTGCCGTTCCTGGTGCTGGCCGCCACCCGCCGGGTGTACCCGGGCCCGGGCACCGTCACCCAGGTGGTCCTGGTCGGGGTCACCGTGTCGCTCGTGCTCGAGCGTCTGGGCACCCCCGACTCGGTGCCCGGCCGGGTCGCGCTGCTGGTGGCGGCGTTCCCCGTGCTGGCGGTCGGCATCGCGGCCTACCTCGGCAGCCAGACCGGGGCCGGGCCGACCGAGGCGGCCGCCCTGGCCTGGGACCCGCCCGTGCCGTTCAGGTGGAGCTACACCGCCGTGCAGGGCGGCGGCGCGCTCGTCGGCTGGCTGCTGGGCGCGACGCTGGGCGCGGGCACGATCGCGGTGATCGTGGTGCTGGGCCCGGCCGTCGACCTGGCGAGCCGGCTGCTGCGGCTCGACATCAGCCAGCGGAAGCCGGACGGCCACGCTGTCCCGTGACCGTCCGCCTCAGGACAGCAGGCCCCGCACCACCCGCAGGCCCACCGACATCCGGGCCAGGTCGGCGTGCTCGTCGGTGCAGATCTGCTGGAGCGTGTCGGCGGCGCGGGTGACGACGACCTGGTCGTCGGCCTCCCACGCCGCGATCCGGGTCGGGCCGGCTCGTCGGGCGAGGTCGCGGCGAGCACCTGCGCGGTCGAGCTGGGCGTGGACGGCGTGGAGGTCGTCGCGCAGGGCGGCGCGGGCCATCGTCTGCCAGCGGTCGTCGCGCGGCAGCGTGAGGATCTGCGAGACCAGCGCGGAGAGCCCGAGCCGCTCGCCGAGGGCGAAGTGCACCCGGGCGACGTCGGCGGCGTCGAGGCCCTCGCGGCCGGCGATCTCGATGACGTTGAGCAGCATGTAGGCCGTCGGCAGCACGGCCACGCGCGTGGCGAGGTCGTCGGGCACGTCGGTTGCTCGACCAGCTTGGCCTCGGCGCTCCTCGAACTCCTCCAGCTCGCGGCCGACCATCAGGTCGGGCAGCTGCGCCATCGCGGCCTGCACCGGGCCGGCGAACTGCTCGACCAGGCCCTGGCTGTCGAGCGGCGGGCGCCGGTTGGTGAGGAGCCAGCGCGAGCCGCGCTCGACGAGGGTGCGCATCTCGATGCGCATGTGGGTCTGGACGGCGGCGTCGAGCACGTTGTCGTAGGTGGCAGCTCCTCGCGCAACGGCAGCGAGCCGAAGATCTCGCGCGCGACGAAGTTGGCCCGGGTCAGCTCGGCGGCCGAGGCGCCCGTCTCGCCGGCCAGGCGGGGCCAGTACGTCATGCCCGCGCCGTTGACGAGGTCGTTGACCACCTGGGTCACGATGATCTCGCGACGCAGGGGGTGCACCGCGACGGCGTCCGCGAAGCCCTCGCGGACCTGGGTCGGGAAGTAGGCCTTCAGGTCGAGGTCGAGGTACGGGTCGTCGGGCAGGTCGGAGTCGATGAGCTCGTTGGCCAGCACGATCTTGGTCCAGGCGAGCAGCACCGACAGCTCGGGGACCGTGCAGGCCCTGGCCGCCGGTCGAGCCGACGCGCCACCTGCCGGCTGGTGGGGAGGTCCTCCAGGTCGCGGTTGAGGACGCCGTCGGCCTCGAGCTTCTTCATCCACGACTCGTGCACGTGCAGCAGCGGCGCGGCGTTGTAGGCGGCGTTCGCGAGCGCGAGGTTCTGCTCGTAGTTGTCGCGCAGCACCAGGGAGGCGACCTCGTCGGTCATCTCGGCGAGCACCTTGTTGCGCTGCTTCTCGGTGAGGTCGCCCGCGGCGACCACGGCGTCGAGCAGGATCTTGATGTTGACCTCGTGGTCGGAGGTGTCGACGCCGGCGGAGTTGTCGATGAAGTCGGTGTTGACCCGGCCGCCGTCGCGCGCGTACTCGATCCGCCCGAGCTGGGTGAACCCGAGGTTGCCGCCCTCGCCCACGCACCGCGCGCGCAGCTCGCCGCCGTTGACGCGGATCGCGTCGTTGGCCTTGTCGCCCGCCTCGGCGTGGGTCTCCTCCTCGGCCTTGACGTACGTGCCGATGCCGCCGTTCCAGAGCAGGTCGACCGGCGCGAGCAGGATCGCCCTCATCAGCTCGGCCGGGGTGATCTTCTCGGTGCCGCCCGACGATGCCCAGGGCGCCCGCGGATCTCGCGGCGTCAGCGCGATCGCCTTGGCCGACCGCGGGAAGACCCCGCCGCCGGTCGGAGATGAGGCTCTTGTCGTAGTCCTGCCAGCTCGAGCGCGGCAGGGCGAAGAGCCGCTGGCGCTCCTCGAAGCTCACGCCGGCGTCGGGGTCGGGGTCGATGAAGATGTCGCGGTGGTCGAAGGCCGCGACCAGGCGGATGTGCTGCGAGCAGAGCATGCCGTTGCCGAACACGTCGCCCGACATGTCGCCGATGCCGACGACGGTGATGTCCTGCTTCTGGCAGTCGACGCCCATCTCGCGGAAGTGGCGCTGCACCGAGACCCACGCGCCCCTGGCCGTGATGCCCATCGCCTTGTGGTCGTAGCCGACCGAGCCGCCGCTCGCGAACGCGTCGCCGAGCCAGAAGCCGTAGTCGTGGGCGACGCCGTTGGCGATGTCGCTGAAGGTCGCCGTGCCCTTGTCGGCCGCGACCACCAGGTAGGAGTCGTCGCCGTCGTGGCGGACGACGTCGCGCGGCGGCACGGTCTCGCCGTCGACGAGGTTGTCGGTCACGTCGAGCAGGCCCGAGATGAACGTCGTGTAGCAGGCGATGCCCTCGGCGAGCCACGCGTCGCGGTCGACCGCGGGGTCGGGCAGGTTCTTGGCGAAGAACCCGCCCTTCGCGCCGACCGGCACGATCACGGTGTTCTTGACCATCTGCGCCTTGACCAGGCCCAGCACCTCGGTGCGGAAGTCGTCGCGCCGGTCGCTCCAGCGCAGCCCGCCGCGGGCGACGGCGCCGAAGCGGAGGTGCACCCCCTCGACCCGGGGCGAGTACACGAAGATCTCGTAGGCCGGCCGCGGCTCGGGCAGGTCCGGGATCGCCGACGGCTCCATCTTGAGCGAGATGTAGGCGTGCGGTCGGCCGTGCTCGTCGTGCTGGAAGTAGTTGGTGCGCAGCGTCGCCTTCACGTGCGTGAGGTAGGAGCGCAGGATCCGGTCGTGGTCGAGGCTGGCGACGTCGTCGAGGGCACGCAGCAGCCGCGCCTCGACCTCGGCGCCACGCTCGCCGACCTCGCCGGCGACGGCGGGGTCGAAGCGGGCCTCGAACAGCTCGACCAGCAGCCGCGTGATGGCCACGTTGGCGGCCAGCGCCTCCTCGATGTAGTCGACCGCGAACGGCGTCCCGCCCTGCTTCATGTACTTCGCGTACGCGCGCAGCAGCGTCGCCTGGCGCCAGGTGAGCCGGGCGCCGAGCACGAGCGTGTTGAAGTGGTCGATCTCGGTGAAGCCGTCCCACATCGCGCGGAGCGCGTCCTGGAACAGGTCGCGCGCCTCGTCGGGCAGCTTGCCCTGGTAGCGCATCCCGAACTCGTAGACGTGCGACTCGCGCTCGAGCCCGACGAGGTCGTAGGGCCGCTCGTCGACCACCTCGACCCCCATCGAGCTGAGCATCGGCAGGATCTCGGAGAGGGAGAGGGGCGACCCGATGCGGTAGAGCTTGAGCCGCGCCTCGCCCTGGCCGGCGTCGACGTCCTGGTAGAGCAGGTGGTCGAGGCCCTCCTCGCCGATGATGCCCTCGAGCCGGCCGAGGTCGACCGAGGCGGTGCGCGGCGTGAAGTCCTCCTTGTAGGCCTCCGGGAACGAGTCGACGTACCGACGGCCGAGGATCGCGCCGACCTCCTCGCCGTACTCGGCGATGACCGCGGAGGAGAAGTCGTCACGCCAGGACCGCGACGCCTCGCCGAGCCGCCTCTCGAGGTCGGTGGTGTCGATGTCGGGGATCGACTGGCCCTTGGGCAGGTGCACCACGAAGTGCACGCGGGCCGTCGTCGACTCGTTGATGCGCACGTTGAACTCGACGTCGTCGGCGCCGAGCCGCTCCTTGAGGATCTGCACGAACTTCTCGCGGACGCCGGTGTTGTAGCGGTCGCGCGGCAGGTAGACGAGCACCGACATGTAGCGGGCGTAGGTGTCCTTGCGGATGAACATCCGGACGGCGCGGCGCTCGCGCGCCTGCATGGCAGCCTCCGCGAGCGGTCCGAGCTCCTCGACCGGCGTGTGGAAGAGGTCGTCGCGCGGGTAGGTCTCGAGGGTGTCGAGCAGCGCCTTGCCGGCGTGGCTCGCCGGGTCGAAGCCGCTGCCCTGGAGCACCGCCTGCACCTTCTCGCGCACCAGCGGGATGCGCAGCAGCGACTCGGTGTACGCCGCGCTCGAGAACAGGCCGAGGAACCGGCGCTCGCCGGCGACCTCGCCGTCGGGGCCGAACGACTTGATGCCGACGTAGTCGAGGTAGGCGGGCCGGTGCACGGTCGAGCGGGAGTTGGCCTTGGCCAGGACCAGCAGCGTCTTCTCGCGGGCCTTCGCCTTCACGGGGTCGGGCAGCCTGCCGAACGACTCCGACATCTGCTGGTCCGAGCGCAGGATCCCGAGACCGGTGCCGGGCACGGCCCGCAGCACGTCGTCGTCGGTGCCCTCGATCTCGACCCGGTCGAGGGTGTACTCGCGGTAGCCGAGGAAGGTGAAGTGGCCCTCGGCGAGCCAGGCGAGGAGCTGCTTCGCCTGGTCCAGCTCGTCGGTGTCGAGCGGCGGCGGGTCGGCCTCGAGCTCCTCGACGATCTGCTGGACGCGCGCGGTCATCTTCGACCAGTCCTCGACCGACTCGCGGACGTCGCGCAGCACGCGTTGCAGGTCGTCGACGACCGCGCCCGGGTCGTCGCCCTCGCGGAGCCGGTCGATCTCGACGTGCATCCACGACTCGCGGACGGCCTCGCCCTCGGGCGGCGACGCGCCGTCGGCGACCGGGGTGACCGAGATCAGCTCGCCCGTGATGTCACGGACGACGTCGAACCCGGGGTGCACGACGAGGTGGACGTCGCGCAGCTGGCGGCCGAGCTCCATGGTGAGGCTGTCGACCAGGAAGGGCATGTCGTCGACGACGACCTCGACGACCGAGTGGCCCGCAGCGCCCCAGCCGTGCTCCGACGGCGTCGGCGTCGAGATCCGCACCTGCGCGGTGCCCTGCGGCCGGTTGGCGGCGAGCTTGTAATGCGAGGCGAGGGCGCCGTAGACGTCGGCGTCCGACCGGTCGAGCAGGTCCTCGGGGGCGACGTGCCGGAAGTAGCCGTGCAGCAGGCTCTCGACGGCGTCGTGCGGCGGTCCTCCGCTCCCCTTCCCGTGCCGGGCCAGCTCCACGGCCTTCGCGAGCAGCTCGGCCTTGTCAGATTCGTGCGTCGTCGTTGACACGAGCATCACGGTATGGCCCGGGGGTGGGTGTCACAAGCACGGCCCCCCTGGGTCGCTCAGAGGCGGCTGCGGACCTCCCACAGCACCGGGTAGTACTGCAGCGGCAGCCGCCCGCGCAGGTAGGCGGACCCGCTGGAGCCGCCCGTCCCCGACTTGCTGCCGATCATCCGCTCGACCATCACCACGTGCCGCGCCCGCCAGCTCGCCGCCAGCTCGTCGTGCTGCAGCAGGGCCTCGGCCAGCGCCCACACCGCGGCGTAGCGGTTGCGGTCGTGGGCCGTGGTGCGCACCGAGGTCGCGACCTCCTCGTCGTCGCCCGCGGGCAGGTCGTGGGCCCGCAGCACGTCGAGGAACGCGTCCCACAGCGTGGGCTCCTCCAGACGCGCCCGGAGCCGTGCCTGCTCGGCGTCCGTGAGCCCGCGGAACCGCTCGAGGTAGGCGGGGTCCTTCGCCCCCGAGGCGAACTCGAGCTCGCGGAACTGGACGCTCTGGAACCCGCTCGCCGGCGCCAGCCGCTGCCGGAACTGCAGGAAGTCCTGGGGCGTCATGGTCTCGAGCACGTCGACCTGCTGGACCAGCGTCCGCTCGATCACGTGCACGCGCTGCAGGAGGTGCTGCGCCCACCACAGCTCGCCGCCCGACATCGCCGTCCGCGCCGCCGTCACCTCGTGCAGCAGCTGCTTGAACCACAGCTCGTACACCTGGTGGATGGTGATGAACAACAGCTCGTCGTGGGCCGGCGGGTCGGACTCGAGGTGCTGGGCGTCGAGCAGCACGGGCAGCCGCAGGTAGCTGCCGTAGGTGAGCTGGGCGCCCTGCTCGCCGAAGGAGACGAAGCTGTCGTCGGTCTGTTCCTGGCTCATCCACCCACCCAACCACGCGCCCAACCCCCGATACGACGGACGAGCGGGTCCGGGGCGTGGCACGATCCCGTGGTCGAACCCGGGGGTCCACGTACCGATGAACCGCGCTACCTGCGCCGCCGCGCTGCTGGCCCTCCTGGTGCTGCCCGGGTGCGCCGAGGCCGACCCACGGCCGCTGCCGTCGATGGACCTCTCGACGGCGCCGAGCCCGAGCCCCAGCCCGTCGGCGGAGCCGGCGACGCTCAACCCGGCCCAGGTCCGTCGCCGGCTCGAGCGCAAGGACACCGGCCACTTCATCTCGACCTACGAGCTCGACGGGGTGCTCGTCGTCAAGGACGGCGTGTACCGCATCAGCGACGCCTCCTCGCTCTCCGACGCCACGGTCTCGGTGCCCGACGGCAGCGAGCTGCGGGTGCGCGCCCTCGTCGCCGACGGGACCACCTTCGGCCAGGTCGACAACGGGGCGAGGGTGTCGCTGCAGCGGTGCTGGTTCCGCTACGACGAGCTGCCGCTGCCGCGGCTGTCCGGTGCGCTGGCCCCCGAGATCGCGGCGCTCCTCGGCGCCCGCGACGACGGCGACGGGCCGACCGCCGACCTCGCGACGACGGCCTTCGCGTTCGGCAGCGACTTCGTGACCAACCTCGGGATGACCAGCCGCACCAGTGCCCGGACGCCCATCGCGATCGACTTCAGCGGCGACACCCCCACCGGGTGGAGCGTGGCGCCGCGCGACGTCCTCGGACAGCGCTGCCGCGAGCGGGCTGTCGGTGCCGGCCGCGGCCTTCCAGGAGTCGGACCGACCGCTGACCGTCCGGCTCGACCGCTTCGGCGAGGACGTCGACGTGGCGGCCCCGGCCCGGAGCCGCCAGATCCCGTTCGACCCGACCGCGTCCCGCTCGGAGGTCGCCTCGGCGATCAGACGGTGCGAGACCCGATGAGCGTCGCACGGCCCCGGCGGGCCCTGGCCGCGGCTGCCCTGGTGGGCCTCTGCGCGTGCACGCCCCCGCCGCGGGCCCCCGCCGTCCCCCCACCGGGCGAGACCCTCACGCCGGCCCCGGTCACCGGCACCACCGACGGCACGCTCCTGACCCAGGCGCGCACGACCCTGGCCGACGCCGACACCGCCGCCTACACCACCGTGGTCCAGCTCCCCACGGGGTCGGTGAGCCGGACCGGCATCTACCGCCTCAGCACCCGCTCGACCCGCTACACGGTCACGTTCGTGACCGCGGGCGAGACCGCCGTGACCAGCGACGTGATCGCCCTCGGGAAGCGCACCTGGGTGCGGATCGGCGTCTCCGGCCTGCCGTCGGCGACCGGCCGCACGTGCTGGGTCAAGGTCGACCCCAGCACGGCCGCCGAGGCCGTGGGCCTCGACTTCGCCCCCGTCGCGTCGGGCTACCCGCCCGAGATCGTGGCCGTGACCCTGGCCGACGGCGGGCCCGGCACCCCGCAGCCGGGGACGAGCGACCTGGCGACGCTCGCCGACCTGGTGATCGGACGGGTGCCCAGCGAGCTGGGGATCACCGCCCGCACCGAGGCCCGCGTGCGGACGGCCTTCGTGCTCGCGGGTGGCGGGCTCACCGGCTACGACGTCGACCTCGACGACGTCCTCGCCGCGGCCGAGCAGGCCGCGGCGCCCACGAGCGGGCGCGCACGCTGCTCAGGGGCGGACTGCTGCAGGTCCGGTTCAGCCAGGTCGGGGAGCCGGTCGAGATCGTGGCACCAGCGGCCGCCGAGGTCGTCCCGTACACCCGCGACCGGGCCGCCTTCGAGGAGGCCATGACCGCCTGCACCACCGGCTGAGCCGGCCCGGGCGGCCGGTCCCCGATGCCCTGCCCCTCGGTGCCCGGGGCAGCCGGGTGCATGATGCGGCCATGAAGTTCCGCCACGAGCTGGCCTACGACGCCAGCCCCGCCGACGTCTACGCCATGCTGGCCGACCCCGCGTTCCGCGAGAAGGTCGGCGAGGCCCAGGACGTGGTCTCCCAGGACATCACCGTCACACCCGAGGGTGCCGGGTTCCGGCTGGTCAACGACCAGGTGCAGGTGACCTCGGGGCTCCCGGCGATCGCGAAGAAGATCGCCGGCGACACGACCCCCGTCGTGATCACCGAGGTCTGGAAGGACCCGTCCGGCGGCACGCTCGAGATCGACGCGACCGGCAAGCCCACGTCGTCGGCGGGCACGATCAGGCTCGAGGCGAAGGGCTCCGGCACCGTCGAGGTCGTCGAGCTCGAGATCAAGGTCAAGGTCCCGCTCATCGGCGGCAAGCTCGAGGCGCTCATGGCCGACCAGGTGCGCGCCGGCATGGACGTCGAGCACACCGTCGGCGCCGCCTGGCTGGCAGGGGACCGCTGATGTCGAGGACGATCCGGTTCGAGATGGCCTACGACGCCCCCCTCGACGCCGTCGCGGCCATGCTCGGCGACCCCGCGTTCCGCGAGGAGGTGTGCCGGTTCCAGGGCGTCACCAAGGTCGACGTCTCGATCGAGCCCCAGGGCACCGACGGCGCGGCGAAGGACGTGCGCATCGACCAGTGGCAGCCGACCGCCGGCGTCCCGTCGTTCGCGAAGAAGATCGTCGGCGACGAGACCAACATCGTCCAGGAGGAGCACTGGAGCAGCGCCACCCACGGCGACATCACGGTGACCATCCCCGGCAAGCCGGGCGACATGCGCGGCACCGCCGTCCTGACCGAGACCGCCACCGGCACCCTCGAGGTGGTCGAGCTCACCGTGAAGGTGAAGATCCCGGTCGTCGGCGGCAAGCTCGAGGGGCTCGTCGGCGACCTGCTGCTCAAGGCGCTCAAGGCCGAGTACAAGGTGGGTCGGGACTACCTGGCGCGCTGAGCGGCGTCGCCGCACGGTGGTTGAGGAGGTCGCGCTAGCGACCGTCTCGAAACCGCTGCGCCGGCCAGGGCTTTCCCTCGCGAAGCCATGGACCTGACCGGGTTTCGAGACGCTCCCTAGCGGGAGCTCCTCAACCACCGTTCTCGGTGTCGTCCTCGTGGCGCCGTCGCCACCAGATCACGACCCCCAGCACCACGAACGGCCCGAAGGCCAGGAGCAGGGTGAGCGCCTGCTCGACGGGATGGACCGGCCCGAGGTGCAGGGGGACGAGCGGCGCGCGGTGTCCTGCCTAGCCCTGGTGGGGGTGGCGGTGGGCCGTCGGGGGCACGAAGGTCTCCTTGATCGAGCGCGGCGAGGTCCAGCGCAGCAGGTTGACCGCGGCACCGGCCTTGTCGTTGGTGCCCGAGGCGCGGCCACCGCCGAAGGGCTGCTGGCCGACGACGGCGCCGGTGGGCTTGTCGTTGACGTAGAAGTTGCCCGCGGCGAACCGCAGCGCCTCCGAGGCCCACGCGATCGCGCGGCGGTCCCGGGCGATCACCGCACCGGTCAGCGCGTACGGCGAGATGTTCTCCATCTGCGTCACCACCCGCTCGAACCGCTCGTCGTCGTAGACGTGGACCGCCAGGATCGGGCCGAAGTACTCGGTGGAGAACATCTCGTCGGTCGGGTCACCGCCGACGACGACCGTCGGGCGCACGAACCAGCCCACCGAGTCGTCGACCTGGCCCCCGGCCACGACGTCCAGCTTGGGCTGGCGCTGGGCCCGCGCGATGGCGGCCTTGTGCTTGGCGAACGCCCGGTCGTCGATGACGGCGCCCATGAAGTTGCTGAAGTCGGTGACGTCGCCCATCGAGAGGTTCTCGACGTCGCTGATCAGCTGGTCCTTGATCTTGGCCCACAGGCTCCTGGGCACGTAGGCCCGGGAGGCGGCCGAGCACTTCTGGCCCTGGAACTCGAACGCGCCGCGGATCATCGCGACCCGCACCACGTCGGGGTCGGCCGAGGGGTGGGCGACGATGAAGTCCTTGCCGCCGGTCTCCCCCACGATCCGCGGGTAGGCGCGGTAGCCCGAGATGTTCTCGCCGACGGTGCGCCACAGGTGCTGGAACGTGGGGGTCGAGCCGGTGAAGTGGATGCCGGCGAGGTCGGGGTGCGCCAGGGTCACCTTCGAGACCTCGAGGCCGTCGCCGGGGAGCATGTTGATCACCCCGGGCGGCATCCCCGCCTCCTCCAGCAGCTCCATCGTCAGCGACGCGGCCAGCTGCTGGGTCGGGCTCGGCTTCCACACCACGGTGTTGCCCATCAGCGCCGGCGCGGTGGGCAGGTTGCCCGCGATGGCGGTGAAGTTGAACGGGGTGATCGCGTAGACGAACCCCTCGAGCGGGCGGTGGTCGGTGCGGTTCCACACCCCCGGGCTGTTCGCGATGGGCTGGTCGGCCAGGATGCCGCGTGCGTAGTGGACGTTGTAGCGCCAGAAGTCGATCAGCTCGCACGCCGCGTCGATCTCGGCCTGGAACGCGGTCTTCGACTGGCCGAGCATGGTCGCCGCGTTCAGCCGCTGCCGCCACGGACCGGCCAGCAGGTCGGCCGCCTTGAGCAGCACCGCCGCCCGGTCGTCGAACGACAGGTTCCGCCAGTCGTGGCCGGCGTCGCGAGCCGCCTTCACCGCGGCCTCGGCGTCCTTGGTCGTCGAGTTCTTCAGGGTGCCCAGCACGTGCTGGTGGTCGTGCGGCTGCACGACCTTGATCTCCTCACCGCCGCCGCTCCGCCTCCGGCCGCCGATGTGCGCCCGGAACGTGTGCTGCTTGCGCTCGAGCCGGTCGAGCTCCGCGACCAGGTCGGCCCGTTCGGGGCTGCCCGGCGCATAGGTCAGGTTCGGCTCGTTGGTGGGAGCCGGCGGGTGGGTCACTGCGTCCATCCCGCGACTGTATCGGCGCTGGTTCCCTCCGCGGTGGTCGAGGTGCGAGGAGCGAGGGACGAGCGACGAGCCTCGAGACCTCCGCAGGTTCAAGGCCGTCCCGAGGCCTGGCAGGGCCCGTCACCAGGTTTCGAGGCTCCTCCCTCGTTCCTCGGTCGGAGCACCTCAACCAGCGTCGAGCAGGTCAGGAATCTCCTGGGTGGCGTACCAGGCGAGGTCGTCGTCGGGGTCGGCACCGGCGGGGCGCTCGACCGGGTCGGCGTGCAGGGCCACCACGTCGCGGACGGCGATCGGCGCGGCCGGGTCGGTGACCTCGGCGACCAGCACCACGCGGCGTCCGGGGCCCCCGAGGAGCGCGGCGGAGTCGTCGGCCGCGGCCATGAGCGCGCTGTACTCGCTCACCTCGTCGTCGGCGTCGGCGACGTAGGGCTCGCTGCCGGGCACGATCGACCCGGTGGCCCAGCCGTCCCGCAGGAGGGCCAGCGTGGTGGGGACGTAGACCCGGGTCACTCGCCCTCGCGGCGCGTCGTCCGCTTGGCCGGCCGCTTGCGACCGCGCGGCGCGCGGGTCGCCGTGGTGGTGGCCAGCAGCTCGTCGAGGGCCTCGGTGAGGCAGGTGCCGAGCAGGTCGGCGTCGGGGAGCGCGTCGCGGTCGGCCGTGAGGCCGTAGAACACCTTGCCGTCGTAGGAGGTGACGCCGATGGCGAGCGGGTGCCCCTCGTGCAGCGGGGGCACGGGGTAGGTCGCCACCATGCGGGCCCCGGCGGCGTACAGCGGCGACTGCGGTCCCGGCACGTTCGTGACGCTGAGGTGGTAGCCGCGGCGCAGCTCGTCGGCCGCGACGCGCGAGCCGATGGCGTGGAAGGTGGTGGGCGCGAACCCGGCGATGCCGGCGAGGCGGTTGGCGGCCACGCTGCGGCCGGTCTCGGCGTGCGCCTGGAACGAGTACGAGACCTGGTGCAGCCGCACGAGCGGGCTGGCCTCGCCGATCGGCAGCTCGACGAAGTGGGCGGCGATCTGGCTGCCGAGCGAGGTCGCCTCGAGCTCCTTGTCGATCACCGAGACCGGGACGACGGCGCGCACCTGGCGCAGCCCGCGCAGCGACTCGCTGCGCGTCATCAGCCAGGCCCGCAGCCCGCCGGTGATCGTGGCCAGGATGACGTCGTTGACCGTGCCGCCGTTGGTCTCCCGGATGCGCCGGTAGTCGGCCAGCGACGTCTCGACGGTGACCACCCGGCGGTGCTGCGACAGCGGCCCGAACATCACGCCGCGGTCCTTCGGGACGGCGTCCGGTGAGGGCGTTGGCGACCGTGCGGGCGCGGGTCGCGGCACCCTCGGCGGTGCGGAGCGCCCCGCCCGCCGCCACGCTCAGGGTGTCGGCGAGGGTGTCGGGCTGCGTGAGGCTGTCCCTCACGGCCCCGGCCACGAGCCCGGGGATCGACGGTGCGCGCCGCGGCTCCCAGTAGTCGGGGTCGAGGTCCCTCGGCTCCGGCGACATGTCGAGCAGCACCTGCCCGAGGTCGACCGTGTGGACGCCGTCGACGAGCGCCTGGTGGGACTTGTAGAGCAGCGCGAAGCGGTCGTCCTCGAGCCCCTCGACGACGTAGATCTCCCACAGCGGGCGGCTGCGGTCGAGACGGCGCGAGACGATGCGGCCGACCAGCTCGCGGAGCTGGTCGTCGGTGCCGGGACGCGGCAGGGCGGAGCGCCGCACGTGGTAGCCGAGGTCGAACTGCTCGTCGTCGACCCACACCGGCGTCGCCAGTCCGCCGGGCACCTCGACGAGGCGCTGGCGGTACCGCGGGACGAACGAGATCCGGTCGCCGATCAGCTCGAGGAGGCGGTCGTGGTCGAAGCCGGACCCGCCGTCGAAGATCTCGACCGTCGCGTTGTGGCGCGGCGCCGTGGCGGTCTCGGAGGTCAGGAACGCGAGGTCGCGCGCACGCAACCGCTCGGTCATGACTCTCGTTCCCTTCGGGAGCACCCCACGGAGGCCCAACGCCGGCCGTCCTTGCTCCACGTGGGATTCTGGCAGAGAGGGACCGCCACCCCTGAATCCGTCCCGCATGTCGTCCGCCGTGCGAGCCCGTCATCGAGGCCCGCCCCAGAAAGGTCGCACCGTGCTCCGTCGCCGCCTGGCCGTCACCGCCACCACCGCCCTGCTCCTGCTCGCGTCCGCCTGCGGCGACGACGCGACGACGTCCGGCGGGGAGCCGAGCGCACCGTCGTCGAGCGAGCCGTCGAGCCAGCCGTCGAGCGACCAGTCGAGCGAGCCCGCGGCCCGGACCATCGACATCGACATCAGCGACGGTGTCGCCTCCACCGCGGGCCAGCGCGTCGAGGTCGGCGTCGGCGAGCCGGTCGACCTCGTCATCACCTCCGACGTCGACGGCGAGATGCACGTGCACTCCACCCCCGAGCAGTTCCTGCCGTTCAGCGAGGGCACCAACGACCCGATCGGGCTCGTGATCGACCGTCCCGGCGTGGTCGAGATCGAGCTCGCACGAGCCCACCGAGGGTCCGGTCGTCGAGCTGCTGGTGCAGTGAGCCCCCGGTGAGCATCGCTGCCCTGGCCGGCACCGCGGCCGGCGACCTCAGCGCGCACGGCATCGGCGGGCAGCGCGACCTCCCGATCTCGCTCGGCCTCGCGGTCGCGGGCGCGGTCGCGGCACTCGTCGTGTCGTTCACGGTGCTCTCCGTCGCCTGGCGCAAGCCCCGCTACGACGCCGCGACGAGCGGCCGGCCCGCGCCGGGGCTCCAGCGCGTCGTCGACAGCCTGGCCTTCACCGTGCTCGCGCGCGGCTTCGGGATGGTGCTCTTCGTCTACACCGTCGTGGTCGCCGTCTTCGGCGTCGACAAGACCATCAACCCGTTCTTCGGCATCTTCTACGTCTGGCTGTGGGTCGGCATCGTCCCGCTCTCGTTCTTCCTCGGGTCGTTCTGGAAGGCCATCAGCCCGGTCCGCACCATCAACCTGGTCTTCGCCCGCCTCGCCGGCACCGACCCGGACGAGGGCCTCTACCGCTACCCGCCCGCCTCGGCTACTGGCCTGCTGCCCTCGGCCTCTTCGCCTTCGTCTGGCTCGAGCTGGTCTACCCCTACATGACCGAGCTCAGCCCGGTACGGCTCTGGTGCGCGGTCTACGTCGCCGTGATGCTCGTCGGGGGCGCCACCTTCGGCAACCACTTCTACGAGCGCGCCGACCCCTTCGAGGTGTACTCGACCCTCGTGGGCCGGCTGTCGGTCTTCGGGCGCCGCGACGACGTGCTCGTCCTGCGGAGCCCGCTGGCCAACCTCGACTCGGTCACGGTCGCCCCGGGTCTCGTCGGCGTCGTCGGGGTGCTGTTCGGCTCGACCGGCTACGACTCCTTCAGCGGCTCGACCACGTGGGTCAGGTTCCTGCAGGGCACCGACGTCAGCGGCTACCTGCTCTCGAACCTCGCCCTCGTCACGTTCTGCCTGGGCGCGACGGCGATCTTCGCCCTCGGGTGCGTCCTCACCGGCGTCGGCCCCGACCAGCGCCGCCGCGACCTGCCCGACGCGCTCGCCCACTCGATCGTCCCGATCATCGTGGGCTACATGGTCGCCCACTACCTGACCTACCTCGTCGAGATCGGATCGCGCACGCTCATCCTCGCCAGCGACCCGCTCAGCAACGGCGCCGACATCCTCGGCACCGCCGAGATGGCTCCCGTGGTGTGGCTCAGCTACCACCCGACGCTGCTGGCCGACATCAAGGTGCTGGCGGTCGTGATCGGGCACGTCGTCGCGGCGGTCGTCGCCCACGACCGCGCCCTGAAGCTGCTGCCGCCCAAGCACCACCTCGTGGGCCAGCTGCCGCTCCTGGTCGCGATGGTCGCCTTCACCAGCGGGGGCCTGTTCCTGCTGTTCAACGCCTAGGGGCCCGGTCGGGCGGGCTCGCCCGCCAGGACGCCGTCGGCGAGGCCCGCGACCGCCCGGGTGAGCGCGGAGTCGCCGTTCTCGAGCAGGGTGCGTCCGGCGACCAGCGCCCGGTCGACGCCGGAACGGTCGTCGGGGAGGAAGTGGAGCCCGGCCAGCCGGGCGAACCCGGCCACCATGCCGCCGACCTCGCGCTCGGACCAGCCGAGCGTCGGCCGCATCCGGTTGACGACGACCCGGACCGGCGTGGGCCCGACGAGGGCGACCAGGTCGACGAGCCCGCGCGCCAGCCGCGAGAGGCCGACCGGGTCGGCGGTGCCCACGACGACCACCTCGTCGGCCACGTCGAGCGTGCCGAGGGTCAGCTGGTTGCGTGAGGGGCGGCCCCCGAGGTCGCCGGCGGGGTCGGCCTCGAGGCAGAACCCGGTGTCGACCACGACGTCGCCGGTGGCGCGCCCGAGCTCGAGCAGGTGCTCGACGGTGCCGCTCCTGACCTCGGTCCAGCGGTCGGGCCGGGGCAGGCCGGTCACCACCGACAGCCGGCTGTCGAGGCCGCGCTGCACGGTGGCGAACCGCTCGGCGAGCTGGCCCGAGGCGGCCAGGCGCGTGGCCGACAGCAGGCCCGACACCTCGTCCATCACGCCGAGCTGCTGGGCGATCGAGCCGCCGTACGGGTCGGCGTCGACCAGCACCGTGCGCCGCCCGCGCCGCGCGAGCTCGCCGGCGAGGGCCGCGGCGACGGTGCTGCGGCCGGGCGCGCCGGCCGGCCCCCAGACCGCGACCACCCGCCCGGCGGCCGAGGCGTCGACGTCCGCCGACGCCTCGACGGCGAGCGGGGGTGGCGCGCCGGGCCCGGGCCCGAGGTCGGCGGCCAGGACCGCGGCCGGCAGCGCCTCGAGCGCGTCGGTGGTCACCACGGCGTGGATGCCGATCCGGGCGGCTCGGAGCCGGCCGGGCTCGACGCTGTCGTGGCTCACCACCGCGACCGGCCGGACGCCGTGGGCGTGCAGCCGCTCGACGGCAGTGGCGTCGAGGCCGCGCGACTCGACACCGAGCACCGCGACCTGCGCCTGGCCCGACGCCGCCGTCGCCAGCAGGTCGTCGACGTCGACGCACCGCTTGAGGACCACGGTGCCGGGGTGCTCGCCGAGCAGCTCGAGCGCGCGGGACTCCCAGGCCGCGCCCGCCGCGACCACCAGGACGACGATCACCGCGCGGCCCGCATCACGAGACCTCGACCAGCGACACGGTCGGGGCCGACATCGAGCCGAGCAGCGCGTAGAGCTCGCCGACGTCGGCGTCGGGCACGGCCAGCTCGACCTGGCGCTCGCCCCCGGGGGCGAAGGAGTCGCCGGAGGCCGACACCGCCACCACGGTGACGTCGTCGAGGGCCGGGACGCCGGCGTCGCGCCTCGGCGTGGCGTCGCCGGTGACGTACACGTCGACGACCGACCCCGTGCCGACGCCGGTCGGCACCAGCAGCGGGGTGACCGCCAGCGACACCGTCACGGTGCCGGCGTCGTCGGCCTCGCCCAGGGCAGCGCGCGGCAGCAGCTCGCCCGCGCCGAGCGGCCGTGCGAGCGTCAGGTCGGCCGGGAGCTCGTCGTCGACGAGGAGGTAGCGGCCGAGGTCGTCGTCGTCGGCGAACCGCACGCGCGCGGCCACGAGGGCGTCGGGGCTGAGCTGCTCGCCCGCCACGGCGTCGGCCGGGACCGCCCACACCTGCACGGTGTCGTCGGCGGCCGCGAGCACCCGCGACCCGACGACGACCGAGCCCGCCACGAGCGCGACCCCGACCCACAGCCGCGGGTCGCGCCACCCCGTCGCGGTCGACCGGACAGCAGCCTGAGGAGACCCGAGATCCCTGAGCACGGCCACATCATGACGGCTCGGGCCGCCCAGGTCACCCGTTCATCCACAGGGTCGTGGCGTGCGTGACGGTTGGGGCTGGGGAGGTGCGACGATGACCCCATGGCCGGTTCCCCGCGCTTCCTCACCCTCGCCGACGTGGCCGAGGTGCTCAACACCTCGAGCGCCCAGGTCTACGCCCTCGTGCGTCGCGGCGACCTCGAGGCCATCAAGATCGGCGGCCGCGGCCAGTGGCGGGTCGAGTCGAGCAAGCTCGAGGAGTACATCTCGGGTGCCTACGAGGCCACCCGGGTGTTCGTCGCCGAGCACCCGTTCGTCGAGGACGAGGCGACCGAGTCGGTCGACTAACCGACCTCGGAGTCGAGCTGGATGGTCGTCGTCCGCTCCCGGCCGTCGCGCACGTAGACGAACTCGAGCTCCTCGCCGGGCTGGTGGGTGCGGATGTTGACGATCAGCGAGACGCTGTCGACGACGCGCTGGCCGTCGACCTCGACGACGACGTCCTCCTCCTCGAGGCCGGCGTCCTCGGCCGGTGAGTCGGCGACCACCTTGCTGATGAAGGCGCCGGGCACGCTCTGGGCGCCGCGGCCGCCCACCTCGGCGCCGATCACGGGGTAGCGGGCCTCCCCGGTCTTGAGGATCTGGTCGACGGTGATCCGGACCTGCTCGACCGGGATCGCGAACCCGACGCCGATGTTGCCGGCGGTGTCGTCGGTCGAGCCGCCGCCGTTGGTGGCGATGGCGGAGTTGACCCCGACCACCTGGCCACGCAGGTTGACCAGCGGGCCGCCGGAGTTGCCCGGGTTGATCGCGGCGTCGGTCTGCACCGCGTTGATGTAGGAGGAGTCGTCGCCCGGGGAGCCCGTGGTCACCGGTCGGTTCAGGGCGCTGACGATGCCGGCCGTCACGGTGCTGCTGAGCCCGAGCGGCGAGCCGATCGCCACGACGCCGTCGCCGACGCGCAGCGTGCGGGACGCCCCGAGGGCGGCCGGCTGGAGGTCGGCGCTGTCGGGGATCTCGAGCACTGCGAGGTCGTAGACGGCGCTGCGGCCGACGATCTCGGCGTCGTAGGAGTTGCCGTCCTGGTCGACGACCCTCACGGGGCCGTCGTCCTCGGCGGCCGACTCGACGACGTGGTTGTTGGTCACGACGTGGCCGAGCGTGTCGACGACGAAGCCCGAGCCGGTGGCGCCGCTGTCGTTGCCCTCGAACTCGGCGATGATCTGCACCGTGCTGGGCAGCAGCGCCTCGGCCACGGCCGCCACGCTGCCGAGCGTCACGGGCGGCAGCTCGACGACGGTGTCGTCCTCGAGGCCCTGGTACGGCGCCGGGGCGTCGTCGCCGCCGCTCGCCTCCTCGTGGATCGCGCTCCCCGCGATGCCGCCGAGCAGCCCCACCACGAGCGCGAGCACCGCCACCGCCGGCCACACCCAGCCGCTCATCCGTCGCGGCGCGGCCGGCCCGCCGGGGGCGCCGTACGGCATCGGGCCGGTCGTGCTGCGGGCGTAGTCGTTCCACGGCGGCGTCGGCACGACCGGGAGCGGACCGGCGGGCGGCGTCCAGGTGGGCGCCGGTCCCGGAGGGGGCGTCGGGGTGGCGTCGTCGTCGGTCACGCCACCATCATCCCTGGTGGCTGGTGATCACCGGGTGGCGCGCAGGAGGGGGCTCCGCGACGGGGCAGGCGCCGGCGAGGTGTGGGACGTCGGCTGCTGCTGGCGGCGCTCGATGTTGGGGACGTCGGCGGGGGCGGTCCCGAGCGCCAGCACGCCCACCACCGCAGCGCCGACGGCGCCGCCGCCGAGGGCCGCGATCCCGGCTGCGCGACGACCGCGCGAGCGGTTGCCCATGTCGGACTGGCCACCGCCGTGCCGGGGCGCGCCGAGGTAGTAGTCGCCCGGCGGCATGCCGAGCAGGGCGCCCTTGAGGTGGTCGGGGGCGCCGTCGTTCCCGAACGAGAGCGTCGACAGACGGGTCTTCACCCAGCCCTCGCGCTCGACCTCGTCGCGGCACAGGTGGCAGCCGTGGACGTGGTCCCAGGCGGCCTCGGTCTCCTCCGCGGAGAGCCGGCCGTCGAGGAGGGCACTCACGTCGCGGCCGAGGTGGCCGCTCATGCGGTGCCCGCCGGCGCAGGGGCGGCGGGGCCCGAGTAGCGGGCGCGGCCGTCGACGGGGGCACGGTGCGACAGGGCCGAGCGGAGCATCGCGCGACCGCGGTGGATGCGCGAGCGCACGGTGCCGAGCTTGGCACCGAGGATCTCGGCGATCTCCTCGTAGGTGAGCCCCTCGACGTCGCACAGCACGACGGCCACCCGGAAGTCCGGCGGGAGGGTGGCGAGCGCGCGCTCGACGTCGTCGTCGAAGGTGCGGTCGGCGTAGGCCGCCTCGGGAGCCGGCGACGCGCTCGTCAGCCGGTCCGCCCGCTCGTCGGAGAGCGCGTCGAACCGGATGCGCTGCTTGCGGCGGGCCTGGTCGAGGAACAGGTTGGTGGTGATGCGGTGCAGCCAACCCTCGAAGGTGCCGGGCGTGTAGGTCGACAGCGACCGGAAGACCCGGACGAAGACCTCCTGCGTGAGGTCCTCGGCGTCGGGGCGGTTGCCGGTGAGTCGGTAGGCCAGCCGGTAGACGCGGTCGGAGTGACGCTCGACGATCTCGTCCCACGTCGGGACGTCGGTCTCGTCCATCGTCCCCCCTGTCCTTCGCTTCGCGGGCCTCACGGTGCTCCTGACGCTAGTCGTCGTGCCTGAACGTTCCCTGTGAGCAACCAACGAGCGACCTGGGGCCTGTGTTCCCTGATCGACGGCGTGGCTGGCGATACGGTTCCGGCATGAGCACGCCGACCGCCCCGATCACGGCCCCCAGCTGGACCTTCGCCGAGAACTACGTCGGCGAGGACGCCGTCCTGGCCGCCGCCCGCGAGCGCTCGCACGAGGTCGGGGTCACCGCCGTCGGCTCCGGCGTCGGTGCCACGCTCCGCTTCCTCGCCTCGGTCCTCGACGCGCGCGCCGTGGTCGAGGTGGGCACCGGCACCGGCGTCTCCGGGCTGTGGCTGCTGCGCGGCATGCGCGCCGACGGCGTCCTGACCACCGTCGACCTCGAGGCCGAGCACCAGCGCCTGGCGCGCGAGGCGTTCGCCGAGGCCGGTGTCGCCACCCAGCGCGTGCGCACCATCCCAGGGGCCGCTCTCGACGTCCTCCCCCGGCTCACCGACGCGCACTACGACCTCGTGTTCTGCGACGGCGACAAGACCGAGTACGGCGCCTACCTCACCGAGGCGCTGCGCCTGCTGCGGCCCGGCGGCGTGGTGGCGTTCGACAACGCGCTGTGGCACGACCGGGTCGCCGACCCGGCGATGCGCGACGAGGAGACCGTCGCCATCCGCGACCTGGGCCGCGCCGTGACCGAGCACGACTCCCTCGTGCCGCTGCTGCTTCCGGTCGGCGACGGGCTGCTGCTCGCGAAGAAGGAGTGGGTCCCGGAGGCCTGACCGCCGAGCGGGGATGCACCACGGTGGTTGAGGAGCTCGCGCTGGCGAGCGTCTCGAAACCGCTGAGCCGGGATGCACCACGGTGGTTGAGGAGCTCGCGCTAGCGAGCGTCTCGAAACCGCTGAGCCGGGACGCACCACGGTGGTTGAGGAGCTCGCGCTGGCGAGCGTCTCGACACCGCTCAGCCGGGACGCACCACGGTGGTTGGGGAGCTCGCGCTAGCGAGCGTCTCGAAACCGCTGAAGCCGGGATGCACCACGGTGGTTGAGGAGCTCGCGCTAGCGAGCGCTCTCGAAACCGCTGAGCCGGGATGTCTCCCTCACGAAGCCGTGGACCTCACCGGGTTTCGAGACGGCCGCGAACGGCCTCCTCAACCACCGCAGGAGTCGACCTCACCGGGTCTCGAACAGTTGTGAACGGGCTGACGCCACGATGGTTGAGGAGCTCGCGCTAGCGAGCGTCTCGAAACCGCTCAGCCGGGATGTTTCCCTCACGAAGCCGTGGACCTCACCGGGTTTCGAGACGGCCGCGAACGGCCTCCTCAACCACCGCAGGAGTCGACCTCACCGGGTCTCGAGACGGCCGTGGACGGCCTCCTCGACCAGCGTTCGGTCAGGCCCGCGCGGCCGGCTCGAACCCGTCCCAGCCCTCGGCGACGGCGACCACCTCGGACGCCTCGATGAGGATCGGCGAGGAGCCGATCATCCGGGACCCGGGCGAGTCGGACGCCGTCTCGGTGAAGCTGCGCTGGAACTCCTCGCGGTCCTGCGAGGTGGCGAAGACGTAGAACCCCTCGAACCACTCGCCGGGGACGACGCGCCAGACCTTGTAGCGCAGGCCGGTCATGCCCGTGAACCGGGCGTGCGACGTCTCGGCCACGAACGACGCGAGCTCGTCCTCGACGCCGTCGGGGGCACCCTCGAGCGACCACCGGATGGTCAGTGAGCGCACCGGGCCCTACCTCGCCCCGACACCCGCGAGCGGGTCGCTGCTGCCGAGCCAGGTCAGCAGGGCACGGGCGCCGAACCCGGACGGGCCCTCGGTCCACTCGTAGCGGTCCTCGGGCACGTCGCCGACCGAGGCGATGTCGAGGTGCGCCCAGGGGACGTCGCCCACGAAGTGCTGCAGGAACAGGGCGGCCATGATCGCCTGCGGACCGGACGCGCCGTTGTCGGCGTCCGCGACCTTGGAGGAGAGCTTGTCGTCGTAGCCGGCGTAGAGGGGGAACCGCCACAGCGGCTCGCCCGAGGTCTCGCCGGAGTCGAGGAGGGCGTCGGCCAGGGCGTCGTCGTTGGCGAACAGCCCGCCGACCTGCTGACCGAGGGCGACCTTGATGCCGCCGGTGAGGGTGGCGACGTCGACGACCGCGGCGGGGTCGAGCTCGGCGACCGCGTACGCCAGCGCGTCGGCCAGCACCAGTCGCCCCTCGGCGTCGGTGTTGGTGACCTCGCTCGTGCGGCCGCCGTAGTGACGGAGCACGTCGCCGGGCCGCATCGCGCTGCCGGAGACCGCGTTCTCGGCGGCGGGCACGAGCCCGACCACCTTGACCGGGCAGCCGACGGCGGCGAGCGCCGCCATCGTCGCCATGACGACGGCCCCACCGGTCATGTCGCGCTTCATCGCGACCATGCCCTGGGCCGGCTTGATCGAGATGCCGCCCGTGTCGAAGGTGATGCCCTTGCCGACCAGCACGACCGTCGGCGTCTTCCGGCTCGGCCTCGACGACGTGCCCCGCGCGGGGCTGTAGTCGAGACGGATCAGCCGGGGCGGCGTGGCGGACCCCTGACCGACCCCGACGATGCCGCCGAAGCCCTCGGAGCGCAGCTGCTCGTCGTCCCAGACGCGGTAGGTGAGGCCGGCCTCGGCGGCGAGCTGCTCGGCCTGCCCGGCGAGCCAGGCCGGGTTCTTGAGGTTGGACGGCACCGTGGCCAGCGTGCGGGCGCGCCAGCCGGCACCGGCCAGGGCGACGGCGCGGTCGACGGCGGCCGCGTCGGCCGCCTCGGCGTCAGGAGCGTGGCCGGCGAGCACCACGCGGCGCACGGGGGTGTGCTCCGGGCCGGTGGAGCGCCACGAGAACGAGAAGGAGCCGAGCGCCAGGCCGACCACGAACGCCTCGATGCCCTGGTCGGGGTCGAGCGTCGCGATGGTGGTCGCCACCGCGTCGTGGTCGCGCACGGCCCGGCCGAGGGTCGCACCCGCCCGACGCAGCTCGGTGGGCGAGGCGGCGCCGACGCCGACCAGCAGCACCAGACGCAGGTCGGCGTGGTCGGGCCCGCCGAGCGGGAACGGGACCGTGAGCACCTCGCCGACGGCACCGGTCAGCCCGGCAGCCTCCGCCATGCCCACGAGGTCGAGCCCGAGCACGTCGGACAGCTCGGCCGCACCCGGGCCGAGCAGCGGGAGGTCGTCGTCCTCGGCCCCGGCGAGCACCGGGAGGGCGACGACGTCGGCCCCGGTGATGCCGTGCAACGGCACCTGCGTGAGGGCGACTTCAGGGGGAGAGACCTGGCTGGGCAGACTCACCCGACGACGGTCTTGAGAGCATCGCCGAGGGCTCCCGCCTCTTCGGCGTTGAGCTCCACCACGAGGCGGCCACCGCCCTCGAGAGGCACGCGCATGACGATGCCGCGGCCTTCCTTGGTGACCTCCAGCGGGCCGTCGCCGGTCCGCGGCTTCATTGCCGCCATGCGGCACCTCAATTCCTCTGTCGAGCTCCGAGCGCAGGGGCTGCCCTCACGTGCGCGTTCATTATCCCCTATCGCGCCCCACGACGCAGCAGTGCCCGGCCGGATCCGTCAGTGGCAGACTCCGATGCCATGTCGTCATCCTCCGGCACCGCCGACGCTCCCGTCCTCCTCGACCTCACCGACGGGGTCGCGACGATCACCCTCAACCGGCCCGAGGCGATGAACAGCCTCGACATCGCCACCAAGGAGCTGCTGCTCGAGACCGTCCGCTCCGTGGCCGCCGACCCGGCCGCGCGGTGCGTCGTCCTCACGGGCACCGGACGGGCGTTCTGCACCGGTCAGGACCTCAAGGAGCACATCCAGCTGCTCGAGTCCGGCGGCAGCGACCAGCTGTTCACGACGGTCGACGCGCACTACAACCCGACGGTCACCGCCCTCGCCGAGATGGAGAAGCCGGTGATCGCTGCCGTCAACGGCGTCGCGGCCGGCGCCGGCGCCTCGCTCGCCTTCGCCTGCGACCTGCGCGTCGTGGCCGACACGGCCGGCTTCAACCTCGCGTTCGCCAACGTCGCGCTGTCGTGCGACACCGGCGCGTCGTACCACCTGCCCCTGCTCGTCGGGCGCGCCAAGGCGATGGAGCTGCTCTACTTCCCCCGCACCGTGAAGGCCGAGGAGGCGCTCGAGCTCGGCCTCGCCAACCAGGTCGTCCCGGGCGACGAGCTGGCCGCCGTCGTCCGCGAGATGGCGACGCGGCTGGCCGCCGGCCCCACCGTCGCGCTGGGCGCCATGCGGCGCTCGGTCACCTACGCCGCCGGCGTCACGCTGCGCGAGGCGCTCGAGCTCGAGAGCGCGATGATGACCCGCTCCGGCGCCACCGCCGACCACGCCGCCGCCGTCGCGGCGTTCGTCGCCAAGGAGAAGCCGGTCTTCGAGGGCCGCTGACGCACGGTGGTTGAGGGGTCGTGCCAGCGGCCGATCCGCACGGTGGTCGAGAGTTGCGCCAGCGACCGGTCCCCACGGTGGTTGAGGAGGTCGCGCTAGCGACCGTCTCGAAACCCCCGAGCCGGAAGGCTTCTCTCGCCAAGCCATGGACGTCACCAGGTTTCGAGACGGTCGCTAGCGCGACCTCCTCAACCAGCGTCGGGGCGGCCGAGCTCAACCGGCGGTGCCGTGCCGCGAGGCGCCGAAGATGCTCAGCACCTGGTCGGGGACGCGCCGGTACAGCCGGCGGCGGGACGGCGAGGCGCCGTACTCGACCGTGATCGCGGCGCCGTCGAAGTGGTGGTTGAACCACATCGTCATGGTGCCGTGGCAGACGCCGCCGCAGTCGAGGGTGCTGGTCGGCAGGTGGAGGGCGTGCGCCACGCGGCGGGCGAAGGCCGGCCGCTTGGTGTCGGTGTCGACGCCGCGCAGGGGCTGGTGGAAGCTGATCACCCAGTCGGGGTCGGTGCGGCGCAGGAACCTCATCACCGCGCGGGTCTCGGGCTCGGACGCCGGCCGCGGCCCGGACTCGTAGGACCCGTCGAGGTCCTTCCAGCGGTACGGGAAGTTGCGGTTGAGGTCGACGTCGTGGGCGTTCTTGCGGGTCCGGGCGCGGAAGCCGTCGGGGTTGTAGACCGGCACCACCCACAGGTCGAGGCCGGTGACGCGCCGGCCGTCGACGAACCCGTCGAGGATCCGGTGGGTGTCGGCCTCGTTGCCGTGCATGGTCGAGAAGACCACGACCGTCTCGACGTCCGGCTCGTCCGGCTCACCGAGGTGGTAGGCCACGATGGGGCGGTCGCGGACGGTGTGGCCGATCACCTTCCGGGCGATCACGGCGTCCGGGGCGGGGACGGCGGCGGCGGGCGACGGCGCCGGGACCACGAGCCCGGTGGCGACCAGCGCCACGGCGACGAGCAGGCCGCGCACGCTCAGACGACCTTGGTCAGGTAGGCGAAGGTGAAGACCGCGACGCCGACGACCATGCCGACGTGGCCCAGCACCGAGAGGCCGGGACCCGAGGACCAGGAGTCCTCGGTGCCGGCGGCGGCGTGCTTGCCGCGACTCGGCAGCCACCGCACCAGGATCAGGAGGCCCGCGATGGTGACGACCCACCACAGCACGAGGGCGACCAGGCCGAGGGCCGTCGCCGCCCCCTCGCTCAGCGAGTCACCCGCGACCAGGAACGCGACCCACGCGACCAGGGCCAGGGTGCCGGAGACGGTGTGGGTGCCCACCGGGCCGCGGGCGATGTCGACGCGTCCGGCTCCGGCGCGGTCGCGGCGGAGTCGGAGGCGGGTGAGGACCACGACCACCGCGGCGAGCGCGGTGAGCACGTAGACGATGAGCGGGGACACGGTCGGAGTCTGTCACTCCCGGCGCTCGCGCTCCTCCATCTCGCTCGCCAGCCGCGTGAGCAGCGCGTCGACCTCCGACATCCGGTAGCCGCGGAACGTGAGGGAGAACCTGACCCGGCGCAGGTCGGCGGGCCCGAGGACGCCGGTGGCCGGGACGAGCGCGTCGGGCCGGTCGTCGTGCTCCTCGGCCATGGGCGTGCCGCGCCCGGAGGCCACCAGCGCGATGGCCCCGAGCGCCAGCACGACGACGATCGCGAAGACCCAGGTCACGGGGCGTCCCGCGCGGCGACCATGGCGGCGACCGCCTCCTCCACGTCGTCGGTGAGGACGAGCCGGTCGAGGTCGGCCTCGGAGATCTTGCCGTCGGCGAGCACGGTGTCGCGCAGCCAGTCGATGAGGCCCTGCCAGTACGCGGTGCCCACGAGGACGACGGGGAACGCGGTCACCTTCTGCGTCTGCGCGAGCGTGAGGGCCTCGAACATCTCGTCGAGGGTGCCGAGCCCGCCGGGCAGCACGATGAAACCCTGGCTGTACTTGACGAACATCGTCTTGCGGACGAAGAAGTAGCGGAAGTTGATGCCGACGTCGACCCACTCGTTGAGGCCGGACTCGAAGGGCAGCTCGATGCCGAGCCCGACGCTGACCCCGCCGGCCTCGCTGGCGCCCTTGTTCGCGGCCTCCATGGCGCCCGGTCCGCCACCGGTGATCACGGCGAACCCCGCCTCGACCAGGAGCCGGGCGACCTGCTCGCCCTGGGCGTAGGAGGGGTGGTCGGCCGGGGTGCGGGCGGAGCCGAAGACCCCGATGGCCGGGCCCAGGTCGGCGAGAGCACCGAACCCCTCGACGAACTCCGCCTGGATGCGCAGCACGCGCCACGGGTCGCCGTGCACCCAGTCGGACGGGCCGCCCGAGTCGAGCAGCCGCTGGTCGGTGGTCGACCCGTCGACCTGCTCGCGGCGCTGCAGCACCGGACCCTTCATCTTGAACTTCACCCCTCGCTTCCCAACCAGGTGCGGAGCTGGCGCTCGCACCGCTCGATGTGCTCGACCGGCACGAACTCCTCCTGCTTGTGCGCCAGCATCGGGTCGCCGGGGCCGAAGTTGACCGCCGGCACGCCGAGCGCGCTGAAGCGGGCGACGTCGGTCCAGCCGAACTTGGGGTTCACGGTGGCGTCGGGTCCGCCGACGGCCTCGATGAACTGCCGGGCGGCGGGCCGGTCGAGCCCGGGGAGGGCGCCGGGGGCCGTGTCGGTGAGGGTCACCTCGAACCCGTCGAAGAACTCGCGCACGAACGCCTCGGCCTCGGCCTCGCTGCGGTCGGGCGCGAAGCGGTGGTTGACCTCGACCACGCACTCGTCGGGCAGGACGTTGCCCGCCACCCCACCGCGGATGAACACCGCGTTGAGGCCCTCGTGGTACTCCAGGCCGTCGATGACCGGTCGGCGCGCCTCGTAGGCGTTGAGCCGCGCCAGCACCTCCGCGGCACCGTGGATCGCGTTGACGCCCTTCCAGGAGCGCGCCGAGTGCGCCCGCTCGCCCCGGGTGCGCACCTCGACGCGCAAGGTGCCCTGGCACCCGGCCTCGACGACGGCGTCCGACGGCTCCATGAGGATCGCGAAGTCAGCGCGCATCAGGTCGGGGTCGGACTGCGAGAGCCGGTTGAGCCCGTTGAACTCCGAGTCGATCTCCTCGGCCTCGTAGAGGATGAACGTGACGTCGCGGTTCGGCTCGGGGACGGTCGCCGCCAGCCGCAGGATGACGGCGTCCCCGCCCTTCATGTCGCAGGTGCCGAGCCCGTGGAGCAGACCCGTGGCCTCGTCGAGCCGGCTCGGCAGGTTGCCGTTGACCGGCACCGTGTCGAGGTGGCCGGCGATCACGACGCGCTCGTCGCGGCCGAGGTCGGTGCGGGCGACCACCGTGTTGCCCCGGCGGGTCACGGTGAGGTGCGCGAGCGGGCTGAGGGCCTGCTCGACGGCGTCGGCGATCGCCTGCTCACCGAGGCTCACCGACTCGAGGTCGACGAGCTGGCGGGTCAGGGTGACGGCGTCCGCGGTCAGGTCGAGGGTCACGACGGACGGCAGGGCGGGCTCCATGGCGGCCAGTCAACCAGCACGGGGTGGACCGATCGGGGGGTGATCGGGTCACCGAACGGACGAACTTGGGGAAAATGCGTGCATCGCGAGAAGAACAGGCGTACCAAGGAGGTAGTTGACGACGAAAGCATCCCCGACCTGGCCGCCAGGCCAGCGCCACCTGTAGGAGCACAACGATGTGTGACCACTCGCCCGTATGTCCTGACACCTCCTCGAGCGCGTGCTGCTCGGCCCACGTCGTGGCCGACCACAGCGAGCAGGGCTGGTGCCGGCTGTGCAACGGCGTCATCCTCTTCGACGACGGTCACTACCTGACGCCCGACGGCCAGGACCACGTGCTCGCGGTCAGCGCCTGACCCTCACGCCTCCGGGCGCGGGAACACGCAGAACTCGTTGCCCTCGGGGTCGGCCATCACGGTCCAGCGGGGCATCTCCCACAGCCGGACGGCGCCCGCTGCCTCGAAGTCCACGACGTCGCCGAGCACGTCCCAGTGGATGCGGTTCTTGACCGTCTTGGGCTCGGGCACGGGCTGGAACACGAGGCACTCGAACGCCATCCCGGGCACGCCCTCGAGCCACCACCAGGGCTGGCCGTCGTTGATCGCCTCGACGCCGAACCGCTCGCCCCACCACCGCGCGACGGCCTCCGCGTCGACCGCGTCGACCACCACCTCGTAGACCCGGTAGGCGGGTAGCTCCTCGCGGACGAAGGCGCACACCTCGCCGCCCTCGGGGTCCGCCAGGACCGTCCAGCGCTCGGTCTCGTCGAGCACGGTCGCGCCCGCCCCGAGCAACCGCTCCACCGTGTCGGTGTGGACGTCGAGGTGCACCCGGTGCTTGACCGTCCGCGGCTCCGGCACCGGGCAGAGCGCGATGCCTCCACCCGGTGGCGGCCCCACCAGGTCGCCGGGGTCGTCGGCGCCGCCGCGCCGGACGTGGCGCAGCCCGGTGGCTGCCGCCCAGAACGACGCCATCGCGTCGTAGCGGGCGGGGTCGTGGACGTCGAGGCAGAGCTCGTGCCAGCGGGCGGCGGGAGCGGTCGTCACGCTGCGATCCAACACCCCCCACCCCACCCCCAGGAAGAACTTGGGGGTTGTTCCCTCACGCCCGGGGGGTGCCCGGCGGGCGAGAGTTCTGGTCATCGGGGCCGCAACGGTGCGGCCCCCACACCTCCGAAGGAACTCGCCATGACCAGCACCTCGACCGCCCGCCACTTCTCCAAGGCCTCGGCCCTCGCCCTGTCGACCGCCGTGATCGCCCTCTCGGTCGGCGGCTCCGCCGTCGCCGGCAGCCTGGTGACCAGCAAGGACATCAAGAACGGCACGATCACCAGCGTCGACGTGAAGGACAAGGGCCTCACCCGCGCCGACGTCCGGCCGCAGTCGCGGACCTCGGTCATCTGGACGAGCGACGACAGCTCCGGGATCGACCTCGAGCAGTGCGGCGACACGACCCTGGAGGACTGCGACGCCCTGCTGACGGTCAAGGTCCAGCCCGGCACCCAGCTCCTGACGGCCAGCGCCACGCTCGACAACACCAGTGCCGTCGTTCCGGCCATCAGCAACCGGTGCGGCCTCGTGCAGGGCGACGACGTCCTGACCGAGACGCGTTTCGCCCTCGCCGCCAACACGGCGCCGGGCGAGCTGATGTCGTTCACGCTGCAGCAGGTCGTCACCGTGCCCGACGCCTCGCTCCCGGTGAGCCTGAAGTGCACCGAGATGCCCACCGAGGCGCTGCGTCTCAACGACCCCCGCCTGACCTCGGTCCGCACCGGCTTCTGAGCCCCAGCGCCGGCCCCCTCCCGAAGACCCCCGAAGACCCTCCGAAGACAAGGAACAGAACCATGAAGCGCTCACTCACGACCGTCCTGACGATCGCGGCCGTCCTGCTCGTCGCGTTCGCCGGCGGCGCCAGCGCCGCCAAGCTGATCACCGGCAAGCAGATCAAGGACGGCACCGTCACCGGTGCCGACGTCAAGGCCGGCAGCCTCCGGGGCTCCGACGTGAAGGACGGCTCGCTCAAGGGAGCCGACGTCAAGGACGGCTCGCTGGGCAACGCCGACCTGGCCGACGACAGCGTCGAGGTCGACCAGCTCGCCTACAGCGCCCGCGTCTTCGGCAACGACGCACGACCAACCCCGGACGAGTCGGTCGACACGTGCGCCGACCTCACACCTCGCGGCACTGCGAGAGCATCGCGCTACCAGCCTCGTCGGACCCGGCACGCACCTGTTGCTGGCCAAGGCCAACCTCTTCAACAACGGCGCGGCCGTCAGCGACCCCCAGAAGTGCGGCCTCTGCGCGCGACGGGGTCGGCATCGTCGACGCCGACCAGTTCAGCCTCAAGGGCAAGGGCGTCGCCGGCGACGCGCGAGGTGGTGGCGCTCCAGGGCCTCGTCGAGCGTCGACACGATCACCGGCGTCTCCGTGCGGTGCATCGAGCCGTCGAGGCGCAGCTGCTGGCCAAGGAAGTCGTCCTGACCACGCTCAAGGTCGCGGACGGCGCCTGACCTGGTCGCCGGCTCGACTCGCCACGCCGGCCCGTCGCTCCTGGGGAGTCACGGGCCGGCGTCGCTGTGCCTCGCGGGCCGGTCGAGGGCGTCGTCACGCCCTGGAGACCGAGACGGTGGCGGTCTGGCCGTCGCCGAGGTCGACGGTGTCGCCGTCCGGCTCACCCACGGCGAACGACGTCGCGAGGGTCTCGCCGGTGATCAGCGCCTCGTGGGCCCGCGCCGCTGCCTGCACCGACTCCGAGCCGCCCACGGCCAGCGAGATCCGGTCGCCGACGTCGAGCCCGGCGTCGCGCCGGGCCTGCTGCACGGCGCGGACCAGGTCGCGGGCCAGGCCCTCGGCCGCGAGGTCGGGGGTCACCCTGGTGTCGAGCACCACGAACCCACCGCCGGGCAGGACGCCGGTCGCCGCACCCTCCTCGGACGAGCCGGCCACCGTCTCGAGGGTGTACTCCCCCTCGACCAGGGCCAGCCCACCGGCGGTCACCGCACCGTCGGCCGCCACGGACCAGTCGCCCGACTTCGAGCCCCGGATGGCCTGCTGCACGTCCTTGCCGAGGCGCGGACCCGCCGCCCGGGCGTTGACGGTCAGCCGCTGCTCGACGCCGTAGGCCGACGCCTCGTCGCTGTCGGCGGCGAGCAGCCGCACCTGCTTGACGTTGACCTCGTCGGCCACCAGCGCGGTGAGGGCCTGCGCCTCCAGCGCCTCGGGGTCGGCGACCACGACGGTGAGCGTCGAGAGGGGCAGCCGGTTGCGCAGCGACGCCGCCTTGCGCAGCGCCGAGGCGGCCGAGCAGACCTCGCGGACCTGGTCCATCGCGGCCACGAGGGCGTCGTCCGCCGGGAGCGACTCGGCGAGGGGCCAGTCGGTGAGGTGCACCGAGCGGCCGCCGGTGAGCCCGCGCCAGATCTCCTCCGTGGTCAGCGGCAGCAGCGGTGCGGTCACGCGGCACACCGTCTCGAGCACGGCGTGCAGCGTCTCGAAGGCCGCCGGGTCCTCGTCGAAGAACCGGCCGCGCGAGCGCCGGATGTACCAGTTGGTCAGCACGTCGAGGAACCCGCGCGTCGCCTCGCACGCGTCGGCGACGGCGTAGGCGTCGAGCGACCCGGTCATGCCCGCGACGTACTGGCGGCACTTCGCCAGCACGTACCGGTCGAGGGGGTTGCTCGAGTCCGTCGCGCCCGTGGCCTGGTAGCCCTGTCCGCCGTCCGCGGCGTTGGCGTAGAGCTGGAGGAAGTACCAGCTGTTCCAGAGCGGGATCATCACCTGGCGCACCGAGTCGCGGATGCCCTGCTCGGTGACCACCAGGTTGCCGCCGCGCAGGATCGGGCTCGACATCAGGAACCAGCGCATCGCGTCGGCGCCGTCGCGGTCGAAGACCTCGCTGACGTCGGGGTAGTTGCGCAGCGACTTGCTCATCTTGTTGCCGTCGGAGCCGAGCACGATGCCGTGGCTGATGCAGCTCGAGAACGCGGGCCGGTCGAAGATGGCCGTCGCGAGGATGTGCATCGTGTAGAACCAGCCGCGCGTCTGCCCGATGTACTCGACGATGAAGTCGCCCGGGAAGTGGTGCTCGAACCAGTCGGCGTTCTCGAACGGGTAGTGCACCTGGGCGTAGCTCATCGACCCGGAGTCGAACCACACGTCGAGGACGTCGCTCACGCGCCGCATCGTGGCGGTGCCGGTCGGGTCGTCGGGGTTGGGTCGCGTCAGGTCGTCGACGAAGGGACGGTGCAGGTCGGGCTCGCCGGCCTGGTTGCGCGGCACCCGCCCGAAGTCGCGCTCGAGCTCGGCGAACGAGCCGTAGACGTCGACCCGGGGGTACGCCGGGTCGTCGCTGACCCACACCGGGACGGGGCTGCCCCAGAACCGGTTGCGGGTGATCGACCAGTCGCGGGCGTTCTCGAGCCACTTGCCGAACTGGCCGTCCTTGGTGTGCTCGGGCACCCAGGTGATCTCCTGGTTGAGCTCGAGCATGCGCTGCTTGAACGCGGTGACCTCGACGAACCACGACGAGACGCCCTTGTAGATCAGGGGCTCGCGGCAGCGCCAGCAGTGCGGGTAGCTGTGGTCGTAGGTCTCGCGCCGCAGCAGCACCGTGCCGGGGCTGACGCTGGCGGCGTCCTCACCGCGGGTCGCCGCCTTGAGGTGGTCGATGATCTGCAGGTTGGCGTCGAAGACGAGCAGCCCGGCGTAGTCGTCGACGGGGTGGGTGAACCTGCCGTCCTTGCCCACCGGCATCACCGCCTCGATGCCCTCGCGGTCGGTGACCTCCTTGTCGACCTCGCCGAAGGCACCGGCGGTGTGCACGAGGCCGACACCGTCGGTGGTCGTCACGGCGTCGTCGGCGGCGACGATGCGGAAGGCGTTCTCGCGGCCGAGGTAGTAGGTGAACGGCGGCACGTAGGTGCTGCCGAGCAGCTCGGCGCCGGTGTGGCGCGACACGACGTCCGGGTCCTCGCCCAGCTCGCGGGCGTAGGCGGTAAGCCTGGCCTCGGCGACGAGGTAGCGCGCGGTGGTCTCGGTACCGGGAACCGGTGCTTCGACGACGACGTAGTCGATGTCGGAGCCGACCATGATCGCCAGGTTCGACGGCAGGGTCCACGGCGTCGTGGTCCACACGAGGGCCAGGGCGCCCTCGGCCGGCCCGCTGGTCAGCCTCAGCCCGACGGTGACCGCCGGGTCCTGCCGGTTCTGGTAGACGTCGTCGTCCATGCGCAGCTCGTGGTTCGAGAGCGGCGTCTCGTCGTTCCAGCAGTAGGGCAGCACGCGGAAGCCCTCGTAGACCCAGCCCTTGTCGTGGAGCTGCTTGAAGGCCCACATGACCGACTCCATGTAGTCGGCGTTCATGGTGCGGTAGTCGTGGTCGAAGTCGACCCAGCGCGCCTGGCGCGTCACGTAGTCGCGCCACTCGCCGGTGTACTTCATGACCGACTCGCGGCAGGCCTCGTTGAACTTCTCGATGCCCAGCTCGAGGATCTCGTCGGTGGTCTTGATGCCGTTCAGGCGCATGGCCTCGAGCTCGGCGGGCAGGCCGTGGGTGTCCCAGCCGAAACGGCGCTCGACCCGGCGGCCGCGCATCGTCTGGTACCGCGGGATCAGGTCCTTCACGTAGCCGGTGAGCAGGTGCCCGTAGTGGGGCAGGCCGTTGGCGAACGGCGGTCCGTCGTAGAAGACGAACTCGTTGGCGCCGTCCTCGCCGGCGTCGCGCTGGTCGATGCTCGCCTGGAAGGTGCCGTCCTGGGCCCAGTACGCGAGGATCCGCTCCTCGACGTCCGGGAACGAGGGCGTCGACGGGACGCCCTGGCCGGGTGTGTGGCGGGGGTACGGCATCGGGTGCTCCTGCTCGTCGGGTCGTCGGGTGCTGCTCGACGAGGACGACAGGGCTGCCGCGGTACCACCTCGCTTGCCGCCCCCTGCCGGGTGCGACCGCTTCGTGACGGCTGTGACGGGCCTACCCGCCCGGTTCTAGTGAGCACCCGCCTGGCTGACGGGGCCGTTCTTCCGGAGGCTCGCCGCTGATGACGGCTCGAGCGCCTGTGGCCCCAGGCTACGGCCCGGCGGCCGGGCGAGGCGAATCAGTTGCCGCCGGGCCGCCTCGTAGGGTCGGGTCGTGACCGACGTCCTCCGCGGCGAGCGCGCCGTGCTCCTCGACTACCTCGAGCACTACCGCACGACGTTCGCGCGCCAGGTCGACGGCCTCGAGCCCGAGCAGCTGGCCGCCCGCGCGGTGCCGCCGTCGAACCTCTCGCTGCTCGGGCTGCTGCGGCACCTGGCCAAGGTGGAGCACTCGTGGTGCCGCCGCGTCGTGGAGGCGCAGCCCGACCTCGATCGGCTGTTCCGGACCCCGGCGCAGCCCGACCTCGACTTCGAGGGAGCGGTCGCCGAGCCGTGGGTCGTCGGCGAGGCGCTCACGGCCTGGAGGCGCGAGGCCGACCACGCCAGGGAGGTCTACGCCGTGACGCCCCTCGGTCAGCTCTGCCCGCACCCCGACGGCGAGCTCGAGGTGCGCGAGGTGCTGGTGCACCTCATCGAGGAGTACGCCCGCCACTGCGGGCACGCCGACCTGCTCCGCGAGGTGGTCGACGGGACCACCGGGCTCTAGCCTCCCGGCTCGAGCTTGAGGGTCACCGACTTGCGGTAGTTGCGCGAGGTCGCGGTGAAGGTGACCTGGGCGGGGCCCTTCGCGGTGCGCTTGATGAAGAACGACGAGCGCTTGCCCGTGTCGGGGCGGATCGACCCGAAGTCCTGGACGGCCCGCACCGTGACGCGCGTGGTCCTCCAGGTCAGCCGGACGTCGGGCGCGGTGGCGATGGTGCGACCGCTGTTGGAGATCCGGATCGGCACCTCGGTGAACCGGCCCGGCCGGAGGTCGCGGCCCTTGACGACGATCGAGAGGATCGGCTTCTGGATCGTCTCCTTGAGCGAGGCCGCCGTGACCTGGTGGTACGTGATGCCCTCCGGCGGGGTGTCGGGGTCCGGCGGGAGGTCGACGGCCTTGGCGAAGGCGCAGTTCCAGGTGGCGTTCCTGGCGACCGGGAGCACGAACGGCCGGACCGTGATCGTGGCGCCGTCGTAGACCGGGTTGTCGACGTCCGGGTCGGCGTCGAGCGTCGGGAACGAGAAGTTGTTGCCCGCCGGCGAGCTGCAGGTGCCGCCGTCGGTGGAGAGCCGGCCGAAGGCGACGATCACCTTCGACCTCGTGCCGGCGTCCGGCGCGGCACCGAGGACGACGGTCGCGCCGACCGTGCTCGGCGCCCGGCGCTGCACGACCGAGACCGACACGAAGTTCTGCGAGGGGGCGCCCGTCGGCGTGATCGTCGGTCGTCCGCCCCGGTCATGAACCCGGTCCGCTTGCCGACGGGCCAGCCCGCGCGCAGCGAGGGGCCGCCGCCGGCGCCGGCCGTCGACCCGGGCGCTGACGGTGCTGGTGCCGGCGAGGAGGCCGGAGCGGTGCTCGCGGTCGGGGGCAGGTGCCGCTGCGGTGGCGGCGGTCGCGGTCGCCGCGAGGAGCAGGACGGCGGTCGCGGCGCCGAGCACGCGGGAGGTCGTCATCGGAACGGTCCTTGGTGGGGAAGGGGAGGCCGGGTCCCGTCCACCGTAACCGCGATCGGTGCCGCCCGAGGCCCATTACTAGGGTTGCTGCCATGACCGGTCCGACGACGTCCGCCTGGGGCCACGGCCTCCTCACCCTCGACGCCGACGGAGCCGTGCTCGACGCCTGGTTCCCGGCACCGGCCCTGGGCGCCGCACCGGACGGCGACGCCCCCGCCGACCTGGTCGCGCTCGCGACGCCCGACGAGGCCCGGGGCGTGACCCGCGAGGTGCGGCTCGTCGCGGCCCCCGACCTGGCCGAGGCGCCGGCGTCCACCGAGGAGCTGTGGCTGCGGCTCCACCTGCTGTCGCACCGGCTCGTGGCGCCCCACGGCCAGTCGCTCGAGGGCATCTTCGGCCTGCTCGCCAACGTCGTGTGGACCTCGGAGGGCCCGTGCGCCGTCGCCGGGTTCGAGCTGACGAGGGCCCGGCTCAAGGCCGCGGGCCGCCACGTGAGCGTCTACGGCGTCGACAAGTTCCCGCGGATGAGCGACTACGTCGTGCCGACGGGCGTCCGCATCGCCGACGCCGACCGGGTCCGTCTCGGTGCGCACCTCGCCGAGGGCACGACGGTCATGCACGAGGGCTTCGTGAACTTCAACGCCGGCACGGTCGGCGCCTCGATGGTGGAGGGGCGGATCTCCGCCGGGGTCGTGGTCGGGGACGGGTCCGACGTCGGCGGTGGCGCCTCGATCATGGGCACCCTGTCCGGCGGCGGCAAGGAGGTCGTCCGCGTGGGCGAGCGGTGCCTCCTCGGCGCCAACTCGGGCATCGGCATCTCGCTGGGCGACGACTGCGTCGTCGAGGCCGGGTGCTACGTCACCGCCGGCACCAAGGTGACGGTCCGCGACCGCGACGGCGAGGCCGTCGTGGTCAAGGCCGCCGAGCTCTCGGGCCGCGACAACGTGCTCTTCCGCCGCAACTCCGTCTCGGGCGCGATCGAGGCCGTGCCGTGGAAGGGCACCGGCATCGCGCTCAACGAGGCACTGCACGCCAACTGAGCGATCGCTCCGGGCCCGCCTGGTTCCGGTCCGACCCGCACACTGTCGACATGGCGAGGAGGCAGCGACAGGGGCTGGTCCCTGCGCTCGTGGCCCTCGCGTGTCTCGCCGTGGTCGCGGTCGTGGCGCTCAAGGTCGTCGGCGGCGTGCGCGTGCCCTTCCTGCCGCAGGCCCAGGGCTGCCGCGTCACCGTGAACGGCCACACCGTCGACCTGAGCCTCGAGCAGGCCGAGAACGCCTCGTTGATCGCGGCGATCTCGGTGCAGCGGGGGCTGCCCGCGCGGGCGGCGTCCATCGCCCTGGCGACGGCCTACCAGGAGTCGGACCTGGAGAACCTCGACCACGGCGACCGTGACTCGCTCGGGCTGTTCCAGCAGCGTCCGTCGCAGGGGTGGGGCACCGAGGCCCAGCTGCAGGACCCGGTCTACGCGACCAACGCCTTCTACGACGCCCTCCTGGAGGTCGACGGCTTCGAGACGCTCGAGATCACGGTCGCGGCCCAGGAGGTCCAGCGCTCCGGCTTCCCCGACGCCTACGCCGACCACGAGGCCGACGCCCGCGCCCTCGCCTCCGCCCTCACCGGGCAGTCGCCGGAGGCCTTCGCGTGCGAGGTCGACGGCGACGTCGGCGACGGGAACCCCACGCTGGAGCCGAACGGCCTGACCGGCCGCGCGGACGCCGTCCGCCGCGACCTGCGCGCCGCCTTCGGCCCCCTCCCCCTCGGCGGGTTCGAGCCGGGCGGCGTCACCACCGGCCACATGGAGGGGTCGGCCCACTACGAGGGCCGGGCGATCGACGTGTTCTTCCGCCCGGTCGACGCCGAGAGCCGCACCGGCGGCTGGGCGCTGGCGCAGTACCTCGTCGCCAACGCCTCGCGCCTGGAGATCCGCACCGTCATCTACGACGACCGGATCTGGGTCGCCGGCCGCGACGACACCTGGCGCGACTACGACCCGCCCGACCGCTCGGGCGACCCGGCGGTCCTCGAGCACCGGGACCACGTGCACGTCGACGTCTTCAGCTGAGAGATCAGCGGTGGTCGAGGTGCGACGACCGAGGCACGAGGGAGGAGCCTCGAGACCTCCGCAGCCGCGTGACCTCCGGGCCACAGGACCGTGACCTCACCCGGTCTCGAGGCCGCCCCCTCGTCCCTCGGGGGCGGCACCTCGACCAGCGTTGGGGCGGTCGGTCACTCGACGCAGGACTCCGAGCCGTTGATGACGCCCTGCCGGAACGCCTTGACCCGGTCGTAGCCCACGCCCTGGCGGTCGACGTCGCCGTCCCCGCGGAACACCAGCAGCGCCTTGATGCCCTCGTCGAGGTCGCCGGGGGAGATGCTGAACGAGCTGGTCTCGGCGCGGTTGTGGAGGATGACGCTCGCGGTGTAGCCACCGGCGAAGCAGTCGGTGACGCGGGTCGACTCCTTCTCGTCGAGGTCGACCTCGGCGCGGGCCAGCGCGGCGAGCCCCCACTGGGTCGCCAGCAGCGTCGCGACGGCGTAGTCGCCGCCCTGCTCGTAGATGCGCGGCATCTCGCTGACGTTGTCGAAGGCCGACGTAGTCCTCGGGCACGCAGTAGAACAGCGAGAAGCCCGAGGTGTCGGCGTCGCCGCAGGCGGGCGGGTCGGCCGGGTCGAACGGCTCGAAGCCCGAGAGCGGCACCCACTCCTCCCCGGTCAGCTCGGGGTAGAGCTGCGACCAGTAGTCCTCGAGGTCGAAGGGGACGCCGTTGATGATCGACTCGTAGGGCGCGTTGCCGCCGCTGTCGGCGTCCTCCTGGCTCGTGAAGGGCAGCTCGAGCACCACCGGCGTGCCGTCGGCGAAGTCGCCGCAGACGGTGGCGCCACCGTCGAAGCCGTCCTGGAAGGCACTGACCCGGTCGAAGCCGCTGCCGTGCGCCGAGGGGTCCATGCTGTTGGTGCCGGGGGTGTCGCGCAGGTCGAGGATGCCCGCGAGGGCCAGGTCGAGGTCGGCGGCGGTGACCTCGAACGCCCCGGTCTCCTGGGCGTGGGCCGCCCAGCTGCCGGCGAAGCAGTCGGCCTGCAGCTCGGAGGAGACCGTCAGCTCGTTCTGGTCGAAGAAGCCGGACCGCTGCTGCATCGCGTGCCCCCACTCGTGGGCGAGCACGACGGGGATGACGAAGCTCCCGTACTTCTCCTGCAGGTCGGGCAGCAGCTCCTCGGCGTCCCAGGCGACGGAGTCGTCGAGCCGGCAGTAGAAGGCGTTGCCCTGGACGTCGGAGTAGCTGTCGGCGCACGCCGGACCGGACTCGGACTCGGTCGTGATGGCGTACAGGCCACCGGCGACCTCCTGGTAGTCCTCGCCGTAGAGCGCGGGGAACTCCTCGGCCCAGTAGCCCCGGAGGTCGGCGATCGCCGCGATCGCGAGCTGGTTGACCTCGGCGGAGGCGTCGCCCTCGATCTCGACGGTGGCCCCGGCCGGCTCGCTCGACTCCGTCTCCTCGGGGGCCGGCGTGTCCGTCCCGCTCGCCGACGGAGCCGGCTCCCCGTCGCCCGTCTCGTCGGAGGTGCCGTCGTCGCCACCGCACCCGGCGACGACCAGCACCATCACGACGGCCGCCACCAGTCCCTTGCCCATGGTCGGAGGCTAGGGCCCCTCGACGCCGGGGTCGAGGCCCTCGTCCCGGTCACCCCTGCGGACATGGTTCCCGGACCTCGTCGCGTGATGCGGTGTCGGGGTAGCAGGACGTGCGACGTGAGGAGCTGACGATGGGTCTCGAGACCAGCGTCGAGGTCAGGGTGCCGGTGCGCACGGCCTACGACCGGTGGACCCGGTTCGAGAGCTTCCCGCGGTTCATGCCGCTGGTCCGCCGTGTCGAGCAGGTCCGCCCCAACCTCACCCGCTGGTGGGTCGGGCGCGGCCTGCTGCGCCACGAGTTCTACGCCGAGGTCGTCGAGCAGCACCCGGACGCCTCGGTGGCCTGGCGCAGCCTCGACACGCGGTTCCCGCACCGGGGCGAGGTGACCTTCCGACGTGCTGGGCGAGCAGCGGACCGAGGTGACCCTGCGCCTGGACGCCGAGAAGGGGTGGGCCGCACGGACCCCGGAGTCGGTCGTGCGCCGGCTCGTCGACTCCCAGCTGGCCGGCTACGCCGCGTTCGTCGAGGGCGTCGGTGACGCCGGCGACACCTGGCGCGGCACGATCCGGCGCGGCCGGGTCGAGAACGTCGAGAAGAGCCCGCCGGCCCACCCGGGCTGGGTCCACGGCTGACCAACCGATCCCGACTCGGAGGACGAACACGTGCGCAGGCAACCGGACGAGGACGCGCGAGAGCGACCTGACGGTCACCGAGCCCAAGGAGTGGGCGGCGGGGGTGCCGGCCGTCGCGCACGCCCTGGAGTACTCCCTGTCGCAGACCTCGCCGAGGCGGACCGCGCTCACGCTGCTCACCATGAACCAGGTCGGCGGCATCGACTGCCCCGGCTGCGCGTGGCCCGACCCGGCTCCCGGGCACCGGCACGCCAACGAGTACTGCGAGAACGGCGCCAAGCACATCAACGACGAGGCGACGTCGCGGCGGGTGACCGCCGAGTTCTTCGCCGAGCACCCGGTCTCCGAGCTGGCCGAGCGCTCCGACAAGTGGCTCAACCAGCAGGGCCGGCTCACCGAGCCGATGGTCAAGCGCCCCGGCTCCGACCACTACGAGCCGATCGGCTGGACCGACGCCTTCGACCTGATGGCCGACGAGCTGCGCTCGCTCGACTCCCCCGACGAGGCGGCGTTCTACACCTCCGGGCGCGTCAGCAACGAGGCCGCGTTCACCCTGGGACTCTTCGCCCGGGCCTTCGGGACCAACAACCTGCCCGACTGCAGCAACATGTGCCACGAGTCCAGCGGCTTCGCGCTGCACGAGACCCTCGGCACCGGCAAGGGCACCGTGAGCCTGCTCGACATGGAGCACGCCGACCTGATCTTCGTCGTCGGCCAGAACCCGGGCACCAACCACCCGCGCCAGCTCTCGGCGCTCGAGGCGGCCAAGCTGCGCGGGGCCCGGATCGTGGCGGTCAACCCGCTGCCCGAGGCGGGGCTGCGCCGCTTCAAGAACCCGCAGAAGCCGCGCGGGGTCATCGGCTCCGGTGTGGAGATCGCCGACCACTTCCTGCAGATCCGGCCCGGCGAGCGACATCGCCCTGTTCCAGGGGCTCAACCGGCTGCTGCTGGAGGCCGAGGACGCGGCGCCGGGGACGGTGCTCGACCGCGCCTTCATCGAGTCGAGCACGAGCGGCTTCGACGAGTTCGCCGCCCACGTCCGGACCGTCGACCTCGACGAGGTGAGCGCGCGCGACGGGCCTTCGCCGCGAGGAGATCGAGGCGGTGGCCGACGAGGTGCTGCGCAGCGACCGGTCATCGTCTGCTGGGCGATGGGCCTGACCCAGCACCGGCACGCGGTGCCGACCATCCGCGAGATCGTCAACTTCCTGCTGCTGCGGGGCAACGTCGGCCGGCTCGGGCACGGGCGCCTGCCCGGTCCGCGGCCACAGCAACGTGCAGGGCGACCGGACGATGGGCATCTGGGAGCAGATGCCCGACGACTTCCTCGACGCCCTGCAGGAGGAGTTCGGGTTCGACCCGCCGCGCCACCACGGCCTCGACGCGGTCGGCACCATCCACGGGATGCTCGAGGGCAGGGTCAAGGTGTTCCTCGGGGTCGCCGGCAACTTCGTGCGGGCCGCTCCCGGACAGCACGGCGACGGAGGAGGCCCTGCGCCGCTGCCGCCTGACCGCCCAGGTGTCGACCAAGCTCAACCGCTCGCACACCGTGTGCGGCGAGACCGCGCTGATCCTGCCGACCCGCAGCCGCACCGAGCGCGACCTGCAGGACGGCGGCGAGCAGTTCGTCACCGTCGAGGACTCGATGAGCGAGGTCCACGCCTCCCACGGGCGGCTCGAGCCGGCGTCCCCGCTGCTGCTCAGCGAGGTCGCGATCCTGAGCCGGCTGGCCCGCGCGACGCTCGGCGACCGCGTCGCCGTCGACTGGGCGGCCTTCGAGACCGACTACGGCGTCATCCGCGACCACGTCTCGCGCGTCGTCCCCGGCTTCCACGACTTCAACCACCGCATCGCGCGAGCCCGGTGGCTTCGCCCTGCCCAACCCGGTCAACGAGGGGGTCTTCCCCACCTCGACGGGCACGGCGCAGTTCAGCGTCAACGAGGGCTCGCCGCCCGACGTGCCCGAGGGCCACCTGCTGCTGCAGACCCTGCGCTCGCACGACCAGTGGAACACCGTGCCCTACACCGACAACGACCGCTACCGCGGCATCCACGGCGACCGTCGCGTGGTGATGGTCCACGCCGACGACCTCGCCGCGCTCGGCCTCGCCGAGGGCGACCGGGTCGACGTGGTGAGCATCGCCGACGACGGCCGGGAGCGCCGCGCCGAGGGCTTCCGGGTCGTCCCCTACCCGACACCGCGCGGCAGCGCGGCGGCCTACTACCCCGAGACCAACGTCCTGGTGTCGCTGGACGCCGTCGCCGAGACCAGCAACCAGCCGGCGTCCAAGAGCGTCGTCGTCCGGCTCGAGCCGGTGAGGGTCGCCGTCTGACGTGCTGCTGACGTGCCGGCCGGCCGGGGGCTAGCGGAGGGCAGCCGCCTCGAGGCCGGCGACGCCGAGCCGCACGAGCACGGGGCCGGCGGTGCCGAGCGCCCCGTCGAGGTCGGGGCACGGGCGCCAGGCCACCTCGGGCGACCGCACCGCCTCGGAGCGCTCCGCCACGCCGACGAGCCGGTCGCCGAGGGCGGGCCGGTCGGCGAGGCCGTCGCGGTAGTCCTGCAGCGAGGCGATGAGCTCGTCGAGGACGGGGCCGAGGGCGGCCGCGTTGTCGGCCAGCATGTTGAGGCTGCGCGCGGGGTTGCGGCCGGCGACCCGGGTGCCGTCACGGAAGCTCCCGGCAGCGAGGTGGCGGGCCGCCGGTGAGTCGGTGGCGGTCTCGACGACCTCGAGGAGCGCGTTGGCGACGACGTGCGGGGCGTGGCTCACCAGGGCGACGGCGCGGTCGTGGTCGGCGGCGTCGAGCACGAGGACGGTCGCCTCGAAGACCTCCGCCAGCCAGCGGACGACGTCGGCCACCGGCCCGGCGCCGCGGGTGACGGCCCAGGTGACGTGGACGAGCAGGGAGGCGTCGGAGTGGTCGAAGCCGGACTGCTCGGTGCCGGCCATCGGGTGCGCCCCGACGTACCGCTCCCCCAGCCCGCGCGCCGTCGGCAGCCGCAGCGGCAGCGACCTTGACGCTGCCGACGTCGACGAGGACGGCGTCGGGGGCGGCGGCGGCGACGTCCGACATCACCGACCCCAGGACGTCGAGCGGCGTCGCGAGCACCACGAGCGAGGTGGCGGCCGGGACCCGGTCGGCCACCTCGATGCCGGCCGCCGCGGCCGCGTCGCGCGTGGCCGCGTCGGGGTCGACCACGACGACGTCGTGGCCGACGGCGTGCAGGCGCCGGGCGACCGAGCCGCCGATCAGGCCGGCGCCGACGACGGCGACCGTGCCGAAGCCGCTCACTTCGCGGCCAGCTCGTGCAGCGGCGAGATCCGGCCGAGGGCGCGCGCGGTGGCGCCGAGCCCGGCCCACTCGGCGCGCATGGACTCGAAGTCGTCGGCGGAGAACGAGCCCGAGAGGAACAGCAGGAACACGAAGATGCCCGGGGTGGCGGGCACGGGGCGGGTCACCAGGTTGGTCATGTTGACGCCGCGGTCCTCGAGGACGCCGAGCAGCCGGCGCAGGATGCCGGGCACGTTGGCGTCGGGGAACAGGCTGACGAGCAGCCCCTCGTCGCCGTCGCCGCCCGCGCCGGGAAGCCGGTCGGCCGAGACCAGCGCGAACTGGGTGTACGCGGTGGCGTTGTCCTCGACGGCCTCGGCCACGGTGTGCAGGTCGTAGAGCGAGCCGCAGATGCGGGGGCCGATGCCGATCTCGCCGGGCACCAGGTCGCGGCAGGCGGCGGCGGTGGACGCCGACTCGCGGGTCTGCAGGCCCGCGCGACTCGATCCAGCGCGCGGCACTGCGCGAGGCCGTGCGGGTGGCTGACCACGACGTGCGGCTCGACGGAGGGGTCGCGGGTGAAGGCGTCGAACGAGATCGGCAGCACCACGCTGTCGACGATCGACAGCGTCGGGCCGCAGGAGCAGCCCGTCGAGGGTGGGACGACGACGCCGTTGACGGAGTTGTCGATCGGCAGGACGGCGTACGGCGCCTCGCCGGCCTCGACGGCGTCGAGCGCCTCGGCCTGCGAGGTCACCGGCACGGCCTCGTCGTCGGGGCGGAGGGCGACGACGGCCTGGTGGGTGAAGGTGCCCGAGGGTCCGAGGTAGGTGACGTCTCATCGCGTGGTCATGTCGGCAGCTCGAACGCGGCCAGCACGCGGCTCGCGAAGCCGACCTCGGCCAGCGCGCCTGCAGGTCGACCACCTCGGCGCCGCCGGCGCGGAACCCGAGGTAGAAGTCGTGGCGGCCGGGCCCGAGCGGGTCGCTGTGCAGGAAGTCGAGGTCGAGCCCGAGCGCGCTGAACTGCTCGAGGGCGACCATGAGGGTGCCGGCGGCCTCGCGCTCGGGGGTGATCGTCAGCCACGCCGACGTCGAGCGGTCCGTCGCTCGCGCGGGAGAGCAGCCCGTAGGCCAGCGAGGGCTGCTGCTCGAGGAACCCGACGATCAGGATGTCGTCGCCGCGCAGCTCGTCGAGGTCGACGATCGGCGACCCGGCCTCCTGGCCGAGCGGCGAGGAGGTCGTCGGTCGTGGTGTCGTCGGGCACGACGCGGAAGGCGACGCCGGCGCGGCCCATGGCGCCGACGACGTCGGAGTAGGTCTGCTGGCGCAGCGCGACGGCCTGGGCGTCGCCGCTGCCGCCGCCGAGGCGGGTCCAGCGCCAGGGCGAGACGGCGACGACGGCCGGGCCAGGCGCAGCTCGGGGTCGAGCGCGTTGATGCGCGCGGAGCAGCCGCAGCGGCGGGGACGTCGGGTCGCCGACGCGCACCAGGCCCTCGACGTCGTGGGCGACGTCGAGGGTCGCCATCAGCTCGTCGTAGCCCTGCAGTCCGACCAGGAAGTCGCTGCCGCTCCACCCGAGCGCCGTCGCGGACCCGGTCGACCAGGGTCGGCGGGTCGGTGCTGGCGTGGGCGAGCGAGCGGGGTCGAGTGGGCAGCAGGCGTCATGCCGTCAGATCTCTCAGCGGCGGCAGCGACGGCGACGACGTCATCGGTGGCGGTGATCGCGAGACGGACGTGCTCGGCGCCGGTCGGCGCCGTAGGACAGGCCGTCGACGGCGACGACGCCCGCGGTCGGCGAGCCAGCCGGCGGTCTCGTGCGCTGGGCTCGCCGCGCGTGACCCACAGGTAGAGGCCCGGCCTCGCTGTGGTCGACGCCGGAACCCGGCGGCGGACGAGCGCTGCGCGCAGCACGTCGCGGCGGGCGCCGTAGCGGGCGCGCTGCTCGGCGACGTGGATCTCGTCGCCCAGGGCCGCGATCGCCGCGGCCTGCTGGGGCCGCGGGCATGATCAGGCCGAGGTCGCGTCGCACGGCGGTGAGCGCGGCGACGACGTCGGCGTCACCGGCCACGAAGCCGCAGCGGTAGCCGGCGAGGTTGGACCGCTTGCTCAGCGAGTGGACGGCGAGCAGCCCGGTCGGGTCGACCGCCCGCTGACGTCGGCGTGCAGCACGCTGGCGGCCTCGACCTCCCAGCCGAGGTCGAGGTAGCACTCGTCGGAGACGAGCAGCGTGCCCGTGCGCGCGGGCGTGGGCGACCAGCGCGGCGAGCTCGGCCGGCGCCGAGGACCCGGCCGGTCGGGTTGGCCGGGCGAGTTCAGCCACAGCAGCCGGGCGGCTACCTCGAGCGCGCCGGAGCTCGTCGAGCGCCGTCGACGGTGACGACCTCGCGGCCGGCGAAGCGGGCGCCGACGGCGTACGTCGGGTAGGCCAGGGCCGGGATCGCCGACCGGCCCGGCCCGGTCGAGGCCGAGGAGGAGCGGCAGGCGTGCCGATGAGCTCCTTGCTGCCGACGGTCGGCAGCGCCTGCGCGGCGCCGAGCCCGGTGACGCCGTGCGCCCGGGCCAGCCAGGCGACGTAGGCCTCGCGCAGGCCGGGCACGCCGATCGTCAGCGGGTAGCCGGGCGAGTCGGCGTGCGTCGACGAGCGCCCGGCGCACGCACCTCGGGGGTGGGGTCGGCCGGCGCGCCGACCGAGAGGTCGACGACCTCACGTCCGGACGCGCCGGCACGGCTCGCGCACCGCGGCGACCCCGGCGTGGAAGCCGGGCCCAGCAGGGCTGCGCAGGCTCAGTGGTCGTGCTCCTGCGGCTCCAGGGCCGCGACGATGGGGTGGTCGTGGTCGATCTCGCCCATCTTGGCGGCGCCGCCGGGCGAGCCGAGGTCTCGAAGAAGCCGACGTTGGCGGTGTAGTAGTCCTTCCAGTCCTCCGGGACGTCGTCCTCGTAGAAGATGGCCTCGACCGGGCACACCGGCTCGCAGGCACCGCAGTCGACGCACTCGTCGGGGTGGATGTACAGCATCCGCTTGCCCTCGTAGATGCAGTCGACCGGGCACTCGTCGACGCAGGCGCGGTCCTTGAGGTCGACGCAGGGCTGCGAGATGACGTAGGTCATCGGTGGTTCCTCCAAGCGGGGGTGCGAGTGCGAGAGCGCGGCCAGCCTAGTGTCCCGGGGGTGCACGGTGCGGAGGAACCCCACACTGTGGGCAACGGGGCTCAGAGGGTCGAGGTCGGCAGCGAGGCGGCCGGCACCTGCTCGGGCCGCACGTCGTGGGGGTCAGCGGTGGTCGTGCGCCGGCTGGTGCGCGGCGAGACCGGACCGAGCGGCGGACCCGCGATGACCGACCTGCTCGGGACCTGCGAGGCCTGGGGCGACGGGGTCGTCGTGGTGCGGCCGGACGGCGGCCCGCCGGTCACCATCCCGCTCGCCGACGTCGTGTCGGGCAAGCCGGTGCCGCCCCGCCCGTCGGTGCGCGACCGGGTGCCGCCGCGCGAGGCGCAGGTGCACGGGTTCGCGCTCTTCCCCGACCTCGTGACGAGGCCGCTCGGCGCCTGGGTGCTGCGCGACTCGGCGACCGCGACCGCCCGCCGCGCCAACTCGGTGCTGGCCTTCGGGCCCGCCGGTCTGCGAGGACGACGACGCCGTGGCCGCCGTCGTCGCGCACTACGCCCGGCCGATCGCGGCCGTGCTCACCGGGTCGGCCGAGGACGAGCTCTTCGCGGGGCTCGGCTGGGTGCCGGAGTCGCACGAGGCCGACACGCTGTTCCAGGTGGCCGGCACCGCCCAGGTGGCACGCGCCCTCCGCGGGGTCGACGCCGGCAGCGGTCGAGCTCGCCGAGGACGGCGACCTGGTCACGGCCTCGGTCGGCGACCGGGCCGGCGGCGTGGCTGCCTTCGCCGACGACTGGGTGGGGTTCAGGTCGATCGCCGTGGAGCCGGCCCACCGGCGCCGGGGTCTGGGCCTGGCCGTGATGGCGGCGCTCGTCGGGTGGGGGGCCGAGCGCGGAGCGACGACCGCCTACCTCCAGGTGCTCGGCGACAACGAGGCGGCGCTCGGGCTGTACGGCGGGCTGGGGTTCCGGACCCACCACCGCTACCGCTACCTCACGCCGGCGCGCTGACGGTGGCCGCCGGCTCCTACTCGGCGAGCGGATGCCCGACGACCTCGTCGTGCAAGTCAGCCACGACGGCAAGGAGCGCGTCGACGTCGAGCAGTGGGTCGACGCCGACCGCGAACACCTCGTGCAGCACGGCGCCGTCGACGAAGACCGTCTCGACCCCCGTGAACGCCTTGCGGCCCTTGCGTCCGGTCAGCCGAACCGCATCCACGTCGGGAGCGCCCGGCACGTCGACGAGCTCGGCGGAGGAACCGGGGTCGGGCTCGGAGTTCGCCGCGAACAGCCGCTCGCCCTCGGCCTGGGCCTGCTCGGGGGTCGCGTAGACCGCGGAGATCGACATCGCGAACCCCTCCCCCGTCACCGGCGCCATCTGCAGCGCGGCTGCCTCGACGAATCCCGAGGCCCTCAGCTCGGCCGGCGTCTTGCCGTGGGCATCGGCGAACTCCGCCAGCGAGAGCACCTCGGCGTCACCGTCGGCGGCATAACCCGCGATCGCGTCGGCGGGCAGCACGTGGGCCAGGAGCGGGAGCGGTTGCGGCTCCGGCTCGACCACGGGAGGGCTCGACGACTCCGCCGCGGTCGACGGCGAGGCTCCGGCGTCCGAGCCGGGGATCTCGTCGCCGCAACCGGCAAGGGTCAGCGTGGTCGCCACGAGGGCGACGGACAGCGTGGATCTCAGTGGGTGTCGGGTCATGACGCCGACGCTAGGAGCGACCAGGCCCCAGGCGGCACCGCCACGGGAACCGGGTCCACCCTCCGCTGAGCGGGTCGCGAACCCTTCTCCAGAAGGGGGTGCGCGGGGGCCGGCACTGGCTACGGTGACGCGCATGCAACCGCGCCGGATCGCCACCACGACACCGCTGGACGCGGCGCTGGCCACGGTCTTCGTGATCGGGGCTGCCTGGGAGACCGTTGCTGCCACCGACGACGAGGTGGCACTGCGCGTAGCCCTCGGGGTGGCTGCGCCGATCGGCCTGCTCTGGCGGCGCACCCATCCGACCAGCAGCGTCCTGGTGATCGCCGCGGCCCTGGCCACCGAGTCGCTGGCGACCGAGTCGCCCGACCAGATGTTCGTGCTGCTCGCGATCGTCATCTCCGCCTACTCGGTGGCGGCCGAGGCGACCCACCGTGAAGCCCTGCTGGGCCTCGCCCTGCTCTCCGCCTCGATCGCGATCAGCATCAGCGTCGACCCGTCGGACTCGGTCTCGAACATCCCGCCCACCCTCGCGCTGTTCCTGGCGCTGCCGGCCGGGCTCGGCCTCGCCTTCCGGCGTCGCGGTCGCACCGTCGCGGCGCTCGAGCTGCGCAACGAGGCGCTGCACCGCGAGGCCGAGACCGCCGTCGAGGACGAACGCCGCCGGATCGCACGCGAGCTGCACGACGTGGTCTCCCACGCGGTCACCTTGATTGCGGTCCAGGCCGAGGCCGGTCGGTCCGTCGTCCGCTCCGACGCCGAGGCTGCCGAGCGGGCACTCGCGGCGATCGGTGCGACCAGCCGCGATGCCCTGGCCGAGCTGCACACGCTCGTCGCCCTGCTGCGCGACCCGGCCGACCTCGACCCGGCGCAGCCACGGGGCTTGGCGCGGCTGCCGGCCCTCGTCAGCGGGGCACGCTCGGCCGGGCTCGACGTGTCCGTCGAGACCACCGGGGATCCGGGATCCCTCGACACCGACATCGACCAGGCGTCGTTCCGGGTCGTGCAGGAGGCGTTGACCAACGCCTTGCGGCACTCGCAGGACCCCCGCGTGACGATCCGCGTCGAGCACGACGCGACCGGCCTGCTCCTGCGGGTCGACAGCACGGGCCCGGCACACCAGTCGTCCTACGGAGGCACCGGCACGGGCCTCGCCGGGCTGCGGGAGCGGGTGGTCGCGCTCGGCGGCACGTTCGAGGCCGGGGCCACGGAGCCCGATCTCTACACCGTCGACGTCTGGCTGCCGGAGGTGCCCAGGTGACGAGGGTGGTGGTGGTCGACGACGAGACCCTGGTCCGCGACGGGTTGTCCGTCATCGTCGGTGCCGGTCCCGGCCTCCAGGTGGTCGGCCAGGCGGCGGACGGCGTCGAGGCCCTCGAGGTCGTCAGGGCGACCCTGCCCGACGTCGTCCTCATGGACGTGCGCATGCCCCGGCGCGACGGGATCGAGGCGACGCGCGACGTCGTCCGGGACCACCCCCACGTGCGCGTCCTCGTGCTCACCACCATCGAGACCGACGAGGTCGTGTACGGGGCACTCCAGGCGGGGGCCAGCGGCTTCCTGCTCAAGAGCTCGCCGCGCGAGCAGCTGTGGCAGGGCATCGCGGCTGTGGCCGCGGGCGACGCCCTGCTCGCGCCCAGCGTCACCAGGCGGCTGATCGCGGCTCACGTCGCCGCCGCCGGGCCAGCCACGTCGCCGGCCATGCGGCTCACCGGACGGCAGACCGACGTCGTCCGTCTCGTCGCGCGCGGCCTCTCGAACCGCGAGATCGCCGAATCACTCTTCCTCGCCGAGACCACCGTGAAGGGCTACGTGAGCGAGGTGCTCACCCGCTACGCGCTGCGCGACCGGACGCAGCTGGTGGTCCTCGCCTACGAGTCCGGGTTGGTGCGGGCGGGCCGCGACGACTGACGGCCGAGGTCGGGGTCGTCAGGCTGGGACAGGGTGAGCACGGCGTCCTCGACGAGCTCGGAGGTCTCGAGGGCGGTCTCGACCCGGCGCAGCCGCACGGCCAGCTGGTCCTCGGTGTCGTCGCCGACGAGGTCGACGGCCGCCACCACGAAGAGGCGCATCGGGCCCACGTACTCCAGGTGCAGGTAGGTGACCCGCTCGACCTCGCGGTGCGCGAGGAGGTCGCCGAGCACCTGGTCTCGCAGCTCGGCACCGACGCCCTCGCCGAGCAGGTAGTCCATGTTGCGGCGCATGAGGAAGACCGCGATCGCGGCGAGCAGGACGCCGATCGCGATCGAGGCGGCGGCGTCGAAGACCGCCTCACCGGTGAGCTGGTGCAGCCCGATGCCGGCGGCCGCGAGCAGGATGCCGATCAGCGCACCGGAGTCCTCGAAGAAGACCGCACGCAGGGTCGCGTCCGAGGTGCGAGCGACGAACCGCAGCGGGTGCAGGCCGAAGTGCCGCGCCCGGCCGCGCACCTGCGACGACGCCTGGACGAACGAGATGCCCTCGAGCACGAAGGCGACCCCGAGCACGACGTAGTTGACCGTGAACGACACCTCCTCCTCGCCGCCCTCGAGGAGGTCGCTCACGCCGGTCCACACCGAGACCACGGCGCCCGCCGAGAACAGCCCGAACGCGGCGACCAGCGACCAGATGTAGGTGGCGCGGCCGTACCCGCGCGGGTGCTCGTCGTCGCGCGGCCTGGCTCCGCGGCGCTCGGCGACGAGCAGGAACACCTCGTTGCCGGTGTCGCTCCAGCTGTGGGCGGCCTCGGCGACCATCGCCGCCGACCCGGTGAGGACCGCGGCGATCGACTTGGCCAGCGCCAGCAGGCCGTTGGCGACGAGCGCGACGACGACGGTCAGCATCGGTCCAGGCTACGACGCGGGTGGGGGTCAGAAGCAGCGTGGCCGGAACGACGCCCGGGCGGGCCCGTCGTGGGTCAGCGCGTCGAGCACGATCGAGACGGTGGGCGTCGCGAGCGGGATCGCGAGGTGCTCGGCGAGCTCGAGCGGGCACGCGTCCTGCAGCGTGACGTTCGTCGTGCGCGGCCCGGGCGCCAGGTAGGCGGAGCGGTAGGGCACGACGATCTCGTCGTAGCGGGTCGTGATCTGGGTGTAGCTCACGGCACCCGGGCGTCTCGTCGCCGGCGTTGAGCCTGGTGAGGAACGCCGAGCCGGCGCCCTGCTGCACGCACGCCGGGCAGGCGTAGCCGATCAGGTCGGTGATCGGGTTGGTGCCCTGCGGTGATCGCGGTGCCGTGGTTGGACGGCGAGAGGCCGACCAGGTCGTCGACGAGCGCCGTCGCCGCCGAGGAACTTGATGTAGTAGCGCGGCATCATCCCGCCCTGCGAGTGGCCGACCATCGACACCTTGCGGCGCCGGTCGCCGCGCAGCACCCGCTGGGTGTAGGCCTTGAGCTCGGCCGCCGAGGCCGGGATGTCGCCGAGCCCGCGGTTGCCGTAGTCGAGGGAGAAGACGCAGAAGCCGGCCCTCTTGATCGACGGCCGACAGGCGTTCGAGCAGGTTCTTCCGGTCGCCGCCGGTGCCGTGCACCAGGATCACCGGGGTAGGGGTGCGCGGCCGTCGGCCGGCACGACCAGTCGTTGGCGCCGGGCGGGTCGCCGAGCGGCGAGGTCGGCAGCGTGAACGGTGGCCCGTCGGCCCGCGCCGGGGCTGGCGGCGGTCAGGACCGTCGTGGTGAGGATGCGCGACGAGCAGGGCAGCCAGGACACCGAGAGTGCGACGCATGTCACACACAGTAGAGGGCGGGCCCCGCGAGGGTCAGTCGAGCGATCCGGGCGGCTCGGCAGATGACGGTGTCGCGGGCGATGTAGTCGGTGTGGAACACCTCGCGGTGGTCGACGGCGTCCTCGCCCACCTTGCGGAAGATCCGCGTGACGTCGACCTGGAAGCCCGAGTAGCCCGTGTTGGGGTAGCAGTCGGGGGTGTCGAGGGTCCGCGTGCCGGGGCGACGTAGGCGTAGCGGTCGGACGTCGTCGTGTCGATGTCCCAGATCTTCGTGCTGAACATCCGCACGGTGACCACGCCCTGCTCCGACGACCGTCGCCGGCGTGACCTCGGCGTTGACCAGGACGCCGTACTCGGTGTCGTTCTGGAAGCGCAGGTCGACCGAGCCCCACGCCACGGTGGCCTCGCGGCCGACCGGGTAGCGGTCGATGTAGACCGAGTGCGGCTTGTGCTCGATGTCCTTGAGACCCGGCGAAGAACATGGCGTTGAACGTCGTCGTCGCCATCTGCGAGACGCCGCCGCCGAGGTCCTCCTTGAAGATGCCGTTGCTGATGATGAAGCCCTCGGTGAAGCCGTTCTCGCGCGTGCGCTCGCCGACGATGTCGTTGAGCGAGAACGTCTCGCCGGGCTTCAGCACCGTGCCGTCGATGATCTCGGCGGCCCGGCCGATGTTGATGTTGCGGTACTCGGCGTACGGGTAGTAGGTCGTGAACTCGCCGGTCTTCTCCACGATCTTCAGGTTCCTTGGCGTCGCCGCGTGGTGAAGTCGGGCTGGTCGACGGTGCCCTCGACCTCGATCTCGCGCTCGCCCCTCGGCTTGGTGACGGCCTCGAGGAACGCGGTGGTCACGTCGTCGGGGTCGAAGGTGATGCCGGGCTTGGCCTTGACCACCTTCGGCTTGCCGTCGACCAGCACCACGGAGGCGTCGACGGGCTCGCCGTTGCCGGCCGTGGCCCCCTCGACGAGCGGCACGAGGACCGTCTTCGTCGACCGACGGCACGAGCACGCCGTCCTGCGGCTCGAGCGACAGCGCCGCCGCGTACTGCTCCGGCTCGAGCTGCACCCGCGAGCTGCCGAACCTGAGCCGCGACCGGACCCGACAGTGCCGGGTTGGCGAAGTCGTCGAGCGCCGCCTGGACGTCGGCGTCGTCGATGTCGGGGGCGACCTCGGTGATCTCGAGGTCGGCCTGCCCGCCGCCGAGGAACGCGTCGACGAGCGCGTCGCGCGTCGCGTCGGGGTCGAGGCCCGTGCCGTTGACCGGCGCCTCGACCACGGCGTCGCCGGACGCGAAGCTGATCGAGCCGTCGACCGGGTCCTCGCCCAGCCCCGACTCGAGCTCGGCGACCGCCGCGTCGAGCGCGTCGTCGTCGACGGTGACGACGGCGTCGACGCTCGTCGCCGCCGGCGTAGTAGTCCCAGAGCGCCGACGGGCTCCAGGTGCTGCCGCCGCCCGCGGCGGCCACGGAGGCGGCGTAGTCGACCGCCAGGCCGGCGTCGGCCGGGTCGACGGGCGGGTGCGCCCGTCGACGCTCACCTGGATCGGGGCGGCGGCCCGGCCCTGCAGACCCGTCCGCAGCGCGGCCTCGGCGTCCTCGGGGGTGAGCCCGCCGATGTCGACGCCGGCGACGGAGGTGCCGCGCGGCACCTTGTCGCCGGCGACGAAGTAGGCCGCGGCGTAGCCGCCGCCGGCCAGCAGGGCGAGCACCAGCACGACGACGAGCACCACGCGCCCGCCGGCGCGACTCGCGCGCTCGTCACGTTGTCGTCACCGGTCAGTCCTAAGGATCGGTCTCGGCCGGCCCGGCGGCGCGTCGCCGGTGCGATGGCCGACCGTCACGATCCCGAAGAGCAGGACCACCACGCCGAAGCCGAGCAGCGGGTAGCCGCGGGCGTCGGAGGAGATCAGGTAGTCGCCCTCGGGGCGGGACGGCAGGAAGAACAGCAGCGCCGCGACCACCCGGTGGTGAAGCTGAACCGCTGCGCCATCCCGGCGGGACCGCCCACGCCGCGGCCGCCGTGGCCAGCACGGCGAGCACGAGGCCCGGCGTCCGGCCGTGCGACGACCACGGCCGCGGTGCCCACGAGGGCGCCGGCACTCGCGACGGCGAGGCCCAGGGCCACGTCCCTCGCGATGCGGCGGGCCAGCTCAGACCCCCGCGAAGAGGTCGGTCTCGAGACCGTCGTCACCGGACGGCACGGGTGTGCCCTTGGCGATGCGGAAGAACTCGGTGCCCCAGGCCTCCGCGCCGTTGTTGTTCGAGAGCGCGAAGAACGGCCCGTCGGTGGTGATCTGGGTGGCGTGCGCCGCGAGCGCCGCCATCTTCTTCTCGACGTAGTCGCTCGCCTCGACCGCCGCCGCGAGGTTCTCGTCGGCGGTGATGAAGGGCGGCAGCGGGCCGTCGGGGTCCATGCCCTCGAAGGTGGTGGTGTCGCCGGCCTCGCGCAGCTTGCGGAGGCTCTCGCGCATCCGGGACTCCGACATCGCGCCCCAGTAGATCTTGGCGATGTCCCAGGCCTCGCCGAGGTCGGGACGGTAGGACGGCACGGCGGCCAGCGACGGCGGCGTACGTGGCGACCCGGTGGGCCTGGATGTGGTCGGGGTGGCCGTAGCCGCCGAACTCGTCGTAGGTGACCAGCACCTGCGGCCGCACCTCGCGGATCACCTCGACCAGGTGCGCCGCGGCCTCGGTGAGGTCGGCGCGCCAGAACGCGTTCTCGTGGATGTCGTCGGCGGCGACGGCGTGGCCGTCCTCGTGCCACTTCATGCCCGAGTCGCGGTAGCAGCCGAACCCGCCGAGGAACCGGTGGTCGGTGACGCCGAGCTCAGCCATGGCGTCGGCCAGCTCGCCGCGGCGGTGCTCGCCGAGCGCGTCGTCGCGGTCGGCGGCCAGGTGCTCGAGCTCGGGCACCAGGATCTCGCCCATCTCGCCGGCCGTGCAGGTCACGAGGGTGACGCCGCGCCCCTCGGCGACGTACTTGGCCATCGTGGCGCCCTGACCGATCGACTCGTCGTCCGGGTGGGCGTGCACCAGCAGCAGCCGCTGGGCAGGGGTGTCGGTCATGCCGGTGAGCCTATCGACGGCGGTCGCACCGACGGTGGTCGAGGTGCGAGGAGGGAGGAACGACCGACGAGCCTCGAGACCTCCGCAGCCTCAGGTCCTCGCGAGGCTTGGACGGTGACGTCACCAGGTTTCGAGGCTCCTCCCTCGTACCTCGGTCGGAGCACCTCAACCAGCGTCGTCGGGCCGCTTGATCCGCTTCGGCGCCACCGGCAGGACGAGGGGCGGCAGGGTGGGAGCCGCCGGCTCGTCGACGTCGAGCCAGCCGTCGTGCGCGTCGACGAGCAGCTCGAGCACCACGTCGGGCGCGTCGGTGACCACCGCCCACGGGTGGTCCTCGTCGTCGTCCTCGCCGGCGAGCCTCTCGCGCGCGACCGAGACCTCGTAGCCGTCGGCGCCCAGGCGCGCGGCGACCGAGCCGAGCGTCGTCCTCGTCGAAGAAGATGCCGCGCGCGCTCACGGCTCGAGTATCCCGCTGAGCTGGTCGAGGAACGGCCGGTCGGGCTCGAGCCAGTCGACGTCGTCGAGCTCGCCGGCGCGGAGCCAGCGAAGCCGGTCGTGCTCGAGGGGGTACGGCGTCCAGCTGCGGACGGCGCACACCGCGACCCTCAGCTCGTGGGTGTCGCCGATCGGCGCCGCGCCGTCGAGCCAGTCGCCGACCTCGACCTCGACGCCGAGCTCCTCGGTGATCTCGCGTACCAGGGCGGACGCCGGCGACTCACCGGGCTCGACCTTGCCGCCCGGCAGCTCCCAGCGGCCCGCCGCCTCGGGCGGGCGGGTGCGACGGCACGCCAGGAGGCGGCCGTCGCGGACGATCGCCGCCCCCACCACCGGCGTCCTCGACATGGCGGCGAGACTAGCTGCGTGACCTCCGGCCTCTCCCTGCAGCGGGTCGACGACACCACCGGTGCCGTCGACGAGCTGGCCGCGGCCTGGGGCGGGCGGGTCGGGCTCGACGCCGTGCTCGGCGACCTGCCGCGCACCCTGCGCCACCGCTGGGCCCCGGGGAGCCTGGTCCGCGACGCCTGGCGCTTCGACCTCCGGGACCAGCTCGACCTGCGCTGGTGGCCCCAGGGCGTCTCCACCTATGCCGACGCCGGTCGCGCCGACGGCCGCCGGCTCGCGATGGCCACCTGGTACGCGAAGCGGCTGCCGCGCGACCCGGTCAACCACGGCTCGCGGCTCACCGTGCTCGACCTCGACGCCGGGCGCTACCGCCACGTGCTGCTCGTCAAGCCGACCGGCGACGGCCGCGTCGAGTCGCTCAAGGTCCACGCCGGCGGGCTCGTCTGGCAGGACGACCGCGTCCACGTCGCGGCGACCGGCCGCGGCTTCTACACGTGCCGCCTCGACGACGTCGTGCGGGCACCGTCGCGTGGAGCAGCGTTCGGCTACCGCTACGTGCTCCCGGTGTCGTGGCTCTACCGGTCGCATGCCGCCGAGGAGGTGGAGAAGTTCCGCTACTCGTTCCTTTCCCGCGACCACACCGACGGCTCGCTGCTCGCCGGTGAGTACACCAACAACCCGGCCCGCACCCGCCGGATCGCGCGCTTCGCCCTCCCGCCCGGCGCCGACCGTGCGGAGCTCGAGCTGCTGGGTGACGGCCCGCGGCGGATGCAGGGCGTCGCGATCACCAACGACGGCCGCCTCCACGCCTCGGTCTCGCAGGGACGCTTCACCCTCGGCTCGCTCTACTCCGGCGCCGCCGGCGCGCTCCGCCACCACCCCCGCGCCGTGCCGATGGGCAACGAGGACCTCGCCCACACCCCCGACGACGACCGGCTCTGGACCGTCAGCGAGCACCCGTTCGTCCGTTGGCTCGTCGCCCTCGACGCGCCCTGACCGCCACGGTGGTCGAGGAGGTCGGTCACGACCGTCTCGAGACCACGGAGCCGCACGGACCCCGCGAGGGACGCCATGGGCCTCACCCGGTCTCGTGACGGCCGTGACCGGCCTCCTCGACCTCCACCGTCGTCACGGCTTGCCGGCCTCGGCGTAGGACCGCACGACCGAGACGTTGAGCGGGAAGTCGATGGCCAGGTCGCGGAACAGCAGGCGCCCGGCGGACGCCGCCGCCTCGGTCACCTCGGCCCGCACCTGCTCGGCGAGGGCGAGGGGGGTGTGGACGACGACCTCGTCGTGGAGGAAGAACACCAGGTGCGGCCGGTCGACGAGCGACCCCGCCGGGGCCAGTCGCCAGAGCCTGTTGCGGAGGTCGGCGATCCAGCAGAGCGCCCACTCCGCGGCGGTGCCCTGGACGACGAAGTTGCGGGTGAACCGGCCGTAGGCCCGGCGGTAGCGGTCCTGGTTCGCGCGGTCGTCGGGGTCGACGGGCGCGGCGTCGGGGTCGGGGCTCCACGCCTCGCCCAGGCCGGCGGAGCCGCGGCCGAGGAGCGTGCGCACGACCTGGCCGCGCTCGCCGGCCCGCGCGGCCTCCTCGACGAGGGCGAAGGCGGCGGCGTAGCGGCGGCTCAGCGCGGGGAGCAGGCGCCCGCTCTCGCCGGTGGTCGCCCCGTACATCGCACCCAGGAGCCCGAGCTTCGCGTCGTTGCGGCTGGCGACCGCACCGTCGTCCACCATGCCCTGGTAGAGGTCGGCGCCCCGGGCGGACCTCGCGAGGGCCCGGTCGCGGCTCATGCCGGCGAGCACGCGCGGCTCGAGCTGGGCGACGTCGGCGACGACGAAGGTCCAGCCGTCGTCGGCCACGGCGGCCGGTCGCACCTGCACCGGGAACGACAGGGCCCCGCCGCCGTTGGAGGACCAGCGGCCCGTGGCCGAGCCCGACGGCTGGTAGACCGGACGGAAGCGCCCGTCGCGCACCCACTCGTCGATCCACGCCCAGCCGTTGGTCGAGTACAGGTGGGCGAGCTTCTTGTAGCGCAGCAGGGGCTCGACGGCGGGGTGCTCGAGCCGGCGCAGGGTCGAGGCCCGGGTGTCACCCGCCTCGAGACCGCAGCGACGCAGCGCCGCGAGGAGCTCGGGGCGCGAGTCGGGGTTGAGCGACGGGGAGCCGAGCAGCACGCGCAGCTCGCCCACCAGGGCCTCGAGCAGCGCGGGCCGCGCCCCACGGGGTGGCCGTGGCCCGAGCAGGTCGGCGAGCAGCCGCTCGTGCACGTCGACCCGCCACGGCACGCCGGCGTGGGTCATCTCGGCGGCCACGAGGGCGCCGGAGGACTCGGCCGCGAGCAGCAACCCGAGCCGGGCCGCCTCCTCCGACGCCGCGACGGCCGCCCGCTGCCGGTCGTCCTCGAGCTCGGCGCGCAGGTGCTCGGCGGTGTCGTCGACCGAGAACAGGGTGGGGTCGGAGACGACCGCGGGGCCCAGGCGGTGCCAGTGCTCGGCCTCCTCACCCTCCAGCAGGGCCGCGTCCACCGCGGGAGCCCGGCGCAGCAGGCGGTGGCAGAGGCGCAGGTCGTGGCAGCGCTGCACCCGCACCCCCGCCGCCAGCAGCGGCGGGTACCAGCGGGCGGTGTCGTCCCACACCCATCGCGGCGGCTCGTCGCCGGCCTCGCGCTCGCGCACGTACGCCGGCAGGTCGGCTGCCGCTAGCTCGAGCCCGTCACCCGACGTGGGAGCCACCGCTGACGCGATCCCCCGGCAGGCGGGAGACGCGGATCCGGGTCACCTCGGCATCAGGGCCAGCTGGCGCGACTGCGCCACCAGCCGCCCCGTGGCGTCCCACACCTCGCAGTCCTCCTCGAACATGCCGCCGGCGACGTTGCGGGTGGCGTGCTGCACGCGCAGCCAGCCCGGCGCCGGACGGGCCCGCACGTGGCAGGTGAGCTCGAGGGTGGGCGCCCAGCCGATCGTGCCGAAGGTGAAGGTCACCGGCGGCAGCGCGTCGAGCACCAGCAGCAGCGAGAGCGGGTCGGGGTCGCGCTCGTCCTCGAGCCGGAACCAGGCGCGCAGCCGGCCGGAGGAGTCGGGGGCGCCGACGGCCCAGCCGACGTCGTCCGGGTGGAACCGCATGTCGAACGCGACGGAGGAAGGCGCTCTTGCCGACGAGCTCGGCCGGCGCGAACGAGTTGGGCACGCAGTCGTCGGGCGGCGGCAGGTCCGGCGGCCGCGCCGTGGTGCGGACGTCGTCGCGGCTGCGCGGCGAGGTCGCCGTAGGTCGCGAGCACCGCGATGCGCCGGTCCTCGCCCTGGCGCAGCAGCGCCTGCGCGGTGCCGACGCGGCCGCCGTCCCGCAGCACCGTCGTCTCGATCGTCGCCGGTCCGGCGACCGAGGCGGAGAGGTAGTAGGCACTGACCGACAGCGGGTCGGGCTTGCCCGGCATCGTCAGCCCGAGCGCGCGCCCGATGGTGGCGAGCAGGTAGCCGCCGTTGAGCCCGCCGCCGATCTGCCACCCGGTGTCGAGGTCGGCCGCCCAGCTGCCCCTCGGAGGTCGGCGGTGACGGCGGTGGCGGAGTCGAAGACGGAGGACACAGGGGCCACCGTAGCCAGGCGCTCCGGGGCGTCACCCGTCTGCGGCAACCTCAGGACACAGCGGGCGAACTGCGGGACGATGGAGGGCCACACCCCTCTCGCCGACCCCGCGGAAGCCCCCCACACCGAGATGCGCCCCTCGTACCGACGCCTACGCGTCCCCGTCGTCACCACGACGTTCCTCGCCCTCGTGGCGGTGGCCATCAGCGTGCTGACGGTCTCCGACGACGTGTACAACGCGTGGTACGCCGTCGTGACCCTGGGCGCCGGGCTGCTGGCGGTGACCGGAGCCCAGCGGCAGGCGCCGGGCGCGGCGACTGGTGGCGCTGGTCGTCGCCGTGGGCCTGTGCGTCAGCGCGCGTGGGCGACGTGCGTCTACGCGGTGCTCGACTGGGACGCGAGGCGCCGTCGGCACCGTCGTCCGTCGCCGACGCCGGCTACCTGGCGGGCACCGTGCTCATCGGCGCGGCGCTGTTCGTCGCCGTCGCCGTGCGAGGCGACCGGCGCATCGACGTCGACGCCGCCGTCGACGCACTGACCGTGGTCGTCGTCTCGGTGCTCGTGCTCTGGGACGTCCAGGGGCACGTCGCCGGCGAGACCGCCGGCACCATGCTCGAGACCGTCGTGCTCACCAGCTACCCCGTGCTGGACGCAGTGATCCTGGGACTCGTCGTGCGTCTGATGTGGAGCCCGCGCCGCGGCTCGGCGGGCAGCCTGCTGATGGCGGCCGGGGTCGTCCTGTGGGCGGCTGCCGACCTGTCCTACCTGCTCGCGTTCCTCTCCATCGACAGCTCGCTCCTGAACCTGGCTGGATGGGCGGGGCGGTCCTGATGGCGTGGTCGACCTGGGCCGCCCCGCGGCGACAGACCCGCCGCTGCGCACCGCCGGACCCGCGGCCCGGATCCTCGTCGCGATCGTCCCGCTCGTCGTGCCGCCGGCGGTCATCGCGGCCCAGGCATCCTCGACGTCCACGAGGGCGGCGCCCTGGTCGCCCTGCTCGTGCTGACCATCCTGGCGCTGATCCGCACCCGCCGGCTGCTGCGAGTCGGAGGCGGCGGCTCGGCGCGAGTCGGAGGTCGGCGCGCGACGCGGCGCTGGCGGCGTCGCGCGCCAAGTCGGACTTCCTGGCCACCATGAGCCACGAGATCCGCACGCCGATGAACGGCGTCATCGGTCTCGCCGAGCTGCTGCGCACCACCGACCTCGACGACGCGTCAGCGCCGCTACGCCGACGGGCGTGTCGACCGCCGCGCGCGACCTGATGGCGATCATCAACGACCTGCTCGACTTCTCGAAGATCGAGGCCGGTCACGTCGAGCTGGTCTCGGTCCCGGTCGACGTCGCGCCGGCTGCTCGACCGACGTCACCGACCTCGTGCTCGACCCGTCGCGCCGCGACGACGTGGCGGTGCGTCGTCGCGTGCGACGTCCCCCGCGTCGTGCGGCGACCTCGGTCGCCTGCGCCAGGTGCTGCTCAACCTCGTCTCCAACGCCGTGAAGTTCACCGCGCTCGGCGAGGTTCGCGTCGCCGCCTCGGTGACGGCCGAGCACGACGACACGGCTCGACGTCCTGTTCGAGGTGACGCGACACCGGCATCGGCATCTCGCCCGAGGACCTCGCGCGCGTCTTCGACCCGTTCACCCAGGCCGACGGCTCGACCACCACGCAGTACGGCGGCACCGGCCTCGGCCTGAGCATCAGCCACCGGCTGGTCGCGGCGATGGGGGGCACCCTCGCAGGCCGAGAGCACGCCGGGCGGCGGCAGCCGGTTCTTCTTCACCTTGCCGCTGCCGCCCAGCTGACCCGGCCGCGGGTGCTGCTGGTCGAGGACAACGACGTCAACCAGCTCGTCGCCGAGGCGGTCCTCGACGCACCTCGGGTACGAGGTGCTGGACGACGCCGACCCGACCGACGTCGACCTCGTGGTCGCCGACATCGGCCGGGCGGCGTCGCTGGTGGGCGCGGGTCACGCCCGGTGATCGGCCTCGCGATCGGCGTCACCGACGCCGTGCGCGAGCAGGCCCGGAGGGCGGGCGTCGCCGACGTGATCGAGAAGCCGCTCGATCCCGCCCAGCTGGTCGACGGCGGCTCAGCGGGCCGCGGTCACCGTGACCGTCGAGCCCGGCTCGACGACCGTGCCCGGCTGAGGCTCGACCGAGATCACCGCGCCCTCGGGCCGCTTCATCTTGTCGACCTGCGGCAGCAGCTCGACCTCGAGCCCGAGCGTCTGGAGCCGCTCGACGAAGGCGTCGTCGGCGCGGTCGCGTCGAGGCCGAGGTCGGAGTAGCCCGGCACGGCCACGTGCTCGTCGAGGACGACGATGCCGTCGAGCAGGTCGTCGGCCGCTGCCTCGGAGACCGAGGAGGTGGCCGCTGAACAGGGCGTCCTGCTCGGGCAGGTACACGCTGACCGTCGTGAAGGGACCGCCGCCGAGCTCCGACCCGGGGTCGCCGGTCTCGGTGGGCGACCGCAGCGCGTCGACGCCGTCGACCTCGACCGGCGTCCAGGCGGAGGTGTCGAGCCGACCACCGGGGGTGATGGTCACCGACGTCGGTGTCGGCGGGGTACGGGACGAGCATCATGCAGGCCGCCCCGTCCTGGTCGACGACGTAGGTGTCGCCGTCGGGCGACCTGGTTGCACTCGGTGTCGTTGCGCGGCCAGTCCTCGGGCACGGCGATCGCCGCCTCGCCGACCCCCACGTAGAGGTAGCCGTCCGGCGGCACGTCGGCGGCGGCCGCCTCGACCGTCCGGTCGGGTGCGTTGGTCCCGCCCTCGTCCCCGGCGAGACCCACGGCGACCCCGACCCCCGCCACGGCGAGCACGGCGAGGCCGGCCCCACCGGCGACGAGGGTCTGGCGGCGGCGGGTGCGCGCCGCCGCGCGGGTCATCGTGTCGATCGGCGCGGGTCCCACGAGGATCGAGTCGGCGCGGTCGTCGAGTGCGTTCATGAGGTCGTTCTCGTTCATCAGGCGGTTCCTCCGTCGAGGGTGGCGTCGGTCAGCACGGGGTCGATGGCCATGGCGGCGAGGGCGCGGGAGAGGCGGCTCTTGACCGTCCCCGGCGCGACCCGCAGCGTCTCGGCCATCTGCACCTCGGTGAGGTTGGCGTAGTAGCGCAGGACCACCGCGGTGCGCTGGTCCTCGGTCAGGTGCTCCAGCGCCCGGGCGAGCGCGTCGCGCAGGTGCACCTGCTCGGTCTCGTGGTCGCCGGCGGGGTCGGCACGCTCGGGCATGGCGTCGGTCGGCCGCTCGCCGGTCCAGCGGCGCCGGCGGCTGTCGGTGAAGGTGTTGACCAGCACCCGGTAGACGTAGGCGTCGCGGTCGTCGGCCCGGGTGACCTGGCCCCACTTGACCAGGCACCGGGTCAGCGCGGTCTGGGCGACGTCCTCGGCCTCGTGCGGCGAGCACCCGAGCAGCACCGCGGCCCGCACCAGGCGGGGCCACCGTGCCGCGACGTACTCGCCGAACTCGGCGTCGCGTTGAGAGTTCTTCACAACCGGTGGACGCGTGAGCCGGGGGGTGAGGTTCCCACCGCCGGCGCTCGGCCGACGCCGGGCCGGCGCCGATAGGGTCGGCGCGTGAGCATCACCGGCACTCCCACGCCGCGGTCGGAGCGAACGAGGGAAGCCCTGCGCCGGACGGCGATCCGCCACTTCGTCGAGCACGGGTTCGAGGCGGCCAACGTGCCGGCCATCGCGGCGGAGGTCGGGGTCACCGAGCGCACGTTCTACCGGCACTTCGCCACCAAGGACGAGGTGCTCTTCATCGACGTCACCACGGGGCTGGAGTGGTTCCGCACCGCCGTCGCCGAGCGCCTCGACGCCGGCGACGCGCTCGACGTCGCGGTCCGGACGGCGATCACGACGCCGCCGACCGACCCACGACTGATGATCGAGATGGCCCGCCTCCGCACCCAGCTCCTCAGCCCGGCCCGCATCGAGCGGTCCTTCCGCGAGGCGCAGGCCACCATGGCCCGCTACCTGCGGGAGGTGCTCCAGGACCGCGGCGCCGACGACGCCCTCGCCACCGCCGTCCGGGCCGAGACCGCCTCGGGTGCGGTCTTCGCCGCCCTCGCGGTGTGGATCGAGAGCGGCGGCAAGGGCGGGCTCGACCGGATCGCCGTCCTCACCCGCGCGGCGCTCGACCAGGTGAAGCCGGCCCTCTGACGCCTCGACCGCCGTGAGGTCGTCACGCAGCTCGTCAGGCCCTTGCACTGGAACTTCGTGCCCTCCAGCGGCTTCCAGACCGAGCCGGTCCACTGGATGAACCGCCAGCAGTCGCCGATCTCCTTCGACCCCGACGTGCATCGGCGCGTGCAGGCCGTTGGAGGTCCAGTCGTCGACCTTCCTCATCGAGGCGACCAGCGACTCCCGGGTCAGCGAGCCGCCCAGCCTGGTGGCCTGCTCGACGAACAGGCGGGCGGCCGACCAGGCGAACAGGCCGAAGAAGTCGGGCTCGGCGCTGGGGCTCACCTGGGCGAGCCAGCTGAGGTACAGCGCGACCTCGGGGTTGCTCCGGGCCTCCTCGAACGGCACGAAGTTGACGAAGACGATCGTGCCGTCGGCGGCCGAGCCGGCCGGCGCCGGTGTAGTCGCTGGAGTAGGCGGTCGGGTCGAGCAGGTAGGCCTTGGGCTCGTAGCTCTGCTGCTGCATCGCCTGGGCCAGCTTCACGAACTGCGGGTTGGCGCCGACGAACTGGACGGTCTCGACGCCCTTGTCCTTCATCGCCTGCACGTAGGGCACGTAGTTGAACTCCGTCAGGTCGATGCCCGAGGTGTAGAGGTACTTCATGCCGCGCTTGGTCGAGTACCTCACCTGGCTCGGGCCGTTCTCGGCGGCGGCACCGCCGTTGAGGTAGACCATGCGCGGCCTTCTGGCCGCCGTCGAAGTTGCGCTTGATGAAGTCGGGGACGGCGTTCTCGAACGCCTGCGGGTCCGGCCGGCTGGGCGGCGTAGCAGGTGGAGCACGACGTCCGCTGGGCCGTCACCGAGATCGCGCGGATGTCGGGCAGGCCGCAGTCCTCGGCCGTCGCGGCGCCGCCGGAGTCGAAGCCCGACATCGAGCCCACCATGGCGAAGGTGTCGGTGCAGCCCTGGGCGTAGGCCTGCTGGTCGGCCGAGGCGTCGGTGCGGCTGTCGTAGGAGTTGAGCGCGAGCTTGCGGCCGCAGATCGTCGACGCCGCTCGCGTTGAAGTACGCGACGTAGGCCTGCACCGCGCGCTGGGACGGACTCGAAGAGCCCGGGGACCGGGCCGCTCACGTCGGAGGCGTTGCCGATGACGATCTTGTCGTCGGTGATGCCGGTGGAGTTCTCGAAGCCGTCGCACGAGCCGGCCTCCTCGTCGCCGGCGGGCGCGTTCTCCTCGTCCGGAGGCGCGGTCGCGCCGCCCGGACCGGGGACGACCGGGTCGTCGCCCGCAGGCACGCCGGGGTCGGCGGCGTCCGGCTCCGTGCCGGGCAGGTCGCCGCCCGGGGCGCCGGGGTCGGCCACGCCGGGGTCCGCCGCGCCGGGCACCACGACGCCGTCCTCACCGGTGACGACCGTGCCGCCGTCCGCCGCCTGCCGCTGCGACTCCGGGGCGAGGTTGCTGCCGCACCCGGCCAGCCACCAGCACGAGCGCAGACACCGCCAGCCACGAGCGTCGTCGAGGCTCGTCGCCCGCATCTCGCTCCGCGCACCTCGGCCACGGTCATGCCTCGAAGCCGACGTCGACGGTCACGGACTCCCACTCGTCGATCGACGCCGTGAGGTCGGCGAGCTTGGCGCGGGTCGCCTTGCAGCACGTCGGAGCCGAGCAGCAGCCGCAGCGGCGGCTTCTCCAGCCCGGTCACCATGAGCACGGCCTCCCCGACCTTGCGCGGGTCGCCGGGCAGGTGGTCGGCGAACTGCTTGATCAGGTCCTTGCGGACGCCGACGTCGGCGGCGTAGTCGTCGATCGGCTGCGAGGCCTCGTGCATCGACCGCTTCGCCCAGTCGGTGCGGAACGCACCGGGCTCGATGGCGGTCACCTTGATGCCGAGCGAGGCCGACCTCCTTGCTGAGCGCCTCGGTGAGCGCCTCGAGCGCGAACTTGGTCGAGGAGTAGTACGCGTTGGGCGGGTTGGCGACGAGGCCGGTCATGGAGGAGATGTTGACGACGTGTCCGCTCCCCTGGGCGCGCATGCCCGGCAGCACGGCCTTGAGGGTGTCGACCACGCCGAAGTAGTTGGTGTCGAAGAGCCGGCGCACGTCGGCGTCGTCCCCCTCCTCGACGGCGGAGAGGTACCCGTACCCGGCGTTGTTGACCAGGACGTCGATGCCCCCGAAGCGGTCGGTCGCCGCCGCCACCGCGGCGTCGATCGCGGCCTTGTCGGTCACGTCGAGCGGCAGCGCGAGGGCGAGGTCGCCGAACGTCGTCACGAAGTCCTCGACGTCGCCGACCCTGCGGGCGGTCACGGCGACCTGGTGGCCGGCCTCGAGCGCGCAGCGCGCGATCTCGCGACCGATGCCGGTCGAGCAGCCCGTGATGAACCAGCGGCTCATGCGAGGACCCCTTCGGGGAGGCGGCGCTCGTAGGCCGACTTCCGGGCGTCGAGCTGGGAGGCCCGCTCCGCAGCGCTCACCCGAGGCACGTCGGGCAGCTCGCGGTCGAGGTCGTCGAGGTCGACCACCCGGCCCGTCGCCCTCAGGTCGGGCCGGGCCCCGCCGTCCGGGAACTCCGCCATCCGCAGCGTGAGGATGCCCTCGAGCAGCCCGTCGGTGTCGACCCAGTTGTGGACGCCGGGGTCGGTGTCGCTGATGACGTAGGTGTAGGTGCCGTCGCCGTTCGGGCGCCGACTGCGCCTTGTTCAGGCTCCCGGTCCGGTCGGCGATGCCGAGCGTCGTGCCCCAGATGTTCGAGAGCGGCACGGTGAAGTACTCCGCACCGCCGTCGCTGACGTCGACGACGAAGGCCTGGCCGGGCTCGAGCAGGAACCGCCCGGCGACGTAGACCTGGTTGCGCATCGCACCCGTGTGGTCGGCGGTCCACGCGAGCGAGAAGTGGTTGACCGGCGCCTTGTACATGCCGTGGCTGAGCTTGCCCGTGAAGTCGGCGAAGTGCGCCATCATCCGCGCCGTCGCCTCCGCCTGCTCGTCGAGCGTCAGCGCGGGCGTCGTCGGCTCACCACCGAGCCGGTGCACCTCGATGTGGTTCGGGTCGTCGACGGCCCAGTCGAGGAGCACGTCGCGGATGTAGAGCTCGTGGGCCTCGGGCGTCGAGCGGATGTGGTTCGGCCGGCCACCGGGCTCCTCGGCGTCGACCGTGATCACGTAGGACCCGTCGCTCTCGACGTGCATCCGGCGCCCGTCGACGACGTCGACGGTGCCCATGTGGGCGTTCCAGAGCGTGAAGTAGTTCTCCGTCATCCGGTCCGGGACCGACGCGGCCGCGGATCTCGTAGCGCTCCTCGCCCGAGATCGGGACGACCCGGTACACGGTGTCGGGGTTGTCGATCCCCCACCGCGTGCCCGGCACCCGGCGCCCGTCGACCTCGTGGGCGAGGCGGGTGATGCAGGTGACCTTGGGCCGCAGCGGGTCCTGGTTCGAGGACCACACCGCCGCGGAGAACATGACCTCCTCGTAGGCGGCGTCGAACCGCTCACGCATCGCGTCGGACGCCCTGGCCCGCCCGAGCCAGGTGTCGGCGACCGTGCGGTAGGCCTCGCGGACCGTCGGGTGCTGCACGAGCTCGAGCGCGGCGAGCTCGTGCTCGTGCTGCTCCTCGGTGGCGACCGGGTGATTTGTCAGTACTGACATATCGGTCACGCTACCCGGTGGAACACGTTCTAGCCAGCCCCTACCGCTCGCTCCTGAAGGTGCGGTTGTAGGCGGCGAACCGGTCGTCGACGAGCTCGTCGCTCAGCCCGAACGACGCGGCGTCGTACGGCGGTCGGGCCGGGTCGCGCGGACGCCGGGCGAGCCAGTCCCGCATCGCCGCCTCGGCCTCGGCGGTGAGGTCGGAGCCCAGGTCGGCGTAGACGCGGGCGACCTGGCCGAGCGGATCGGCGACGGCGTCCTCGAACTGCACGTCGGTGACCGGGGCCCCCTCGCCCCACGCCGCCCGCGTGGCGAGGGCCCGGTCGTTGGTCCAGCCCATGCGCTCGATCCACTCCGCCCCGATGCGGTGCTCGTCGACGTCGTCGGCGTGCATCCGGTGCAGCGTGGCGTTGAGGCTCGCGCCCGACGGGATGGTCTCGCGCGGGTCGCGGTGCAGGTGGACGACGTGCGCCCCGGGAAGCGTGCGCGCAGGTCGTCGAGGTAGCCCAGGTGCGCCGGCGTCTTGAGCACCCACCGGCCCACCCGCTCCCCCCGCTCGCGGTGCTGCCACTGCAGCAGCTGCAGCATCCGGTGCAGGTGGTCGTAGGCGGGCGTGAGGGCCTGGCCGTCGAGCCACGAGCGGTAGCGCGGCACGTGCGCCCCGGCCTCGGGGACGTGGGAGAGGAACGCGTCGGCGAGGAAGACGATCTCCTCCTCGGCCTCGAGGGCGTGCATCGGGTGGATCGCGAAGAGGTCCGGCGCCCAGGTGCGGGTCTGCTCCTCCCGCTCGAGACCTGCGGCCACCCGCGGGTCCGGCGCCGTCCAGTCGCCGTCCAGCGGCGGCGGCGACCTCGAGCACCTCCCAGCCGCGCGCGCACTGGTGCGCGGGTCGGCGGCCAGCAGCCGCTGCACCAGCGTGGTCCCGCTGCGCATCATCCCGACCACGACCACCGGGTCCGCGACCACCTCCTCGGCGATCTCGGGGTGCCGGCGGAACCACTCCTGCGCGCGCAGCCGCATCCGCAGCGAGTGCACCACGCCGCCGCCCAGGATCATCCGCGCCCGATGTCGTTGAGGCCCGCCGAGGCGTAGGCCTCGAGCAGCACCCCGAGGGGCTCCTCGAAGTCGCCGGGCCCGAAGTCCTCGAGCCCCTCCTTGGCGCGCGCCTTGGCGACGATGCGCTCGAGGTCGAAGGTGCTCACGGCCCGACCCAACCACACGCGGGGCCGCAGATGTCTCAAGAACTGACACCTCGGCCCCGCGTGTGACGCGCTCAGAACCGGTAGTAGAGCGAGTCGCCCGCGAGCGAGATCACGCCACCGGCGCACTCGCGGTAGGCCTGGACCTCGATGCCGGTGGCCGTGCCCGAGAGGGTGTAGGGCTGGCTGAACGTCGCCCAGGCCGACTCGGAGCCTGTCCTCAGGCCCTTCCAGCCGCCGGGGACGCCGTTGATGAAGAGCCGGTACGCGAAGTCGGCGAAGCAGCCGTCCGTGGCGGTGTCGAGGATCGAGCCGAACACCCGCACCTGGTTCGGCGCGGTCTTGGCGGCGCTCCACGAGACACAGCTCGCCCGGTAGGACACGCCATTGATCGACACGTACTTCGCGTAGGAGCCGATGCCGCCCGACGGCGCCGTGCTGATGTTGCAGGCCGAGCTGGCCGAGGCCCCGTTGATGCCGGACCCGACGGCGGTGAAGGCGATGGTGGCCAGGATGCCGGCGACCAAGGTCAGGATGATGCGACGCATGGGACTTCTCCTTCTGAGCTGCTCCCCGGTTGGGAGCGACAGGAGGAGGTTCTGGCGCGGCCGTTAAACCGACGTTAATCCGGGTCGGGGACGTCGCCGAACGGGCGGGGCTCGTCCCACCCGACACCGATGACGTACGACCCGTCGGGCTCGACGCTCGCACTCGCCGTCCCGCTCGTCCCACAGCACGAACCGGACCGTGGTCTGCTCGCTCGTCAGGAGGTTCCAGATCCGCGCGACACCGTCCCGGAACGGCACCTCGACGAGCCGAGCGACCGCTCGGTCGGCACCGGCTCGTCGGTCATCGTCTCGACGTAGGCCAGCGCACCATCCGCTGAGGCACGCACGACATCGAGCTGCTCCTCCGTCGGCACCGGCCCCCAGTCGGGCCGGGAGTTCGCTGCAGCGAGCCACGCCATGACTGCGGGGTCCTCGCCGACCCCGCCTCGCGGTGCACCCATCCTCACGCCTGGCCCTGCCTTCCGTGGTGAACGGCGGCGTCGAGGCACCTCAGAGGAAGTCCGCGACCGTGGCCACGATCCCCCAGCCCCCGTCGATGATGAGCACCCCGTCTCGGTGAGGCGCAACGTGGCGCAAGCATGCGGCGCGCAGCGCTGGGTTGTCCAGGGTGCCCGGGTGGTCGAGGCACGCCAGCGCGAAGGCCCACCCGGACACCTGCAGCAGACGAGCGACCGAGCCTCCCTGCGGCCGCCTCGAGCCCGTCCACGGAGATCGACGATGCAGCGCTTGTCCGGAGGCCCGCCAGGATGCCCGCAATCGTGATCATGGACGGTACACACCGGCAGGTCGGCGTCCTCGCCGAAGCACCACGGCCAGCGTGTCCCAGTCGCGGGCCGCCCAGAGCGCCGCGAAACCCCGCGCGACAGAGCCGGCGTCGACGACCCCGCATCGATCGGGCGCCGCAGCGCCTGCTCGCGCTCGTCCAGCTCCGCGAATCGGTCAGCGGCGCCACGGAACGCCGCGAGCGACCCCTGCACGAACGTGGCGTTCCACTCCCGAGAACGCGTCCCGGTGGCGACGCGCGACAGCCCGTAGTCCGCCAGGATCGCGTCGGCGTCGTGGTGTCCCGCCTCGACCGCGTCCGCGGCACATACCCGCAGCGCACCGAGGAGCTCGCGCGGGTCACCAGCACGGAGCAGGTCAGCTGCGCGCCGCGCGAGCTCGAGCCGGGTCGCGGCAGGCAGCCCACCATGACACCCGCGTGCCGTCGCGCCAAGCTCCAGCGGGGTGCCGCCACCCTCCTCCTCGAGGAGGCGCGATGCCCACTCCGTACCGGCAGGCCCCGGATCGAGCAACGACGACCTGAACACGCCTCGAGCGCCGCCGGTAGCGATGGAGCGTCGCCGGATCCGAGGATCCGCTCGAGCAGGCTGCGCGCAGCCGGGGCAGAGTCGTGCGGGATGAGCGGCGAGGCAGCGAGCACCGACGCGCGAAGCTGGATGCGAGGGACCCCCGCCGCCTCGGCCCGGTGCGCGACGGCGATGGCGCTAGACGAGCCGCGCGGTGAGATCACCGAGTGTGAAGTACGCGGCCACCAGGTCGAGGGCCCACTCCAGTACTCCACTGGGACGCCCGCCGCGGGGCCGCGCCGGGTTCGGCGCCAGCTTCAGGAGCTCGACCGCCGCGACGGGCTCGCCCTGCTCAAGGCCCGCCGCACCGGCCACAGCGAACAGTTGAGCGGCCTCCGCCGGATCCAGAAGCCTCCCGCACCGCTCACGTGGTGGGCCAGGCGACGCCACGCCACCGGCTGGCGAGCGCGACGGACCTCGACCATGCAGACTCAGGCGCTGACGTTGGCTCGGTGATGCATCTCTCGAGGGGCTCCTGGAAGCGCGACGCGATGCGCGGGTGGCGTCGGAGTACGGATGAGCCAGCGAGAGCAACAGCTCGAGTGACGAGGTCAGCGACTCGGTGTCGACCTCGGCCGCCACACGACGGCCGGACGTCGAAGTCGGGACGTCGGCGACGAGGAGGTCGAGCACGACGGACATCGGGCCGAGGTCTGCCGGATCGGGCGACCAGGCGTCGCGCTCGACGCCACGGACTGACCACACGTGCGCGCCAACTGCCTCGCGATCGCTGCGGCGAGGACCGGGTGGCCGCCGCTCTGCTTCAGCACCTGCAGACTCAGCTCGTCGAACGAGCGGCCACGGGTGCGACGCCTGCGTCGGCCACGAGCGCCGCTACCTCCTCGTGACTGAGCTGGGTGACCTCCAGGTCGTCGATCCGCACGCCTCGGGTACCGTCGAGAGCACACCGAACGCGGAGCGCAGGTCTGGGGCGGTCACGACGACGTCGAGACCGGCGCATCGGTCGTCAACCATCACCCGGCGCAGCACCTCGGCAGAGTCGGCATCAAGGTGCTCGATGTCGTCATGAGCAGCCGGGCGCGCCCGGTGAGCAGCGAGGCGATGCCGGTCGGCGACGACAGCAGGTCCGTTGGGTTGGCCGGCGTCGGCATGGCTCTCGCCCCACGGCGTCAGCTCCACCGCGATCGTGGCCTGCTCGACCAGGTCGCGGCACGGTGCCGAGCGACCTCGCCGTGATCCACGCGCGCGCACGACGAGGCTCTCGTCACGGGCCAGGCCGCGCAGGAGGGACGACTTGCTGATACCGTGCAGCACCGTGGATGACGAGCCTGGCGCCGCCGCCGAGACATGGCCTCGGCGGCCGCGAGATCCGCCGACTGGCACCTGATGGGACCAGGCGCACGCACAGGCGGCACGGAGGAACGTGGCAGGAGCCGTCGATCTCGGGCCTCTCGAAAGCAGCCGCTGTTCGAGCTCGACCAGTCCGTCGCTCTGGGGTCGAGCCCGGACTCGTCGACGAGACGTGTCTTGAACTCCGAAGGATCTGGAGCGCGCGGAGACATGGGCCGCACTGGTCACGAAGACTCTGACAAGGCCTGTGCCGTTGCGATGCGCTCGGTGGTCGGATAGCAGGTCGGCCAGCCCCTCTCCAGCCCTGGCCGTGCCTCGGGTCCTACCGATGCGATGATCAAGGTCCGTGAACAGCTGGGCGAGTCCTCGAAGTGCACGCCCTCGAGGTAGCGCCGGTGCTGCACGAGCCTCGGCGAGTCGATGTCCGCGAACGGCTCCCCGCGCCAGAGGTCGAGCGCCGTCACGGCCACGCCATAGGCGGCCGTCGGGTCGGACGTCGCGTGCTCGCGGGCGGTCACCAGACCCGACGCCAGGACGCCGGCGTCGAGCTCGCAACGGCTGGACCGCCACGACGTACCCGGCCGAGGTCGTCACCAGCCGGGACGGACCATCCGGTTCTTCGCGCAATGCGTTGCGGAGATGGGAGAGATGCACCCGCAACGCGTTGCTGTGAGCAGCGGGCGCGCGTCCGAGCCCAGAGCTCGGTCATCAGGGACTCGGCCGTGACGGGGGACGAGGGGTGCACCAGCAACCGGCCGAGCATGTGCCGCTCCTTCGGGCGCAGCCGCGGAGGGGACACCTGCTCGGTCCGTACGGCGACCTGGCCCAGCACCTCGAACCGGACGACGAGCTCTCCCCTTCGACACCTGGCCGTGGTCCGAAGGCTAGTGCGGCACCAGGCCCTAGGCTGTGCGCCGTGGACAGCGCGCGCGAGATCGAGAACCTCATCTACACCTACGCCGACCGGATCGACGCCGGTGACCTCGACGCGGTCGCCGACCTGTTCACCCACGGCCGGATCCACGGCGTGGAGGACGGCCCACCCGAGACCGTGTTCGAGGGTCGCGACGCCGTGCGCCGGCTGTACGGCGGCTCGACCCGCATCTACGACGACACCGGCACGCCCAAGTCGAAGCACGTCACGACGAACGTGCGGATCGAGGTCGACGACGAGGCCGGCACGGCGCTCGCCCGGTCCTACTTCCTCGTCACGCAGGCCACCGCCGACCTGCCCCTGCAGGTCATCGTCACCGGCCGCTACCGCGACACCTTCCACCGGCCCGAGGGCACCGACGGCGCGTGGTGGTTCGAGAGCCGCACCATGTACGTCGACCAGGTCGGGGACCTCAGCCACCACCTGAAGTGGTGACGTCCCCGCGGTGCTCACCCAGGGTGGTTGAGGAGGTCGCACCGCCCACGGTGGTTGAGGAGGTCGCGCTAGCGACCGTCTCGAGAACGCACCGACACCGCAGCCCACCGTCGCGACGACCCTGACCGCAGGCCGTCTCGAAACCAACGGCCTCCTCGACCACCGTGGGGTCAGGTGATGTCGCACCCGGTCAGCTCGGCCGACCACGCCCACAGCCGCTCGGCCGAGACCGGGTCGAGGGCGTAGGGCCGGACGCCGACGGCCGTGCCGCTGCCGGCGACGTCCGGCGACCCGGTCGCGAGCGGGGCGACGTCGCAGTCCTCGAGGAACAGCCCGCCGCGCCCCTCGAGCTGCGGCGAGGTGGCGGCCCAGACTGCCGTCGCCGCGCCCTGCTCCGGCGACTTGAAGTCGGGCACCGCGACGTTGCCGTCGGCGTCGGGCTCGAGGAGGGCGGCGACGTCCTCGGCGGTGAGGTGCTTGCCGAGGGTGGTCAGGATCGCGCCGGGGTGCAACGAGAACGCGCGGATGCCGACGTCCCGGCCGCGCCTGTCGGCCTCGACGGCGAACAGCACGTTGGCCGTCTTCGACTGGCCGTACGCCTCCCACTTGTCGTAGCCCTGCTCGAACCACGGGTCGTCCCAGCGGATGTCGGAGTAGTGGTGGCCACCGGAGGAGACGCTCACGACGCGTGCCGCGCCCGACCGTCGTGCCGCAGCGGTCAGCAGGGGCCACAGCCGCGTCGCGAGCGCGAAGTGGCCGAGGTGGTTGGTCGCCATCTGCAGCTCCCAGCCCGCCTCGGTGCGGGTCTCCGGCAGCGCCATGATCCCGGCGTTGCCGATGAGCAGGTCGATCGGGCGCTCGCTGTCGAGGACGCTCGCGGCGTAGGCCGCCACCGAGGCCTGGTCGGCAAGGTCGAGCTGACCGACCTCGACCCCGTCGATCCCCTCGAGCGCCCGCTCGGCGGCCTCGGGACGGCGCGCCGGGGCGAGCACGGCGGCTCCGGCACCCGCCAGCGCTCGCACGACCTCGACCCCGATGCCGGCGTAGCCGCCGGTGACCAGCGCGGTGCGCCCGGTGAGGTCGAGGCCGGCGAGCACCTCGGCGGCGGTGGAGTGCGCGCCGAAGCCCGATCCGATGGGGCTCTGGTCGGGCTCGTGCGTCGCGGACATGCGATGACAGTACTGACGTCAGGACACGCGGGGCGCCTCGTCCTGCTCCCCGGCAGCCTGCGCCTCCCGACGGCGCACCGCCACCAGGCTGCTCACGGTCGTCACCGCGAGCACCCCGACCACCACGAGCAACGAGGTGACGTTGCCGATCTCGGGGACGCCGGGCCACTCCAGGTGCGCCCAGTGCAGGACCAGCTTCACACCGATGAAGCCGAGGATCGCCGCCAGGCCGAAGCTCAGGTGCACCAGCTTCGCGAGCAGCCCCTGGATCACGAAGTAGAGCGCTCGCAGGCCGAGCAGGGCGAAGGCGTTCGTGGCGAAGACGAGGTAGGGGTCCTCGGTGATGCCGTAGACGGCGGGCACGGAGTCGACGGCGAAGACGATGTCGGTCATGAACACGGCGACCACCACGAGCGCCAGCGGGGTGAGGGCGCGGACGCCGTTCTCCCTGACGACCATCCGCGGCCCGCGGTAGTCGTCGGTGACGGGCATGAACCGACGCATCAGCCGCACCGAGCGCATGCTGTCGACGTCCTTGTCGTGCTCCTCCTCACCGGCCACGGCGTCCTTGAGCAGCTTGACGCCGGTGAACAGCAGGATCGCGCCGAAGACGAGGAACACCCAGGTGAACCGGGCGAGGGCCGCGGCGCCGAGCGCGATGAACAGCCCGCGCAGGACCAGGGCTCCGACGATGCCGTAGAGCAGCACCCGCTGCTGGAGCACCTTCGGGACGGCGAACGCCGCGAGCAGCAGCATGAAGACGAAGAGGTTGTCGACCGACAGGCTCTTCTCCACGATGTAGCCGGTGTAGTAGTTCACGCCGTTCTCCGTGCCGTGCTGGGTGGTCACGTACACGCCGAACAGCAGCGGCAGCGCGATGTAGAACGCCGACCAGAGCGAGGCCTCCTTCATCGAGACCTCGTGCGGCTTGCGCGTCGCGACGAAGTCGACGACGAGCAGCAGGACCACGACGCCGATGGTCGCCGCCCAGAGGGTCGGCGTGCCGATCGTGTCGATCGCGAGCGGGGTGGGCAGGGGCAGGGACACGGAGCTCTCCTCAGGTTCGATCACCTGAGGTCTCTCCCACCGAAGCGATCTCGGCCCGAGCCCGGGGCTTCCGATGACGGATGCCGTACTGACCGGGACGCGGCTTGTGGGGTACTCCCCTCAAGGCCGAGTGTAATAGGTGCTTTCAAGGGAGGCGACCAACCGGCCGTCGCCGCGGTAGGTTCGGCAGGTGGCTGACCAGACCACCGTCCCGAGCGACGCCGACGCCGCCCGCGTCCGGCTGCTCGACGCCGCGATCGCCGACGCCGCCGAGCGCGGGCTCGAGGGCATCAGCCCCGAGACGGTCGCCGAGCTGCTCGGCGTCGACGTGGCCGAGGTGACCGCGCACCTCGACTCGACCGACGCGCTGGTCCGGGCGATCATCACGCGGATCGCCGACGACGTCGTCTCGTGGGTCGAGCCGCTCGTGGTCGACGCGATGCAGGGAGTCGTCGACGTCGACGGGTTCGCCGACCAGATCATCCCGCTGCTCGCCTCGACGCCCCACCAGCAGCTGCGGGTCCAGTTCGAGGCCTACACCGCCACCCACCGCCGGCCCGACCTGGTGCCGTCGGTGCGCGCGATCATCAGCACGCTCGAGCAGGCGGCCTCGCTCGCCCTCGCCTCGCTCGGGGTGCCCAACCCGACGGTCGTGGGACGGCAGTTCCTCGCCGTCATCGACGGGTTCGCCCTGCAGGAGGTCGCCTGGTCGCGGCCGGACCACCTGCCCGCCATGACCGCGGCCCTGCGCCGCCTGCTCGACTCCTACCTGGCCGACGCCACCTGAGGGGTCCGCCCCTAGGCTCGCCACGTGCACAAGCTCGTCGCCCGCCTCGCGCTGGTGACCCACATGGCGTTCGTCGGGTTCACCGTGCTCGGCGGCTTCGTGGCGTTCCTGCTGCCGTGGGTGCTCATCCCCCACCTGCTGAGCGCGGCCTGGGGCACCCGGATGGCGGTGCTCCGCACGACCTGCCCGCTGTCCTCGTTGGAGAACTGGGGACGGAAGGGCTCCGGCGCGGAGGCCCTGGACGACGAGGGCTTCATCGCCCACTACTTCGAGGGCCGGGTCTACCCGACCCGATGGGCCCGCCGGGTCGAGCTGCTGGTCGGCACCGTGGTGATCGGCTCCTGGATCGGCTTGTCCCTGCGCTGAGCGGGTGAGGACGTGCGAAGGGCCCCGACCGCACGCGGTCGGGGCCCTTCGTCGTCAGTTCAGGAGGAGACGCGGACGTTCTCAGCCTGGGGGCCCTTGGGGCCCTGCGTGACGTCGAACTCGACCTTCTGGTTCTCGTCGAGCGACTTGAAGCCGTTGGTCTGGATCGCGGAGAAGTGGACGAAGACGTCAGCGCCGCCGTCCTCCTGCGCGATGAAGCCGAAGCCCTTGTCAGCGTTGAACCACTTGACGGTGCCCTGAGCCATGATCTGATCCTTTTGTTCGGTGCTCTCGGGCACTGTGCCCGGAGCCGCTGAAGACATCCACCACTTGTGCTGATGTCCAGCGAACCGAAGACCAGGAGTACGAATACAAGCCACGACTGGTGCGCGGCCAGGACGGCTCGGGAGCCGACCCTTCAACAGGACCCAGCGTAGTCGGTCGGACCCCACGACGCGAATACGGGCGGCTCCTGCCCCCGCTCGCGGCCTGCTGCAGGTTCATCACCCGCACCCCCAGAGGGCGGGCCGCCTCACACGTTGAAGCGGAACTCCACCACGTCACCGTCGGCCATCACGTAGTCCTTGCCCTCCATGCGCACCTTGCCGGCCTCCTTGGCCTTCTGCATGGAGCCGTACTGCATGAGGTCGTCGAAGGAGACGATCTCGGCCTTGATGAAGCCGCGCTGGAAGTCGGTGTGGATGACGCCGGCGGCCTCGGGGGCGGTGGCGCCCTTCTTGACCGTCCAGGCCCGCGACTCCTTGGGGCCGGCGGTGAGGTAGGTCTGCAGGCCGAGGGTGTCGAAGCCGACGCGGGCCAGGACGTCGAGGCCGGGCTCGCTCGACGCCCATCTCGGCGAGCATCTCGCGGGCCTCGTCGTCGTCGCCGAGCTCGACGAGCTCGGCCTCGAACTTGGCGTCGAGGAAGATCGCCTCGGCCGGCGCGATCAGCGCGCGCATCTGCGTCCTTGAGCGCCTCGTCGGCCAGCTCGTCGGCGTCGCAGTTGAAGACGTAGATGAAGGGCTTGGCGGTCAGCAGCGACAGCTCGCGGATCAGGTCGCGGTCGATCGTCGGTCGCGATGATCGGCGTCCCGCCCTCGAGCGCGGCGAGCGCCTCCTTGCGCGGCGGCGAGGTTGGCGCCGAGCTCCTTCTTGGTCCGCGCCTCCTTCTCCAGCCGGGGGATCGCCTTCTCGACGGTCTGCAGGTCGGCGAGGATCAGCTCGGTCTGGATCGTGGAGATGTCGCTGCCGGGGTTGACCTCGCCGTCGACGTGGGTGACGTCCTCGTCGCGGAAGACGCGCGTCACCTGGCAGATGGCCGAGGACTCGCGGATGTGGGCGAGGAACTTGTTGCCCAGGCCCTCGCCCTCGGAGGCGCCCTTGACGATGCCGGCGATGTCGACGAACTCGACCGTGGCGGGGAGGAGCTTGGCGCTGCCGAAGCACCTCGGCGAGCTTCGGGCAGCCGCTCGTCGGGTACGCCGACGACGCCGACGTTCGGCTCGATCGTCGCGAACGGGTAGTTCGCCGCGAGCACGTCGTTCTTGGTCAGCGCGTTGAAGAGGGTGGACTTGCCGGCGTTGGGCAGTCCGACGATGCCGATGGTGAGAGCCACGGGCGGCCACTCTACGGACGTGGGCGTAAGGAGTCCGAAACGAACAGCTCTCGTACAGCCGCGCCGCCTAGCCTTTACGCTGACCCGCAGGGAGTACCTTCTCCCGCTTGGCCATCGGGGATCGGTCATGACGACACACGCGCTCGAGCGCGCCGTCGCAGGCGGCGACGCCGACGCGGTGCTGCGCACGCGGCGTGCAGCCGCGACCGCGACGTCCCTGCGCCTCGGCGCCGCCGCCCTGCTCGAGCGGGCCGAGCACGTCGTCGCCCCGGACGGCGGCCCGCTGCCGGTGGCGCTTCGCCTGGCGGCTGGGCTACGCCATGCACCAGACGGGGCAGCTTCGCCGAGGCCCTGCGGGTCTACGAGCGTGCCGACCTCGACGCGGCGCCGAGCCGGTCGACGTGGCGTTCCTGCACGCCAGCCACGCCTCGTCGCTGTGGGCCACCGGCGACGCGGCCGCCAGCCGCCGGGTCTCCGACGAGGCGCTCGCCGAGGCCGAGGCCTGCGGCGACGCGGCCGCCCGGGCCGCCGCGTGGGTCAGCCAGGCGCTGGTCTGCGTGCTCGAGGGCGACCTCGACGCCAACCTGGTGGCCTACGAGAAGGGCGCTGGCGGCGGCCGAGCGGGCGGGCGACGTCCTCACCCAGGCGCGGGTCCACAACAACCTCGGCTCGCGGTGCAACTCACGAGGGCCGCTACACCGAGGCGCTCCCCCACCTCGACACGCGCGATCGCCCTGGCCGAGTCGGTCGCCGCCCCCGCCGCCGGTGCGGGCGCTGAGCCTGATCACCCGCTCCGACGTCGCTGCTCGGGCCTGGGCCGGGTCGAGGAGTGCCTGGCCGAGCTGCACCTCGCCCGCGCCCTGACCCGCACCTCCGAGAGCCCGCTGCTCGGGCCTGGCCGTCGTCGGCATCGGCGACGCCAACCGGCTGTGCGGCAACGCCACCCAGGCCGCGCTGGCCTACCGCGAGGCGATCTCGATCGCCGAGCGGACCGGCAACGCCCAGGTCGCCGTGCCCGCGACCTGTCCGGCCTGGCCCGCGCCCTGGTCGTCGACGACGTCGACGAGGCCCAGGGACTGGTCAAGCGGGCCCTCGACCAGCCCGCCGCCGTCGGCCAGGTCGAGCCGCTGCTGGCCGCCGGCTGGGTGTGCCTGGCCACCGGCGACACCGACGCCGCCGGGCGAGTTCTCCCGCCTCGCCGTGCGCGAGGCCGGACGCCGCCACGACTCGCGCGGGCTCGCCGAGGCGCTCGAGCTGCAGTCGCTGCTCATCACCGGCGCGCGCGCCGTCGACCTGCTCGACGAGGCCGGCACCCTGTGGCGCGCGCATCGCCAACGCCGTCGGCCTCGCCACCAACCAGGTCCTGCGCGCCCGGGCCACCGGCGACTTCGTCGCAGGAGCAGGCCGCCCGGCGGCGGCTGCGCGCGCTCGGCGTCCGCGACGACGCCACCCGCATCGCCGGGCCGCTGCAGGCCCTCGGCCGCGGCCGACCGCGCCCGCGTGAGCATCCGCACGCTCGGCGTCGTTCGCCGTCCTGTGCGACGGCGAGCCGGTGCCGGCGTCGGCCTGGCAGTCCCGCAAGTCCCGCGACGCCCTCAAGATCCTGGCCGGACGCCGCGGCCGGGCGATCACGCGCGAGGCGCTCGCCGAGCACCTGTGGCCCGACTCCGACGGCAGCGGCAACCGGCTGTCGGTGGTGCTCTCGACCCTGCGCTGCCGTGCTCGACCCCGACAAGGGCACCCCTCCGACCACTACCTGCGCGCCGACCGCGAGGCCGTGCGCCTCGACACCGACCACGTCGAGATCGACGCGGCGGTCTTCACCCAGACCGCGCCACGGGGCGCTGCAAGGCGCTGCGCACGGGCGAGCACACCGACGCTCGGCGTCGTCGAGGAGCTCGAGCGGGCCGCGGCGATGTACACCGGCCACTACCTCGAGGACGACCCCTACAGCGACTTGACCGTCGAGGTCCGCGACGAGCTGCTCTCGCACCGCGCTCGAGGTCAAGCGCGAGCTGGCCCTGGCCCTGGTCGAGCGGGGCGAGCAGGCGCGCGCGATCCCGTGGCTCGTCGGGCTGATCGCCGACGACCCCTACGACGAGCCGTCGCACCACCACCTGATCGCGACGCTCCACCAGGCGCGCCGGCACGGCGAGGCGCGGCGCGCCTACCGCGCGTACACCGTCGCGGATGCAGGAGATCGGCACGCCGGCGACCCCGCTCGAGGAGCTCCTCGGGCCCCGTGTCGGTTGAGACGGTCCGGTGCCGCAGTGGTGGATAGGGTGACGGCGTGCGCCTGGCCACCTGGAACGTGAACTCGCTCCGCTCCCGCATCGGGCGGGTCGAGGCGTTCCTCGAGCGCCACGACGTCGACGTCCTCGCGCTCCAGGAGACCAAGGCCCGCGACGACCAGCTGCCGCTGATGGGGCTGCAGTCGATGGGCTACGAGGTGGCCTCGGCCGGCACCAGCCAGTGGAACGGGGTCGCGGTCGTCAGCCGCGTCGGCCTGGACGACGTCGAGGTCGGGTTCCCCGAGCATGCCCGACTGGGGCGACCCGGCTGGCCGCCGAGTCCCGCGCGATCGGGGCGACCTGCGGCGGCGTCCGCGTCTGGTCGCTCTACGTGCCCAACGGCCGCAAGCTCGACGACCCCCACTACGCCTACAAGCTCGAGCTGGCTGGCCCGCCTGCGCGACGCCGCGCGCGCCTGGTCCGGCACCCCGACCGCGCTCGTCGGCGACTGGAACATCGCCCCGCAGGACGACGACGTCTTCGCCGGCTTCGACCTCGAGGCCAACACCCACGTCTCACCGCGCGAGCGGGCGGCGTTCGAGGCGGTCCTCGACGCCGGGTACGCCGACGTCGTCCGCCCCCACGCCCCGGGGCCGGACGTCTACACGTACTGGGACTACTACCGGCAGCGCTTCGAGCGCAACCGCGGCATGCGGATCGACTTCGTGCTCGGGTCGCCGTCGTTGGCCGCCGCGGTCACGGGCGCGTTCGTCGACCGCGACGAGCGGGCCGGCACAGGGCGCCTCCGACCACGCACCGGTGGTCGTCGACGTCGACCTCGGGCCCGGTGACGCACCGTGAACGAGGAGCGCGTCCTCATCGACGTCCTGGCCGAGGCGGCGATCGAGATGCCCTGGCCCGAGGAGCAGGTCGAGGAGTGGCTGGCCGACTTCGCCCAGCGCGCGATCAACGGCCGGGTCAGCGTGCAGCCGCTGCCCGCTCCGCAGCCCGACGTGAGCATCCTGTTCGGCGACGGCCGCTTCCTGGTGGCCAGCCGGTCGCTGCTCGACCCGCCCTTCACCGACCGCGACAAGCGCGTGCTCGCCGCGCTCACCACGATGGCCACGGCGTCGCGGCACGCCGCCCGCCGCGACGCCCGGATGCGCCGGCGCGCGCTCGCCGACGACCTCACCGGGCTCTGGCACCACAGCTACTTCCGGGAGCTGTTCGAGACCGCGATGGAGACCCGGGTCTGGGAGATCATGGCCGTCCTCTTCATGGACGTCGACGGGATGAAGCGGCTCAACGAGCACCTCGGTCACCTCGACGCCGACGAGGTGCTGCGCGAGATCGGCGCCCGGCTGCGCGGCGACCTGTTCCCCGAGGGCTCGTTCTCGGCCCGGATGGGCGGCGACGAGTTCGCCGCGGTGCTGCGCCACCTCGACAGCGCCGACCACCTCGACCAGATCGTGCACGACCTGCACGAGGCCATGCGCCAGCCGATCACCGTCGGCGACAACATCGTGACCGTCGAGGTCAGCATCGGCGAGGCGCTCTCGCTCTCGGGCGCCGACGACCCCGACGACCTGCTCCGCAGCGCCGAGCGCCAGATGCGGCACCGCAAGCGCTCCCGCACCCCCGACTCGCTGCCGCCGCGCTGGTACGACGACCGCACCGTGCTGCGCGACATGATCGAGCAGGGCCGGGTCGAGGTCGCCTACCAGCCGATCATCGACCTCGCCGCCAACCAGGTGTGCGGCTACGAGGCCCTGGTGCGCGGGCGTCACCTCGAGTTCGGCCCGGTCTCGCCGCTGATGCTGGTGGGCGCGGCGTCCAAGCTGCGGATGCTCGACGAGCTCACCGAGGTCGTGCTCGAGCAGTCGCTCGCCACCATGCGCTCGGTGGTCGGCGCGGTCGGACAGCCCCTCGCGCTGAGCGTCAACATCGAGTTCGAGCAGCTGCGCGGCGACAGCCGCCTGCTCGCCTCCCTGCCCGAGCGCGTCGCCGGCACCGGCGTCAAGCTGGTGCTGGAGATGTCGGAGCGTCACGTCGCCCGCTGGACGCCGTCCCAGCGCAAGATCGCGACCGAGCTCGCCGACGCCGGCATCGGCCTGGCCGTCGACGACTTCGGCACCGGCTACTCCGCGCTCGGCCTGCTGACGAGCTGGTCGTGGGAGTGGGTGAAGATCGACCGCGCGCTCGTCGCCGACGCCACCACGGAGGCCGGCAACACCGTGCTCGGCCACGTCGCCCACATGCTCGGCGACCTCGAGCGGACGGCGGTCGCCGAGGGCATCGAGACCGACGAGGAGCTCGCCGCGGTGCGCAAGGTCGGCATCGCACTCGCGCAGGGGACGCACTTCGCCCCGCCCTCGCCCGCCGAGGCCGTGCTGTCGTCCGTCGCGGCGCTGGGGCTCAGCGTCACCTGACGGCGACGGTGCTCGCCCCCGACGGTGCTCGCGCCCGACGGTGCTCGCGCCCGACGGTGCTCGAGCGCCCGACGGTGCTCGAGGTGCGAGGAGCGAGGGACGAGCGACGAGCCTCGAGAGCTCCGCAGCGTCAGGGCGTCGCGAGCCCTGGGCTACAGACGTCACCAGGTCTCGAGGCCCCTCGCTCGTCCCTCGCTCGCGGCACCTCGACCACCGTCCGTCCCGAGGCCCCTCGCTCGTCCCTCGCTCGCGGCACCTCGACCACCGTCCGTCTCGAGGCCCCTCGCCCACCATCGTTGTCGGTGGTCGCCGTCATGCTCGGCGCATGGAGATCCTGACCGTCCTCGTCGCCGTGCTGGTCGGCCTCGCCGTGGGCTACGCGCTCGGGCTGCTCCGGCCGCGCCCGGCGCCGCCGGCCGACGAGCGGCTCGGCGACGCCCTCGACCAGCAGGCCGTGGTGCGCGAGAGCCTCGACCGGCTCCACGACCAGCTGCGCGACCTCGAGCACAACCGCGTCTCGTGGCAGAGCCAGCTGCACCAGCAGGTCCACGACATGCGCTCCTCCACCGAGACCCTGCGGGCGCGAGACGCGCTCGCTCTCCACGGCGTTGCGGCGCCCGCAGGTGCGCGGGCGCTGGGGCGAGCTGCACCTCAAGCGCGCCGTCGAGCTGGCCGGCATGGTCGACCACTGCGACTTCGAGGAGCAGGTGCAGCTCGACGACGGCGCCCGGCGTCCCGACCTCGTCGTGCACCTCGCCGGCGGGCGCACGGTGGTGGTCGACTCCAAGGTGCCGCTCGACGCCTACCTCGACGCCACCGCGGGCGAGGTCGACGGCGACGACGAGCGGCACGCCCACCACCTCGCCCGGCACGCCCGGCAGCTGCGCACCCACGTCGACCAGCTGTCGGCCAAGGGGTACTGGCGGTCGCTGCCCGACTCCCCCGAGTTCGTCGTGCTCTTCGTCCCGGCCGAGTCGTTCCTCTCCGCGGCCCTCGAGGCCGACCCGGCGCTGCTCGAGCACGCCGCCGCCCGCGAGGTCGTCGTCGCCACCCCCACCACCCTGATCGCCCTGCTGCGCACCGTCGCCACGGCTGGCGCCACGAGGCGCTGTCGGCGCAGGCCCAGCGAGATCCACCGCCTGGGCCGCGACCTGCACGACCGGCTCGCCACCTTCGGCAGCCACCTCGACCGGGTCGGGCGCTCCCTCAACACCGCCGTCGGGCACTACAACAGCGCCGTCGGGTCGCTCGAGTCGCGGGTGCTGGTGCAGGCCCGGCGGTTCCACGACCTCGGCGTCACGACCGGCGAGCTGCCCCCGCCGCGGTCGGTCGAGCTCCGTGCGGTCGACCGCGACGAGCGCCCTTCGACGACGTCGAGGAGGGCTCCGGCGGCACGTACCGTGGGGCTGTGAGCCTGTCCGGCACCCCCACGCTCTGGGAAGAAGGTCACGAGCCCGGCCGCGAGATGGTCGCGCTCGGGGTGGCGCTCGCCCTCACGGCGGCCGCGTTCGACCTGCTGCTGACCGGCCGCGTCGGCGTCCTGTTCGACCTGGCCTTCGTGGTGCTGTGCGTGGGGCTCGCGCTCGCGGTCCGCTCCGGCGACTTCTTCACCGTCGGCGTGCTGCCGCCGCTGCTGATGCTCGGCACGTTCCTGCTGCTCGCGATGTCGCGCTCCGAGGCGATCGCCCGCTCCGGCGACGGCCTGGTGCGGCGGTCGTCGTCGGGGCTCTCCCACCACAGCCTCGCGCTGTGCTGGCCTACGCCCTCACCCTGCGGCGGGTCGCGTGCCGCGGTCGCGCCGTGCGCCGATGGCGGCGTCACTCGAAGCGGTCCGGGTCCCCGGCTCCCCGCCTGACGACCTCGGGCACCCCGCTCGACCAGTCCACGACGGTGGTGGGCTCGGCCGAGCGTCTCGCCCGCCTCGACGACCAGGTCGACCTCGTGGTCGAGGTCCTCCTTGATCTCCCAGCCCATCGTCCGCGGCTCGGTCTCGCCCGGCAGGATCAGCGAGCTGCTGAGCAGGGGCTCGCCCAGCGCCTCGAGCAGCAGCTGGACGAGCTGGTGGTCGGGGATCCGCACCCCCACCGTGCGCTTCTTCGGGTGCCAGAGCCGCTTCGGCACCTCGGGCATCGCGGGCAGGATGAACGTGTAGGGCCCCGGGGTCGCCGAGCGGATCGCCCGGAAGGAGGCGTTGTCGACGTGGACGAGCTGGCCCAGCTGGGAGAAGTCCTTGCACACGAGCGTGAAGTGGTGCCGGTCGTCGAGACCGCGGATCCGCAGGATCCGGTCGCGGCCCTCGCGGTTGCCGACCCGGCAGCCGAGCGCGTAGCCCGAGTCGGTGGGGTAGGCGATGAGGGCGTCGTCGTTGAGGGCGTCGACCACCTGTTGCACCAGCCGGGGCTGCGGGTTCTCGGGGTGGATGTCGACGTACCGGGCCATGGGACGATTCTCCCACCGGACACCCAGGTGATGCACAGCGCGCACCTCGGCGTCCGCTGGTAGCAAGGGTCCAGCACGACCGATGACGGACCGGACGAGGAGGACGACGGTGCACGAGGACGACCGACAGGGCCGGCGCGTCGCCTACGTGCTGCCCGTCTACAACGAGGCCGAGAACGTCGCCGCCTTCCACGCCGCCCTCGTCGGGGCCACCGACTCCCGCACCGACCTGGCCTTCGAGTTCGTCTACGTCGACGACGGCAGCCGCGACGACTCCCTCGACCGGCTCCTCAAGCTGCGCGCGGACGACGACCGCGTCACCGTGCTCAGCCTGTCGCGCAACTTCGGGCACCAGGTCGCGGTCACCGCCGGGCTCGACGCCACGGGCCACTCCGACGCCGTCGTCGTCATGGACACCGACCTGCAGGACCCGCCGCAGGTCAGCCTCGAGATGATCGAGATGTGGGAGCGCGGCGTCGACGTCGTCTTCGCCCAGCGCCGCAGCCGCCAGGACTCCTCCTTCAAGCGCGCCACCGCGTGGGGCTTCTACTGGCTGCTCGACCGGATGGCCGACATCGAGATCCCGCGCAACGTCGGCGACTTCAGGCTGATGGACAAGAAGGTCGTCGCCGAGGTCTCGCGCTACCGCGAGCAGGACCGGTTCCTCCGCGGCATCGTCGCCCACGTGGGCTTCCGCCAGGAGGCACTGCTCTTCGACCGCGACTCCCGCCACGCCGGCGAGACGGGCTACCCGCTGCGGAAGATGGTGCGGTTCGCCGCGAGCGGCATCGTCGGCTTCTCCACCGCTCCGCTGCGCTGGATCTCGCGGCTCGGGTTCCTGATCTCCGGCTTCTCGGTGCTGCTCGCGATGTACGTGCTCGGCGTCCGGATCTTCGTGCCGGAGGAGTCGGTGCCCGGCTGGGCGTTCCTCGGCGTCGGCATGTTCCTGCTCAGCGGCCTGCAGCTGATCATGATGGGCGTCATCGGCAGCTACCTCGGCCGCGTCTACGTCGAGGCGCAGGACCGGCCGCTGTACTCGCTCGCCCTCACCGCCCGCGGGCAGCGGGACGGTGGCTCCTGAGCAAGTTCCTGACGCCGACCCTCCTCCGCTTCGCGGCCGTCGGCGTCGTCAACACGCTGCTCGACCTCGGGCTGTTCCTGCTGCTCGAGGACGACCTGGGCATCGTGGTCGCCAACTTCGTCTCCACGAGCGCCGGCATGACGTTCAGCTTCGTCGTCAACGGCCTCGTCACCTTCCAGGCCGGCCGGCTCACGCTGCGCCACGCCCTGCTGTTCCTCGCCACCACCGGCACGGTGATGTGGGTGCTGCAGCCCGTCGTCATCCACCTGCTGGTCGGCGCCGTCGACCAGCTCGTCGTCGTCAAGGTGCTCTCGATCGGCGTCTCGTTCGTCGCGAACTTCTTCGCCTACCGGTACGTCGTCTGGCCTCAGGTCGACGGTGAACGAGCCGCCGGACGCGAAGGGGTCGACGACCCGACCCTGCAGTAGCGGCACAGGCAACAGGCGACGACGACGGTGGAGGATCGTCGGGCTGAGCAAGGGGATGATCCTCCACTGTTGCTGCACGATGAGCACCGTGAATCCGAACACCTGGCGAGAGCTGCTCGTGGGACGAGGGGTAGACGGCCGCATCACCGATCTGGTGTGCGAGCTGGCGGCGGTTCGGACCATCGAACCACCGACGACCGAGACCAAGCAGCTGCTGGTGGCTCTTGAGCAAGACGGCTATGCAGCGGGACGCCTGGCCGGGAAGGTGCTCTCGTTGTTCTTCGACCCCGATGCGCGCGGAAGGCAGCGAGCAGCACGGCATGTCAGGGGGGCCGCGGAGTGAGACGACCTGGATCGTTCGCATCCCGGCCGATGGTCAGCGCATCACGAACGCCCGGCAGCCTTCAGGTCGCGCCGCAGCTCGACGGGCAGCGCGAAGATGAGCGACTCCTCGGCGGTGTGGACGGCGCGGGCGTCGGGGTAGCCGCGCTCGGACAGGTAGGCGAGCACGCCCTCGACGAGGGCCTCGGGCACCGACGCGCCGGAGGTCACCGAGACGGTCGAGACGCCGTCGAGCCAGGCGTCGTCGATCTCGGAGACGTCGTCGATCCGGTAGGAGGCCTTGGCCCCGGCCTCGAGGGCGACCTCGACCAGCCGCACGGAGTTCGAGGAGTTGGCGGACCCCACCACGATCACCAGGTCGGCGTCGGGCGAGATCTCCTTGACGGCGAGCTGGCGGTTCTGGGTGGCGTAGCAGATGTCGTCGCTGGGCGGGTCGAGCAGCAGCGGGAACCGCTCGCGGATGGCCGCGACGGTCTCGAGCGTCTCGTCGACCGAGAGCGTGGTCTGCGAGAGCCAGGCGACCCGGGCGGGGTCGCGGACGACGATGCCGGGCACGTCGGCCGGGCTCTGCACGAGCTGGATGTGCTCGGGCGCCTCGCCGGCGGTGCCCTCGACCTCCTCGTGGCCCTCGTGGCCGATGAGCAGGATGTCGTAGTCGTCGGCGGCGAAGCGGCGGGCCTCGTGGTGCACCTTGGTGACCAGCGGGCAGGTGGCGTCGATGGTCTTGAGGTCGCGGGCGCCGGCCTGGCGGTGCACCTCCGGCGACACGCCGTGCGCCGAGAACACCACGGTCGCCCCCTGCGGCACCTCGTCGAGCTCCTCGACGAAGACCGCGCCGCGCGACTCGAGGTCGGCGACGACGTGCTTGTTGTGGACGATCTGCTTGCGCACGTACACGGGCGCCCCGTACAGGTCGAGGGCCTTCTCGACCGTGACGACGGCGCGGTCGACGCCCGCGCAGTAGCCGCGGGGGGCGGCGAGCAGCACGGCGCGCTCGGCCTCCTCGGGGCTGAGGATCGGCGGCATCCCGACGTCGGTGGTCATGGGTCCAGTCTACGGAGCACCCGCTGGTAGACAGATTCCGTGAGATACGTGGTCTACGGGGCGGGCGCCGTCGGTGGGGTCATCGGCGCCCGGCTGCACCTGGCGGGGGTCGCGACCACCCTCGTCGCCCGCGGCGAGCACCTGGAGCGGATCCGGTCCGACGGCCTCGTGCTCGACTCGGCCGACGGCCGGCGCACCGCACGCGCGCCGGTGACCCACACCGCCGCCGGGGTCGAGTGGGGCGAGGACATCGTCGTGCTGCTCTGCGTGAAGAGCCACCAGACCCAGGCCGCCCTCGCCGACCTGGCAGCCCACGCCCCCGCCGGCACGATCGTGGTGGCGGCCCAGAACGGGGTCGCCAACGAGGCCGAGGTGCTGCGCCGGTTCGCCCGCACCTACGGCGCTCTGCGTGATGCTGCCGTCGTGGCACCTCGAGCCCGGGGTGGTCGTCGCCAAGTGCCACCCCACACCGGGCATCCTCGACCTCGGCCGCTACCCCGCGGGCCGCGACGAGACGGCGGCCGCCGTGGCCGCCGACCTCCGCACGGCCGGGTTCGTGTCCGAGGCGCGAGCCGACATCATGGCCTGGAAGTACCGCAAGCTCCTGGTCAACGCCGTGGGCGACGCCCGGTCGCTCCTCGGCGAGGAGCACGGGCGTGCGGTGCGGGCCGAGGGCGAGGCCGTCCTCGAGGCCGCAGGCATCACTGCCGTCACCGCCGACCAGGACGACGAGCGCCGGGGCGACCTGCTCCGCGTGCGGCCCGACGCGGACGACTTCCCGGGGAACTCCCTGCGCCAGAGCCTGAGCCGCGGACTCGCCACCGAGGTCGACTACCGCGCGGGCGAGCTCGTGCTGCTCGGCCGGCTCCACGGCGTCCCGACCCCGGCCAACGAGCTGGTGGTCCGCACCGTGCACGACCGGACGCACGAGGGCCCCGTCACCTCGCGGTGACGGGGCCCTCGTGGCGTGCGGTGCGGGTCAGGCCTTCGACTCGTCCTCGGCAGCGGCCTCGTCGGCCTCCGCGGTGACCTCGTCGGAGACGGGCTCGCCGGGCAGCTCCTCCTCGGCGATGACGCTCTCCTCGGGCGAGGCCTCCTCGGTCAGCTCGGTGACGACGTCGTCGTCCTCGGCCTTCTCGAGCGACGGGGCCGGGGCCTCCGCCTTCTCCGCCACCGGGGCCTTCTCGGCCTTCGCGGCCTTGGCCGTCGACGGCTTCGGCGAGTAGGCCTCGGTCACGAGCTCGATGACCGCCATGGGGGCGTTGTCGCCCTTGCGGGGAGCGATCTTCGTGATCCGGGTGTAGCCACCCGGGCGCTCGCTGAAGGTCGGCGCGATCTCGGTGAAGAGGACGTGCACGACACCCTTGTCGCGGATGGTCTTGAGGACCTCACGACGCTGGTGCAGCGGGTTCTCGCCGTTGTGGGCCTTGACCGCCTTGGTGATCAGCTTCTCGGCGTGCGGACGCAGCGTGCGGGCCTTCGCCTCGGTGGTCGTGATCCGGCCGTGCTCGAAGAGCTGGGTGGCCAGGTTCGACAGGATGAGGCGCTGGTGGGCCGGGCTGCCGCCGAGGCGGGCACCCTTCTTCGGTGCGGGCATGGTGCTTCTCGATTCTCCCGGGCCGTGTCAGGTACCCGGGTTAGAGGTGGTGTGGTCAGGCGGTTTCGAGACGGCCGCTCGCGCGACCTTCTCGACCACCGTCGGGGATCAGTACTGCTCGTCCTCGACGAACGCGTCGTCGTCGTCGTCGCCGTAGGCGGCGAGGGCGGCGTGCGGGTCGAAGCCGGGAGCGCTGTCCTTGAGGGACAGGCCCATCTCGACCAGCTTGGCCTTGACCTCGTCGATCGACTTCGCGCCGAAGTTGCGGATGTCGAGCAGGTCCTGCTCCGAGCGGCTGATGAGCTCACCCACGGTGTGGATGCCCTCGCGCTTGAGGCAGTTGTAGGACCGGACGGTGAGCTGCAGGTCCTCGACCGGGAGGGCGAGGTCGGCGGCGAGCTGCTCGTCGACGGGCGACGGGCCGATGTCGATGCCCTCGGCCTCGACGTTCAGCTCGCGGGCCAGGCCGAAGAGCTCGACCAGCGTCTTGCCGGCCGAGGCGATGGCGTCGCGCGGCAGGATCGACGGCTTGGTCTCGACGTCGATGACGAGCTTGTCGAAGTCGGTGCGCTGCTCGACACGGGTGGCCTCGACCTTGTAGGTCACCTTGAGGACGGGGCTGTAGATCGAGTCGACCGGCATCCGGCCGATCTCGTTGTCGTTGCCCTTGTTCTGCACGGCGGAGACGTAGCCACGGCCACGCTCCACGACCAGCTCCATCTCGAGCTTGCCCTTGTCGGACAGGGTCGCGATCTTGAGGTCGGGGTTGTGCACCTCGACGCCGGCCGGCGGCGCGATGTCGGCGGCGGTGACGTCACCGGCACCGGACTTGCGCAGGTACATGGTGACGGGCTCGTCGTGCTCGGAGGAGACGACGAGGCCCTTCAGGTTCAGGATGATCTCGGTGACGTCTTCCTTGACGCCCTCGATGGTCGAGAACTCGTGGAGGACGGAGTCGACCTTGATGCTCGTGACCGAGGCACCGGGGATCGACGAGAGGAGCGTGCGGCGCAGGGAGTTGCCGAGCGTGTAGCCGAAGCCGGGCTCGAGCGGCTCGATGACGAACCGGCTCCGGAACTCGTCGACGGACTCTTCCGACAGGGTGGGGCGCTGTGCGATGAGCACTTGTTTCTTTCCTTCCCGGGCCACCCGCTATTTGACGGCCCAGATCTGCTGGTTGACGGAAGGGCGCCGGAGGTCCCGCGGACGGGACCCCCGGCGGGAGATCACTTCTTGGAGTAGTACTCCACGATCAGCTGCTCCTGGATCGGCATGTCGATCTGGGCGCGCACCGGGACCGAGTGCACGAGGACGCGCATCCGGTTGGGGAGCACCTGCAGCCAGGCCGGGACGATCCGCTCGCCGTGGGTCTCGCGCGCGACGATGAACGGCGTCATCTCGAGGGACTTCTCGCGCACGTCGATGATGTCGTACTGCGTCACCTGGAACGACGGGATGTCGACCTTGCGACCGTTGACCAGGAAGTGGCCGTGGACGACGAGCTGGCGGGCGTGGCGACGCGAACGGGCGAAGCCCGCGCGGTAGACCACGTTGTCGAGGCGGCACTCGAGCAGCTGCAGCAGGTTCTCACCGGTCTTGCCGGTGCGACGAGCGGCCTCGACGTAGTAGTTGAAGAACTGGCGCTCCATCACGCCGTAGGTGAAGCGGGCCTTCTGCTTCTCCTGCAGCTGAGTGCGGTACTCGCTCTCCTTGATGCGCGCACGGCCGTGCTGGCCGGGAGGGTAGGGACGCTTCTCGAAAGCAGCGTCACCACCGACGAGGTCGACACCGAGACGGCGCGACTTCCGGGTCATGGGTCCGGTGTAACGGGCCATGGGTCAGTCTCCTGTTCTGTCTCGGGTCAGACGCGCCGGCGCTTGGGCGGGCGGCATCCGTTGTGCGGGGCGGGGGTCACGTCCTGGATGGTGCCGACCTCGAGGCCGATGGCACCGAGGGAGCGGATCGCGGTCTCGCGGCCCGAGCCCGGGCCCTTGACGAAGACGTCGATCTTCTTCATGCCGTGCTCCATCGCCCGGCGTCCGGCGGCCTCGGCGGCCATCTGCGCGGCGTACGGCGTGGACTTGCGCGAGCCCTTGAAGCCGACGGTGCCGGCAGAGGCCCACGAGATCACCGCCCCGGTGGGGTCGGTGATCGTGACGATCGTGTTGTTGAACGTGCTCTTGATGTGGGCTTCGCCCTGAGCGACGTTCTTCTTCTCCTTGCGGCGGACCTTCTTGGCGCCGGCCGCGCGAGCCTTGGGAGGCATCGGTTATCTCCTGGTGAGCTGGGTGAGCTGGTCTGTGAGGTGAGAGGGCAGTGACGGCGCCGCGAGGCGACCCGTCACTTGGCCTTCTTCTTGCCGGCAACCGTGCGCTTGGGACCCTTGCGGGTGCGGGCGTTGGTCTTGGTGCGCTGACCGCGGACCGGAAGGCCCTGACGGTGGCGGCGACCCTGGTAGCTGCCGATCTCGATCTTGCGACGGATGTCTGCCTGGACTTCACGACGGAGGTCACCCTCGATCTTGAACTCGAGGCGCTCGATCTCGTCGCGGAGCTTGACCAGCTCGTCGTCGCCCAGCTGGTGCACCCGCATGTTGGGGTCGACACCGGTCTGCTCGAGGAGCTGCTGGGCGCGGGTACGGCCGATGCCGTAGATGTAGGTGAGTGCGATCTCGATGCGCTTGTCGCGCGGGAGGTCGACGCCGACGAGGCGTGCCATGTGGATGGCCTTTCGGGTTCTGCAGAGGTTTCGTTCGCGATGCGTCCCGGTGCTGGATCTGACCGAGCTCCGGCCTTCTGCTCCGGAGGTGCTTCAGCCCCCGGCTGGGGACCTAGCGATCGCGTTGGTGGGTGTGTTCAGTTGTGGTGGACGGAGCCGGAGGCCCTCAGCCCTGGCGCTGCTTGTGACGCGGGTTCTCGCAGATCACCATGACGCGGCCGTGGCGACGGATCACCTTGCACTTGTCACAGATCGGCTTGACGCTCGGGTTGACCTTCAGATCAGCCCTTTCTGGTTGTGTCGGCTGCTTACTTGTAGCGGTAGACGATCCGACCCCGGGTGAGGTCGTACGGCGAGAGCTCCACCACCACGCGGTCCTCGGGGAGGATCCGGATGTAGTGCTGACGCATCTTGCCGCTGATGTGTGCGAGAACCTTGTGGCCGTTGCTGAGCTCGACCCGGAACATCGCGTTGGGGAGGGCCTCCGCGACGGTGCCCTCCATCTCGATCACGCCTTCTTTCTTCGGCATGTCCTCACAATCTGATCGCGTGTGCTTGTCTACCGTTCGGCCCGGGAACCTCGACTCCGGCGGGGCCGTGGACCTCATGTGGCCGCTGTGCGACCCTCATCCCCGGGCACAGCGCTGGACACCCGGTCATGGCGAGTGGTCACCACTGGCTCGAGCAGCCGCGAGGCGTCACGAAACAGACCCATGTTGGGCCGACACACCAGTTTAGGGCTGTCGGGCTCGGAAAACCTATTCGTGGGTGGCCGCCCGCGAGGAGCCTGCAGGGTGTCCTCGCGCGTGGGTGAGGTCGCCGGGTCGGTGCCCACGTGGGCGCCGGCCACGGGGTTGACCATCACCTCGTCGACGCCGTACGTCGCCGCGAGGCTCGGCGAGCTGCTCGCGGGCCGTCTCCGGGTCGCCGACCACCCACCGCGAGAGCCATCGCGTCGACCAGGCGCCGACTCGTCGACGCCGTGAGCTCGCGCTTCTCGGCCTCCTCGACCAGCTCCTGGGCCGCCAGGGGCTGCCCCGAGCGCAGCGCGAGCATGGTGAGCAGGTTGGGCAGCGCGAGCCGGCGCGCCTCCTCGTCGGTCTCGGCGCACCGCGGCGTTGACGGTCAGGAAGGTGCGCGGCTCGGCCAGCTCGGGCGAGGGCCTGAAGCGTCGAGCGGTAGAGCTCGAGCGCCTCGGCGGTGCCGGACGCCGGAGAAGTGGTGGGCGAAGACGTAGGGCAGGCCCTTCTCGGCGGCCAGCCGGGCCGAGTAGTCGCTGCTGCCGAGCAGCCAGATGGTCGGGACGCCGGCGGCCCGCGGGCGTCGCGTTCAGCACGTGGGTGCGGCCCTGGACGCGCGACCCCGACACCGCTCGGCGTCCATCATCGCGAGCACGTCGTCGACGTAGTCGGGGAAGCGGGTGACGTTGTCGTCGCTGACGCCGCCGGCGCCGTGGCGCAGCGCCCAGCCGGTGACCGGGTCGGTGCCGGGCGCGCGGCCGATGCCGAGGTCGATCCGGCCCGGGTGGGCGGCCTCGAGCAGCGCGAACTGCTCGGCCACGACCAGCGGCGCGTGGTTGGGCAGCATCACGCCGCCGCTGCCGACGCGGATCCGGTGGGTGGCGCCGGCGACCATCGCGATCAGCACGGGCGGGTTGGTGGCGGCCACCGCCGGCATGTTGTGGTGCTCGGCGACCCAGTAGCGCTCGTAGCCGAGCTCGTCGGCGACCCGCGCCAGGGCGAGCGTGGCGCGGACGGCGTCGCCGCTGGTCTGGTCGGAGCGCACGGGCACGAGGTCGAGCACGGAGAGCGGGGGTGGTCATCGCAGGGCCCAACGCCGCGACCGGGGTCCGGCATTCCGCCTCCGGACCCCCGCGGACGCCGACGGGCGCCGGCCCCCTCCCACCGGGGGTCGGCGCTCGCCGTTGGTCAGCTGGTGCGTCAGGGCAGCGGTCAGGGCCGGGATCGCCGGGGTCGGGGCGACGTAGTCGCTCGAGTCGCCGGTGATGATCACGTAGAACGCTTGTGCGTGTTGACGCCGGCGCCCATGCCGCCGGGGTGTCGGTGCCCGGACGGTGAACGCTGCCGTCGCTGTTGCCGCGGGCTGACCACGAAGCTGTCGCGTTCTGCGCGTGTTGGCGCCAGTTGGTCGGGATCGCACGCCACGATGTTGGTCGATGCCGCACCGGTTGACGGTGATCTCGCCGGAGAACTCGGGGTTGGCGTCGGGGCCGGCGACCGTGCCGTTGTCGGGCGTGGCCGGGCCGCCGTCCTGGTCGTACGGGTTCTGCAGCGCGACCGAGGCGACGATGCCGTTGTTCGGACAGCGTCCTCGTTGGCGTTGATGTAGACGTTGCCGTGGCGCCGCCGGGCGTCGTCGACGCCGGGGTCGGTGGCGATGTCGTAGGCGGCGCGGATCGGGTAGCCCGCCGGACTGGGCGATGATAGCCCGCTCGTCGACTAGCAGCCAGCGATCCGTGCCCGTCGGACCGGCCGACCGGCAGGCCCAGCGCGACCGGCGCCGGCGGGACCGGCAGGACCGGTCAGCGCCGTCGGCGCCGTCGTCGCCGGCGGGACCGGCGGGGCCGACCGGGCCCTCGGGCCGGCAGGCGCCGTGAGCCGGCGACGCCGGACGCGGGCCCTGCGGTCCGGCGATGCCGCCGGGGGCGAGGTCGATCTGCTTGATCGTGCCGTCCTTGATCTTCGGCGAGGTGACGGCACCGTTCTTGATGTCGCTGGTGCCGATCGTCGCGGCGGCGTAGGACGTGCCGCCGAGGGCGACCACGAGGGCCGCGGTCGACATGATCATGGGGCCGCTGGGCCGCTTGCCGGCGAGTCGCTGAGGCAGTCGCATGGAGGTGAACCCTTCAGAGGAGTGACGCGGCCCACTCCGGACCGCTGGTCCCTATCCGGTGCCGACCGCGCGACCGGATTGCGCTGGACTCCGGAAATCTGCGCCGCGCGGAGCTGCCCCGGAGACGACTCGAGGGCCCCGACACGTGGCGTCGGGGCCCTCGCTGTGGCAGGTGCTGGATTCGAACCAGCGTAGGCTGTGCCGGCTGATTTACAGTCAGCTCCCTTTGGCCGCTCGGGCAACCTGCCGGGGTGACGCCGGGCCGTGTGAAACGGCCCGCGACGAGGGACGACAATAGCGCAGCCCGATCCCGTCGAGGGAATCGATACTCGCAGCGACACCGAACCAACAGGAGGAGCACGCGACCGCCATGGCCGACTCGTCGTTCGACATCGTCAGCAAGATCGACCGCCAGGAGGTCGACAACGCGCTCGGGCAGACCGCCCGCGAGATCGCGACCCGCTTCGACTTCAAGGGCACCGGCGCCACCATCGAGTGGCAGGGCGAGCAGGCCATCGAGATCACCGCGTCGGCCGACGACCGGGCCAGCGCCGTGCTCGACGTCTTCAAGGACAAGCTCATCAAGCGCCAGCAGAGCCTGAAGATCCTCGACGCCTCCGAGCCCCGCGCCTCGGGCCAGCAGTCCAAGATCGGCATCGCCCTCAAGGAGGGCATCTCGAGCGAGGACGCCAAGAAGATCACCAAGCTGATCCGCGACGAGGGCCCCAAGGGCGTCAAGGCGCAGATCCAGGGCGACGAGCTGCGGGTCTCCTCCAAGAAGCGCGACGACCTGCAGGCCGTCCAGGCGCTGGTGAAGCAGCAGGACTACGAGTTCGCGGTGCAGTTCACCAACTACCGCTGACGTGCGCGACCCCGCCGCCCGCGTCGAGATCGACGCACCGCTGGACGTCGTCTGGGGCGTCATGCTCGACACCGAGCGGTACGCGGAGTGGAACCCGTTCGTCGAACGGGCCGAGACGGCGTCCCCGGCGACCGTCGGCAACCCGATCGTGCTCCACGTGAGGTGGGCGAGCGGCCGCACCACGCGCTCCCCGGAGCGCATCAGCGCCCTGGAGCCACCGTCGTCGGCCGACGGGCTCACGACGGCGCGGCTCTCCTACGTCTTCGAGGGCTGGCCGGCGAGGCTCGGGCTGGTGCGCGGGACCCGCCACCAGCGACTCAGCCAGCCCGCCGGCGGCCCCACGACCTACGACACGGTCGAGGAGTTCTCCGGCCCGCTCGTGCGGTTGGCCGGTCCGGCGCGGGTCGCCGACGGCTTCCGACGGCACGCCGAGGCGCTGAGGGAGCGAGCAGAGGCCCAGGCACGTCGCTGAGCCCCTGCTCCGCGCCGCTACCCCTCCGCGACCAGCAGCTGCTCGGTGCCCGCCACGATCGTGATGGCGCCGGGGGCCGGCGACAGCCAGACCTTGGTGCCCTCCTCGAGGTGCAGGGACCGGGCGTGCGCGCGGGTCATCACGACCGTCACGGACGCGGCGTCCTCGGTCTCGACGTGCATGCGCACCTCGAACCCGATGCGCAGCAGCCGTGTGATGGTGCCCGACACCGCCGCCTTGTCGATCCCGGGCTCGACCGCCACCTCGATGTCGTGCGGCCGCAGGGCGACGCCGCCGAGGTCGGTGACCTCGCCGAGGAACCCCATGACGAAGGGGTTCGCCGGGGAGTCGTAGAGCTGGTCGGGCGTGCCGACCTGCTCGACCCGTCCCTCGTTGATGACCACGATCTCGTCGGCGACCTCGAGGGCCTCCTCCTGGTCGTGCGTCACGAAGACCGTGGTCACGTGCACCTCGTCGTGCAGGCGCCGGAGCCAGTCCCGCAGCTCCTTGCGGACCTTGGCGTCGAGCGCCCCGAAGGGCTCGTCGAGCAGCAGGACCTTGGGCTCGACCGCGAGGGCCCGCGCCAGCGCCATGCGCTGGCGCTGACCGCCCGAGAGCTGCGAGGGCAGCCGGTGGGAGAACTGCGAGAGGTGGACGAGCCGGAGCAGCTCGTCGACCCGCTCGGCGATCTCCTCCTTCGGCCGCTTGCGGATCTCGAGGCCGAACGCCACGTTCTTGGCCACGGTCATGTGCTTGAAGACCGCGTAGTGCTGGAAGACGAAGCCGACGTTGCGCTTCTGCGGGGGCAGGTGGGTGGCCTCGGTGCCCTCGATCGTGACGGTGCCCGAGTCGGCCGAGTCGAGCCCGGCGATGATCCTCAGCAGCGTGGACTTGCCACCACCCGACGGGCCCAGCAGGGCCGTCAGCTGACCGGTCGGGAGCGACACGGTCACGTCGTCGAGCGCGACGAAGCTGCCGAACGACTTGTTGAGGTTCTTGACCTCGATGCTCATGACTTCTCCTCGACCTCGGCGTGGCGAGGACGCAGCAGCGCCACCACCACGAGACACAGAACTGCGGCGACGACCAGGAGGAACGAGATGGCGTAGGCCTGGTCCTGCGAGCCCGCCACCTGGTACTTCTCCTGCACGACCAGGGTCGCGGTCTGGCTGGCGCCGCCGACGTTGCCGGCGACGACCTGGACCGCGCCGAACTCGCCGAGCGAGCGCGCGAGGCTCAGCACGACGCCGTAGATGACAGCCCAGCGGATGCTGGGCAGGGTGATGCGGCGGAACGTCGCCATGGGCCCGGCCCCCAGGCTGCGGGCGGCCTGCTCCATGTCGTCGCCGAGCTCCTCGAGCACCGGCACGACCTCGCGGATGACGAGCGGGACCGAGACGAAGCAGGTGGCGAGGATGATGCCGGGCGTCGCGAAGATGACGTCGATGCCGTTGTCCTGCAGCGTCGGGCCGAACCAGCCGAACCGCGGGTTGTACACGAGCACGAGGGCCAGGCCCACGACGACCGGCGACACCGAGAGCGGGACGTCGATGAGGACCGACAGCACCCGCTTGCCGGGGAAGTCGCGTCGCACCAGGAGCAGCGAGACGCCGACGCCGAACACGAGGTTGATCAGCACCGCGATCAGCGCGACCTCGACGGTCAGGCTGAGCGAGTGGATGACGTCGGGGTCGTCGAGCGCCTTCTTCAGCCCGGCGAAGTTGTCGCCGAACACCTTGCCGGCGACGAGGGCCGTGGGCCAGGCCACCAGCATGAAGAGGTAGAGGAGCACGAGGACCCGGAGCGTGACGGTGAGCGACCTGTTGCGGCCGCCGACCGCGCTCGACGCGCTAGCCACGACGGGCCAGCCGTCGTTGCAGCACGTCGAGGACGACGATCGCCACCACGGCGACGAGCAGCAGGATCGTCGCCAGCGCCGCCGCCGAGGTGCGGTCGCTCTGCTCGAGCAGCGACTTCATCCGGTACGAGGCGACCTCGGTCTTGCGCGGCAGGTTGCCCGAGAGGAGCACGAGCGAGCCGTACTCGCTGATGCCGCGGGCGAACGACAGCGCCGCAGCCGGCGAAGATCGCGGGGATCAGCGCCGGGAGCACGACGCGCCGGAAGGTGGTGAACCTGGTGGCACCGAGGGACGCCGCGGCGTCCTCGGCGTCGTGGTCGATCTCCTCCAGCACCGGCTGGACGGTCCGCACGACGAACGGCAGGGTCACGAACGCGACCGCCATGAAGACCGCGGTGCGGGTGTTCTCGATGCCGAGCCCGAGCACGCCGTCGGAGCCGTAGAGCGGCGAGGAGGACGAGGCCGGCCACGATCGTCGGCATCGCGAACGGGATGTCGATGATGAGGTCGAGGAGTCGTCTTGCCCGGGAAGCTGTCCCGGACGAGGACCCATGCGATGACCGTGCCCATCACCATGTTGACGAGGGTGGTCGCGAGGGCGACCCCCACGGTCAGCAGGAGCGCGGCACGGGTGTTCCGGTTCGTCAGCAGCTCGCCGTAGGTGCCGAGCCCGTCCTCGGAGCCGACCACGATGACCGCGGAGAGCGGGAGCAGGACGAGCAGGCTGAACCAGATCATCGCGACGCCGAGACCGAGCCCGGCGCCGGGCGTGAGCGGCCGGGACGACCGGCCGCGCCGGCGTCGGGGAGCCTTGACTGCCCCGACGCCGGCGGTGGAGGTTGCGGCCACGATCAGCCGGCGTTGACGTTCTTGGCCTGCAGGTCGGTGAGGATGCCGAGGTCCTGGCCGTCCTCGCCGGTGCCGAAGTACTTCTCGTTGGCCTCGCCCCAGCCACCGAACGTCGTCGTCGATGGTGATGAGCTGGCCGGTCGGGGCCGGGAACGGGTCGGCCTCGTCGTTGACGCCCTCGACGGTCACGTCGCCGACGTCGACGCCCGTCGAGCGGGCGGAAGCCGGCCTCGGCGTAGATCTTCTGGGCCTCGGGGCCCTTGACGAAGTCGAGGAACGCCTGGGCCGCGTCGGCGGCCTTGTCGTCGGTGATCACGGCGCAGGGGTTCTCGATCTTGAGCGTGGTGTCGGGCACGACGTAGTCGACCTCGGCGCCGCCCTGCTTGGCCTCGATGGCCTCGTTCTCGTAGGAGAGGAGCACGTCGCCGATGCCGCCGGTGAACGCGGCGGTCGCGTCGCGGCCGCTGCCGGGCTGGGAGACGATCTGCTTGTAGAACGACTCCATGTACTCCGCGGCGTCGGCCTCGTCGCCGCCCTCGGCGAGGACGTGACCGTAGGCGGCGAGGGCGTTCCACTTGGCCGAGCCGGACGAGGCCGGGTCGGGGGTGACGATCTCGGCGTCCTTGGTGATCAGGTCGTCCCAGGTCGCGATCCCGAGCGGGTTGCCCGGGCGGGTGACGATGACGACGACCGACGTCGTGCAGATGCCGTTGGTGTCGTTGTCCTTCCAGTCCTCGGCGACGAGGCCCTCGCCCACGAGCTTGGCGATGTCGGGCTCGAGGCTGAGGTGGGCGACCGTCGACGGCTGGCCGCTGATGATCTTGTCGCGCTGCTCGCCGGAGGCGCCGTAGGAGGTGTCGAACTCGAGCGTCCTTGCCGTCATCGGTCTTCTGGAACGCCTCGATGACGCCGGTCGTTGACCTCCTTGAGGATCGAGAAGCCGACGACGTGGACGGTCTCCTCGTCGCCTCCCCCCGAGCATCCCGTGAGGGCGAGCGCCCCGGCGGTGGCCACGGCGGCCAGCTTGATCGCGTTCTTCATCTGGATCCCACACTTTCGATCGGCGCCTGCACCGGCGCTGCTGAGGTAACTGGAGCAGAGTAATCAACTTTGGTGTTTCTATCGAATCAGACGCGCCGGTGCGGACGCTGGTCCAGACCGATCCGGGGCGCCCGGGGCCTCCGTCCCCGCGTGGGACCTCGGGTCATCGCGCGCCGGGAGTGGTGAGCGTCACCTTCCAGCAGTCAGGACGAGCCTGCTGGCGGCGCGGGCCCGACTATCGTGGGAGACCGGGAGCCGCCGGATCGGACACATGGCTGGACACCTGTCCAGAACCTGTTCTAGTTTCGACGCGGCGCCGTACGATGGCCAGTCGGGCAGCACGCACGACATCCAGGCACGACGAAGGTGGGACAGGTGTCCAAGCAGGTCAAGCAGCTCGATCGCGTGATCATCCGGTTCGCGGGTGACTCCGGTGACGGCATGCAGCTGACGGGTGACCGGTTCACCCAGGAGTCGGCGGTCGTTCGGCAACGACCTGGTCACGCTGCCCAACTTCCCCGCCGAGATCCGAGCGCCCCAGGGCACGATCCCCGGCGTCTCCTCGTTCCAGGTCCACTTCGCCGACCACGACATCCTCACCGCCGGCGACGCCCCCGACGTCCTGGTCGCGATGAACCCGGCCGCGCTGAAGGCCAACGTCGCCGACCTGCCGAAGGGCGCGGCGATCATCGTCGACACCCACGACTTCACCACCCGCAACCTGGCCAAGGCCGGCTACGACGCCAACCCGCTCGACTTCCTGGGCGACGCCAACGACCAGCTGGGCGACTTCGCCGTCCACCCCGTCGACCTGACCGGCATGACGGTCGAGGCCGTCAAGGAGTTCGGCCTCTCCCGCAAGGACGCCGCCCGCGCGAAGAACATGTTCGCCCTCGGCCTGCTGTCGTGGATGTACGGCCGCCCCACCGAGGGCACCGAGGCGTTCCTGTCCAAGCGGTTCGCGAAGGTGCCCGCGATCCGCGACGCCAACCTGACCGCGTTCAAGGCCGGCTGGAACTTCGGCGAGACCACCGAGGTCTTCGTCGTCCAGTACGAGATCAAGCCGGCCGTGATGCCCGCCGGGCACCTACCGCAACATCTCCGGCAACCTCGCCCTGGCCTACGGGCTGGTCGCGGGCGGCGTGCAGTCCGGGCTCCCGCTGTTCCTCGGCACCTACCCGATCACCCCGGCCTCCGACATCCTCCACGAGCTGAGCAAGCACAAGGCGTTCGGCGTCACGACGTTCCAGGCCGAGGACGAGATCGCCGGGCGTCGGTGCCGCGATCGGCGCCTCCTTCGGCGGCGCGCTCGGCGTCACCTCGACGTCCGGGCCCGGCATCGCGCTGAAGGGCGAGGCGATCGGCCTGGCCGTGATGACCGAGCTGCCGCTCGTGGTCGTGAACGTCCAGCGCGGCGGCCCCTCGACCGGGCTGCCGACCAAGACCGAGCAGTCCGACCTGCTGCAGGCCATGTTCGGCCGCAACGGCGAGGCCCCCGTCCCGATCGTCGCCCCGCAGTCACCCGGCGACTGCTTCTCCGCCGCCGTCGAGGCGATCCGGATCGCGGTCACCTACCGCACGCCGGTGATGCTCCTCTCCGACGGCTACCTCGCCAACGGCTCGGAGCCCTGGCGGATCCCCGAGATCGACGACCTCCCCGGATCGACCCGGGCTTCGCGACCGAGCCCAACCACGTCGCGAAGGTCGACGACGACGGGACCGAGCACAAGGACTTCTGGCCCTACCTGCGCGACGAGGAGACCCTCGCCCGCCCGTGGGCCGTGCCCGGGACCCCCGGCCTCGAGCACCGCATCGGTGGGCTCGAGAAGGGCGAGGGGCACGGCAACATCTCCTACGACTCGGCCAACCACGACCTCATGGTCCGCACCCGCCAGGCCAAGATCGACCGCATCGCCGACTCGCTGCCGCCGCTCGAGGTCGACGACCCGTCCGGCGAGGCGAAGGTCCTGGTCATCGGCTGGGGCTCGACCTACGGCCCCATCGGCGCCGGCTGCCGCCGCGTCCGCAAGGCCGGGCACAACGTCGCCCAGGTGCACCTGCGCCACCTCAACCCGTTCCCGAACGACCTCGGCGACATCCTCAAGCGCTACGACAAGGTCCTCGTGCCCCGAGATGAACCTCGGCCAGCTCTCGATGCTGCTGCGCGCCAGGTACCTCGTCGACGCCATCGGCTACAACCAGGTCCGCGGCCTGCCGCTCAAGGCAGCCGAGCTCGCCGAGGCGATCGGCGGCCTCGTCGCCGACGCCGAGGGCATCACCGTCGACCTCACCCCGTCCGCCCGACCAGCAACCCAGGAAGTGCGCTGACATGACCCCGCCGACCAGCACCGACCTCGGCCTCCCCGAGCTGCCGGACCGGCACCGAGTCGGTCCCCGCCGCCGACGGCCCGCAGACCGCCAAGGAGTTCTCCTCCGACCAGGAGGTCCGCTGGTGCCCCGGGTGCGGCGACTACGCCGTCCTCAAGGCCGTGCAGTCGCTTCCTGCCCGACCTCGGGCCTCAAGCGCGAGAACATCGTCTTCATCTCCGGCATCGGCTGCTCGAGCCGGTTCCCCTACTACCTCGACACCTACGGGATGCACTCCATCCACGGCCGCGCGCCCTCGATCGCGACGGGCCTGGCCACCGCCCGCGAGGACCTCTCGGTCTGGGTCGTCACCGGCGACGGCGACGCCCTCTCCATCGGCGGCAACCACCTCATCCACGCCCTGCGCCGCAACGTCAACATGACGATCCTGCTCTTCAACAACCGGATCTACGGGCTCACCAAGGGCCAGTACTCCCCCACCTCGCGAGTCGGGCAAGGTCACCAAGTCCACCCCGATGGGCTCGGTCGACCACCCCTTCAACCCCGTCTCGCTGGCCCTGGGCGCCGAGGCGTCGTTCGTGGCCCGCACCATCGACTCCGACCGCAAGCACCTCACCGTCGGTGCTCTCCGCCGCGGCCGCCCACCGCGGCACCTCGCTCGTCGAGATCTACCAGAACTGCCCGATCTTCAACGACGGCGCGTTCGACGCCATCAAGGACAACGACACCAAGGCCGACGCGATCATCCCGCTCGTCCACGGCGAGCCCATCCGTGTTCGGCAACGGCAGCCAAGGGGCTGGTCCGCGACACCGAGACCGGCGGCGTCAAGGTTGTCCTGGTCGCCGACGTCGGCGAGGACGCCCTCCTGGTCCACGACGCCCAGAGCCCCGACCCCTCCATGGCCTTCGCGATCAGCCGGCTCACCGACATGGGCTACCTCAACCAGACGCCGATCGGCATCTTCCGCCAGGTCTCGCGCCCCACGTACGACGACCAGGCGCGTGCCCAGGTGGCCACCGCCCAGGGCGGCCTCGACGAGGCCGCCGGCGACCCCACGGCCCGCCTCGAGGCCCTCATCAACGGCGGCGACACCTGGACCGTCGTCTAGCAGGCCCCCGCACGACGAGGAACCGCCGCCCGGGCAGTGCCCGGGCGGCGGTTCCGTCGTTCAGGTCCGATCAGCTGGGAGCGGATCGGCTCGGCCTCAGGGCAGCCGGCTGCAGACGCCGCTGGCGGTCTTGCAGGTGAGGATCGCGGGGCTCACGGCCTTGCCGACCTTCGCGCGCCACACGAACGTGCCGCGACGCTTCGGGTAGGTGATCTGCTGGGAGTACTTGCCGTTCTTGAGGAAGGTCTTGTTGAAGAACTTGAAGTTGCAGGAGCTGACCTTCTGGGTCCGGCACTGCGTCGCCTTCTGGATGTAGACCGGGCCCTTGGGCGGGTTGACGGTGCCGTAGACGACGGGCACGGTCCGACCGTGGCGCCGCACCTCCTTGCCCTGCAGCGTGACCTTGGTGGCCGGGGCCTTGGAGCTGACGCCGTGACCGGCGGTCGTGGCCTGGGACGAGGCGGTCGCCGGCAGCAGGCCGAGCAGGGCCAGCGCGAGGGCGGCGACGAGCAGACGAGTGGTTCGCATGGGGGATCTCCCGAAGAGGTCGTGGGGTTCAGTGTCGAGTCGTACCTGCCCATCCGATCACGACCCAAACCTCGACCCCGACGGCACCCCCGTGATGCCGGGCACGGGCAGGCTAGGGTCACCGCGTGGCGGACGATCGGCGCGGACTCGGTTTCGGGGTCGCGGCGTACACGCTCTGGGGCACGTTCCCGCTCTACTGGCCGCTGCTGGAGCCGGCCGGCGCGGTCGAGATCCTGGCGCACCGCGTCGTCTGGTCCGCCCTCGTCATGGGGGTCCTCGTCCTCGCGCTGCGCAGAGGGGCCGAGCTGCGCGCGATCATGGCCGACCGCCGCGTCGCCCGGCTGCTCGCCCTCGCCGCCGTCACCATCACCTTCAACTGGGTGACCTACATCTACGGCGTCACCCGCGGCAGGGTCGTCGAGACGTCCCTCGGCTACTTCATCAACCCGCTCGTCACCGTGCTGATGGGGGTCCTGGTCCTCGGCGAGCGGCTGCGCCGCGCCCAGTGGCTCGCCCTCGGCGTCGGCTTCGCCGCGGTCTGCGTGCTCACCTGGGACTACGGCCGTCCGCCGTGGATCGCGATCGTGCTCGCCTTCTCCTTCGGCACCTACGGGCTGGCCAAGAAGTCCGCCGACGTCGGCGCGGTCGAGAGCCTGGCGTTCGAGACCGCCGTCGTCGCCCCGTTCGCCCTCGGCTACCTCGTGCTGCTGACCGCCTTCGGGACCTCGCACTTCACCTCCGAGGGCCCGGGCCACGCCCTGCTCCTCACCACCACCGGCCTCATCACCGCCGTCCCCCTGATCCTCTTCGGCGCCGCCGCCACCCGCGTCTCCCTGGTCTCCCTCGGCCTCCTCCAGTACCTCGCCCCCACCATCCAGTTCGTGCTCGGGCTCGTCGTGTTCGACGAGCCGATGACCACGGTGCGCTGGGTCGGCTTCACCCTCGTCTGGCTCGCCCTCGCCGTCTTCACCGTCGAGGCCCTCCGCCACCGCCACCGCCAGCTCGCCCTCGCCGCCACCGCGACCACCGCCGCCTGACCCCTCCGTCGACGCTGACCTGTCCCTAGAACGGGACGGGTCAGCGAGCTTCGCGGTGACCTGTCCCGAGAACGGGACGGGTCGGCGAGCTTCGCGGTGACCTGTCCCTAGAACGGGACGGGTCGGCGAATTTCAGGCGGAACGGACCGCGACGACGTCGGCGAAGGACTCGAGGGCGGTGCGGACCGATCCCTCGGGGAGGGCGGTGAGGAGCGCCTTGGCCTCGTCGGCGCGGGCGATGACGTAGGCGCGGGCCTGGTCGAGGGCGGGGTGCTTGCGCAGGAGGTCGAGGGCCTCGGCGTGGAGGGCGTCGTCGATGAGGCGGCGCGCTGAGGAGCTCGTGGAGGCGGGCGTCGGCGGGGTCGGTCGAGGCGAGGGCCATCAGCACCGGCAGGGTCGGGACGCCCTCGCGCAGGTCGGTGCCCGGGGTCTTGCCGGACTCCTCGGAGTCGGAGGCGATGTCGAGGATGTCGTCGGAGAGCTGGAAGGCGGAGCCGACGATCTCGCCGTAGGCGGTCAGCGCCTCCTCGACCTCGGTCGGCGCGCCGCTGAAGCGGGCGCCGTAGCGGGCGGAGGTGGCGATGAGGGAGCCGGTCTTGCCGGCGACCACGTCGAGGTAGTGCTGCAGCGGGTCGCCGGTGGGCTCGACGCCCTCGAGGATCTGGCCCTCGACCAGGCGGGTGAAGGTGGCGGCCTGGATGGCGACGGCCTCGGAGCCGAGCTGGGCGGTGAGCTCGGAGGACTTCGCGAAGAGCCAGTCGCCGGTGAGGATCGCGACGTGGTTGTCCCAGCGCGAGTTGGCCGAGTCGGCCCCGCGTCGCAGGGCGGCCTCGTCCATGACGTCGTCGTGGTAGAGCGAGCCGACGTGGGTGATCTCGACGACGCAGGCCGCGGTGAGCACGGCGTCGCAGCCGGGGTCGGCGCCGGCCTCGGCGGCGAGCAGCACCAGGAGCGGGCGGAACCGCTTGCCGCCGGCGGCGAGCAGGTGGCGGGCCGCCTCGGTGACGTAGGGCGAGGGGCTGGCGGCGTGGTCGTAGAGGGCCGCCTCGACCTCGGCCATCCGCTGGCGCAGCCGGTCGGCGAGGGCCTCGTCGTCGATCGGCAGGGCCAGGTCGCTGGCCTGCCGGTCGCCGCGCTCACCTGATGAAGTCTCCCACCTGCGCGGCCAGGTCGAGCACGCGGCCGGGCACGACGCCGAGCACCAGGGTGGCGACCGCGCAGACCCCGATCGTGACGCTGGTCAGCGGCGACGGCACGGTGACGGAGGCGAACTCGGCGCCGTGCTCGGGGTCGGTGAAGAACATCAGCCGGATGTAGCGGATGTAGAAGTAGACGGCGATGATGCTCGACGCGATCGCGACCAGCACGACCGGCCAGGCGCCCGCCGACATCGCGACGGTGAAGACGGCCCACTTGCCGACGAAGCCGGCGGTCAGCGGGATGCCGGCCATCGAGAGCAGGAAGAAGGCGAAGGTGCCGGCCACGACCGGCGAGCGCTTGCCGAGGCCGGTCCAGCGCACGAACGACGGCGCCTCGCCGTTGGCGTCGCGGACCAGGGTCACGATCGCGAAGGCGCCGACGGTCGCGAACCCGTAGCTCGTCAGGTAGAAGAGCACGGCCTGGAGCGAGGTGACCTGGCCCTCGGCGAGGTCGCCGGTGGCCTGGAGCCCGAGCACGCCGGTGAGCAGGAAGCCGGTGTGGGCGACCGAGGAGTAGGCGAGCATCCGCTTGACGTCGCTCTGCACGAAGGCGAGGACCGCGCCGACCAGCATGGTCAGGATCGCGATGACCCACAGCATCGGCTGCCAGTCCCAGCGGTTGGCGCCGAAGGCGACGTAGTAGAGCCGCAGGATGGCGCCGAACGCGGCGATCTTGGTCGCGGCCGACATGAACGCGGTGACCGCGGTGGGCGCGCCCTGGTACACGTCGGGGGTCCAGGCCTGGAACGGCGCGGCGCCGACCTTGAAGAGCAGCCCGACCGAGAGCATCGCGATCCCGAGCAGCAGCAGCGAGCGGTTCTCGGTGCTGTTCACGACCGCGGCGTGGATGCGCTCGAGGTTCATCGAGCCGGCGTAGCCGTAGACCAGCGCGACGCCGTAGAGGAAGAAGCCGGAGGAGAACGCGCCGAGCAGGAAGTACTTGAGCGCGGCCTCCTGGCTCAGCAGCCGGCGCCGGCGGGCGAGGCCGCAGAGCAGGTAGAGCGGCAGCGAGAGCACCTCGAGCGCGACGAACATGGTGAGCAGGTCGCCGGAGGCCGGGAACAGCATCATGCCGCCGACGGCGAACAGCACGAGCGGGTAGACCTCGGTGTGGCTGAGGCCGGCGGACCTGGCGCTCGGCCTCGGTGCCGGGCAGGGCGGCGGCCTGGCCGGCGAACACCGACAGGCCGGCCTCGACCTTGCGCTCGGCGAACAGCGCGACGCCGGCGAGGGCGAAGACCAGGATCAGGCCCCAGAGGTAGACCGTGGGACCGTCGACGACGACCGAGCCCTCGGCGCCGACGAGGCCGCGGCCGGCACCGCCGCCGACCTCGTCGAGGCCGGGTGCCGACGACGACCGTGGCGACTACCGCGGCGATGACGCCGGCGGCGGCGAGGGACGACCTGGACGACGTGCCGGCGCTCGCGGGCGACGAAGGCCTCGACGACGACACCGAGGCAGGCGACGGCGAAGACGATGAAGAGCGGCGACAGCTCGCCGTACTCGATGGTGGGCTTGACGAAGGTCAGGTCCACGTCACTCGCCCTCTTCGGAGTCGAAGACGTGCGCCCCGTAGGGGTCGACCGTCGGTGGGTCGTCGGTGACGCTCACCTTGTTCTGCAGCAGGTTCTCGGCGTAGGGGTTGCTCAGGTCGAGCAGCGGCTGCGGGAAGAACCCGAAGACGCACCAGCGCGACCATCAGCGGGGCGACGGCGAGCACCTCGCGCGGCGAGGCGTCCGGGATCGTCTCGACCCTGGTGTCGACCGCCGTGGCGGTCCCCTTGAGCGGGACGTCGTGCGCGTCGCCCTCGCTGGTGCCGTGGTCGGCGCCGGCGCCGAGACCGCCGGGGCCGGGGCCGGTGAAGATCCGCTGGTACATCCACAGCACGTAGATGGCGGCGAGGACGATGCCGGTCACGGCGAACGCCCCGACCCACCAGGCGTAGTCGAAGGCCGACAGCAGCACCAGGAACTCCGAGACGAACGGGCTCAGGCCCGGCAGGCCGAGCGTGGCGAGCCCGGCGACGAGCGTCAGGCCGGCGAGCACCGGGGTCGCCTTCTCGAGGCCGCCCATCTCGCTGATGAGCGTGGTGCCGCGGCGCTTGACGAGGTAGCCCGCGACCAGGAACAGCGCGGCCGTGCCGATGCCGTGGTTGACCATGTAGAGGATCGCGCCCGAGCTGCCCTGCGTGCTGAACACGAAGATGCCGAGCGTGATGAAGCCGAAGTGGCTCAGCGAGGTCAGGCCGATCAGGCGCAGGACGTCGTCCTGGGCGATCGCGACGAGCGCGCCGTAGATGATCGAGATCACGCGCGATGGTGACGACCACCGGGGTGGCCCACTGCGAGGCCTCGGGGAAGATCCCGAGGCAGAAGCGCAGCATCCCGAACGTGCCGATCTTGTCGAGCACGCACACCAGCATCACGCTGACGCCCGGGCGTCGCGCGCTCGGTCGTGTCGGCCAGCCAGGTGTGCACCGGGAACAGCGGTGCCTTGATCGCGAAGGCGATGAAGAACCCGACGAACAGCCAGCGACCGGCCTCGGTCGAGATGTCGAGCTTCTCGAGGTCCTTCAGCAGGTAGGACGGCGTGCCGGCCTCGGCCGAGACCACGTAGAGCCCGATCACCGCGGCCAGCAGCACCAGTCCGCCGGCGAGCTGGAACATCAGGAACTTCGATGGCGGCGGCGCTGCGACCCACCCGGCCGAAGCCGCCGACGAGGAAGTACGCGGGGATGAGCGTGGCCTCGAAGACGACGTAGAAGAGGAAGACGTCGGTGGCGCAGAACACCGCGAGCGAGAGCGCCTCGAGCGCCAGGATCCAGGCGTAGAACGAGCGGGGAGCCTCGTCGCCGTCGTTCCAGCCGGCCACGATGACGATCGGGACGAGCACGACGGTGAGCAGCACCATGAGCAGGCCGAGCCCGTCGACGCCGAGGGCGTAGTGGACGCCGAAGGCCTCGATCCAGGTGTGGACCTCCTCGAGCTGGAGGCCGCCCTCTGCCCGACGTCGAACTGCAGAGCGGTGGCGGCGCCGAGGCCGAGGGTGCCCGCCGAGAAGCCGATCGCGACCGAGCGGCTGGTGGCCGCCGGCAGGAACGGGATGAGCACGGCCCCCACGAGGGGGACGAGGACGAGGCGGTCAGCATCTAGAGGTTCACCGCCAACATCGCGAGGGCGACGATGACGACGCCCCCGAGCACGGACAGGGCGTAGGAGCGCACGTAGCCGGTCTGCACCTTGCGCAGCTGGCCACCGATGCGCCTTCACGGCGGCACCGCCCGCCCATGAAGAGGCCGTCGGCACCGGACCGGTCGAAGACGAACAGCCCCGCGACCAGGCGGCGTCCGGGCTGGACGACGAGACCCTCGTTGATCGCGTCGCCGTAGAGGTCGGCGCGCGCGGCCCTGGTGAAGACCGAGACGTCGCTCGGGGCGACCTTCGGGACCTTGCGCCGCTGGTAGAGCACGAACGCCCCGGCGACGCCGACGGCCACGACGGCGATCGCGATGAGCGTGATGCCGATGGCCGGGATCGGCAGGTCGTGCTCGACCTCGGGACCGACGACCGGCTCGAGCCACTCGACGATCCAGTCACCGAGCAGCAGGAGGCCGCCGAGCACCGAGAGGGCCGCGAGCACGATGAGCGGGATCGTCATCACCTTGGGCGACTCGTGCGGGTGCACGCCCTTCTCCCAGCGCTTCTGGGAGAAGAAGGTCATCAGCATCAGGCGCGTCATGTAGAACGCCGTGACGCCGGCGCCGAGCAGGGCGCAGAGGCCGACGACCCAGTTGTCGGCGATGGCGACCTCGATGATCTTGTCCTTCGACCAGAACCCGGAGAAGCCGGGGAACCCGATGATCGCCAGGTAGCCCATCGCGAAGGTCAGGAAGGTGACCGGCATCGCCTTGTTGAGGACGCCGTAGTGGCGCATGTCGACGTCGTCGTTCATGCCGTGCATGACCGAGCCGGCGCCGAGGAACATGTTGGCCTTGAAGAAGCCGTGCGTCAGCAGGTGGAAGATCGCGAACGCGTAGCCGGCGGTGCCGAGCCCGGCGGCGAGCATCATGTAGCCGATCTGGCTCATGGTCGAGCCGGCGAGCGCCTTCTTGATGTCGTCCTTCGCGCAGCCGATGGCCGCACCCCACAGGAGCGTCACGGTGGCGACGATGACGACGCAGGTCTGCGCGTCGGGGGCGTGCTCGAACACGAAGTTGGAGCGGACGACGAGGTAGACGCCGGCGGTGACCATGGTCGCGGCGTGGATGAGCGCCGACACCGGGGTCGGGCCCTCCATGGCGTCGAGGAGCCAGGCCTGCAGCGGGACCTGGGCGGACTTGCCGCAGGCGCCGACGAGCAGCAGGATGCCCAGCCACGTCATCGTGGTCTCGGACGCCTCACCTGCCACGGCGCTGATGCCCGAGAAGCTGGTGGTGCCGAAGGTGACGAACGCCAGGAAGATCGCGCTGGCCATGCCCATGTCGCCGACACGGTTGATGACGAAGGCCTTCTTGGCCGCGGCGGCCGCGGAGTGCTTGTGCTGCCAGAAGCCGATCAGCAGGTACGAGGCCAGGCCGACGCCCTCCCAGCCGAGGAACAGCCCGAGGTAGTTCTCGGACAGGATCAGCATGAGCATCGCCGCGACGAACAGGTTGAGGTAGCCGAAGAACCGTCGCCGGCGCGGGTCGTGCTCCATGTAGCCGATGGAGTAGAGGTGGATCAGCGAGCCGACCCCGGTGATCAGCAGCAGGAACAGCGCCGCCAGCGGGTCGTAGAGCAGGTCCATGCCGACGTGCAGCGAGCCGACGTCGATCCAGTTGTAGAGGTGCTGGCCGACCTGGCGCTCCTCGGCGTCGCGCCCCAGCAGCGAGAAGAACATGACGAGGCTGATGACGAACGACCCGACGGGCATGGCGGTGCCCAGCAGGTGGCCCCACCGGTCGGTGGCCCTGCCGCCGAGCAGCAGGACCGCGGCGCCGAGCAGCGGCAGCGCGATCACCAGCCACATCAAGGCGAAGACGCCGTCGGCGCTTCCCGGGTCGACCACGGGGATCTCTCCCCCGGCTTCGATGACGAACATCTGTGTGCCAGGCCTTTCAGAACTTCAGCAGGCTCGCGTCGTCGACCGAGGCCGAACGACGCGTGCGGAAGATGGTCATGATGATGGCGAGCCCGACGACCACCTCGGCGGCGGCGACCACCATCACGAAGAACGCCGCGACCTGGCCCTCGAGGTTGCCGTGCTGCTTGGCGAAGGCCACCAGGGCGAGGTTGCAGGCGTTGAGCATGAGCTCGACGCACATGAAGACGACGATGGCGTTGCGGCGCACCAGGACGCCGACCGCACCGATCGTGAACAGGATGCTCGACAGCACCACGTACTCAGTCATGCTCCGGGCCCCTTCTCGACGTCTTCCTCGGACGACGCCGTGGCGCCGCTCTTGCCCGAGGTGCCGGGTCGCGCTGCGGTGTCGATGCCGAGCTGACGCTTGAGCGCCTCGATGTCGTCGGCCAGCGCCGGCGCCGAGCGCACGGTGCCGCGGGCCGCGAGGACCCGCGAGACCGAAGACTCCGCGGCGGTGCCGTCGGGCAGCAGGGCAGGGGTGTCGACCGCGTTGTGGCGGGCGTAGACACCGGGCGAGGGCAGCGGGCCGAGGTGCGTGCCCTTCTCCGCGTAGTCGCGCACGCGCTTGGCGGCGAGGTCGGCCTGCGACTGCTTGGGGGTCAGGCGCTCCCGGTGCGCGAGCACCATGGCGCCCACGGCTGCCGTGATGAGCAGCGCGCTGGTGACCTCGAAGGCGAAGACGTAGCGGGAGAAGACGATGTTGGCGAGCGCCGGGATGTTGCCGCCCTGGTTGGCCTCGTCGAGGCCAGCGGCGGTGCCGAAGCTGAGCTGGGTCAGGCTGATCACCAGGATCAGCCCGAGCAGCAGGCCGCCGATCGTGGCCAGCACCCGCTGGCCCTTGATGGTCTCGACCACGGAGTCCGCGGAGTCGACGCCCACCAGCATCAGGACGAAGAGGAAGAGCATCAGGATCGCGCCGGTGTAGACGATGATCTGCACCGCGAACAGGAACGGCGCGTCGAGCGCGGCGTACAGGATCGCGAGGCTGATCATCACGACCGCCAGCAGCAGGGCGGCGTGGACGGCCTTGCGCACGAACAGCAGCCCGAGCGCGGAGAGCACCATGAGCGGGGCGAGCACCCAGAAGGCGATCACTGGGCACCACCGCCGAGCAGCCCCCGGTAGTAGTCGCCCTCGTCCATGCCGTCCTTCATCGGGTGCGGCGGCTGCTCCATGCCGGGCAGCAGCGGCGCGAGCAGGTCGGACTTCTCGTAGATCAGGTCGGCGCGGTTGTCGTCGGCCAGCTCGTACTCGTTGGTCATCGTGAGCGCGCGCGTCGGGCAGGCCTCGATGCACAGGCCGCAGAGGATGCAGCGCAGGTAGTTGATCTGGTAGACGCGGCCGTAGCGCTCGCCCGGGCTGAAGCGCTCGTCGTTGGCGTCGTCGTTCGAGGCGCCCTCGACGTAGATCGCGTCGGCGGGGCAGGCCCACGCGCAGAGCTCGCAGCCGATGCACTTCTCGAGCCCGTCGGGCCAGCGGTTGAGCTGGTGCCGGCCGTGGAACCGGGGCGCGGTCGGGAGCTTCTCGAACGGGTACTGCTCGGTGACCACCTTGCGGAACATCGTCCGGAACGTGACGCCGAAGCCGGCGACGGGGTCCCAGAACTGCTCCTTGAGCGTCTTGGAGTCCTTCGACCCCGAGCTGTCCGTGGCCATCAGGCCTCCTCCCCCGCCATCGCGGAGTCCTTCTCGAGCAGGGTCGGTCGGTCGAACACGAGCGGCACGGCCGAGCCGCGGACCGCGCCGCCGGCCGGCATCGGCGGGGTGGGGAACCCACCCTCGGCACCGTCGGCCTTGACCACGGTCTCGGGCTCCGACTTGTCGGCACCGACGAAGAACAGCACGAGCAGCAGCACCAGCAGGACGCCGATGACGATGCGCAGGTTGTCGGTCTCGAGCCAGCCCTCGAGCTTGGCCACGCGGAGCACGGCGACCGCGACGATCCAGGCCAGCGAGATCGGGATGAGCCGCTTCCAGCCGAACGCCATGAACTGGTCGTAGCGCAGCCGCGGCAGCGAGCCGCGCAGCCAGATGAAGATGAAGATGAAGAACAGCACCTTGCCGAAGAACCACAGCAGCGGCCAGTAGCCGGTGTTGGCCCCGGCCCAGAACTCGTCGATCCAGAACGGGGCGTGCCAGCCGCCGAGGAACAGCGTCGTCGCCAGCGCCGACACGGTCGCCATGTTGATGTACTCCGCGAGGAAGAACAGGGCGAACTTGATCGAGGAGTACTCGGTGTGGAACCCGCCCACGAGCTCGCCCTCGGCCTCGGGAAGGTCGAACGGCGCACGGTTGGTCTCACCGATCATCGAGATCGTGTAGATCACGAACGACGGGATGAGGATCAGCCCGAACCACAGGTCGTCCTGCGCGGCGACGATCTCGGAGGTCGACATCGAGCCGGCGTAGAGGAACACCGCCACGAGCGCGAGGCCCATCGAGACCTCGTAGGAGATCATCTGCGCGCTCGAGCGGAGGCCGCCGAGCAGGGAGTAGGTCGAGCCGCTCGACCAGCCGCCGAGCACGATGCCGTAGATGCCGATCGAGGCGATCGCCATGACGAACAGCACGGCCACCGGCATGTCGGTGAGCTGCAGCGGGGTGCGCTCGCCGAAGAAGTCGACCTCGGGCCCGAAGGGGATCACCGAGAACGTCACGAACGCCGGGATCACCGCCAGGATCGGCGCGAGCACGAAGACGAGCTTGTCGGCCGCCTTCGGGATCAGGTCCTCCTTGAACATCAGCTTGGCGCCGTCGGCCAGCGACTGCAGCAGGCCGAACGGGCCGTTGACGTTGGGACCGATGCGGTGCTGCATCCGCGCCACGACGCGGCGCTCCCACCAGATGTTGAAGAGGGTGAGCAGCACCAGGAACAGGAAGATGAAGACGACCTTGAGCAGGACGACCCACCACGGGTCGTGGCCGAAGGCCTGGAGGCCGGCGTCGACGGGCTCGGACCCCGAGGGTCCGGACGGCGTGACCGTCGTCGCGAGGAGCGCGAGGCTGGTGGGCATGGGTCAGTTGCCTCCGGTGACGGTGACGCGGGAGCCGGGCGAGGCGAGGTCGGTGAGCAGGCCGGCGCCGGTGGAGGCGGCGGGCAGCCACACCACGCCGTCGACGATGTCGTCGGCGACCTCGGAGGGGAGCGTCAGCGAGCCGCGGTCACCGGTGACGGTGACGGTGGGTCCGCACGCCTCGTGGACGGCGCGCGGCACCTTGGCCACGGCCGGGCGGGCCGTCGCGGCGAGGTGCTTGTCGCCGTCCAGCATGGTGCCGTTGTCGATGAGCTGCTTCCAGGACGCGAGGACCAGGCCCTGGCCGGCGGGCGCGCTCGGCGCCGTCACGGGGGCGGGGGTGGCGCGGGCGCCGTCCCAGGGGCCCATCTCCTCCATCTGCGTCCACACGTCGTCGACGGTGCGGAAGCCCAGCGGCCTGCCGAGCTCCTCGGCGATGCCGGCGAGGATGCGCAGGTCGGGCAGCGACCCGGGGTTGCTCAGGACCTGGTCGAAGGACCGGACCCGGCCCTCCCAGTTCACGAAGGAGCCGGCCTTGTCGGTGACCGGCGCGACGGGGAACACCACGTCGGCGGCCCGGGTGACGTCGTTGGCGCGCAGCTCGAGGGCGACGACGAACGACGCGGCCCCGATCGCGGCCGCGGTGGCGGCCGGGTCGGTGGTGTCGGCGGGGTCGACCCCGCCGATGACCAGTCCCCCGAGCTCGCCCGCGACGAGGGCGGCGACGATCCCGTCGGCGTCGCGGCCGACGGTCTCGGGCAGGTGGTCGACGCCCCAGGCGGTGGCGGCGTCGACGCGGGCGGCGGGGTCGGCGACCGGGCGGCCGCCGGGCAGCAGGTTGGGCAGGCAGCCGGTCTCGACCGCGCCGCGGTCACCCGCCCGGCGCGGCACCCAGGCCAGGCGGGCGCCCGACTTGGCCGCCAGGTCGGCGGCCGCGGTGAGGGCGCCGGGCACGGTGGCCAGGCGCTCGCCGACGAGGATCACCGAGCCGGCGTCGAGGCCGTGGTCGGCGTGGCCGAGCAGCGAGGACAGCGCGGCCGGCTCGTCGCCGGGCGCGGTGGGCAGCAGGGTCCCGTTCATCTTGCGGAGGCCGCGGGTGGAGAACGGGGCGATCGCGAGCACGCGGGTGCCGTGGTGGTGCGCCGCCTTGCGCAGCCGCAGGAAGACCGCTCCGGCCTCGTCCTCGGGCTCGAGGCCGGCGAGGACGACGGTCGGGGCCGTCTCGAGGTCGGCGAAGGTGACCGCACCGCTGCCGGGGCCGGTCGCCACGACGTGGGCGGCGAGGAAGTCGGCCTCCTCCGCGGAGTGCGGCCGGGCCCGGAAGTCGATGTCGTTGGTGCCGAGGGCGACGCGGGCGAACTTGCTGTAGGCGAAGGCGTCCTCGCCCGTCACCCGGCCACCGGTCAGGACGCCGACGGCGCCGGCAGCCTGCAGGCCGCGGGCGGCGACGGCGAAGGCCTCGGGCCACGACGCCGGCCGGAGCGAGCCGTCGTCGTCGCGCACCTGCGGGTAGGTCAGCCGGTCGGGCTCGGCCGCGTAGGCGAACGCGAACCGGTCCTTGTCGGTGATCCACTCCTCGTTGACCTCGGGGTCGTTGCCCGCGAGCCGGCGCATCACCTTGCCGCGGCGGTGGTCGACCCGGATGGCCGACCCGCACGCGTCGTGCTCGGCGATCGACGGGCTCGAGACGAGGTCGAACGGGCGGGACCGGAACCGGTAGGACTCCGACGTCAGCGCACCGACGGGGCAGATCTGGATCACGTTGCCGGCGAAGTAGGAGAGGAAGGGCGCGTTCTCGGCGATGCCGATCTGCTGCTGCGCGCCGCGCTCGACGAGGGCGATGAACGGGTCGCCGGCGATCTCCTCGGCGAAGCGGGTGCACCGCTGGCACACGATGCAGCGCTCCCGGTCGAGCAGCACCTGCGGCGAGAGGTTGATCGGCTTCGGGAAGGTGCGCTTGACGCCGCCGGCACCCGAGCCGACGAACCGCGACTCGCCGCGCCCGTTGCTCATGGCCTGGTTCTGCAGGGGGCACTCGCCGCCCTTGTCGCAGACGGGGCAGTCGAGCGGGTGGTTGATCAGCAGGAACTCCATGACGCCCTGCTGGGCCTTGTCGGCCGACTCGCTGGTGACCTGGGTGTTGACGACCATGCCGGGCGCGACGGGCAGGGTGCACGCCGCCTGCGGCTTGGGGAACCCGCGCCCGTTGCCGGCGTCCGGCACCTCGACGAGGCACTGGCGGCAGGCGCCGACCGGCGCGAGCAGCGGGTGGTCGCAGAACCGGGGGATCTGGACGCCGACCTGCTCGGCCGCCCGGATCACCAGGGTGTCGGCGGGGACGTCGACCTGGATGCCGTCGATCGTCACCGAGACCAGGTCGGTGGCCTTCTCGGGGGTCGTGGTCATCGGGCAGCTCCCGTCAGGGATCCGGCCCACGCGGTCGACGCAGCGGCGTCGAAGGGGCAGCCGCCGTGGGAGAGGTGGGCGAGGTACTCGTCGCGGAAGAACTGGATCGAGCTCGAGATCGGGCTGGTGGCGCCGTCACCGAGGGCGCAGAACGAGCGGCCGAGGATGTTGTCGCACTGGTCGAGCAGCAGGTCGAGGTCGGCCTCGCTGCCCTGGCCCCTCTCGAGCGCCGCGAGCGTCTGGACGAGCCACCACGTGCCCTCGCGGCACGGGGTGCACTTGCCGCAGGACTCGTGCTTGTAGAACTCGGTCCAGCGCAGCACGGCGCGCACCACGCAGGTGGTCTCGTCGAAGAGCTGGATCGCGCGGGTGCCGAGCATCGAGCCGACGCCGGCGACGCCCTCGAAGTCGAGCGGGATGTCGAGGTGCTCGGCGGTGAGCAGCGGGGTGCTGGAGCCTCCCGGCGTCCAGAACTTCAGCTCGTGGCCGTGGCGCATGCCACCGGCGAGGTCGACGAGCTCGCGCAGGGTGATCCCGAGCGGCGCCTCGTACTGGCCCGGCTTCGTGACGTGGCCCGAGAGCGAGAAGATGCCGAAGCCCTTCGACTTCTCGGTGCCCATCGAGGCGAACCAGGCGGCACCGTTGTCGATGATGCTCGGCACCGAGGCGATGGACTCGACGTTGTTGATCACGGTCGGGCAGGCGTACAGGCCGGCGACGGCGGGGAACGGCGGACGCAGCCGGGGCTGGCCGCGACGGCCCTCGAGGCCCTCGAGCAGGGCCGTCTCCTCGCCGCAGATGTAGGCCCCGGCGCCGGCGTGGACGACGACGTCGAGGTCGTAGCCGGAGCCGTGGATGTTCTTGCCGAGGTGGCCGGCGGCGTAGGCCTCGGCCACGGCCGCCTGGACGCGGCGGATCACGTGCAGCACCTCGCCGCGGATGTAGATGAAGGCGTGGTTCGCACGGATCGCGAAGCTGCTGATGATGACGCCCTCGACCAGCGTGTGCGGCGTGGCCATCATGAGCGGGATGTCCTTGCACGTGCCCGGCTCGGACTCGTCGGCGTTGACCACGAGGTACTTGGGCTTGGGGTTGTCCTGCGGGATGAAGGACCACTTCATGCCGGTGGGGAACCCCGCGCCGCCACGGCCGCGGAGGCCGGAGTCCTTGACGGCGGTGACGATGTCGTCGGGCGCCATGCCGAGCGCCTTGTCGAGCGCGCCGTAGCCACCGCGCGACTCGTAGGTCGCGAGCGTCCAGGAGCGCTCGGCGTCCCAGTCGTCGGTGAGCACCGGGGTGAGGGTGTCGGTCACTGCGCCTCCTTCTTCTCCGCGGCGGTCTCGCCCGTGGGCGCCTTCTCCTCGACGGCGGCCTGCGCGGCGACCGAGTCGTCGGACTCGGCCGGCACGTCGGCGCCGCCGACCTCCTTGGCCTCCGACGTCGGCGCCGTCCACCCGCGCTCGCGCGCGATGCCCAGGCCCACCAGCGACGACGGGCCGGCGCTCGGGCCCTCGTCGGCGAGGCCGTCGGTGAAGCCGGCGAGCACGCGCTCGGCCTCGCGCCAGGTGCACAGGCGCGGGCCGCGGGTCGAGCGGACCTCCTTGCCGGCGCGCAGGTCGTCGACCAGCGCCACCGCCGAGTCGGGCGTCTGGTTGTCCATGAACTCCCAGTTGACCATCACCACGGGGGCGTAGTCGCAGGCCGCGTTGCACTCGACGTGCTCGAGGGTGATCTTGCCGTCCTCGGTCGTCTCGTCGTTGCCGACGTCGAGGTGGTCCTTGAGCCGGGCGAAGATCTCGTCGCCGCCCATGACCGCGCACAGCGTGTTGGTGCAGACCCCGACGTGGTAGTCGCCGACCGGGCGGCGCTTGTACATCGTGTAGAAGGTCGCCACGCCGCTGACCTCGGCCGGCGACAGGTCGAGGATCTCGGCGCAGGTCTCGATGCCCTCGGGCGTGATCCGGCCCTCGGTCGACTGGACGAGGTGCAGCATCGGCAGCAGCCCGGAGCGCTTCTCGGGGTAGCGGCCGGCGATCTCGACGAGCTCGGCCCTGGTGTCGGTGGACAGAGTCATCGGTCGACACCTCCCATCACGGGGTCGATGGAGGCGATGGCGACGATGACGTCGGCGACCTGGCCGCCCTCGCTCATCACGCTCGTGGCCTGGAGGTTGGTGAACGACGGGTCGCGGAAGTGCGTGCGGAACGGGCGCGTGCCCCCGTCGGAGACGACGTGGGCGCCCAGCTCGCCGCGCGGGGACTCGATGGGCACGTAGGCCTGGCCGGCCGGCACCCGGAAGCCCTCGGTGACCAGCTTGAAGTGGTGGATCAGCGCCTCCATGGACTCGCCCATGATGTGGCGGATGTGGTCGAGGCTGTTGCCCATGCCGTCGCTGCCGATGGCGAGCTGGCTGGGCCAGGCGATCTTCTTGTCGCCGACCATCACCGGGGCGCCGACGAGGCCCTCGAGCCGGTCGACCGCCTGCTCGACGATGCGCAGCGACTCCCACATCTCGTTGAGCCGCACCCGGAACCGGCCGTAGGCGTCGCAGGTGTCCCACGTCTGGACATCGAACTCGTAGTCCTCGTAGCCGCTGTACGGCTCGGTCTTGCGCAGGTCCCACGGGTAGCCGGTGCTGCGGATGACCGGGCCGGAGAGCCCGAGGGCGAGGCAGCCGTCGAGCTCGAGGTGGCCGACGTCGACGAGACGGGCCTTGAAGATGGGGTTGGCGTTGCAGAGCGCGGCGTACTCGGGCAGCCGCTTCTTCATGAGCTTGATGAAGTCGCGGATCTCGCCGAGGGCGCCGTCGGGCAGGTCCTGGGCGACGCCGCCGGGGCGGATGAACGCGTGGTTCATGCGCAGGCCGGTGATCAGCTCGAACAGGTCGAGCACGAGCTCGCGCTCGCGGAAGCCGATGGTCATGACGGTGAGCGCGCCGATCTCCATGCCGCCGGTGGCGATGCACACCAGGTGGGAGGAGATGCGGTTGAGCTCCATGAGGAGCACCCGCATGACCTGGGCCTTCTCGGGGATCTGGTCCTCGATGTCGAGGAGCCGCTCGACGCCCAGGCAGTAGGTCGCCTCGTTGAAGAACGGCGAGAGGTAGTCCATGCGGGTGACGAACGTCGTGCCCTGCACCCAGGTGCGGAACTCCATGTTCTTCTCGATGCCGGTGTGCAGGTAGCCGATGCCGCAGCGGGCCTCGGTGACCGTCTCGCCCTCGATCTCGAGGATCAGGCGGAGCACGCCGTGCGTCGAGGGGTGCTGGGGGCCCATGTTGACGACGACCCGCTCCTCGACGCCCTCGGCGCCGGCGAGGCCCTCGACGATCTCGTCCCAGTCGCGGCCGCTGACGGTGAAGACCTTGCCCTCGGTCGTCTCGGTGGAGCCGGCGTAGATGTCATCGGTGGTGCTCATGTCAGTTGTAGCTCCTCCGCTGGTCGGGCGGCGGGATGGTGCCGCCCTTGTACTCGACCGGGATGCCGCCGAGCGGGTAGTCCTTGCGTTGCGGGTGGCCCGGCCAGTCGTCGGGCATGAGGATGCGGGTCAGCGACGGGTGGCCGTCGAAGACGATCCCGAACATGTCGTAGGTCTCGCGCTCGTGCCAGTCGTTCGTCGGGTAGACCGCCACGAGGGAGGGGATGTGCGGGTCGGCGTCCGGGACCGAGACCTCGAGCCGGATCCGGCGGTTGTGGGTCATCGAGAGCAGGTGGTAGACGGCGTGCAGCTCGGCGCCGGCGTCCTCGGGGTAGTGGACGCCGCTGACCCCGGCGCAGAACTCGAAGCGCAGCCGCGGGTCGTCGCGCAGGTGCCGGGCGGTGGCCACGAGCTCGTCGCGGCGCACGTGGAAGGTGATCTCGCCGCGGTGGACCACGACGCGGCCGAGCGAGGTGACCTGCTCGAGGGCGTCGGCCACCTCGTCGTGCCAGCCGCCGAAGGGGCGCTGGGCGTCGCCGGGGAAGACGATCGGGGCGACCAGCCCGCCGTACCCGCTGGTGTCGCCGCTGCCGGTGACGCCGAACATGCCGGTGCGCTCACCGACCGCCTTGACCTCCTGGTCGGTGGTGGCGGGGGTCTTGCCGTCGCCCTGGTCGGGGCCGGTGGTCTTGTCCTCGTGGCTCACCTCAGCAGGCCCTTCATCTCCGAGGTCGGCAGGGCGCGGAGCGCCGCGGTCTCGAGCTCCTCGATCTGCGCCGCGACGGTTGGCACCGAGCTTGGTGTCCTGGACCTGGTCGTGCAGCTTGAGGATCGCGTCGATGAGCATCTCGGGCCGCGGCGGGCAGCCGGGCAGGTACATGTCGACCGGGACGACGTGGTCGACGCCCTGCACGACGGCGTAGTTGTTGAACATGCCGCCGCTGCTGGCGCAGACCCCCATCGCGAGCACCCACTTGGGCTCGGCCATCTGGTCGTAGATCTGGCGCAGCACCGGAGCCATCTTCTGGCTCACCCGGCCGGCCACGATCATCAGGTCGGCCTGGCGCGGGCTGGCGCGGAAGACCTCCATGCCGAAGCGCGCGAGGTCGTACTTGGGGCCGCCCGACGTCATCATCTCGATGGCGCAGCAGGCCAGGCCGAACGTCGCCGGCCAGAAGCTGGCCTTGCGCATGTAGCCGCTCAGGCCCTCGACCGTGCTCAGCAGCACGCCGCTCGGCAGCTTGTCCTCGATACCCATGACGCAGTGACCTCCCGGTCAGTCCCAGTCGAGCCCGCCGCGACGCCACACGTAGGCGTAGGCGACGAAGACGGTGGCGATGAACACGACCATCTCGACCAACCCGAACAGCGCCATCGCGTCGAAGTGCACGGCCCAGGGGTAGAGGAAGATGATCTCGATGTCGAAGACGATGAAGAGCATGGCGGTGATGTAGTACTTCACCGGGAACCGGCCGCCGCCCACCGGCTGCGGGGTCGGCTCGATGCCGCACTCGTAGGAGTCGAGCTTGGCGCGGTTGTAGCGGCTGGGACCGACGACGAGGCTGGTCGCGATGGAGCCGACAGCGAAGATGGCCGCCAGTGCGCCGAGGACCAGCACCGGTGTGTAGAGGTCCATCTCTTCCCTTCCCAGTGGAGCGGGGGTCGTTCCGCGTCACGGAGGTGACGCGACTTGTGACTTTGTGAAAGTAATCACGAGAGTTCCCCGGCGCTCATACTGCCACTCGGCGTCGTTCTCGTCACACCCGGGTGGCACGCTCGAAAACGGCGTCTGACCTGCAGATTTAACGCACGTCGCCGTTGCGTAATTACGCGGTACCGCGGTGCAGGGCGACGATGCCGCCCGAGAGGTTGCGCCACTCCGGGCGCTGCCAGCCGGCGTCGGCGAGCAGGGCGGCCAGGCTCGCCTGGTCGGGCCAGGCGCGGATCGACTCCGCGAGGTAGACGTAGGCGTCGGGCGAGCTCGAGACCGCGCGGGCGACGGGCGGCAGCGCCTTCATCAGGTACTCGACGTACACCGTGCGGAACGGCGCCCACGTGGGGTGGCTGAACTCGCACACCACGAGGCGGCCGCCGGGCCTGGTGACGCGTCGCAGCTCGCGGAGCCCCGCGGCCGGGTCGACGATGTTGCGCAGGCCGAAGGAGATCGTGACGGCGTCGAAGGTGTCGTCGGCGAAGGGCAGGCGGGTGCCGTCGCCGGCCGTGAACGGCAGGTGGGGGCGGGCCCGCTTGCCGACCTCGAGCATGCCGAGGGAGAAGTCGCACGGGACGACGAGCGCGCCGCGGTCGGCGAACGGCTGGCTCGAGGTGCCGGTGCCGGCCGCGAGGTCGAGCACCCGCTCGCCGAACTGCGGGTCGACGGCCTCGATCACGTCGCGCCGCCACCGCCGGTCCTGGCCGAGCGAGAGGACGTCGTTGGTGAGGTCGTAGCGCTCGGCGACCTGGTCGAACATGCGCCGGACGTCGGTCGGTTGCTTGTCGAGGTCGGCGCGGGCCACGGCCCGACCCTACGAGCACCGACTGCTCTGCAACCAAACGGCCCTGCCTGGCGTCTCCTCGGTGTCGGATGTTCGACAATCACTCCAGCCCCTCCAGTCGCAGAGAGCCCGCCATGACCGCCTTCCGCCGCTTCCTCACCGTCCTCGTCGCCGTGCTGCTGCTGGGCCTGTCCGCCTTCGGGGTGGCCTGGTCGCAGCACGCCGACGACACGGACCCCACCGCGGCGGACCGCACCCCGAGGCCCGCCGCCACCGCGACGCCGTCCGAGGAGCCGTCGACGGCCCCACGTCCGTCGGCGACCCCCGACCCGACGCCGTCCGCCACCCCCGACCCCAGCGCTGCCCCCAGCACCGACCCCACGCCCGAGCCCGAGCCCGGAGCCCACCCCCGAGCCCGAGCCCGAGCTGCAGCCCGGACCGGCGCTGCTCTCCCCCGGCGACGAGGGTCCCGCGGTGCGCGAGCTGCAGGCCCGGCTGCGCCAGATCGACTGGTTCCAGCAGGACGTGACCGGCTCCTACGGCGACGTCACCCGCGTGGCGGTCGAGGGGTTCCAGGCCAAGCGCGAGATCCCGGTCACCGGCGAGGTCGACCGGCGCACCATGGACCGCCTGCTGGCCATGACGAGCGAGCCCACGGCGGCCGAGCTCGCCAACCAGCTCGGCGGGAACGTGCCCGGCGCGCTCGACGAGCGTTGCCTCACGGGGCGGGTGCTCTGCGTCGACAAGACCTCGCGCACGCTGCGCTGGGTGGTCGACGGCCAGGTGCTCAAGACCGTCGACGTGCGGTTCGGCTCGGAGTAGCATCCCGACCCGCGAGGGCGTCTTCCAGCGTCGAGTACAAGAGCCGCGACCACGTGTCGTCGCTCTACGGCACCTCGATGCCGTTCGCGATGTTCTTCTCCGGCGGCCAGGCCGTGCACTACTCCCCCGACTTCGCCGCCATCGGCTACGACGGCGCCTCGCACGGGTGCGTCAACGTGCGCGACTACGACGCCGTCGCCTGGCTGTTCGACCAGGTGCAGGTCGGCGACTCGGTGATCGTCTACTGGTCCTGAGGACGCTGACCCGCCCCACATGTGGGGCGGGTCGGCGTGGTCTCAGCCGGCGATCGCGGCGTCGAGGACCTCGACGGCCTCCTCGACGGAGAGGCCCTGGGTCGAGAGGTCGTAGGTGCGGCCGCCCGCGCCCTGCTGGCAGCGCACCGTGAGGGGCGCGACCGTCGGGTCGATCGGCTGCCCGGCGGCGACCGGCTGGCCGTAGTTGACCGAGCAGACCGCGTCGCCGACGCGCTGCATGCTCCACGGGGGTCCGGGCGAGGTCGAGGAGCGCCGGGTCGATCGGGATCGTCTCGGGGATGAACAGCCCGGGCTCGCGGTCGAGGACGACGACCTGGGCGAGCACCTGCTTCTCGGCCGTGCTGGGCGAGGCGTAGAGGCGGAACACCGCGGGCACGTCGAAGAGCTCCTCGAGCCTCTCCCCGGCCGAGGCCTCCTGCTCGAGGAGCCCGTCGACCGGCACGTCGGCACCCAGGTCGCCGGTGTCGGCCGCGACGAGGCCCTGGGGCAGCGACTCCGGGAGCACCAGGGGCTCGAGCCCGGCGGGCTCGGCGTCGCTCGTCGCCCCCACGCCGGGCGCGCCGTCGTCGCCGAGCTCGGGCACCAGGACCGCGAAGACGACGACGGCCCCCAGCAGGAGGACGCCGATGACGGCACCGATGAGCGTGGGTCGGCCGGAGTCGCGCATGGGCTCGATCATGGCAGTCCGGACCCCCTCGGTACGGCTCGCGGGGTGACCCAGGGAGCGCCGGCAGGAGGCCCCGCGACGTCGTCGGAGGCGCTCGTCGTCCGCACCACGCCGCTGGACGCCGACGCGGTCGGGTCGCTCGTGGCGCTGCTGCCCGGCACCGAGCCGGTGGCCTGGCTCCGCAACGGCGACGGCCTCGTCGGGTGGGGCAGCGTCGCCTCGGTGCGCACCGCCGGCCCGTCGCGGTTCGCCGACGCCGACGCGTGGTGGACCGGGGTCGTCGCCCGGGCCGTGGTGCGCGACGACGTCGGCCAGCCCGGCAGCGGACTGGTCTGCTTCGGGACGCTGGCGTTCGCCGACGAGCCCGGCGACTCCTTGCTCGTGGTGCCCGAGGTGGTGGTCGGGCCGGCGCGGCGACGCCGCCTGGGTGACCACCGTGTCGGTCGGCGGCCCGGCCCGCGCCGACGTCTCGCCCACCCCGACCGATCCCCCGGCGGCCCCGGTGAACCTGACCTTCTCCGACGGCGCCCGCAACGGCGACGAGTGGATGTCGGTGGTCGCCGACGCGGTGGCCCGCATCAACGCCGGCGCGCTCGAGAAGGTGGTGCTCGCCCGCGACCTGGTCGCGACGGCCGACGAGCCGATCGACGTCCGCCAGCCGCTGCGCCGGCTCGCCGAGACCTACCCGGCCTGCTGGACCTTCCACGTCGACGGGTTCTTCGGCGCCACCCCCGAGCTGCTGGTGCGCCGCGAGCGCGGGCTGGTCACCTCGCGGGTGCTGGCCGGCACGATCCGGCGCACCGGGGACGACAGCCGCGACCTGACCCTGGCCGCCACCCTCGCCCGCTCCTCGAAGGACCTCGAGGAGCACGAGTACGCCGTCCGGTCGGTGGCGGACGCCCTCGGGCCGCACTGCTCGTCGATGAACGTGCCCGAGGCGCCGTTCGTGCTGCACCTGCCCAACGTGATGCACCTGGCCACCGACGTCGCCGGCGTGGTGCACGACGCGGCCTCGGTGACGTCGCTCGCGCTCGCGGCGTCCCTGCACCCCTCGGCCGCGGTCGGGGGCACGCCCACCGCGGACGCCGTGGCCCTGATCGCCGAGATCGAGGGCATGGCGCGCGACCGCTACGCCGGACCGGTCGGCTGGATGGACGCCACCGGCGACGGCGAGTGGGGCATCGGCCTGCGCTCGGGCGAGGTGTCGGGCGCCTCGGTGCGGCTGTTCGCCGGCTGCGGCATCGTCGGTGACTCCGACCCCGAGGCCGAGCTCGCCGAGTCGAACGCGAAGCTCGTGCCCGTGCGGGACGCGCTCAGCGGCTAGGGCTGGATGCCGGCCTGCGCCAGCCCGCCGGTGACGGCGCCGTAGACCGAGGCCATCTCCTTCTTGGCCTTCGACACCCCGAGCACGCCACCGCCGGCGCCCGACATCGCCGGCGTGATCGTCGAGCACCCAGCGGCCCTCGGCCGGTCCTTGACCGACGACGTAGCCCAGCTTCATCCGGCGCACGAAGCCGCCGCCGACCACCCGGCCGACCGCGCTGCCCACCTCGGCCTGCCCCGACCAGCCGTCGGCGTTGCGCGCGACGCGGTAGCCGAGGACCGAGAGCTGCTGCTCGGCGATGCCGATGACCGCGGCAGGGTCGCCGGAGACGTTGAGGACGATGGGGTCGAGAGCCATGGGACGACGTTAACCCGGCGTCCGGGCGTCCGGCGGCTACTCCAGGTCGGCACCGTCGGCGAGCCGCACGAACTGCAGCCCGAGCGGCTTCGTCACGAGGTTGGCCATGTGGGAGTCGACCATGCCGAGGGCGACGTCGCTGTAGACCTTGTCGTGGATGCCGAGGTTGCGCGGCGGCGCCGACGTCGCGCACGAAGTCGACCGCCTCCCCGACCTTGAGCCACGGCGCCGAGACCGGCGCGAGCAGGAGGTCGATGGCCTCGCCGGGCGGCGTCAGCGCGTCGCCGGGGTGGTAGACCAGCTGGTCCCCCACGGTCAGCAGGTAGCCGGAGTTGTCGAAGCGCGGGTAGTCGGGGTGGATCACCGCGTGCTTCTCGCCGACGACGCGCACGGGCAGGCCGAGGTCGAGCTCGTCGCCCGGGCTGACGACGTGGAGCCGGTCGGCGAGGTCGGGCGCCTCCTCGCGGATCACGGCGGCGACCGCCTCGATCGTGTGGATCTGCGCGGTGGTGGCCCGGAGGTGGTCGGCGTCGTAGTGGTCGGCGTGCTCGTGGGTGATCAGGACGACGTCGGCGCCCTCGACGGCGTCGCGCGCCGTGAAGCTGCCGGGGTCGATGACCAGGCGGCCACCGTCGTGGTCGATGCGCACGCACGCGTGCCCGAACTTCGTGATCCTCATGGGCCGAACCTACCCAGCCCGCGGTGCTGGGTCAGGCCATCCCGCGCTCACCGCGGGCGGCGGCGTCGGCGAACCTGTCGATCCTGGCCTGCCGGGTCTCGGGCTTCTTGGCCATGACGAGCTGGGTGAGCATCTGCTTGCGGGCCGACGGCGGGAACGAGTCCCAGTGCGCACGGGCTCCCGGTCTGGCGGCGAGCGCGGCGTCGAGGTCGGCGGGAACGACGAGGTCCTCGACGTCGTCGAGCAGGGTCCAGGTGCCGTTGGCCCTCGCCCGTCGAGCACCGCCCGGCCGGCAGGCTGCATCCGGCCCTCGGCCTCGATGCGCTCGAGGCGCCGCTTGTTGGGGCGCGACCAGCCGCTCGTCGGCTTGCGGGGCGCGAACCACAGCCGCGAGCGCTCGGCGTCCACGGTGCCGGCGGTGCTGTCGATCCAGCCCCAGCACAGGGCCTCCACGACGAGCTCCTCGTAGCCGACCTCGGGCCTGCCGGTGGCGCGCTTCCACGACACCACCCAGACGCCGCTCCCCCGGCCGTGGTGCTCGGCCAGCCAGGCGCGCCACTGCTCGACGGTCTCGGGGTGCACCGTCGGCTTGCCGTCCGGGGCGGTGCCCTCCGCGGGCGGGGCGTCGCTCACGACCGACACCCTGGCACGATCGGGTGGTGCTGGCGATCACAGGAGCGACGGGCGCGCTGGGCGGACAGGTGGCGCGGGCGCTCAGCCGACCTCGGGCCCCGGCTGCTCGTGCGCGACCCGGCCCGCGCGCCCGACCTCGGGCTCGAGGTCTTCCCGGCGTCGTACGCCGACGCGACCGGCCGCCGACGGCGGCGCTGGAGGGCGTCGAGGTGCTGTTCATGGTCTCGGCGGCCGAGTCGGAGCACCGGCGCGCACGAGCACCGCGCGTTCATCGGGCCGCCGCCCGGGCCGGGGTGCGCCACGTCGTCTACACGTCGTTCTGCGGGGCGGCCGCCGACGCGACCTTCACCCTCGGCCGCGACCACCACGACGCCGAGATCGCGCCGAGGCCGCGAGCGGACCGGCATGGCGTTCACCGTGCTGCGCGACAACTTCTACCTCGACGTGCTGCCGCTGCTTCGCCGGCGACGACGGCGCCCTGCGCGGGCCGGCCGGTCGACGGCGGGTCGCCGCGCGTGGCGCGGGCCGACGTCGGCCGACGTCGCCGCCGCCGTGCTGCGCGACCCCGCCGCCCACGCCGGGGCGACGTACACCCTGACGGGGCCCGAGGCCCTCACGCCTCGACGAGGTCGCGACGCGCGCCGGCGCCGTCGCTCGGGCGTGCGCTGCGCTACGAGCCCGAGACGCGTCGAGGAGGCCTACGCCTCGCGCCGCGCGGCCTACCCCGACGCCGGCCGAGTGGCAGCTCGACGCCTGGGTCAGCACCTACGTCGCGATCGCCGACGGCTCGTGCGCCGACGGTCACCGACGACGTCGAGCGCCTCACCGGCCATCCCGCCCGCACCCTCGAGCAGGCCCTCGTGAGCCCACTGACCGCGTCCCTGACTCGATCAGGACGAGGTCGGCGTCAGGCGGTGAGGTGGTGGACGTAGCACCAGCGCCAGTCCTCGCCGGGCTCGGCGGACTGCATGACGGCGTGGCCGGTCTCGTGGAAGTGGGCGGTGGCGTGCCGGTCGGGTGAGGAGTCGCAGCAGCCGACGTGGCCGCAGTCGAGGCACTGGCGCAGGGCGACCCAGCGGTGGCCGGCGGCGACGCACGACGGGCAGGTGCCGTCGGTCTCGGTCTCGACGACGGGGTGGGCCTCGAGGTGCTCGCACTCCTCGCCGGGACGGCGGACCGACGACGGTGCGCAGCTCGGCGCGCTCCTGGGTGGCGAGGTCGAGCATCGACTCCTCGACGTCGAGCATCGCGAGCACCTCGGCCACGACGACCGAGGGCGTCGTGCCCTCGGAGCGGATCTCGAGCACGCGCTCGCGCTCGGCCTCGATCATCGCCAGCCGCAGCCGGCCGTAGAGCTCGCTGGGGGTCTCCTCGTCGACGGTGGTGCCGAGCCGTTCCCAGGCGGCGAAGTTGCGCTGCTCGATGCGCTGCTTGATGAGCGCCACGACGCCGTGGACGTCGTCGTCGTCGAGCGACTTCAGCTCGCGGAAGCCGGCCTTGGAGGCCTGCTGGAGCAGGGTCGCGCGGGCGAGGGCGTCGTCCATCGGGTCGGGCGAGGGCACCTCGAGGCGCCGGGCCAGCATCGGCAGCGTCAGGCCCTGGATGAGCAGGGTGCCGGCCACGACGGTGAACGCGATGAGCAGCAGCACCTCGCGGTGCGGGGTGTCCTCGGGGATGACGAAGGCCGCGGCGAGCGTGACCACGCCGCGCATGCCGGCCCAGCCCAGCAGGAACGTGTACGACGCCGGCGGGCGGCGGCCGGTGTCGGGGTCGGCGCCCGGTCGCACCAGCAGGTACCGCGCCGGGAAGACCCACAGCAGCCGCAGCACGATCACGCCGACCAGCGAGAGGGCGCAGACCAGCGCGATGCGGGCCGGCGAGAGGTCGTGCCCCGCCCATGTCGTCGAAGAGCATCGCGGCCTGCAGCCCGATGAGCAGGAACACGGCGTTCTCGAGGACGAACGCGATCGTGCGCCAGTTGATCGCGCTCCGCGATGCGGCGACTGGGCGGTCTGCACGATCGGCGCCTTGTGGCCGAGCAGCAGGCCGGCCACGACCACGGCGATGACGCCCGAGGCGTGGATCTCCTCGGCGACGACGTAGGCGGCGAACGGCACGACGAGCGAGATCGCGGTGTCCATGAGGGGGTCGTGGACGAGCCGGCGCAGCTTGGCGACGACGACGAAGAAGAGCGAGGCCGATCGCGACGCCACCCCCGGCGGCGACCACGAAGTCGAGCGCGACGCCCACGGCGGTGACGTCGCCGTGCGACGGTCCCCAGCCCACCGGCGGCGATGGCGGTGCGCAGGGCGACCAGCGCGGTGGCGTCGTTGAGCAGCGACTCGCCCTCGAGGATCGTCGTGATGCGCCGGGGCAGGCCGATGCGGCGTCCGACGGCGGTCGCGGCGACGGCGTCGGGCGGTGCGACGACGGCGCCGATCGCGAACGACGCGCCCCAGCTGACGCCGGGCACGAGGGCGTGCACGAGCAGCGCGATGCCGGCGGTGGTGAACACGACCAGCCCCACCGAGAGCAGCAGGATCGGCCGCCGGTTGGCGTTGAAGTCGACCAGGGACGTCGACAGCGCGGTGGCGTAGAGCAGCGGCGGCAGCAGCCCGAGCAGCACCACCTCGGCCTCGAGGTGGATCTCCGGCACGCCGGGCACGTAGGACGCCACGACGCCGGCGACGATCAGCACGAGGGGGGCCGGGACGTCGATCCGGTCCGCCACGGCCGTCACGGCCAGGACGCTGCTCGCGAGCACGACCAGCAGCAGCGCTATCTCCACGGGGACAGTCTCCCCGATCGGTCGCGGCGACCGCTCAGCTGTAGGCGCTGTCGGTGATCGCGGTGCTGAGCTCGGTGAAGGAGTCGGTGTAGGCCTGGAGCGGCAGCTCGCCGAAGGCGAGGCCGATGTCGATGGCGGTGGTCGCCGTCGTGTACGCCTCGTCGAGCCCCTCGATCATCAGCCCGCTCTGGGTGAGGAACTCGTCGCGCTGCGGCGCGACGGCGTCGAGGTCGAGCTCGCGCACGGCGGAGTCGAGGTCGTAGACCGACTTGCGGACCGCCGCGTTGGCCTCGAGCGCGCCGTCGTAGTCGTTGTCGCTCGTCGCCGCGCCGAGATCGGTGCTCGCGGTGCCGAACGCGTCGGAGAAGTCGAGCAGCGCCTGGGTGAAGTCGCCCGCGTCGCCCACCGACACCTGGCCGCCGGGGTCGACGGCGGGGGTGGTGGGCGGGTCGGACGACGGCGGGTCGCTCGTCGGCTCGCTGGTCGTGGGCTCGCTCGTCGGCTCGGTGGTCGGCTCGGTCGTCGGCTGGGTGGTCGACGACGCCTGCTCGGGCTTGTCGTCGTCACCGCCGCCGGCGATGACCAGGGCGAGGATGATCGCGATCACCACGGCCGCGGCCGTCCCGACCAGGGCGAGGATCAGTCCCGTCCTCGGCTTCGACTGCTGCGGGTAGCCCTGGGTCTGCGGGGCGATCTGGTACGGCGGCTGCTCGTGCTGCTGCTCGTACTGGGCCTGCTCGTACTGGGGCTGCTGGTACGACGGCTGCTGGTAGGCCGGGTACGACGGCTGCTGCGCGGGCGGGGCCGGGTAGGACGGCGGTGGGGGCGTCGGCGGGGCGGGCGGCGCAGGCGGGGCGACCGGGGCGGGCCCGGGCACCGGCGGCAGCTCGGTGGCGGCCCCGTTGTCGGGCGTCGGCGGCGCGGTCGAGCTGCGGAACCGGGCGACGTCGGCCTCGCCCACCCGTCCGACGGCGAAGCCGAGCACCGCGCAGGCCCACTGGGCCGACCCGGCGTCGGCGCTGCCGCGGTCGCGGGCCAGCCGCAGGCCGGCCTCGCTCACCGCGCTGGCCGCGTCGGCGCCGCTGTCGAGCATGGTCAGCATCGAGCGGAAGGCCCCGAGCCGGACGGCGTCGACCAGCAGGTTGATGTCACCCGTGGTGGCCTCGTCCTCCTCGAGGAAGTCGTCGAGCACCCCGCGGAAGCCCTCGGGGTCGTCGAAGACCTCCCGCCCGACCTGGAGCCCGAGGGCGTAGAGGTGGTCGTGCAGCTCCATGGGTGGTGCCCTTCGTGGCCGGTGCGGTCGAGGCAGATGCTACGGACAGCGGGCCGTGCGTCGCGCGCTGAAATCCTGAACTTCCCGTGACGTACCTGCGCCCGCGGGTCAGTACCGGTCGACGCCGGTCACGATCCAGGACCGGCCGGTGAGCGACAGCGTGAGCATCACCTGGTCGGTGGCGCCCTCGGCGTCGGCGAGCAGCACGAGGACCTCGACCGAGTCCCGGCCCGCGACGTCGGCCACCCCGGCGGTGAGCACGGTGCTCCCACCGGTGACCGCCGGTGCCGCGTCGACGCCGGCGGCCAGGGCCGCCCGCACGAACGGCTCGATGCGCTCCCTGCCGTTGCCGGGGCCGGTGACCGTCGGGGTGCCACCGAGGACCAGCGAGCCCGCGACCCGCCACGTGGCCTCGTCGCGCTCGAGGTCCACCAGGTAGCGCACGGTGCCACCCCGCTTGGTGGCCACCACGGCGACGGTCGCCGCGTCGTCCACGAGGCTCGCGACACCGGTCGCCAGCACCTCGGTGGCCCGCGCGGACACGAAGCCGCCGGCGACCTCCCTGACCGCCGCCCGGTCGGCGGTGATCGCGTCGGCCACGGCGGTGCCCGGGCCGGTCGTCGCCCCCGTCGGCCCGGTCGGCCCCGTCGGCCCGGTCGACCCGGTCGACCCCGTCGTCGCCGGCGTGTCGGGCCGCTCCGCCCCGGGCCGTTCGCCGTCGCCGCGCGTGGCGAGGAGCGCGACCACGACCGCACCGACGACCACGAGGGACCCGACGACCACCGCGACCGACCTGGCACGCCGACGGCGAGGCGTCGCCGCAGCCACCGGGTCCGGCGTCGCCGAGAACACCGTCGCCGGGGCCGCGCCGCCGTGGCCGGCGACGGCCTCCCTCAGCGCCCGCGCCGCAGCAGCCGCCGAGGGGTACCGGTCGGCCGGTTCCTTCGCGAGCAGGGTCCGCAGCACCCGGTTGAGCGCGTCGTCGACGCGGCCGGCCCCGGGCAGCTGGGGGATCGACCCGCGCAGGTGCAGCCGCACCAGCTGCTCGCGGGTGTCGCCCACGTAGGACGGCGTCCCGGTCAGCGTCGACCACAGCACGCAGCCCAGGGCGTACAGGTCGCTCGCCACCGTCGCCGGCGCCCCGAGGTGCATCTCCGGCGCCATGTACTGCGGGGTGCCGATGATGCCGCCGGCCTGCGTCAGCTGCAGGTCGGCCGACCGCACCACGCCGAAGTCGGCGAGGACGGCGTCCCAGCCGCCCTGCGGGCGGCGGGCGAGGAGCACGTTGGCGGGCTTGATGTCGCGGTGGACCAGGCCGATCGCGTGGACGTCGGCCAGGCCGTCGGCCACCTGCGCCACGAGGTCGACGGCGAGGCCCGTCTCGAGCGGGCCGTGCTCCTCGAGCAGCGAGGCCAGGTCGCCGTCGGGGTACAGCCGGGTCGCCAGGTACAGCATCCCGTCGCTGTCGCCGACGGTGTGGACGGTCAGGACGTTCTTGGAGGTCAGCGCGCCCAGGGCCCGCGCCTCGTGCTCGAACCGCGACCTGAACTCGTCGTTGGCGGCCAGCACCGGCTCGATCACCTTGAGCGCCACCTGCCGGCCCAGCCCGTCCTGGCGCGCCACGAACACCAGGCCCATGCCGCCCTGGCCCAGCTTCCGCTCGATGGTGAAGTCGCCGAGCCGGTCTCCCGGCCCGAGCTCACGCCAGCTCATCGCACCCCTCCCCCCGCACCCCCGGGGGTCAGCCTAGGGACTCGGGCGGATCGCGCGGATCCTCTCGTCGAGCTCGCGCCGGTTGTCGCGCCGCACCGGTACCTCGACCACCTCGATGCCGCCGTTCGGCGAGGCCAGGGCCTGCTCCAGCTCGGGGAGGCTGCCGACCCGCAGGTGCGGGGTCCGGGTGGCGGCGCAGAGCGACGCCAGGTCGACCCCGTGCGGCGTCCCGAAGAGGTCGTCGAACCGGTCGGCGTAGGCGCGGAGCGCCTTGCTCGAGCATCGGTGAAGATCGAGCCGCCGTCGTCGTTGACGACCACGATCGTCAGGTCGGGCCGGGGCTCGCGGGGCCCGAGGACGAGGCCGTTGCTGTCGTGCAGGAACGTGACGTCGCCCATCAGCGCGATGGTCGGCCCCTGGTCGCGGCCGAGCGCCGCGCCGATCGCGGTCGACACGGTGCCGTCGATGCCCGCGAGCCCGCGGTTGGCGATCGTCTTGCGCCGCTCCCCCACGCCGGTCGGCCGCATCATCAGGTCGAGGTCGCGCACCGGGCTCGAGGCACCGACCACGAGCTGCATGCCCGGGGCGATCGCGCGGGCGACCGCGCCGGCCACCTCGTAGGGCGTCAGGTCGGGCTCGCCCGCGAGCAGCGCGTCGAGCTGGCGGCCCACCGAGCGGTCGGCCTCGCGCCAGGCCTCCAACCAGGCCGGGTCGCCGGGCTCCGCGGTGTAGCCGGACGCCGACCCCGGCCACCGCGTAGGGCCGCTCCGCCCACACGCCGGGGGCGGGCACCGACAGCACCTCGACGTCGTCGCGCGACAGCAGGCGCGTCACCGGCCGCGACAGCGTGGGCCGCCCGAGGACGACGACCCGCTCGACCTGGGCGCCGAGCTCGCCGTCGAGCAGCAGCCGGTAGCAGCGCAGCGCGTGGTCGCCGGTGCGCGAGCCCGACGAGGGCTCGGCGAGCAGCGGCCAGCCGCCCGCCACGGCCAGCCGGCGCGCCGCCGGGCCGGCGTCGTCGCCGGCCACGACGACGGTGCGCGGGCCCGGTGGGAGGTGGGTGGGGGCGTCGGGCGGCTCCGGGGACCGGTGCGGGGGTCTCGTGACGGTCGGGGTCCAGGTGTCGGTGGGCAGGAGCGGGTCGTCGAGCTGCAGGTTGAGGTGGGCCGGGGCGTCGTCGGGGAGGTCGAGCGGCGTCGGCGCGGCGAGGTCGAGCGTGGGCACGAGGGGCCGAAGACGCCGACCTGGTCGGTGGTCTGGTTCGCGTCGGTGCCCCGGAGCCGCGCCGGCCGGTCGGCCGTGACCACCACGAGCGGCACGCCGGCGTGCGCGGCCTCGAGGACCGCGGGGTGCAGGTTGGCGACCGCCGTGCCCGAGGTGCACACCACCGCGGCCCGGGAGTGGCTGCGCGTCAGGCCGAGCGCGAGGAACCCCGCCGACCGCTCGTCGATCCGGGTGTGGAGGCGGACCAGCCCGGCGCGGGCGGCGTCGTGGAACGCGAACGACAGCGGGGCGTTGCGGCTGCCGGGAGCGACCACGACCTCGGTGACGCCGGCGTCGAGGAGCTGCTGGACGACGTCCCGCGCCAGAGCGGTGGCCGCGGTCACCGGGTGACCTCCGCGTAGCGGGCTTCCCAGTGCGCGACCCGGTCGGGCGACGCGGCGAGCCGGTCGAGCGCCGCCGGGTCGACGTCGGGCACGCCGACCGGCAGCTCGCCGTCGACCGGCAGCAGCGGCGAGCGCACGACGTCGTCGGTGAGCAGCTGCACCGTCGCGAGGCCGCAGGCGTGGGGCAGCTCGGGCAGCGCCGCCGCCAGCGCGAGGCCGGCGGCGATGCCGACCGAGGTCTCGAGCGCGCTCGAGACGACGACCGGCAGGCCGATGTCCTCGGCGATGCGCAGGCACGCGCGGACCCCGCCGAGCGGCTGCACCTTGAGCACCGCGATGTCGGCGGCCTCGAGGTCGCGCACCCGGTAGGGGTCGGCAGCGCGGCGGATCGACTCGTCGGCCGCGATCCTCACCTCGACGCGCCGTCGGACGAGGGCGAGGTCCTCGACCGACGCGACCGGCTGCTCGGCGTACTCGAGGCCGCCGGCGGCGACGTCGAGCCGCTTGATGGCGGTCACGGCCTCGTCGAGCGACCACGCGCCGTTGGCGTCGATCCGCACGGCGCCGGACGGGCCGAGCGCGTCGCGCACGGCCTCGAGGCGCGCCTCGTCGTCGGCGAGCGTCTGGCCGGGCTCGGCCACCTTGACCTTGGCCGTCCGGCACCCGCCGGCGAGCACGATCGCGTGCGCCTGCTCGGGTCCGACGGCCGGCACGGTCACGTTGACCGGCACCGAGGTCCGCAGCGGCGGCCGGCCAGTCGCCGGCCGCGGCCTCGCGGGCGCAGGCCAGCCACGGCGCCGCGGTCGCCGGCGTCGTACTCGAGGAACGGGCTCCACTCGCCCCAGCCGGCGGCGCCCTCGACCAGCGCGACCTCGCGCACGGTGATGCCGCGGAAGCGGGTGCGCATCGGGATCGACAGCGACTCTCATAGCCTCGTCACGCCTCGTCACTGCCTCACGCCCGCGCCTGCAGCGCGACCCGGTCGGGCTTGCCGTTGCCCAGCAGGGGGATCTCCGCGACGGCGACGACCTGGCGCGGCGCCCAGGACCGCGGGTGCACCGCGGCGACCCAGTCGCGCAGCTCGGTCTCCGACGCCGACCCGACCACGAACGCGACCAGCCGGTTGCCCCACTCCTCGTCCGGGACGCCGACCACCTCGGCCGCGTCGACCAGCGGGTGGGCGCGCAGCCGGGCGGCGACGGCGGGGCCCGGCACGTTGACGCCACCGCTCACCACGACGTCGTCGACGCGGCCCAGCACCTGCAGCCGGCCGTCCTCGTCGAGCCGCCCGGCGTCGGAGGTGACGAACCACCCGTCGACCAGCGTCGCGGCGGTGAGGGCGGGGTCGCCCTCGTAGCGGTCGAAGAGCGTGGGGCCGCCGAGGCGGATCCGCCCGTCGGCGTCCAGCTTGACCGCGACGCCGTCGAGCGGGACGCCGTCGTAGACGCAGCCACCGGCGGTCTCGGCCGCGCCGTAGGTCGCCACGACCCGGATGCCCGCACTCGGCCGCCCGCACCCGGAGCACCGGGTCGACCGGACCGCCCGCCGAGGAGCACGGTGTGGGCGCGGCGCAGGGCGGCCACCTCGTCGGGGTCCTCGAGCATCCGGTGCAGCTGGGTCGGCACCAGGCTGGTGAACCAGCCGTCGCCGTCGGGCCACGACGGTCAGCGGCTCGTGCCCGGCGACGAGGGAGCGCACCACCACCTGGAGGCCGGCGACGTAGGCCTCGGGCAGCTTGAGCACCCACGGGCCGCGGGCCGCCGAGCCGGGCCTCGGTGGCCGCGACCGAGGCGAGCACGGCCCGCCGCGACAGCACCACGCGCTTGGGCGTGCCCGACGACCCGGAGGTCTCGACGACGAGCGGCTCGGGCTCGTCGCGAGCCGCCAGCCACGCGCGGATATCCACGCGCCACACGGTAGTGCCGCGTGGTCCACTGGCTCCGTGGGCTCCCGTCTCGACCGCTTCCTGCCGCCGTCGCCGCTGGCACGGAAGCTCTCGGTGCAGTCGGTGCTGTTCGCCGTCGGCGAGGGCACCTTCATCACGGGCAGCGCCGTGTTCTTCACCCAGATCGTCGGGCCTGTCGGCCGCCCAGGTCGGGGTCGGCCTCACCCTCGCCGGGGTCGTGTCGTTCTTCTTCGCCGTGCCGATGGGCAGGCTCGCCGACCGGGTCGGGCCACCAGCGGATGTGGACCGTCGGCGCCTTCGGCAGCGCCGGCCTGTTCGCGGTCTGGCCGTGGATCGACGGGTTCGCGGCCTACCTCGCGATGATGGTGGTGCTCGAGATCGTCAGCCAGGCCGGCTGGTCGGGCCGCGGCGCCTACACGCTCGACGTGTTCCCCCGCGAGGAGCGGGTGCAGTCGCAGGCGTTCATGCGCGCGGCGCTCAACATCGGCTTCACGTCGGCGCCCTCATCGGCGGGCTCGCGCTGGCGTTCGACAACGACGACGTCGTCCGCGCCGTGCCGTGGGTGACCGCGGCGATCCTGCTGGTCAACGCCGTCTACATCACCCGGCTGCCCCCGGCGCGCGGCGAGGAGCCGAGGCTGCCGCCCCCGACGAGCTCGTCGACAAGAAGGCGCTGCGCAACCGGGGCTTCCTCGGGGTGATGACCGCCGACGGCGTCCTCGGCACCAACCAGGTGCTGCTCAACGTCGTGATCCCGCTGTGGCTGGTGCAGGAGACCGACGCCCCGCGGGTGCTGCTCGCCTGGCTGTTCGGCACCAACACCGTGATGGCCGTGCTGCTGCAGGTCGCCGCGGCGCGCGGGGTCGACTCGGTCGCCCGGTCGCTGCGCGCCTCCTACATCTCGGCCTCGTTCTTCGTGCTCTCGTGCGTGATCGTCGCCGTCACCCACGACACGGTCGGGCTGGGTGACGATCGCCCTCGTCTGGATCGGCCACGTCACCGTCACCGGCGCCGAGCTGTTCCAGTCCGCCGGCCACTGGGGCTTCATGTCCGAGCTGTCGGACCCGGCCCGCCGCGGCGAGTACCAGGGCGTCGCCCACATCGGCGGCACCCTCGGCTCGGTGTGGGCCCCGGCCGCGTTCACCTGGCTCGCGATGGAGCAGGGCACCGCTCGGCTGGGCGGTCATCGCCACCGTCGTGGTGCTCGCGACCCTGACCATGCGCACCTCGGCGCGGGCCGCCGAGCGCTACCTGGCACGCGAGACCGCGAACGCCCCTGCTTGAATCACCCCTCGTGGCGACAGCGGCGGAGTGGGTGCAGGGCGCGCGTCCGCGGACGCTCCCGGCGGCGGTGGCCCCGGTGCTCGCCGGGACGGGCGTCGCGGCGTACGCCGACGAGCGCGCCGTCTGGTGGAAGGCGCTGCTCGCGCTCGTGGTGAGCCTGGCGCTGCAGGTGGCCGTCAACTACGCCAACGACTACTCCGACGGCATCCGCGGCACCGACGACGTCCGCGTCGGCCCGATGCGCCTCGTCGGCTCCGGGCGTCGCCCGCCGGGCGCGGTGAAGCGCGCGGCCTTCCTCGCGTTCGGCGTCGCCGGCGTCGCCGGCCTCGCTGCTCGCCGCGACGACCGCGTGGTGGCTGCTCGCCGTCGGCCTCGTGTCGGTGGTGGCGGCCTGGTACTACACCGGCGGCACGAAGCCCTACGGCTACCTCGGCCTCGGCGAGGTGATGGTGTTCGTCTTCTTCGGCCTGGTCGCCGTCGTCGGCACGACCTACGTGCAGACCGAGGCGTGGTCGTGGGGCGCCCTGGCGGCCGGCGTCGGGGTCGGTGCGCTCGCGTGCGCGATCCTCGTGGTCAACAACCTGCGCGACATCCCCACCGACACCGTCGCCGGCAAGCGCACGCTCGCCGTCCGGCTCGGTGACCGCCGGACGCGCGCGGCTCTACGCCGTCCTCGTCGGCGTCGCGGCCCTGGCCGTCGTGGCGGTCGCGGCCGCCACCACCTGGGTCGCGCTCGTCGGGCTCGGGTTCCTCGTCGTGGCCGTGCCCGGCCTGCGCACCGTGCTCGGCGGTGCGGCCGGTCCCGGCCTGATCCCGGTGCTGCAGTCGACCGGCCTCGCCGAGCTGGCGTGGGCGGCGCTGGTCGCCGCGGGACTGGTGCTGGGCTGACCCTCGTGGTGGGTCGGCTCGTGGGGTTGGCCGTGGGTTCAGCGGTTTCGAGACGGTCGCGAGCGACCTCCTCAACCACCGTCGTCGCCGGGCGCAGAGCGACCTCCTCAACCACCGTCGTCGGCGGTCGCGGAGCGACCTCCTCAGCCGCCGTGGTCGGGGTCCTCGGGGTTGAGGCGCTTGCGGTCGAGGTCCCGGAGGAAGTCCTCGTCGTCGTCGGGGGCGACGATCCGCGGCGCGGCGGGCCGCGGCGGCCGGCTCGACCGTTCGGGCATGACACCGCGCTCCTGGAACACCCGCACCAGCAGGTAGGTGGCGACCGCGAAGAGCGCCAGCACGAACAGGAACCGCAGCACATGACCAATGTAGGCCGCTGCTGGTCACCGTGGGAGCCCGATAGGGTGGTCGGGTGAAGGACTTCGTCGTCTACACCCTGCTGCGGCTGGGGCTGTTCCTGCTGACCTGGGGTGCCGTGACCGGCGCCTGGCTCCTGATCACCGACAAGGCGGCGCTCGGCCTGACGTTCCTGATCGCCTTCGTGCTCAGCGGCATCGGCTCCTACTACGTGCTCGCTACGCCCCGCGAGCGGCTCGCGCGTCACGTCGAGGGCCGCGCCGAGCGGATGACCGCGCGGATGGACGAGATCCGGTCGAAGGAAGACGTCGACTGACGGTGGTCGAGGTGCCGCGAGCGAGGGACGAGCGAGTGGCCTCGAGACCTGGCGACGATCGTTGCCAGGCCGCCCGGACGCGAACCTGCGGAGGTCTCGAGACGGCTCGCTAGCGCAGCTCGACCAGCCGCGAGCTCCTCGACCACCACGGGTCAGTGCAGCAGCGGGACGAGCGGCACGATCAGGTCGGCGTAGGAGTGCTGCGAGCTGCTCGAGAAGTAGTTGATCCCGATGAAGTTGAACCACAGCGTGGCCAGGCCGACGACGGCGAGCAGCGCGGCGTTGCGGCCCTTCCAGCCGGCGGTGGCGCGGGCGTGCAGGTAGGCCGCGTAGACGACCCAGGTGATGAACGCCCAGACCTCCTTGGGGTCCCAGTTCCAGTAGCGCGACCAGGCCTCGTGCGCCCAGATCGGCCCGGTGATCAGGACCGCGAAGGTCCACACCGGGAAGGCGAAGGCGTGCACGCGGTAGGCGGTGCGGTCGAGGACGGCGAGCGACGGCACCCGGGCGAGCGGGCCCGAGGTGGCCTCGCCCTTCTCGAGCTTCACCAGGTAGGCGATCGACAGCAGGCCGCCGATGGTGAACGCGCCGGTGGCGATCACGGCCGAGACGACGTGGATCACGAGCCAGTAGGAGTCGAGCGCCTCGGTGAGCGGCGCGACCTCGGCGTGCAGCCAGATCACGGCGACCATGAGCACCGAGACGACGAAGCCGAGCACGAAGGGCGCCAGCCACTGCAGCTGGAAGCGCCGCAGCAGGACGAGGTACATCAGGGTCACCACGAACGTGCCGGAGACCGTGAACTCGTACATGTTGCCCCAGGGCACCCGGTTGGGGTCGGCGGCCATGCCGCGCCCCAGCAGGGCGACGGCGTGGGCGGCGCACGCGATGACCGTGACGAGCACCCCCAGCCGGCCGAGGAACTCGGTGCGCCGGGCGCGCTCGCCGTCGTCGCCACCGTCACCCGTGAGGACGGCGACCGAGCCGGCCTCGTCCCTGCGTCACGGGGACCTCCGCGACCCTCACCTGGCGCAGCGAGGCCCACTCGGCCAGGTGCACGAGCAGGGCCAGGAAGTACACGATGCCGGCGGCTCCGACGGCCTGGTTGCTCAGCGTCTCCCACGCGGTGTCGCTCACGTTCTCTCCTCCAGTTGCAGGGCCGCGACGATGTCGTCGAGCACCTCGCTCAGGTCGGCGCCGCCCGACCGGTCGAGCAGCGCCACCTCGACCATCGTGCCACCCCCTCGTCACCCTCACGGGCCGCACGGCGCGCCCGCACCCACACCCGGCGGGGGCGGATGAACAGCGAGCCGAGCAGGCCGATCGAGCGCCAGGACGACGCCCCGCAGCGCGATCCGCTTGCCGGGGCTCTGGCTGATCTGCACCCGGACCCACGGCGTGACGTCGTCGAAGGTCACCGTGCCGAGCCCGTCGGGCAGCTCGGCGGTCTCGCCGACCCTGAGGTCGATGCGCAGCTGCTTGCCGTCGGCGTCCTCGACCGGGGTGGCCTCGTCGGTCTTGAGCAGGTAGACCGACTGCGGGACGCCGTCGTCGAGCCCGAGGTCGCCGGTCCACACGTTCATCGAGATCAGCGGGTTGAGCAGCGCCGGGAAGTAGCGTGATCGGGTCGCCGCTCCTTGGTGAGGGCGAAGGACGGGTAGAGCACGCCGTCGAGCCCGATCTGCCCGGGTCGCGCCGAGGGTGCCTTGACGACGCCGAAGGAGAAGAACGAGGGGTCCTGCGGCAGGAACACGGTCGGGCCGCTGTAGGCGACGTCGCCGTTGCCGTCGCGCACGGTGATCACCGGGCGCGTAGCCGTGGCCGATCAGGAAGACGTCGGTGTCGCCGATGGTCAGCGGGTGGTTGACCCGCAGGTCGTAGTGCTGCTCGGTCGCCGTCGGTGCCCTCGCGGTAGCTCAGCGCCGCCTTGAACTCGCGGGCGGTGCCGGCGGCCGACCCCTTGGTCAGCCACTCGACCGAGAAGTCGTCGACGGTGAAGCGTGAACGGGTCGAAGTCGTCGGCGCCGAACTGGCTGCCGGGGTCGAGGTCGTCGTAGGAGGCCGGCGGAGTTCACGAAGGTGCCGCCCTGCAGCACGATGACGCCGCCCTGGTAGCCGTAGAGCGTGCCCAGGGCGAACCCGACGAGCACCACGATCACCGAGACGTGGAAGAGCAGGTTGCCGACCTCGCGCAGGTAGCCCTTCTCGCCGCTGACGGCGTCACCCTGCCCGAGGCGCAGCCGGTAGCGCCGCGACCGCGAGCACGCGCTCGGCGCGCGCGACGACCTCGTCCGGGGTCAGCGTCGGTGGTGAACGACGCGTGGTCCGGGCAGCCGGGAGAGGTACCGGGGCGCCCTCGGCGGCAGCGCCCGGGCCGCGCGGAGGTAGTGGTAGGTGCGCGGCACGATGCAGCCGACGAGCGAGAGCATCAGCAGCAGGTAGATCGCGGAGAACCAGGTGGAGTCGTAGACCGAGAACAGGCCGAGCCGCTCGTAGACCGGCGTCAGGTCGGGGTGGGCGGACTTCCACTGCGAGACGGCGAGGGCGTCGACGCCGGACTGCGGGATCACCGAGCCGGGGACCGCGGCGAGGGCGAGCAGGAGCAGCAGCACGAGCGCGGTGCGCATCGAGACCACCTGGCGCCAGAGCCAGCGCCCGAGCTCGCGCGCCCCGAGCTCGCCCGGGCGCCGCGCGGGTGCCTCGGGCCGCTCGTCAGGTCGTGGTCATACCGGCACCTCGACGGCCGCCGACGAGCCGGACCTGGAGCCACTGCACGACCTGGTCCCAGGCGCCGGTCACGAGGAGGAGCCCGACGACCACGAGCATGGCGCCGCCGATGCGCACGACCAGCTGCTGGTGCCTGCGGACGAAGGCGATGGCCCGCAGCGACCTCGCGTAGAACAGGCCGACGACGACGAACGGGACGCCGAGCCCCAGGGCGTAGGCCGCGGAGAGCACCGCGCCGCGCGAGACGGTCGCGTCGGTGTAGGTGAGGTTGACGATCGCGGCGTAGGTGGGGCCGATGCACGGCTGCCACCCGAGTGCGAAGAACGCGCCGATGAAGGGGGCGGCTCCGAGCCCGACCCCCGGCAGCGTGTGGATCCGCCACTCGCGCTGCAGGAGCGGCACCACGCCGGCGAAGACCAGCCCGAGCACGATCAGCAGCACCCCCATGACGAGGGTGATCTGGTCCTGGTACTCGCGCAGCTGCGTGCCGAGGCCGCCCACGGTCGCCCCGATGACCACGAAGACGACGGTGAAGCCGAGGACGAACAGCAGCGACCCGGCCAGCATCCGGCCGCGGTGCTGCGCGGCCTGTCCCGCGGCGAGGTCGGCGCCGGAGATGCCGGTGGCGTAGGAGAGGTAGCCCGGCAGCAGCGGGATCACGCAGGGGCTGAAGAACGAGACCAGCCCGGCGATCGCCGCGACGGGCAGGGCCAGGGCGAGCGGACCGACGGCCGCCTGCTCCTGGAACCAGTCACCCATCCTCGGCCCCGACCTCGTCGACGAGGTCCTCGAGGGTTCCCGCCGACGGGATGACGCCGCTGATGAGCACGGCCACCCGGCCCTGCTCGTCGAGGATGACGGTGCTCGGGTTCGAGCCGCGGCGTGTAGCGCCCCATCGAGAGCAGGCCCGCGCCGCCGTCGGCGATGGTCGGGTAGGTGATGCCGAACTCCCGCTCGAACGCCAGCGCGCCGCCCTCGTTGTCCTCGCGCAGCTGCGCCCCGACGAAGACGGCGTCCAGCTGCTCGGAGGCCTCCTGCAGCAGCGGCGCCTCGTCGCGGCACGGGTTGCACCACGACGCCCAGAAGTTGAGGACGACGACGCGACCGCGGTAGTCGGCGACGTCGACGGGCTCGCCCTGCAGGCTCTCGCCGCTCAGCTCGCGCGGACCCTCGCGGTCCTCCGGCGGCGACCTGCGTGACCACGCCGTCCGCGACCGAGTAGTTCGCGTCGCCGGTGCCGTCGACGCCGCTGCTGCACCCCGCTGCCAGCGGCAGCGTCAGGGCGAGCAGCAGCGCGGCGGCACGACGACGAGACATCAGGGCCGTCGCTCCTCGGGGGCGTTGCCCGCCGAGAACGGGGCGTTCTTGTCGGCGGTCGGGATGAGGTCGCCCGCCGGCTCGCTGTAGGAGACCTGGGTCAGCCTGTCGCCGACGAAGTGCAGCGACGTCAGCGAGCAGAGCGTGCACTGCCGCTTGCGCGGGTCGTGCAGGAAGGAGCGCTTCTCGACGTGCAGCCGCGTCGTCCAGATGGGCAGCTGGTGGCTGACGACGACGGCCTCGTGGCCCTCGGCGGCCGCGCGGGCGTCCTCGACGGCGGCCAGCATCCGCGTCACGATCACCTTGTACGGCTCGCCCCAGGACGGCCGGAACGGGTTCCAGAGGTGACGCCAGGTGGCGGGGTGCTTCAGCGAGTTGTTGCCCTTGCCGAAGGTCTTGCCCTCGAACTTGCTGGCCGACTCGATGACGCGCTCGTCGACCTGCACCTGCAGGCCGCGGGCCTGGGCGAGCGGTGCGGCGGTCTCCTGCGCCCGCTCGAGCGGGGAGGAGACGAGGTGGACGATGTCGCGGTCCTTGATCGAGCCGGCGACCTTCTCGGCCATCTGCCGCCCGAGGTCGGAGAGGTGGAACCCGTCGCGACGGCCGTAGAGGACGCCGCCGGGGTTGTGCACCTCGCCGTGCCGCAGCAGGTGGACGATCGTGTCGGGAGTGCTCATCGGTTCTGCGCCTTTGCTGCGGCGAGGGCCGCGGTCGGGAGTGCGTCGAGGACGGTCTGCACCGCCCGCTCGTCGTGGGCGGCGGAGAGGAACCACGCCTCGTAGGCCGACGGCGGCAGGTAGACCCCCGCGTCGAGCATGGCGTGGAAGAACGCCGCGTAGGCGGCGCTGTCGGTGCGCGAGGCGCCGGCGAAGTCGCGCACCGGCCCGTCGCAGAGGAACACCGAGAACATGGTGCCGGCGCTCTGGACCACGTGGGTCACCCCGGCGGCCGCGAGCGCCTCGGACGTCGCCGCCTTGATGGTGTCGCCGACGGCGGTGAGGTGGGCGTAGACGTCGTCGGTCGCCAGGCGCAGCGTCGCCAGGCCGGCGGTGGTGGCGACGGGGTTCCCCGAGAGCGTGCCGGCCTGGTAGACGGGCCCCTCGGGCGCCAGCATCGCCATCACGTCGGCGCGACCGCCGAAGGCCGCCGCCGGGAACCCGCCGCCCATCACCTTGCCGAAGGTGACCAGGTCGGGGACCCAGCCCTCGTGGGCGCCGTCGAGGCCCCACTGCCCCTGGCGCGAGGCCCGGAAGCCGGTCATCACCTCGTCGCTGACGAACAGCGCGCCGTGGGCGCGGCAGGTCTCGGCGAGGAAGGCGTTGAAGCCCGGCTCCGGCGGGACGACGCCCATGTTGCCCGGCGCCGCCTCGGTCACCAGGCACGCGATCCGGTCGCCGTGCTCGGCGAAGACGGCCGTCACGGCGTCGCGGTCGTTGTAGGGCAGGACGAGGGTCAGCGCGGTCGAGGACGCCGGGACCCCGGGGGTGCCGGGGACGGCGAAGGTCGCCAGACCCGAGCCGGCGGAGGCGAGCAGCGCGTCGACGTGGCCGTGGTAGCAGCCGGCGAACTTCACCACGACGTCGCGCCCCGTGAAGCCGCGCGCCAGCCGGATCGCCGACATGGTGGCCTCGGTGCCCGAGCTGACGAACCGGACCCGGTCGACCGGCGTCCGCGCCACGATCTCCTCGGCCAGCTCGACCTCGGGCACGGTGGGCGTGCCGTACGACGTGCCCCGGGCCACGGCCTCGAGCACCGCGGCCTGCACCTCGGGGTGGGCGTGGCCGAGCAGCATCGGGCCCCAGGAGCAGACGAGGTCGACGTACTCGTTGCCGTCGACGTCGGTGAGCCAGGCCCCCGCCGCCGAGCGGATGAAGCGCGGGGTGCCGCCGACCGCGTTGAAGGCCCGCACGGGCGAGGAGACACCGCCCGGGATGACGGCCCGGGCACGCTCGTACAGGGCCGCCGAGGCGGAATCGGTGGAGCCGGTCGGGGTCACCCGTCCATTGTCACAGCGCCTCGGTCGGGCGTGGCGCGCAGGGTGCGCCCCGGGCGCCGTGGTAAAGAGCAGTCTTCGCCCGGAGCGCCTCAGTACGCGAGACAGCCGTCACACCATTTCAGGTGACGGGCGTAACTTGGACGTGACACGATTCGTTGTGTTCGGACAGCGTGCCATGGGGTAGGAGCGCGCTGATCCCCGCATCCCAGGAGTCTCCATGTCAGCCACGAGGTCACCCTCGCGCTTCAGTCGTCTGCAACGTGCCACGGCGTTGGTGCCGCTCGCGCTGCTGTCGGCTGCGTGGACAGCCAGCCTCGCGACCAGCTCGCCGACCACCAACGCGGCCGCCGGCACCGAGCCCGACCCCTCGCTCCCCGACGGGTCGAGCGTCCCGGCCCAGGCCATCGAGGCTCCCGCCTCGGTCTCCGCGCCCGACAAGATCGCCGGCTCCGTCGGCGGTGTCGACAACGCCGAGCAGGTCGTCGCGACGTCCTCGGTCAACGGCATCCCGTCGGCCGCCCTCGCCGCCTACCAGCGCGCCGAGACGGTCGATCAACGCCGCCGACAAGTCCTGCCACCTCAGCTGGCAGCTCATCGCCGGCATCGGCCGCGTCGAGTCCAACCACGGCCGCTTCGGCGGCAACGTGCTCGAACGCCGACGGCGTCGCCACCCCCGGCATCCGGGGTCTGGCCCTCGACGGCACGCACGGCACGGCGGTCATCAAGGACACCGACGCCGGCCAGTACGACAACGACGTCCTCTTCGACCGCGCCGTCGGCCCCATGCAGTTCATCCCGCGCACCTGGGCGATCGTCGGTGTCGACGCCGACAACGACGGCGTCCGCAACCCGCAGGACATCGACGACGCCGCCCTGGCGACCGGCGTGTACCTCTGCTCCGGCGACGACGACCTGGCCACGCTCAGCGGCCAGAAGGCAGCGGTCTACCGCTACAACCACTCCGCCAGCTACGTCTCGCTGGTGCTGTCGATCATGGACAACTACCTCCAGGGCGACTACACCTCGGTCCCCGACGGCACCACGGCCGCCGGCTACCTGACGCCCACCCCGAACGCGGGTGGCTCCGGCTCCGGCGGCGGCGGCAAGGGCCCCGGCAGGGGCAACGACAACCAGGAGGGCGTCGGCCCGACCGAGCCCACCACCCCGACCGAGCCCACCGAGCCGACCGGCCCCACGGAGCCGACCGGGCCCACCGAGCCGACCAAGCCGCCGAAGGACGACGACGAGCCCACCGTCCCGCTCCCCTCGGTCACCGTCCCCGACCTGCCCGAGACCAGCGTCGAGCCGGTCGACGAGGTCCTGACGCTGGCCCAGGCCATCGTCCAGTGCACGCTCGACGGCTACGTCGACAACCTGCTCAAGAGCGACGACCCCTTCGACAAGTGCGTCAAGGAGTACACGACCAAGGGCTGACCGCTCAGCCACAGAACGCCCGCCCGAGGAGCTGCTCGGGCGGGCGTTCCGTGTCCGGGACGAGCTGTCGCTGCGGCGGTCTCGTGACGGTCGCCAGCGCGACCTCCTCGACCTTCACCGGGCGTCAGAGCCAGGTGGCGGCTTCGGCGGCCCAGTACGTCAGCACCACGTCGGCACCGGCCCGGCGGATCGACATCAGGGTCTCCAGCACGGCGGCCTCGGCGGTCGATCCACCCGTTCGCCGCGGCGGCCTCGACCATCGCGTACTCGCCCGAGATGTTGTAGGCCGCCACCGGGACGTCGACGGCGTCGCGCACCCGGCGCAGGACGTCGAGGTAGGCCAGGGCCGGCTTGACCATGACGATGTCGGCCCCCTCGGCCACGTCGAGCAGGGCCTCGCGGACGCCCTCGCGGCCGTTGGCGGGGTCCTGCTGGTAGGTCCGTCGGTCGCCGACGAGGGAGCTGTCGACGGCCTCGCGGAACGGGCCGAAGAAGGCGGAGGCGTACTTGGCGGAGTAGGCGAGGACGGCGACGTCGGTGTGGCCGGCGCCGTCGAGCGCGCTGCGGACGACCGCGACCTGGCCGTCCATCATGCCGCTCGGGCCGACGAGGTCGACGCCGGCGGCGGCCTGGGCGCGCGCCATCTCGGCGTAGATCTCGAGCGTGGCGTCGTTGTCGACGCGGCCCGCGCCGTCGAGGACGCCGCAGTGGCCGTGGTCGGTGAACTCGTCGAGGCACAGGTCGGCCATCACCGGCAGCGCGTCGCCGACCTCGGCCTTGACGGCCGCGATGGCCCGGTTGAGCACGCCGTCGGGGTCGACGGCACCGGAGCCGACGGCGTCCTTGTGCTCGGGGATGCCGAACAGCATCAGGCCGCCCAGCCCCAGCTGGGCAGCCTCGGCGGCCGCCGCGAGCAGGGAGTCGGCGCTGTGCTGGACGACGCCCGGCATCGTCGAGATGGGGCGGGGCTCGGCGAGGCCCTCGCGCACGAAGACCGGCAGCACGAGCTGCCGGGCCTCGAGCGAGGTCTCGGCGACGAGACGGCGCAGCGCGGCCGTCGTCCGCAGCCGGCGGGGCCGGACGACGGGACCCGGCACCGCGGGCGTCCCCTCGGTCACCCCGCCGGTCACGGCAGCGTCACTCCGCCCGGACGCGGCGGCGGGCCGACGGCTTGCGGTCCGACGGCTTGGTGACGGGGTCGCCGGCCTCGACCATCGCGGCGCGGCGGGTGGCACCGAAGTCGGCGAGCGCGTCGACGAGCACGTCGACGTCGGGCTTCGGGGCCAGGACGTCGACCCGCAGGCCGTGCTCCTCGGCCGTCTTGGCCGTGGCCGGGCCGATCACCGCGATGATCGTCGAGGGGTGCGGCTTGCCGGCGATGCCGACGAGGTTGCGCACCGTCGAGGACGAGGTGAAGACGACCGCGTCGAACTTGCCCGACTTGATCGCGTCGCGCACCGGCGCCGGCGGCGGCGTGGCCCGCACGGTGCGGTAGGCGGTGACGTCGTCGCACTCCCAGCCGAGCTCGATGAGGCCGGCCACGAGGGTCTCGGTGGCGATGTCGGCGCGCGGCAGGAACACCCGGTTGATGGGGTCGAGCAGCTCGTCGAACTCGGGCCAGTCGGCCAGCAGGCCGGCGGCCGACTGCTCGCCCGACGGCACCAGGTCGGCCCGCAGGCCCCAGGCGGCGATCGCGGCGGCCGTCTTGTCGCCGACGGCGGCGATCTTGAGGCCCGAGAACGCACGGGCGTCGAGGCCGTACTCCTCGAACTTCTCGCGCACCGCACGGACGGCGTTGACCGAGGTGAAGGCGATCCACTCGTAGCGGCCCTCGACGAGCCCGCGGACGGCCTTGTCCATCTGCAGCGGGTTGCGCGGCGGCTCGACCGAGATGGTCGGCACCTCCTCCGGCACGGCGCCGTAGCCCCGCAGGCCGAGGGAGAGCGAGGCGGCCTGGTCCTTGGTGCGGGGCACCAGCACGCGCCAGCCGAACAGCGGCTTGGTCTCGAACCACGACAGCGTCTGGCGCAGGTCGACGACCTCGCCGATCACCGTGATCGCCGGCGGCGCGATGCGGGCCGAGCGGGCGTCGGCGGCGATCCGCTCGAGGGTCGAGGTGACGGTCTGCTGCTCGGTGGTGGTGCCGACGCGGGTCATGGCCACGGGGGTCTGCGGCGAGCGTCCGGCGGCGACGAGCGACCTGGCGATGTCACCGATCTGGCCGACGGCCGAGAGCAGCACCAGGGTGCGTCCGTCGGCGTACTGCGACCAGTCGACGCGGCTGGCGGCGCTGTCGCCGCAGGTCACGACGGTGACCTCGCGGTGGTCCTTGGTGGTGAGCGGGATGCCGGCGTAGGCGGGCACCGCGGAGACCGAGGAGACACCGGGCACGATCTCGAAGCCGATGCCGGCCTTGGCGCAGGCCTGCGCCTCCTCGGGGCCCGAGGCGTAGAGGAACGGGTCACCGGCGAGCAGGCGGACGACGCGGAGGCCGCGCTTGGCGTGCTTGACGACGACCTTGGTGCGGGCGGCGTGGGTGAGCGGCTGGCCGTCCTCGCCGAAGCCGCCGTCGACGAGCTCGGGGCGCTGCGGCTCGGCCGCCTCGGGGACGTCGACCTCGGCGTCGTCGGGCTCGACCGGCGTCGGCAGGCCCAGCAGGGTCCGGACCAGGGCCGCGTGGTCGGGCGTCTCGGTGACGACGACGTCGGCCTGCTTGAGCAGCTCGACGGCACGCACCGTCATCAGGTCGGGGTCGCCGGGACCGCTGCCCACGAAGGACACCCAGGCCCGGGCCAGCCGGTCGGCTGCGGTGGTCGTGGTGGAGGACTTGGTTCGCGTCATGCCGTGTGCACCTCTGCTGGTTGCTGCTGCGTGGCTGGGTCCGCGGCTGATGGGTTCAGCCGTCCTGCACCGTCGGCGAGCATCTCGTCCGCCAGACGGGTGCCGACGCCTACGGCGTCGGCCGGGTCGCCCGATGCGGACATCCGCACCGACAGCGCCCCGTCGAGCGAGAGCGCCACGGCCCTCACCCAGAGCTCATCTCCGTCGTCACCCTCGACGACCTCGGCCAGCGCCCCGATGGGCGCGGAGCAGCCGCCCTCGAGGGTGGCCAGCACCGCGCGCTCGGCCTCGACCGCGGCCCGCGAGAGCGGGTCGTCGAGGCGGCGCAGCTCACCGGCGAGGACGTCGTCGGCGCGGCACTCGACCGCGAGCGCGCCCTGGCCCGGTGCGGGCAGCATCTGCAAGGGGTCGAGCACCTCCGTGGCCGCGTCGAGCCGGTCGATCCGCGCCAGGCCCGCGCGAGCCAGGACGACCCCGTCGAGCTCTCCGGCCCGGACCTTGGCGATCCGGGTGTCGACGTTGCCACGGACGCCCACGACGTCCAAACCGAGACCGAGGGCGTGCAGCTGCGCGACCCGCCGCGGCGAGCCGGTGCCCACCCGGCTGCCCACCGGCAGCTCACCGAGGGTGAGGCCGTCGCGGGCGACGACGACGTCGCGCGGGTCCTCGCGGACCGGGATCGCGGCGAGCGCGATGCCGTCGGCGGGGGTCGTGGGGAGGTCCTTGAGCGAGTGCACGGCGACGTCGACGCGGCCGTCGAGCAGGGCGTCGCGGAGCGCTCCGACGAACACGCCGGTGGCGCTGGCACCGACGTCGGCGAGCGGCGTCCCGGCGGCCTGGCTGCGGTCACCCTCGGTGGTGATCTCGACCAGCTCGGTCTCGCGGCCGAGCACCTCGCGGATCAGGGCGGCGACGTGGCCGGCCTGGGTGGTGGCCAGGAGGCTGCGGCGGGTGCCGACCCTGATGGTGGGAGCGACGTCCATCACGACACCTCCGGTCGGGTCACCGCGTCGACGGCCTCGGGGTCGAGCGCGAACAGCTCGGCGAGGGCGCGCTCGTAGGAGACGGCGCCCTGCTCGTTCGCGAGCTCCTTGACCCGGACCGTCGGCTCGTGGAGCAGCTTGTCGGCGACCCGGCGCACGGTCTGCAGCACCTCGGCGCGCGCGGCCTCGTCGAGCCCGGGCAGGCGCCCCTCGAGGCGGCTCATCTCGGCCTCCACGACGGCGGTGGCCATCGAGCGCAGGGCGACGACGGTCGGCGTCACGCTGGCCTGACGGCGCGCGGCGAGGAACGCGGTCACCTCCTCGCCCACGATGCGGCGGACGTCGTCGACCTCGCGCCCGGCGTCGGTGCCGGCCAGGCTGTCGGCCAGCTCGGCGAGCCCGACGAGGCTCACCCCGGGCAGGTCGGCGACGGCCGGGTCGACGTCGTGCGGCAGGGCCACGTCGATGATCGCCAGCGGACGCGCACCGGGCCCGTCGGGGGTCTCGCGGGCGGTCGCCACCATGTCGCGGGTGATGAGGACGCCGGTCGCGCCGGTGCAGGTGATGACGAGGTCGGCGGTGGCGAGCTCGGCGGGCAGGTCGGCGAGCGCGACCGGCACCGCGCCGTACTCGAGGGCGAGCCGCTGGGCCCGGCTCGGCGTGCGGTTGACGACCGAGACGCGCGCGGCACCGAGGCGGCTCACGGTCGCGGTGGCCAGGCCGGCCATCGCGCCGGCGCCGACGACGACCACGGAGGCTCCCTCGACGGGACCGATGACGGCGCGGGTGCGGTCGAGCGCGGCCGAGACGAGGGTCGGCGCGACCGTGTCGATGCCGGTCTCGGCGCGGGAGCGCTTGCCGACGCGCAGCGCCTGCTGGAACAGGGAGTTGAGGGCGGAGCCGACCGAGCCGACCTCCTGCCCGAGGCGGAGCGCCTCGCGGGTCTGGCCGAGGATCTGGCCCTCGCCGACCGCCATCGAGTCGAGCCCGGCCGCGACCTGGAAGAGGTGCGAGACCGCGCCGTCGTCGTAGTGCACGTAGAGGTACGGGACCATCGACTCCGCGCTCTGCCCGGCACGCTCGACGAGCAGCCGCGACAGCGCCTCGACGCTGCCGTGGAAGCGCTCGACCTCGGCGTAGATCTCGACCCGGTTGCAGGTGGCGACGACGGTGGCCTCGGTGACGTGACCGCACGAGGCGGCGTCCGAGATCAGCTTGTGCACGCCCTCGGCGTCGAGCGCGACGCGCTCGAGGACGCTCACGGGGGCGCTGTTGTGGGAGATGCCCACCACGAGGACGCTCATGGCAGCTGGGCCTTCCGCTGCTCGTGGTAGGCGAGGATCTGCAGCTCGATCGACAGGTCGACCTTGCGGACGTCGACGCCGTCGGGCACCGCGATCACCGAGGGCGCGAAGTTGAGGATGCTCGTGATGCCGGTCGCGACCATGCGGTCGGCGACGTCCTGGGAGGAGGCGGCCGGGGTCGCGATGACGCCGATGGCCACGCCGTGCTCGGCGACGATCGCCTCGAGGTCGTCGAAGGGGCGCACCTCGACACCGGCGACGAGCTCGCCGTGCCGGTCGTCGTCGGCGTCGAGCAGGGCCACGACCCGGAACCCGCGGCTGCGGAAGCCGGAGTAGTTGGCCAGGGCGTGCCCGAGGTTGCCGATGCCCACGATGACGACGGGCCAGTCCTGGGTCACGCCGATCTCGCGGGCGATCTGGTAGCGCAGGTAGTCGACGTCGTACCCGACCCCGCGCGTGCCGTAGCTGCCGAGGTAGGAGAGGTCCTTGCGGAGCTTGGCGGAGTTGACCCCGGCCGCCAGCGCGAGCTCCTCGCTCGAGCACGTGCGGATGCCGTCGTCGGCGAGGGTGTTGAGCGCCCGCAGGTAGACGGGCAGGCGGGCGACGGTCGCCTCCGGGATGTCCCGGGCGCTCTCGCTCGAACTCCGTGCGGTCACTGCTTCAGCTCTCTAGCCGCCACCCACGGAGGGCTCTCGGGAGGGGAGGCGACGCGGCCACATTAGGAGTTTGTGAACGCGAGAACAAATCAGCGAGACGTGTCCTAGCACACGCGTCCGGGCGGGCGGGCAGGGCCCTCGCGCACGCCGGGGCGTGCCGCGCCGTGGCGCCCCGTCAGGCGAGCGCGGCCCGCAACCGGGCCTCGTCGACCCGCCAGAAGTCGTGCTGCCGCCCGTCGACGTAGGTCACCGGCACCTCGTCGGTGAAGCGCCGCTGCAGCTCGGGGTCGTCGTCGACCAGGACGACCTCGTAGCGCTCCCCGAGGTCGGCGCACACGCGCGCCACGACCTCCTCCGCCACCTCGCACAGGTGGCACCCCGCGCGGGAGTAGAACGTCACCCTGGCCACGGCTACTCGATCAGCCCGAGCGCCCGGCGCCGCTCGGCGCCGCGGAGCCGGCCCTTCTGCACCTTGCCGGTGACGCCGACCGGGAGCGTGTCGACCACCTCGATGCGCGTCGGCACCTTGAACCGGGCGAGCTGCCGCTCGCAGGCGGCGCGGACGTCGGTCTCGAGCGACTCGGCGTCGGGCGCGGTGTCGCCCGGCTTGACGTAGGCGACCACCGCCTCACCGGTCACCTCGTCGGCGACGCCGATGACGGCCACGTCCCGGACGCCGTCGACGGAGGCGATCACGCGCTCGACCTCGATCGGGTAGACGTTGAAGCCCGAGACGATCACCAGCTCCTTGACCCGGTCGACGAGGTACACGTCACCGGCGTCGTCGACGTAGCCGACGTCGCCCGTGGCCCACCACCCGTCGGCGTCCGGGCCGTCGGCCCCGTCGGGCCAGTAGCCGCTGAACAGGTTGGCCCCGCGCACGTGGATCTCGCCGGGGTCGTCGCCCTCCGGAGCGCGACCGCTCTCGTCGACGAGGCGCAGCTCGACGCCCTCGAGCGGGGCACCGACCGAGCCGGCCGGCGCGGCGCCGGAACGCAGCGTGCTGGTGACGACCGGTGCCGCCTCCGTCAGCCCGTACCCCTGGTGGACGGGGATGCCGGTGCGCTCGACGAACTCCTCCACGACGGCCGCCGAGATCGGGGCGGACCCCGACAGCATCAGCCGCACGGGTCCGAGCCGGCCCTCGAGGTCGACGTCCCGCCAGTGCGCGAAGACCGGGGGCGCCACCGGCACCACGCTGCAGGCCTCGTCGTCGATCAGGTCGAGCGTGCCCTGCGGGTCGAACCGGTCGGTGATGACGAGCTTGGCGCGCTGGCGCAGCACGGCGCCGAGGACGGCGTTCAGCCCGTAGACGTGGAACAGCGGCAGGACGCCGAGCACGACGTCGTCGCCGTGGATCATCGGCGGGTCGGCAGCGGCGACCTGCGCGATGTTCGCGGCCAGGGCGCGGTGGCTGAGCATGGCGGCGCGGGGCAGACCCGTGGTGCCGCTGGTGTAGAGCAGCGCGGCGATGCGCTCGAGGTCCTGCAGCGGCGGGTAGGCCCGGGCGCGGTCGGCGCGGAGGTGGTCGTAGGAGCGCTCGCCCGGCAGCAGCGTCGAGCCCACGACGACCACGCGCGGCTTCACGAGCCGGTCGAGGACCTCGGCGGGGACGTCGTCGGCGAGCGGCGAGGTGCCGCCCGCGAGCACGACGTCGAGCATGGCCGCGGCCTCGCGGACGGTGGTGACCGTGTCGCCGTCCGCCACGACCATCCGCGCGGTGCAGTCGGCCACGATGCGCGCGGTCTCGCGCGCCGTCGACCGCGGGTTCACCGGGACGGCGACCGCCTGCGCCCGCAGCACCCCGAGGTAGGACGTCACGAACTCGAGCCGGTTCGAGGTCATGATGACGATCCGGTAGCCCGCGACGACGCCGGCGGCGGCCAGCCCCGTGGCGACGCGGCTCACCTCGTCGTCGAGCTGGGCCCAGGTCAGGCTGCGTCCGCCCGACTCCACGAGCGCCAGCTTGTCGGGGTTCTCCGCGGCCGCGACCTCGAGGAGGACGGCCGGGCTCACCAGGTCGCCCACGGGCCCGGCGGGAGCAGCTGACGCAGCAGGCATGCCGGTCACTCTAGGTGGAGCGCTCCCCGGCCGGGATGGCCCGTTCGGACAGCCTTGCGCTACTAGGGTGGAGCCATGGCCAGCCCCGACAAGTCGCGACGGGTGCCCGACCTGCGCCAGCGCTCGACGATGGCGGGCGAGGCGGCCGCGGCGGCCGCCGAGGTCGAGAGCGCCCTCGACCTGCCGGCCGACCCCACGGCCGCGGCGTTCTTCGACGTCGACAACACCGTCATGCAGGGCGCCAGCATCTTCCACCTCGCGCGGGGGCTGCACCGGCGCAACTTCTTCACCACGCGCGACATCGTGGGGGCGGCCTGGAAGCAGGCCTACTTCCGCATCGTCGGCGTCGAGGACCCCGAGCACGTCGCCGAGGCGCGCAACTCCGCCCTCGGGTTCATCGCCGGCCACACCGTCACCGAGCTGCAGGACCTCGGCGAGGAGATCTTCGACGAGGGCATGGCGCACCGCATCTGGCCCGGCACCCGCGCCCTGGCGCAGCTGCACCTCGACCAGGGGCAACGGGTGTGGCTCGTCACCGCCGCCCCCATCGAGATCGCCACGATCATCGCCCGTCGGCTCGGTCTGACCGGTGCCATGGGCACCGTCGCGGAGCACGAGGACGGCGTCTACACCGGCCGGCTCGTCGGCGACATGCTGCACGGCCCGGCGAAGGCGGAGGCGATCAAGGCGCTGGCCGCGCGGGAGGGGCTCGACCTGTCCCGGTGCTCGGCCTACTCCGACTCCTCCAACGACCTGCCGATGCTCGGCCTGGTCGGCGACCCCGTCGCCATCAACCCCGACGCGAGGCTGCGGGCCTACGCCAAGGAGCACGGCTGGCGGATCCGGGACTACCGGACGGGGCGCAAGGCCGCCCGGGCTGGCCTGGTCGTCGGTGGGGTCGCGGGAGCCGTGAGCGGCACGGTGGCCGCCGGGGTGGCGCTGCGCCGCAGGCGCTGACGCCGCCGACACCGAAGACCCGGGCGGCGTCGGCCAAATCCGGGAGGCGCGCGGAGCCGAATCTCCCCGTGACGCAAATCACCCCGGCGGGGCGAATCGGGAACCGTTCGTTTCCCTATACACCCTGGGGGAACCTGTTCTACCATCGCACCCAGGGCTCGGGGAGAGTCCATTGTGGGAGGGCGCCAGGATGCCTCTAGAGGGGCTGCAGGTCGCGCGCGGGCTCGAGGCCCTTCGCGCCGCCGTGGCGCGGGCGCTGTCTGTCCCCGACATCGCGCCGTCGCCCGCCCTCGCCGGCTCCTCCGTCCCGACCTCCGTCGCGGGCGGCTGGCTGCTCTCCGAGGCCATGCAGATCCCGGACGACGTCAGCGTCGGCGGGCTCGGCGGGCTCGGTTCCGGCGGCTTCGGCGACGCCGAGCTGGCGACGTCCTCGGAGGAGTCCGAGGCCGACCGCACCCGGCTGATCGCGCTGGTCGAGCTGGCCCGTGGCGGCGACGCCGAGGCGTTCGGCCAGCTCTACGACCACTACCAGTCGTCGGTGTACCGCTTCCTCTTCTACCGCACGCGCTCGAGCACGCTGGCCGAGGACCTCACGTCCGAGACGTTCTTCCGCGCGCTGCGCAACATGACGAGCTTCCGGTGGCAGGGCAAGGACTTCGGCGCGTGGCTCATGACCATCGCGCGCAACCTCGCCACCGACCACTTCAAGGCCGGCCGCACCCGCCTCGAGATGACCACCGAGGACATGGGCGCCCACGACGACAGCACGGAGGGCCCGGAGTCCCTCGTGCTTGCCGGGCTCACGAACGAGCTGCTGGTCGAGGCGCTCGGCCAGCTGCCCGACGAGCAGCGCGACTGCCTCGTCATGCGCTTCCTCCAGGGCATGAGCATCGCCGAGACCGCCGCCGTCCTCGGGCGCAGCGACGGGGCCGTCAAGCAGCTCCAGCTGCGCGGGGTCCGCAACCTCGCGAAGCTGATGCCGGAAGGGATACGGGACTGATGGTCCAGATCTCCTTCTCCACCGTGAACACGGCCGTAACCTGCGCGGGTCACCCGTCGTTGGGCACTTCGACAGGCCGTACCGGCAGCCCCGACATCTCAGGACGTACCCGATGAACCCCGTGTTCCTGGCGCGACGGCGCGCCGAGGAGTTCAACTCGATGGTCGAGCAGACCACCGGGCCGAGCGACACGCGGTACAGCGAGCTCCCCGCCCTGGTCGGCCTCGTCACGAGCCTGCGCGAGACGCCGGCGCCCGTGATGCGTGCCGAGTTCGCCGCCGACCTCCGCTCGCGGCTGATGGTCGCCGCCGAGACCGCCCTGGCCCCCGACACCTCCGCCCAGCTCGCCGCCCGCAAGGCTCCGGCGCAGCGCAAGACGGCCCGCGAGCGCCGCATCGCCGCCGCCGTCGGTGGCTTCGCGCTCCTGACCGCCGGCTCCTCGATGGCCGTCGCCGCCCAGTCCGCCCTCCCCGGCGACACCCTGTACCCGCTCAAGCGTGCGCTCGAGAACGTGCACGAGGGCATCATCCGCGACGCCGACGACCGTGGCGCCACGATGCTCGACAACGCCTCCGGCCGCCTCGACGAGGTCACCGAGCTCAGTCGCACCGACGACCCTGACGCCGCGACCCTCTCCCAGACGCTGGCCGACTTCACCACCCAGGCCAGCGAGGCCTCCACCCTGCTGCTCAACGAGTACGCCGAGCACGGCTCGTCCGCCTCGATCGAGGAGCTCCGCGCCTTTGCCGCGGCCAGCCTCGACGCCCTCGACCAGCTCGCCGGCATCGTGCCCGACGAGGTCCGCGCCCAGCTGCTCGAGGCCTCCCGGGTGCTCGCCGAGATCGACGCCCAGGCCCAGCGCGCCTGCCCCGCCTGCATCGACCTGCCCCTGCGCCAGGTGGCCGACGCGATCCCCGCGCTCGTCCCGCCCGTCGAGGACGTCGTCCTCCCCGAGGTCCAGCACCCGGTGCAGAAGCACGACAAGAAGCCGACCGGCAAGCCGGACAAGCACACCCCGCCCGCGACCGACGAGACGCCCGACGAGGCTCCCGACGAGACGCCGGAGGAGAGCCCGGACAACCCCACGCTTCCCGGCTCGAACGACGCCGGCGACAACGGGGGCCCCCGCCACGGCAACGGCGGCACCGACGACAACCCCCTCGGCTCGATCCTGACCGGCCAGAACCAGCTCCCCGGCATCGGTGAGCTGCTCACCGGCACCCTCGACGGCACCGACGACGCCGTCGACGGCCTCCTCGGCGGCAAGTAGTCCGTCCCGCACGCTGACCTGTCCCGTTCTCGGGACGGGTCACCGTCACGTGCGCTGACCTGTCCCGTTCTTGGGACGGGTCACCGGGGCGTGCGCTGACCTGTCCCGTTCTTGGGACGGGTCACCGTCGGTCCTACTTGAAGACCGACTGTCGCTGCATCAGCAGGGAGTACAGGGTCTGCTGGATGGTCTCGCGGACCTGGTCGGTCACGTCGAAGACGAGCATCGGGTCGTCGGCCGCGCCGGGCTCGTACTCGTCGGTGCGGATCGGCTCGCCGAACTCGAGCAGCCACTTCGACGGGAGCGGGATGAGGCCGAGGGGGCCGAGGAGCGGGAAGAGCGGCGTGATCGGCAGGTACGGGACGCCGAGCAGGCGGGCCAGGGCGGGGATGTTGCCGACGAGGGGGTAGATCTCCTCGGCCCCGACGACGGCCAGGGGCACGATCGGGACGCCGGTGCGCAGCGCCGCCGAGACGAAGCCGCCGCGGCCGAAGCGCTGCAGCTTGTACCGCTGGGCGTAGGGCTTGCCGATGCCCTTGAAGCCCTCGGGCCACACGCCGACGAGCTCGCCGGCGCGGAGCATGCGCTCGGCGTCCTCGTTGCAGGCGAGGGTGGCGCCGCCCTTGCGGGCCAGGCTGCTGACGACCGGCATCTTGAAGACGAGGTCGGCGCCGAGCGCGCGCAGGTGGCGTCCGGTGAGGTCGTGGATCGAGACCATGGTCATGAGGCCGTCGACCGGGATCGTGCCCGAGTGGTTCGAGACGACGAGCGCCCCGCCCTCCGACGGGATGTTCTCGGCGCCACGGACCTCGATGCGGAACCAGTTCTGCGCGATGGGGCGCAGCGCGGCCATGAAGAAGCGCTGGGTGACCTCGGCGTCGAAGCCGTACTCGTCGACCACGTAGTCGCCGGTGACGCGGCGCCGCAGGAACGCGAGCATCTGGGCCAGCCGCGGCTCCCACTGGTCGCCGAAGACCTCGACGGCGGCCGTCTGGAAGGCCGAGAGCCACTCCGTGGTCGGGATGCCGCGCAGCGGGTTCCGCTCGCGGGTGGTGGCCACCGCGGTGGACGCCGGTGTCGCGGCCTCGGTCCCGGCGGTGAAAGCGGCAGCGGCGTCGGTGTCGACGTCCGCGCCGGCTCCGGTCTCGGCGACCGGCTCGAGCTCGACGGGCGCCGGCGGGTGCGCCGGGCGCGGCCTTCTTGGCCGGCGTCCGCGGCTTGGGCGCCAGGCCGCGGGCGGCCGACGACGGCTGCTTGCCGGTGCCGCGGCCGGGACGGCCACGGGTGCCGATCGGGATGATCTCGGCGTCACCCACGTGAGTCACCTCGCGACGAGCGTCGGAACGGGCGCATGGAGCGCGGGCGGGGGGAGCCGGCGGCGGTGACGGCGGGCGTGCTGGGGAGCCGCTCGGCCAGTCCGGCGAGCACCTTCTCGGTGCGGCCGCCGGTGGGCGCGAGGCTCGAGGCGAAGTCGGCGAAGGCCTCCGCGGTCGTGTAGCGGGGCTCGAACCCGAGCAGCTCGCGCATCTGGGTCGTGTCGACGCCGCGGCCGTAGGTCAGGAACGCCATCTGCTCGGGCGAGAAGTCGGCGAGCCGGGCGCTGCGCAGCACCGACCCGACCGTGCCGACGGCGAAGCCGGGCATCGGGACCGTCGGCCGCTGCAGGCGCCGCATGGCCTGGGACAGCATGAGGATGCCGTCGCCGGCCACGTTGAAGGTGCCCGGGACGTCGCCGGCGACGCAGTGGGTCAGCACGGCGCGGAGGTCGTCCTCGTGCAGGAACTGCAGGCGCGCGTCGAACCCGAGCGGCGTGGGCACCACCGGCAGCCGGAAGTAGGAGGTGATCGGGCTCTCGACGTGGCGGCCGATCACGTTGGCGCAGCGCAGCATCGTCACGCGGACGTCGTTGCGGCGGCGGGCGAACCCGCGCACGTAGCCCTCGATCTCGGCGACGTCCTTGGCGTACCCGCTGCGCGCCGGCCCCCGAGGGTTCATGTCCTCGGTGAACATCGCGGGGTCGCGGCTGCTCGCGCCGTACACCGTCGTCGTCGACTTCACCACCAGGTCGCGGACGCTCGGCGCCTTCTGGCAGGCCGCGAGCAGCTGCATGGTGCCGATGACGTTGAGCTCTTTCATCGTCCCGCGGCCGCCGGCGCTGCCAGGCGTCGCGATCACGCTCATGTGGACGACGGTGTCGACGTCCTCCTTGGCGATGACCTTGGCGATGACCGGGTTGCGGATGTCGGCGCGCACGAACGAGACGTCGCCGACGTCTCCGCGGGGCGGGACGACGTCGACGCCGATGACGCGGCGGACCGACGGGTGCTCGGCGATGGCGCGCGCACAGCGTCGTCCGAGGTCACGAGAGACCCCGGTGACGAGCACGACCTTGTCGCCGCCGGCCATGGAGGAGCCTGCGCTACTTCCCGAGCTTGCGACGCTGGACGCGCGTCTTCTTCAGGAGCTTGCGGTGCTTCTTCTTGGCCATGCGCTTGCGGCGCTTCTTGATGACGGAACCCACGGAACCCAACTCTCACGAACGACTCTGCCCGGGAGGCCCCGGGCGAGGCGCCCAGCCTAACGGCCGGGGCAGGACGAAAGAGAATCGGTCCGGGTGACTTCAGACTCAGCCGGCGTTGTAGAAGGACTTGCGCAGGTACTCGTCGACGTCGTCCTCCGAGACGCGGAACGAGCGCCCGACGCGGACGGCGGGCAGCTCGCCCCCGTGGACGAGGCGGTAGACGGTCATCTTGGAGACGCGCATGAGCGCGGCGACCTCGGCGATCGTCAGGAACTTCGGGTCGGAGAGCCCTCCAGAGGAGTTCGTCACGGGGCACCAGCTTTCTTGCGTCCGCCACCGGCTTCCCCACCGGTGATGACACGGGCGCGACGTTGGAACAATAGGGCCTCGTGTGACGCATGGGGAAGGATTTGCCAGTGAAACTTCTCAGGACCGGCGCGTCCTTCAGCGGAAGCGGATCAAGCCCGTGGTACGGAAATGCCTCAATTCTTGTCGCGTGCACCACGCGGTCGAGCCAGGAGGCGGGGTCGTACCCGCCCTCCCAGGGCCGGTAGGTGGGGTCGACGCCGTCGGTCAGCGACGCGGGAGCGGTGACCCCGACGAGGCCCCGCACGTGCTCGCGCCACTCCCCCGGCGTCGGCGTCGTCGGGTCGAGGGGGGCGCCGGCCACGATGGCGAGGAGGTGGGTCCAGGCGCGGGGCACGACCTCGGCGAGGGCGTACCCGCCACCCCCGGTCGCCACCCAGCGCCCGCCGGCCACCTCGTGGGCGAGGTCGTGCAGGGCGAGGTAGGCGGCGCGCTGGCCGTCGACCGTCAGCTCGAGGTCGGCGAGCGGGTCGTCGCGGTGGGAGTCGCACCCGTGCTGGGTCACCAGCACGTCGGGGGCGAACTCGCGCAGGAGCGGCGGGACGACGGCGTGGAAGGCGCGCAGCCAGCCGGCGTCGCCGGTGCCGGGCGGCAGGGGCACGTTGACGGCCGAGCCGACGGCGTCCGGCCCGCCGAGGTCGACCGACGCGCCCGTGCCGGGGAAGAGGAACTGGCCCGACTCGTGCAGCGAGATGGTGAGCACGCGCGGGTCGTCCCAGAACACGCGCTCGACGCCGTCGCCGTGGTGGACGTCGACGTCGACGTAGGCGACCCGCTCGGCGCCCTGGTCGAGCAGCCACCGGATCCCGACGGCGACGTCGTTGTAGACGCAGAACCCGCTCGCCCGGTCGGGCATCGCGTGGTGGAGGCCGCCGGTGATGTTCGCGCTGTGCAGCGACGCGCCGCTCCACACCTGCCGGAACGCCTCGAGGCTCGCGCCCACCACGTGGGCGGCCGCCTCGTGCATGCCGCGGAACACCGGCACGTCGTCGGTCCCGAGGCCGAGGTGCTCCAGGCCCGGGCCGGGTTCGGCCCCCATCTGCTGCACCGCCTCGATGAGCCGGGCGTCGTGCACGGTCGCGAGCTCGTCGTCCGTGGCGAAGGGGGCGGGCACGGCCACCAGGCGTGGCCCGATCACGCCGAGCTGCTCGGCGAGCCGCATCGTCAGGTCGACGCGCACCGGTGCCATCGGGTGGCCGGGGCCGAAGTCGTAGGCCGTGAGGCTCGGGTCGAAGACGACGGTCGCCGGGCCGGGGCACTCCATGTCTTGCGAGACTAGTGCCGTGAGTGCCCCGGTGAGCGAACGGTTCGTGTCGCGGCACCGCGCGCGACCCGACGCCGTGCCGCTGTGGGCGAAGGCCGCGGTGCTCTACCTGGGCCTCAGCCTGGTCTCCTGGCTGCTGCTGCGCGACGCCGCCCAGAGCCAGGTGTGGTTCGCCGGCGTCACCGGGCCGCGCGAGGGCGACGTCGACCTGGCGCTCTCGTGGGACGCCCAGTGGTACCGGCGGATCGCCGAGGACGGCTACCCCGGCGACCTCCCCGTCGGCGACGACGGTCGGGTGCAGCAGAACCCGTGGGCGTTCTACCCGGTCTTCCCGTACGCCGTGAGGCTCGTGGGCCTGCTCACCGGGCTCGACTTCGCGACCGTCGCGCCGCTGCTCGCGCTCCTGGCGGGCCTCGGCGCGGCGGTGGTCATGGCGTACCTGTTCGTCGAGACCCTCGCCGACCCGCTCCGAGGCTCGCGGCCCTGGGCGGCGTCGCGGTGTGGGCGGCGTGCCCGGTCGCGCCGGTGCTGCAGATGGCCTACACCGAGTCGTTCTCGATGCTGCTGCTCGTCACGTTCCTGCTGCTGCTGGTGCGCGAGCGATGGTGGTGGGCGGGGGCGTGCGCCCTGCTCCTCGGGCTGACGCGGCCCATCGCGCTCCCGCTCGTGGTGGTGACCGTGGTGGCGGTGTGGATGCGGTGGCGCGTCCGCGACGAGCGCGCGCTCCGGTCCGAGGAGCGCGTCGCCATGCTGGGGACGCTCGTCATGACCGGGATCTCCGGCATCCTCTGGACGGCGACCGCTGCCGTCGCCACCGGACGCCGCGACGCCTACCCGTCCACCATGACCGCGTGGCGCGGTGAGGACTCCATCCAGGTGTGGGAGCCCTGGAAGCAGACCATCGAGTGGGCCTGGCAGACCCACGACCGGGTGTTCGTGCTGCCCGCCCTCGCCATGGTCGTCACGACGCTCGCCTCGCTCGCGCTGCTCGTGCCGCGGGTGGCGCCCGGCATCGACCTGCGGCTGCGGGTGTGGGCCGCGGCCTACTCCGTCTACCTGCTGGCCGTCGTCGACGGCCACACGAGCATCTTCCGGTACCTGCTGCCGGTCTTCCCGCTGGCCCTCGTGCTCGTCGGGGCCCACCGTCGCGCCGCGACACTGGGTCTCGCGGTGGTGGTGGCTGCGCACGACGGCCTGGGTGGGCGCAGGTGTCGCCGGCCAGATCGCCTGGATCTGGTGGCTCGTCCTGTTCCAGCCGCCCGCCGACTTCCCGCCGTGACCGACGGCCGTCGTCGGACCGTGGTCGTAGGGTCGGCGACATGACGAACGCCGACCTCGACCAGCTCGCCCGCGCCTTCTGGGACTACTACCTCGAGACGAACCCGACCGAGGCCCACCTGCTCGGCATCTACCGGTACGCGGCCTTCTACGAGGACTCCACCCGCGAGGCGGAGGACCGGCAGATCGAGGCGCTGCGGACGTTCGTCGACGACGCCGAGGCGATCGACCCGGGCGGTCTCGACGAGCAGGAGCGCATCACGCGCTCGGTGCTCGATCGCGACGGCGACCACGACCGCCGACCGCCTGGCGACCCGGCTCGCCGAGATCGCGCGCGGACCCGATCTTCGGCCCGCAGGTCGGCATCCCGATCGTCACGGGCATGCTCGTGCTGCCCGACGCCGAGGTCGCCGAGGCCCTGGTCGACAAGCTGCACGGCGTGGCCCGCGGCTACCGCGAGGACGCCGAGCGCTTCCGTCAGGGCGTGGCCGCCGGACGCACCCCGGCCGCGTTCGCCGTCTCGGCGACGGTCGAGCAGATCAGCGCGATCCTCGACGCGCCGGTCGAGGCCGACCCGGTGCTGGGGCGCGTCCCGTCGCCCCCGGAAGGCGTCGACGAGGCCGCGTGGCGTGATCGGGTCACGGCCGTCGTCGCCGACGAGCTGCGGCCCGCCATGGCGACCTACCGCGACGTGCTGCGCGACGAGGTGCTGCCGCACGCGCGCCCCGACGAGGCCTGCGGACTGGCGGGGCTGCCCGACGGCGAGGCGACGTACGCGGCGCTGCTGCGCTACTACACGACGACCGACAAGTCGGCGCAGGAGATCCACGACCTCGGCCTCGCGCAGGTCGCCAAGCTCGCCGAGGAGTACCGCGCCCTCGGCCCGGAGGTGGTGGGCAGCGACGACCTGGCGACGATCTTCGAGGCCATGCGCACCGACCCCCAGCTGCACTTCGAGACCGGTGAGCAGCTCGTCGAGGCCGCCGAGGTGGCGATGGCCCGGGCCTGGGCCGCGATGCCCGAGTGGTTCGAGGTGCTGCCGCAGGCCCCGTGCGCGGTCGAGTCGACGGAGTCCGGCGCGAAGGCGTTCTACTTCCCGCCCGCCTCCGACGGCAGCCGCGGCGGCACGTTCTTCATCAACGTCGACGACCCGTCGTCGTGGGGCACCTTCGAGCTCGAGTCGATGGCCTTCCACGAGGGCATCCCCGGCCACCACCTGCAGCTGGCGATCGCCGCCGAGCTCGAGGGCGTGCCGGAGTTCCGCAAGCACATGCACAACTCGGCCTACGCCGAGGGCTGGGGCCTGTACACCGAGCGGCTCTCCGACGAGATGGGGCTCTACACCTCGGCCGTCGACCGGATGGGCATGTACGCCGCCGACTCGATGCGCGCCTGCCGCCTGGTCGTCGACACCGGGCTGCACGCGCTGGGCTGGAGCCGCGAGCAGGCCGTGCAGTACATGCTCGAGAACTCGCCCCTCGCCGAGGGCGTCGTCCGCCCGGAGGTCGACCGCTACGTCGTCACGCCCGGGCCAGGCGTGCTCCTACATGGTCGGCCGCGTCGAGATCGAGCGGATCCGCCGCGAGGCCGAGGAGCGCCAGGGCGAGGTCGTTCGACGTCAGGTCGTTCCACTCCGCCGTGCTCGACTCGGGCTCGCTGCCGCTCGGCGTGCTCGACGAGGTCGTGCAGGCACGGCTCCCCTGACGACAGGCGTGCGTCTGTGCCATCATCGGCTCGTGCTGACGAACCTCTCCACCCAGTGGTGGCCCGCCTCCTAGGCGGACCACCCCTCTGACGCACCATCAGAAACGGCCGCCCACCGGGCGGCCGTTCTGCGTTCCTGGCTGGACATCGACGGTCGACCGGTGGGCCCACACCCACAGGAGAACGACCATGACCGTGCCCACCCGCCCCCGCCGCCTGACGCTGCTGCAGCCGACCGGCCGCCTCACGCTCGGCAACTACCTCGGCGCGCTGCGCCCGATGGCCGCCCACCAGGACGCAGGCCGACTGCTTCTAGGGGCTCGCCGACCTGCACGCCCTGACCGTGCCCCACGACCCGGTGACCCTGCGCGCGGCCGTGGCCGAGCAGGCGACGCTGCTGCTCGCGGCGGGCCTCGACCGCTCGACCCTGTTCGTGCAGAGCCGGGTGCCGGCCCACACCGCGGCTGTCGTACCTGCTCGAGTGCGTCGCGACGACCGGCGAGCTCGGCCGGATGGTGCAGTACAAGCTCAAGTCGCGCGACGGCGGCTCGACGCGGACGTCGCTGCTCACCTACCCGGTGCTGATGGCCGCCGACATCCTGCTCTACCGCCCCGAGCAGGTGCCGGTCGGCGACGACCAGCGCCAGCACCTCGAGCTCACCCGCGACCTCGCCCAGCGCTTCAACGCGCCTCTACGGCCCGGTGTTCGTGGTGCCCGAGGCGACCGTGCCCGAGGTCGGCGCGCGGGTCATGGACCTGGCCGACCCGACGTCCAAGATGAGCAAGACCGGCTCGACGGACGCCGGGGCGGTCCGGCTGCTCGACCCGCCGGACGTCGTCCGCCGCAAGATCGCGCGAGCCGTCACCGACGGCGAGGTCGGCCCGGACGCCGTCCGGCGCGACCGCGGCGGCCAAGCCCGGCGTCACCAACCTGCTCGAGGTCCTCGAGGCCTGCGGCGGCTCGGCCGACGGCATCACCACCTACGGCGCCCTGAAGCAGGCCGTCACCGATGCCGTCGTCGCCGAGCTCGAGCCGCTGCAGAAGCGGTACGCCGACCTGGCGGCCGACCCCGGCCACGTGGCGCAGGTGTACGCCGCGGGTGCCGAGCGGGCCCGTGCGGTGACCGAGCCGGTGCTGGCCGCCGCGACGGCGGCCATCGGCCTGTGAGCGGCACTTTGAACGCGCTCAACTATCGTTCTCGACCGTGGCAACCCCCAAGGCCGAGCAGACCCGCCGCACCATCGCCGACGCCGCGATGCGGCTGTTCCGTCGCGACGGCTACGACCGGACGACGATGCGTTCGATCGCGAGCGAGGCGGGGGTGTCGGTGGGCAACGCCTACTACTACTTCTCCGGCAAGGAGCACCTGATCCAGGCGTTCTACGACGCGATGCAGGTCGAGCACGCCGAGGCCGCGGCCGCGGTGCTCGACGAGCGAGACGTCGTTCGAGGCCCGGCTGCGCGGCGTCATGCGAGATCTGGCTCGACGTCGCCGCCGACAGCCACGAGTTCGCCGGGCAGTTCTTCAAGAACGCCGCCGACCCGGCGAGCCCGCTGTCGCCGTTCAGCCCCGAGTCGGCGCCCGCGCGCGAGGCCAGCACCGACCTCTACCGCCGGGTGGTCGAGGGCTCCGACGCGAAGATCGCGCCGGCGCTCCGCCGGGAGCTGCCGCACCTGCTCTGGCTGCTGCAGATGGGGCTGGTCCTGTTCTGGGTGCACGACCGCTCCGAGGGACAGGCCCGCAGCCGCGAGCTCGTCGCCCAGGCCACCCCGATGGTCGACCGGCTGCTCAGGCTCGCGCGCGTGCCCGTCGTCCGCGGCATCGTCGACGACCTGGTGTCGATGGCCTCGGGCCTCAGGGAGGCATGACTCAGCCGCGCACGAACGCGGCCACGATGCGCCGAGCTCGGCGCCGGCGTCCTCCTGGAGGAAGTGACCGGCGTCGGCGATGGTCGGGTGCTCGAGGCCCGAGGTCCCCGGCACCAGCTGCTGCAGGATCGGCGCCATCGCCCCGGTGATCGGGTCGCCGTCGCTGAACGCCACGAGGAACGGCTTCTCCCAGGCGCTCAGCACCTCCCACGCCGCGCGGTTGGCCTCGGACGCCGGGTCGTCGGGCCGGGTGGGCACGAGCGTCGGCATCGCGCGCGGCCCCGCCTTGCTCGCCTCGTCGGGGAACGGCGCGTCGTACGCCGCCCGGTCGGCGTCGGAGAGGCCTCGCACGCAGCCGGCCTCGACGAACCGGCCGATGTCGAGCACCGGCGCGGCCTCGACCGCGTTGCGGAACTGCCACCAGATCTCCGGCATGTCGAAGTCCCCGGTCGGGAGCCCGGTGTTGGCGGCCACGACGCGCGCGAAGCGGTCGGGGTTCTCGGCGACGAGCCGGAGCCCGATCAGGCCGCCCCAGTCCTGGCCCACGAGCGTGACGTCGTGCAGGTCGAGGTGGTCGACGACGAGCTCGCGCACCCACTCGACGTGCCGCGCGAAGCTGTGGTCGCCGGTCGCGAGCGGCTTGTCGGAGCGGCCGAACCCGACCAGGTCGGGCACCACGCAGCGCACCCCCGCCGCCACCAGCTCGGCCAGGACGTGCCGGTACAGGTAGGACCAGGTCGGCTCGCCGTGCAGCAGCAGGGCCACCGGCGCGGCCGGCGCCGCCGAGGGCGCCGGCGCCACGTCGACGTACGCCATGCGCAGCGTGCCGCCGGCCGCGCTGTCGGGGTCGGCCACCTCGGCGTAGGACGGCGTGAGCCAGTCGACCTCGTCGAAGCGGTCGTCGGGCGTGCGGTAGACCTCCATGCCGAAAGTCTGGCACCACGCCGACGTCCGCCCCACCGTGACCTAGGGGTCACCGTGGGGCGGACGAGCAGCGTCTCAGCCGCGCTCGGCCAGCGCCTTCAGGGTCAGCAGCTGCTTGCGCGCCATGACGAGGTCGCCCCACGCCAGCGCGTCGGACGCCGGGCGCGGCCAGGTGGTCACGAAGCGGCAGACGAGCCGCGAGCCGGACGGAGCCGGCTCGGCGGCGTAGGTGACGGACGTCGCCCCGAACAGGCGACGCCCCTTGGTGCCGGTCAGCGCCGTCCACTGGTGCCCCTCGTCGAAGGAGGTCAGGCGGAAGACGACCGCCATGGCCTGCCCCGCCACGAGCCGGTCGGCGCCCGGCGTGAGCTCGCGGGGGCTCCGGCGGCCGCGGTTGTCGATCCAGTCGTAGGAGTAGGGCGCCACCGCGACCTGGCACAGCCACCGCCACAGCACGGCCGGTGAGGCGTCGACCGACACCGCGCGCGTGATGGCGCGCCCGGTCAGGAGGTCGTCGGCCGGGTAGCGGCGTGCGGCCTCCTCGGCTGTCGCGCCCCAGACCCAGGGCAGGCCGGTCGCGATCAGGAACCCTCGGCCAGCTCGCGCGACCGGTTGCGCGCGGCCTCCATCGCCGCCAGGAACGCCGCGCGCACCTTGTGGATCTCGAGCTCGCGCAGCGCCGAGGCGGTGGTCCCGCCGGGCGAGGTGACCTGCTCGCGCAGGACCGTCGGGTGGGTGCCGGTCTCGCGCAGCATCTTGGCCGAGCCCACGAGGGTCTGGATGACGAGCTCGCTGGCGGTCGCCCGTGGCAGGCCGAGGTGCACGCCGGCCTCGATCATCGACTCGACGACGAAGAAGATGTAGGCCGGTCCCGACCCGGAGATGGCCGTGACGGCGTCCTGCTGGCGCTCCGGGATGCGGATCACGCGGCCGACCGAGGCCAGGAGCGACTCGGCCTCGGCCAGGTGCGTCTCGTCGCAGTGCGACCCGGGCGAGAGGGCGGCCATGCCCTCGTCGACGAGGGCCGGCGTGTTGGGCATGACCCGGACGACGGCGACGCCCTCGGGCACGCGGGACTCGATGAAGGCCGTGGTGATGCCCGCGGCGAGCGAGACGACCAGCTGGCCCGGCCGCAGCGACGCCGAGATCTCGTCGAGCACCTCGGCCATGTCCTGCGGCTTGATGACGAGGGCGAGGGTGTCGGCCTTCGCGGCCGCCTCGACGTTGGAGACGACGGCGACGCCGTACCGCTCGACGAGCTCGGCCGCGCGGTCGGCCCGCTTCTCGCCGACGAGCAGGTGGTCGACGCGTCGCCCGGCGCGGACGAGGCCCGACAGCAGGGTCTCCCCCATCACGCCGGCGCCGATGATGGCCGTCTGCGACTCGGTCATGTGCGTACCTACTTCTTGGAGACGAGGGAGCGGAGGAAGAACGCGAGGTTCTGCGGTCGCTCCGCGAGCCGCCGCATGAGGTACCCGTACCACTCCTCGCCGTACGGGATGTACACGCGCACCGTCTCACCCGCGGCCGCCAGGCGTCGCTGCTCGTCGGGGCGGATGCCGTACAGCATCTGGTACTCGTAGGTGCCGGGCGAGCGCCCGTACCGGCTGGCCAGCGAGGCCGCGATCGAGACCATCCGCGGGTCGTGGGTGGCGATCATGGGGTAGCCGTCGCCGCTGAGCAGGGCCTTGAGGCAGCGCACGTAGGACTTGTCGACGTCGATCTTGTCCTGGAAGGCGACCGAGTCGGGCTCGTTGTAGGCGCCCTTGCAGAGCCGCACCCGCGACCCCTCGTGCGCCAGGGCGCGGCAGTCGGCCTCGGTGCGGTGCAGGTAGGCCTGCACCACGGCGCCGGTCTCGGGGAAGTCCTTGCGCAGGTCGCGGAGCACCGCCAGCGTGCGGTCGGTGGTGGTGTGGTCCTCCATGTCGAGGGTCACGGTGGTGCCGGCGTTGCGGGCCGCCCGGCAGATGGTGCGGGCGTTCTCGAGCGCGACCTTGTCGCCGACCTCGGGGAGCGCCTGCCCGATGGCCGAGAGCTTCACCGACACCTCGGCGTGGCGCGTGAGCCCGCGCTTCCCGAGCTCGGCGAGCAGCTCGACGTAGGCGGCGACGGTCGCCTCGGCCTGCTCGACGTCGAGCGTGTCCTCGCCGAGGAAGTCGAGGGTCACCGTGAGCCCGTCCTCGACCAGCTGCGCCGTGGCCTCGGCGGCGGACGCGGTGGACTCCCCCGGGACGTAGCTGGTCACGATCCCCGAGGTCACCGGGAGCGTGCTGACGAGCTTCTTCACAGCGTTGCTGCGCGAGAGCAGCAGGATCGGCTGGCGGAGCAGGGACATGGGTCCCACATTACGGGTCGGAATGTCGGGCGTTGACACCCCAGGGAGCAGCCCTCAGGCGTTCGCCTCGAGCGCCAGCCGGGCGAGGACCGTCATGCCCTCGACCAGCTCGTCCTGCGTCGCGACCTCGTCGACCGAGAACGCGCCGAGGTACAGCGTCGTGCCGCCCTCGCCCGCGGCGAGCGCCGCGTTGGTGGGCGTGATGGTGAACGGCGACACCGCCGAGAAGGCGTCGTCGCCCAGCCCCTCGATGTCCTCGACCTCGAAGTTGGCCGAGCCCTCCCTGAGCTCCTCGACCGACGTCGGGTCGTAGACCACGCTCAGCTCCGCGGCGTCGAAGGTGAACTCGCAGGAGCCCTCGCCGAAGTACTCGACCGGGTCCTCGGTGAGGGTCCACCCCAGCTCCGACTCGACCTCGGCCACGTCGAGCGTGCAGAGGTCGACCACCGCGGCCGGGGTGGCGTCCGCGGACGGCTCCGTCGTCGGCTCGGTCGTCGGCTCGGTCGTCGGCTCGGTACGTCGGCTCGGACGTCGGCTCGGTGGTGGTCCGGGTCGGCGCCGTCGTCGGCTCGTCGTCGTCGCCGCAGCCGACGCAGGTGAGCACGGCCACCACGACGAGGGCGGCGAGACGGGCGGAGGAGGCGAGGGCACGGCTGGTCATGGCACGGGACCGTAGGGCGACCGCGCCGGCCGACGCACGACTATTACCGGGTGATGACGGGGGTCGTCAGGGCGTGGGCACGGCGAAGTGCTCGCGGGCGAACAGCAGCGACTCGCGGAGGTCGGCCTCGCGCTCCTCGCGGGTCGCGCACTTGCGCGTGTTGATCTCCACGACGATCTCACCGTCGAAGCCCGTGCGGGCCAGGTGCTGCAGGAACTCCTTCGCCTGCATGGCGCCGCGGCCGGGCACCAGGTGCTCGTCCTTCGCCGACCCGCTGCCGTCGGTCAGGTGCACGTGCCGCAGCCGCGAGCCCAGCCGGTCGGCCATCTCGATCACGTCGGAGTGCGCGATCGCCGCGTGGCTGAGGTCGATCGTGGTGTTGGCGTACGGCTCCTCCGACGGGTCCCAGCCCGGCAGGTACATCTCGGCGCCGCGGCGCTTCGTCGCCCGCCAGGGGTACATGTTCTCGACCGCGAACCTGATGCCGCTGGAGTTCTCCAGCGCGGCGATGCCGTTGACGAAGTCCCGCGCGTAGTCCTTCTGCCAGCGGAACGGCGGGTGGACGACGACCACCTCGGCCCCCACGTCGCGGGCCATCTCGGCGGAGCGCTCGAGCTTGCCCCACGGCTCGGTGCCCCAGACGCGCTGGGTGAACAGCAGGCACGGCGCGTGGACGGCGCAGACCGGCAGCTCGTGGTGGTCGACGAGCTGCTGGACCGCCGAGGTCTGCTGGCTGAGCGCGTCGATGCCCACCATCACCTCGACGGCGTCGTAGCCGACCGCCTTGGCGTAGGTGAAGGCGTGCGCCGTCGACTCGGGGTACACCGACGACGTCGAGAGCCCGATGCGCGTCACGTCGCCGTCACCGCTCGGTCACCGGGCCCCGCTGCCCGCGACGCTGAACCGGTCGATGCGCTCCAGGATGACGCCCTCCCGCAGCGCCCAGGGGCAGATCTCGAGCTCGGCCAGGTCGAAGATGTCCATGCACGCCTCGGCCACCAGCGCGCCCGGGACGATCTGGTGGGTGCGGCTCGGCGAGACACCGGGCAGCGCGGCCAGCTCGTCGGGCGCCATCGAGATGAGCTTCGGGATCCAGTGGCGCAGGGCCGCGAGCGGCAGGGTGCGCGGCACGAGGCTGCCGTCGGCGGACGGCGCGGCACCGCAGATGCGCGCCAGCGACCGGAACGTCTTCGACGTCGCCGCCGCGCGGTGCGGGGTGCCCGCGCGCAGCAGGTTGCCGGCGTCGCGGGCGATCTCGGCGCGGATCCGCTTGCGGATGTCGCGCAGCCCCGCCTCGTCGACGCCCTCCCCGAAGTGGGCGCGCGCGAGCCGGGCGGCTCCGAGCGGCAGCGACCAGGCGACGTCCGGACGCTCGTCGCCGCCGGCGGCGATCTCGAGGGAGCCGCCGCCGATGTCGAAGACCGCCAGCCGTCCGGCCGACCACCCGAACCAGCGGCGCACGGCGAGGAAGGTCAGCCGCGCCTCGTCCTCGCCCGACAGCACGCCGATCTCGACGCCGGTGCGCTCCTTGACGTGGGCCAGGACGTCGTCGGAGTTCGCGCTGTCGCGGACCGCCGACGTCGCGAACGACAGCAGCTCCTCGCAGCCCTTGTCGTCGGCCACCACGAGCGCCTCGGCGGTGAACTCGGTGAGCGCGTCGATGCCCGTCTGCGACACGGCGCCCTGCTCGTCGAGGTGCTCGGCGAGCCGCAGCGGCTGCTTGTACGAGTAGGCCGGCAGGGGGGCCGCGCCGTCGTGGGCGTCCACCACCAGCAGGTGGCCCGTGTTGGATCCGATGTCGAGGACGCCGAGGCGCATGAGGTCAACCGTACCGGCCGGTCGGTCCGGCACGGCGTCACCCGTAGGGTTTCGCCCATGCCTGAGGTCGACCTGGTTTTCCCGCGCGCCTTCGTGGAGTTCGTCAACCCGGCGGACGAGACCGAGGTGATGCGGTGCGACCTCACCTGGCTGACCAGCGCCTACACCTGCATCTTCGGCCAGGGTTGCCAGGGCATCTACGCCGACGCCCCCGACACGGGGTGCTGCACCCTCGGCGCCCACTTCGCCGACAAGGACGACGAGAAGCGCGTCGCCGGGTTCGTCGCGCAGCTCGACGAGACGCAGTGGCAGTTCCACCCCGGCCGGGCGGTCCGGACCAAGGACTGGGTCGAGACCGACAGCGACGGCGAGCGCAAGACGCGCACCCTGACGGTGGACGGCCAGCAGGCGTGCGTCTTCCACAACCGCGCGGACTTCGCACCGGCGACCGGGCAGGGCGGCGCCGGATGTGCGCTGCACGGGCTCGCGCTGCAGCAGGGGCGCAACCCGCTGGAGACCAAGCCCGACGTGTGCTGGCAGCTGCCCATCCGTCGCCTGTTCCGCGACGTCACCCGCCAGGACGGCTCGACCTACACCGAGGTCACGATCACCGAGTACGACCGCCGCGGCTGGGGTGCCGGCGGGCACGACCTCGACTGGTACTGCTCGGGCAACACCGAGGCCCACGTGGCCGTCGAGCCGGTCTACGTCACGCACGAGCCCGAGCTGGTGGAGCTGATGGGGCGGGCGGCGTACGACGAGCTCGTGCGTCACGCGGACGCCCACCTGCGTTCGCGATCCGCGCTCGCGCTCCACCCGGCGAGCCCGCGGTGACCTCGCGAGGAACCAGGGCGCGCGAGCGCGTCGAGACCACCGCCGTCGGCACCACTCACGCAGCCCGGACACGGGTCGCCCGCCGCGGTATCTCGATGTCGAGACAACGCCACCCCGCTGTCCGGACCCTCTCAGCGTTTACTCACAATGGACGGCATGCGCCTCGACCATCTGTCCTTCGCTGCCGGCCCTGATGGTCTCGCCGCCACCGCTGCTCGCCTCGGTGGTCTTCTGGGGCTCGAGTTCAACGACGGCGGCGTCCACCCGCGGTTCGGCACCCGCAACATGGTGCTCCCGATGGCCGACCACACCTACCTCGAGGTGGTCGAGGCACTCGACCACCCGGCGTCCGACAAGGCGCCCTTCGGCCAGGCCGTCAAGGCTCGCTCCGCCGCCGGCGGCGGCTGGCTCGGCTGGGTCGTCGCCGTCGACGACATCAGCGTCGTCGAGCAGCGCCTCGGCCGCGCGGCGGTCACCGGCAGCCGGCACCGCCCCGACGGCACCGAGCTCGTCTGGAAGCAGATCGGCGTCAACGGCCTCATCGCCGACCCCCAGCTGCCGTTCTTCGTGCAGTGGGAGATCCCGACCGAGCTGCACCCGTCGGCCGGCGGCTCCGGCGACTTCTCCCTTGCCTGCTTGGAGATCGCGGGCGACCCGCAGCGCGTGAGCGAGTGGCTGGGCGAGACCGTCGAGGCCCCGCTCGAGGACGTCAAGGTCGAGTGGGTCGCGCCCAACGGCACGCCCGGCATCCTCGCGGCGCAGGTCATGACGCCGAACGGTCTCGTCCGCCTCTAGTCCGGCCCACCTCGACCGTGGCGGGCAAGCCGCTCCCGGGCGCCGTCCCCAGCCCGAACATCTGGCGGCACACGGCGACCTACGAGATCGAGAACCGTGCCGCCGACCCCGACGGCGTGCTCTGGTCGACGCTGCAGTCGATCGCGCCGTGGCACGGTCGCGCCGTGCTCGACCTCGGCTGCGGCACCGGCTACCACCTGCCGCGCTTCGCCGAGGACGCCGCCACGGTCGTCGGCGTCGAGCCGCACCCCGACCTGCTCGCCCTCGCCCGCCGCCGCACCGCGCGCCTCGCGAACGTCGCGCTGCAGGCCGGCACCGCCCAGTCGATCCCGCTGCCCGACGGCTCCGTGGACGTCGTCCACGTGCGCTGGGCCTACTTCTTCGGCCCCGGCTCGGAGCCCGGCCTCCCCGAGCTCGCCCGGGTCGCTGCGGCCCGGCGGGACGGCGATGGTCGTCGACAACGACGGGTCGCGGTCGACGTTCGGCGCCTGGTTCCGGCGGGGATACCCCCACCTGCCACCGCCGGAGGAGATCGAGCGCTGGTGGTCGACGCGCGGCTGGACGCGCACCCCGGTCGACATGGGGTGGCGCTTCACCTCCCGCGCCGACCTCGAGGCCGTGGTGAGGATCGAGCTGAAGCCGGACGTGGCGGAGGCGGTGCTCGCGCACCACGACGGGCTGGAGGTCGACTACGCGGTCAACGTGTGGTCGAGGACGTTCTGACCCGCGCAGCCGCACCGGTGGTTGAGGAGGTCGCTCTGCCGACCGTCCTCGACGGTGGTTGAGGAGGTCGCTCTGCGACCGTCGAAACCACTCCCACGGTGGTCGAGAAGCCGCTCTGCGACCGCCCCCACGGTGGTTGAGGAGGTCGCTCTGCGACCGTCTCGAAACCACGCGCGGTCAATGGCTCCCCTCGCGGGGCCCTTCCGGCTCGGGGGTTTCGAGACGCTCGCTAGCGCGAGCTCCTCAACCACCGTGCGCGAGCTCCTCAACCACCGTGCGCGAGCTCCTCGACCACCGTCGGCGAGGCAACCTCAGCCCGAGCTCGCCCGCACGGTCAGCGACGGCGTCAGCAGCAGGCCCTCGCCGACGTACGACGGCGTGGCGAGCAGGTCCTCGAGCGCGCGGACGACCGCGATGGCGACGTCCTCGAGCGGCTGGCGGACGGAGGTGAGGCCGGGGTGCACGACCTGGGCGACGTGGGAGTCGTCGAAGCCGGTGACCGCGACGTCGCGCCCGGGCACGAGGCCGCGCTCGGCGAGGGTGTGGAGCACGCCCATCGCGAGGGTGTCGGAGGCGCAGACGAAGGCGGAGGGGCGGGCCTCGTCGAGCAGGACGGCGCTGGCCTCCTTGCCGCTCCACACGGTGTCCTCGACGCGCGAGGCCAGGCCGGTGGTGGGGAGGCCGCGGTCCTTGAGCGCGCGGCTCCAGCCGGAACGACGGTCCTCGCCGATGAAGGAGTCCTTGCGCCAGCCGATCCAGGCGACGCGGGTGTGGCCGAGGTCGAGCAGGTGCCGGGTGGCCTGCTCGGTGCCGGCCGCGCCGTCGACGTCCACCCACGGGTGACGGGCCTCGGGGTCGGCCCACGGCCGGCCGAACGCGACGAACGGCGCGCGCCGCTCGCGCAGCCAGGTGGCCTGCGGGTTGCCGAGGTAGGTGTCGGTGACGACGAAGGCGTCGACGGCCGTCGAGCGCAGGAGGTCGTCGTAGCCCTCGAGCTCGTCCTGGCCCTCGCCCGAGAACAGCAGCACGTGGTAGCCGGCCTCGCGCGAGGTCCAGACGAGGGAGTGGACGAAGCGGTCCATGACCGCGGTGGCCGTGCCCTCGAGCACCGGGCTCAGCCGCATGCCGACCAGGTGCGAGGCCCGGGTGCGCAGGTTGCGGGCCGCGCGGTTGGGCACGTAGCCGAGCTCGTCGATCGCCTCGAGCACGCGGGCGAGCGTGTCGTGGCGCAGCAGGTCGGGGTTGTTGACCGCGTTCGAGACGGTCTGGCGCGAGACGCCTGCGCGCTCGGCGACGTCGGCGAGCGTCGGGGCGGGCGCGGTGATGCGCGCCGCGATCCGGGTGACCCTGTCCACGTCACCTCCTCGCGCTGTCTGGACGCCGTACCGGGCGGCTCTGGATCGATCCAAAGAGAGGATAGCCCCGCCCGCACCCCACCGAGGGGGAGCGGGCGGGACGGTCACCCGATCGGGTGGCCGGGCGGCTCCGTGGCCTGCGGCCCCGTCCGGGTCAGCGGACCCGGCCGTAGAAGACCTGGCTGGTCCAGATGCGCTCCTTGCGGACCCGGGTGCCCGAGTAGGGCGCGTGCCAGACGGTGTGGTGGCCGGCGTAGATCCCCACGTGGTGGACGCCGCCGCCGTCGTGGAAGAACACGAGGTCACCGCGACGGGCCGCGCGCGCCGGGATGCGGCGGGTGCGACCGACCTGCGCGGCGGAGCTGTGCGGCAGCTGCTCGTGCACGTGACGGAAGACCCACATGGTGAAGCCCGAGCAGTCGAACGCGTTCGGGCCGGCCGCACGGTAGGAGTAGGGCGACCCGGCCTTCGAGCGGGCCCAGCGGATCACCTTCGAGCCGCGGGTGGCGGTCCGGCGCGCGTCGACCTGCTGGGTCTCGGTGCCGGCGGGGCGAGGTCCGCGGAAGGCCGTCGGGACGACGTCCGCGGACGTGACCCGGACGGCGGGGGCTGCGGGGGCTGCTGCCTGGACGGCCGGCGCGGTGGCGACCACCGTCGACAGGGCCAGGGCAGGCAGGAGGGTACGAACGAGTGCTCGCATGATGTGTCCTTCTCGGCGACGCCTTCGAGGGAGGTCCTGTCGGGTTGGGGACTGCCGTTGCCCCGGCCGTGTAGGCCTTCACCCCAAGTCCTTCTGCCCCATCCCGAGCCGGATGGAAGGACGCACTGCTGGGTCCACCGTGCCCGTCATCACTTCCGTGTTTCTCGCCTCTGGCGATTCGGTCTCCCCCGGCCGTGACGGGCCTCAGCGCGTCCGGGGCGGACCCGGCGATGGCGCCGGGTTCGCCTCTAATATCAGCGGTCCGGTGGCCAATGGCCAACCCAGGGCGGTGTGATTCGTGCCATGTGGCGCCGGTCACGGGGTGCTCGCGGGGTGCTCGCGGGGTGCTCGCGGGGCGTCGCAGGCGCGCTCCCGGACCCTGTCGGCGGCCTCCCCTAGCCTGCTCGACATGTCGAAGTCTGCCGCGCGTGCCGCCCGCCCCAGCTACCGCTGCGCCGAGTGCGGCTGGGAGGCGGCCAAGTGGGTCGGGCGGTGCGGCGAGTGCCAGGCGTGGGGCTCGGTCGCCGAGGCCGGTGCACCGGCGCTGCGGACGGCGGCCGGCCCGGTCACCTCGGCCGCGATCCCGATCGGCCAGGTCGAGGTGTCGGAGTCCTCGCGCACCACGAGCGGCGTGGCCGAGCTCGACCGCGTGCTCGGCGGCGGCCTGGTGCCCGGCGCCGCCGTGCTGCTCGCCGGCGAGCCCGGCGTCGGGAAGAGCACGTTGCTGCTCGAGGTGGCGGCCCAGACCGCCCGCGGCGGCCGTCGCGTCCTCTACGTCACGGGCGAGGAGTCCACCGGTCAGGTGCGGCTGCGCGCCGACCGCACGAACGCCGTCCAGGACGGCCTCTACATCGCGGCCGAGACCGACCTCGGCGCGGTGCTCACGCACATCGAGCAGGTCCGGCCCGACCTGCTCGTCGTCGACTCCGTGCAGACCATCAGCGCCGCCGGCAGCGACGGCGTCGCCGGCGGGGTCACCCAGGTCAAGGAGGTGGCCGCCGCCCTGGTCCGCGTCGCCAAGACCCACGACCTCGCGACCGTGCTGGTCGGCCACGTCACCAAGGACGGCGCGATCGCCGGGCCGCGGGTGCTCGAGCACCTCGTCGACGTCGTCCTGCACTTCGAGGGCGACCGCAACTCGCGCTTCCGCATGGTGCGTGCGATCAAGAACCGGTTCGGTCCCGTCGACGAGGTCGGCTGCTTCGACCTCGCCGCCGACGGGATCACCGCCGTCGCCGACCCCACCGGCCTGTTCGTCGAGCACCTGCAGGGCCGGGTCGCCGGCACCTGCGTGGCCGTCACGATGGAAGGGCGACGGCCGATGCTGGCCGAGGTGCAGGCGCTCGTCACCCCGTCGCCGCTCGAGCGGCCGCGGCGCACCACGTCGGGCCTCGACGGCTCCCGCATCGCGATGGTGCTGGCGGTGCTGCAGCAGCACTGCGGCATCCGCCTCCACGCCCACGACGTGTTCGCCTCCACCGTGGGCGGCGCCCGGCTCTCCGAACCCGCCAGCGACCTCGCCGTCGCGGTGGCGCTGGCCTCGGCCACCTACGTGACGCCGCCACCGCTCGGCGTGGTCGCGATGGGCGAGATCGGCCTGGCGGGCGAGCTGAGGCGGGTCCGCGACCTCCCGCAACGGCTCGCCGAGGCCGCGCGCCTCGGCTTCAAGATGGCCGTCGTCCCCGCCGAGCGGAGTCCCGAGCCCGGGCCGCGGTCCCTGCGCGGCGACCGCACCGTCGACGGCATGCGCGTGGTCGAGGCGCACGACGTCCTCTCGGCGTTGCGCACGCTTCATCTCGTGTCGCGCTCAAAGCACTCCTTGGAAGTGGTCGACGACCGTTAGGGTTCGGGCGTGAGCGTGGCACGCACCGAGGAGCAGGAGCGGTTGCGAGCGACCCTCGCCCAGACGGCGCCCGGCACGGCGCTGCGCGACGGTCTCGAGCGCATCCTGCGCGGCCGCACCGGCGCCCTCATCGTGATCGGGCACGACCGCTCCGTCGACGCCATCTCGACCGGCGGCTTCGAGCTCGACGTGCCGTTCACCGCGACCGGGCTGCGCGAGCTCGCCAAGATGGACGGCGGCATCATCGTCGACGCCGGCCTGACGCGGATCATCCGCGCGGCCGTGCACCTCATGCCCGACCACACGATCCCCTCGGAGGAGACCGGCACCCGGCACCGCACCGCCGACCGCGTCGCCAAGCAGACCGGCTTCCCGGTGATCTCGGTGTCGCAGTCGATGCAGATCATCGCCGCGTACGTCGGTGCGACCCGCCACGTGCTCGAGGACTCCGGCCAGATCCTCTCCCGCGCCAACCAGGCCCTCGCCACCCTCGAGCGCTACAAGCTGCGCCTCGACGAGGTCTCCTCGACCCTGTCCGCCCTGGAGATCGAGGACCTCGTGACCGTGCGCGACGTCGCCGTCGTGGCGCAGCGCCTCGAGATGGTCACCCGCATCGCCCGCGAGATCGAGGACTACGTGCTCGAGCTCGGCACCGACGGACGACTGCTCTCGCTGCAGCTCGAGGAGCTCATCACGGGCGTCGACGCCGAGCGCGAGCTCGTGATCCGCGACTACGTGCCGACCGGTCGCCGCGCCAAAAGCCCCGAGTTCCTGCTCAACAAGCTCGAGGAGATGTCGGCGACCGAGCTGGTCGACCCCGCCTCCGCCGCCCGCGTGCTCGGCCTCGGCACGGCCGAGCACCTCGACGGCGCCGTGGCCCCGCGCGGCTACCGGCTGCTCGCGAAGGTCCCGCGGCTGCCCGCCGGCGTGGTCGACGGCCTCGTCGACCACTTCGGCACCCTGCAGAAGCTGCTCTCGGCCGGCATCGACGACCTGCAGATCGTCGACGGCGTCGGCGAGCTCCGCGCCCGCTCGGTGCGTGAGGGCCTCTCCCGGCTGGCCGAGTCGACGATCCTGGAACGGTACGTCTGAGGATCCACGGTGGTTGAGGACGTCGCCGAAGCGACCGTCACTCCTGGAGGAGGTCCGTCGCCACACGGTGGTTGAGGAGGTCGCGCTGCGCCGCCACCCACGGTGGTTGAGGAGGTCGCGCTAGCGACCGTCTCGAAACCCCCGAGCCGAAAGGCTTCCCTCGAAGCCATGGACCTCACCAGGTTTCGAGCCGCTCCCTAGCGGGAGCTCCTCAACCACCGTTGACCGGGCGCGCGAGCGACCGTCACCCCCGGTGGTTGAGGAGTCGCGCTAGCGACGTCACCCACGGTGGTTGAGGAGGTCGCGCGAGCGACCGTCACCCCACGGTGGTTGAGGAGGTCGCGCTAGCGACCGTCTCGAAACCCCCGAGCCGAAAGGCTTCCCTCGCCAAGCCATGGACCTCACCTGGTTTCGAGACGCTCCCTAGCGGGAGCTCCTCAACCACCGTTAGGCGCGCTTCTAGCGTGGGCCCTTGCCCTTGTCGTGCTTGCCCTTGTCCGGCTTCCCCGCCTCGTCCGTCTCCGGCACCTCCGGCCCGAGCGGCTCGTCCGCCACGAACACCTCGGCCGGGTCGGTGAGGGTGAACGGCACGATCGCCGAGGGCTCGCCGCCGAGGGCGGCCACCTGCACGTCGTACTCGCCCGGCTGCGCCCAGGCGGGCTGCAGCGGGCAGCCGGGGCTGGAGGTCCGGGCGTTCCAGACGAAGTCGAAGGAGGCGTCGAGGTCGCGGCGCACCACGACGCTGCCGCTCGGCACGAGCCGCGGGCAGTGGCTCGTCGACCAGACGTCGTCCTCGCCGTCGGTGATCTTGAGCGCGAGGTGGTCGACGTCGACGGTCCAGGTGCAGGCGGGGGTCACGAGCGTCCGCAGGGTCAGCCGCACCGACACCGGGGTGCCGGCCACGGCCCCCTCGACCGACGGGACGATCGCGATGTCGGAGTCCTCGCAGGTGCCCTCGGGCTCCGCGGGCTCGGGCTCGGGCGGCTCGACGACGTCCTCTTGGCCCTTCCCGCCCTTGCTGCCCTGACCCCGGCCGCCCTGCGCGGACGCGCCGGCCCGCACGATGCCGGGTGCCGGCTTGGCGGTGGGCTCACCGGAGGCCTGGACGGCGCGGTCGCCGGGTGGCGCGGGGTCGCCGCCCCGCACGAGGTTGACGACGAAGAACACCAGGGCCACGACGGTGACCAGCACGAAGACGCGGCGGCGCCAGTAGACGGCAGGGGACAGCGGTCCCCTGGTCATCGGCTTCATCGGCGTCGACGGCATGGGGACGACGGTAATGAGGGACCCGCCCGCATCGGCGGTGCCACACCGGGGCAGGATCCCTCCGTGCCCGCTTCACCGCTCCACGAGCCCGTGCTGGCCTGGTTCGACGCCAACGCGCGCGAGCTGCCGTGGCGTGGCCCGACCGCGTCGGCCTGGTCGGTGATGGTCTCGGAGTTCATGCTCCAGCAGACGCCGGTGGCGCGCGTCGTGCCCGTGCACGAGGCCTGGCTCGAGCGCTGGCCCACGCCGGCGTCCCTGGCCGCCGAGCCGACGGGCGAGGCCGTGCGGGCCTGGGGACGGCTCGGGTACCCGCGTCGGGCGCTGCGGCTGCACGCCGCCGCGACGGCGATCGTCGAGCGGCACGACGGGGTCGTGCCCTCGGCCTACGAGGATCTGCTCGCCCTGCCCGGCGTGGGCGACTACACCGCCGCCGCCGTCGCCAGCTTCGCCTACGGCCGGCGTCACGTCGTGCTCGACACCAACGTGCGCCGCGTGCTCGCCCGGGCCGTCGCCGGCGTCGAGCTCCCGGGACCGTCGGTGACCCGCGCCGAGCGCGACCTCGCGACCGGCCTCCTTCCGGACGACGACGCCACCGCCGCCACCTGGGCCGTCGCCGTCATGGAGCTCGGAGCGCTCGTCTGCACCGCCGCCACGCCCCGCTGCGCCGTGTGCCCGTTGCACGACACGTGCGCCTGGAGGCTGGCGGGCAAGCCGGCGTACGACGGCCCGGCGCGCAAGGCCCAGGCCTGGGCCGGCACCGACCGGATGGTGCGCGGCAGGCTGCTCGCCGTGCTCCGCGACGCCGACGGCCCCGTGCACCGCTCCACCCTGGACGCCGTGTGGCTCGACGCCGACCAGCGCGAGCGCTGCCTCGCCTCCCTGCTCGCCGACGCGCTCGTCGTCCGGACCTCCCCCGACACCTACGCCCTCCCCTGACGCCGACCTGTCCCGTTCGTGGGACAGGTCGGCGAAAGCACGCTGACCCGTCCCGATAACGGGACGGGTCAGCGTGGTGGAGCGGGGATCAGGCGGTGGCGCCGCCCTCGTCAGCCGGCGGGGACTTCGCGATGTCGACCGGACCGTCCTCGAGCGACTTGGTGAGGTCGGGGGCGCCGACCTCGGCCGTCTCGAACGGGGGCAGGTCGGGCAGCTCGCCCATCTTCTGGCCCTTGAAGGTGAAGGTCGCGGTCGGACCCTCGCCCTCGACGTCCACCAGCACGATCTGGCCGGGGCCGACCTCGCCGAAGAGCATCTTCTCGGCGAGCACGTCCTCGATCTCGCGCTGGATCGTGCGCCGCAGCGGCCGGGCGCCGAGCACCGGGTCGAAGCCACGCTCGGCCAGGAGGTTCTTGGCCGACTGGGTCAGCTCGATCCGCATGTCGCGGTCGCGCATCCGCAGCTCGACCGAGGCCACCATGTTGTCGACCATGTGGACGATCTGCTCGCGCGAGAGCGGCGGGAAGACGATGATCTCGTCGACACGGTTGAGGAACTCGGGCCGGAAGTGCTGCTTGAGCTCGTCCTGGACCTTGTTCTTCATGCGCTCGTAGGAGCCCGCCGCGTCGCCGCTCTGGTTGAAGCCCAGGTGCACCGACTTGGCGATGTCGCGGGTGCCGAGGTTGGTGGTCATGATGATGACGGTGTTCTTGAAGTCGACCACCCGACCCTGCGAGTCGGTCAGGCGACCTTCCTCGAGGATCTGCAACAGGCTGTTGAAGATGTCGGGGTGCGCCTTCTCGACCTCGTCGAAGAGCACGACCGAGAACGGCTTGCGCCGCACCTTCTCGGTGAGCTGGCCGCCCTCCTCGTAGCCGACGTAGCCGGGAGGCGAGCCGAAGAGCCGCGAGACCGTGTGCTTCTCGCTGAACTCCGACATGTCGAGCTGGATGAGGGAGTCCTCGTCGCCGAACAGGAAGTCGGCGAGCGTCTTCGAGAGCCACGTCTTGCCGACGCCCGAGGGGCCGGCGAAGATGAACGACCCGCCGGGGCGCTTCGGGTCCTTCAGACCCGCACGGGTACGACGGATCGCCCGCGACAGCGCGGCGACCGCCTGCTCCTGGC
>CAWHNR010000003.1:0-51890 GCA_963830575.1 uncultured Actinomycetota bacterium
CCCGGACGGGCGCTGGGTCGCCGGCGTCTCGACCGGGGCGACGTGCCTGGTGCTCGGCCCGCTGGCCGCCCTGGTCACCACGGTGTCGGCCGCCGCGCCGGCCGGCGTGATCGCGGCCGTCGTGGGCTCCGCCCTGCTCGGCACCTTCGGCTCGGCCGCCGCCTCCGCCCTCTCCGACGACGGGTTCCGGGAGGCGGCTGCGGTCGCGTTCGTCGTCGCGGCGTCCGGGGTCACCGTCGGCGGGGTGGGGGGCAACCTTCCTGGGCGCTGCTGGCCGGCGGGGTCGTGGCGCTGGTGCTGCGTCGGCGGCAGCCCGCGTGAGCGGAATACCTCGGACGCCGTGGTTGCTAAGTTAGGTGACGCGTCACCGAATGGCGCGGACCAGACAGCAGGAGGCAGCCATGCAGATCGGGATCTTCACCGTCGGCGACGTCACCGCCGACCCGACCACCGGGCGGACGCCGACCGAGCACGAGCGCATCAAGGCGACCGTGGCGATCGCGAAGAAGGCCGAGGAGATCGGGCTGGACGTCTTCGCGACCGGCGAGCACCACAACCCGCCGTTCGTCGCCTCCAACCCGACCGCGACGCTCGCCTACATCGGCGCGCAGACCGAGCGGATCATCCTCTCGACCGCGACGACGCTGATCACGACGACCGACCCGGTGCTGATCGCCGAGGACTACGCCAAGCTCCAGCACCTCACCGACGGCCGCGTCGACCTGATGATGGGGCGCGGCAACACCGGCCCCGTCTACCCGTGGTTCGGCAAGGACATCCGCCAGGGCATCAACCTCGCCATCGAGAACTACGCCCTGCTGCGCCGCCTCTGGCGCGAGGACGTCGTCGACTGGGAGGGCCGGTTCCGCACGCCGCTGCAGGGCTACACCTCGACGCCGCGGCCGCTGGACGGCGTGCCGCCGTTCGTGTGGCACGGCTCGATCCGCAGCCCCGAGATCGCCGAGCAGGCCGCCTACTACGGCGACGGCTTCTTCCACAACCACATCTTCTGGCCGGCCACGCACACCCAGCAGATGGTCGAGCTCTACCGCCGCCGCTTCGAGCACTACGGCCACGGCCCGGCCGACACCGCCATCGTCGGTCTCGGCGGGCAGTTCTTCATGCGCCGCAACAGCCAGGACGCCGTGCGCGAGTTCCGCCCGTACTTCGACAACGCGCCGGTCTACGGGCACGGCCCGTCGCTCGAGGACTTCACCTCGCAGACGCCGCTGACCGTCGGCTCGCCGCAGCAGGTGCTCGAGCGCACGCTGTCGTTCCGCGACTACGTCGGGCGACTACCAGCGCCAGCTGTTCCTGGTCGACCACGCCGGGCTGCCGCTGAAGACCGTCCTCGAGCAGCTCGACCTGCTCGGCGAGATCCTGCCCGACCTCCGCGCCGGCTTCGCCGAGGGACGTCCGGCCCACGTGCCCGACGCCCCCACGCACGGCTCGCTGCGCGCCGCCGGAGAGCTGGTGTCGGCATGACCTCGGTCGTCGTGGTCAGCGCGGGGCTCAGCGTGCCGTCGTCGACCCGCCTGCTCGCCGACCGGCTCGCCGCCTCGGTGACCGAGGCCCTCGAGGAGGTCGACGTCGTCCACGTCGAGCTGCGCGACGCTCGCCCACCAGGTGACCGACCACCTGCTGACCGGGTTCCCCGGCGCCGAGCTCGCCTCGGCGATCGAGGCCGTCCGGGACGCCGACGGGCTGGTGGTGGTGACGCCCGTGTTCTCGGCCTCCTACTCGGGGCTGTTCAAGTCGTTCTTCGACGTGCTCGAGCCGGGCACGCTCGACGGCACGCCGGTCCTGGTGGCGGCGACGGCGGGCACGGCCCGCCACTCGCTGGTCCTCGACCACGCGCTGCGGCCGCTGTTCGCCTACCTGCACGCGGTCGTCGTCCCCACCGGCGTCTTCGCCGCCACCGGCGACTTCGGCAGCGAGGGCCTCGAGGTCCGCATCGACCGGGCGGCCGGCGAGCTGGCGGTGCTGGTCGGCAAGGCGACGCCCACCGGTCGCGACGGCTCGCGGCGGCGCAGCGTCGCGGAGCAGCTCGCCGAGCCCACCCCGTTCGAGGACCTGCTCCGCGGTGCGGGCGTCGACCCCCGGAGCTCGCGGTGAGCGAGGAGCGGCTGGTAGCCCCGGCCGTCGTCTTCCCCGGCCAGGCGGAGGCACCCCACTCGGCCTACCGCGTCGCCCACGACCTGCTCTCGCGACGGGCGCCGGTCGAGGCCCTGGCCGTGATCGAGCCGGCCCTCGCGGAGGACCCGCGCAGCACCGGCCTGCGGTCGCTCAGGGCCTGGGCGCTGTTCCTCCGCGCCCAGCTCCGGCCCGCCGAGGAGGAGCTCCGCTCGCTCGTGGCCGACGACCCGACCGACGTCTGGGCGCAGCACACCCTCGGCCGGGTGCTCGAGCGGCAGTCCCGCCACGGCGAGGCGCTCCCCCACCTCCGGATCGCGGCCGCGATGAGCGGCGACGCGGAGCACCGGGCAGCCGTCGACGCGGGCCGAGGGCCGGGTCGCCTCCCAGGCACGCTGACCGCCCCACATGTGGGGCGGGTAGGTGACCCGCCCCACATGTGGGGCGGGTCGGCGTCAGGGCATGCGCACCGCGAGCTCCACGTGCACGACGTGGCCCAGGTCGAGGCCCTCGCCACGGCGCACGGCGTCCTTGATCGGGACGACGTAGCCGCCGTCCTTGGGCCACAGCGCCGTGGTGAACGACGTCGCGCCGACGCGGCCGGAGACCGGGATCATGCCCCAGCCGTAGGACACCATCGGCGAGACCTCGGCGAGCAGCTCGCAGCCCTCCGGCGGCACGCTGACGAAGTGGTACGGCGCCGGGCCGCGCCACTCCCAGATCTCGCCGTCGAACTCGAGCTCCATGCCCCCAGCCTAGGAGGCCGGGAGCGGCAGCGCGGTGCGAAGGAGGGTCAGCGCGTCCGGTTGCTGAGGAGGAACTTGTAGACCAGGAACGCCACGACGATGATCACGACGAGCAGGAGCAGGAACTTCACGACGGGTCTCCCTCGGGCTCGGGCGCCGGGTGGGTCTGCGGGTCGGCCATGGGCTGGCCGGGGTCGAGGCTCGGCACCACGTCGGGGTGCTGCTCGTCGGGATGGACCGGTTCGGACGGTGTCGTGGTCATCCCCTCACCCTCGCGCCGCGTCCGGCCCCTGCCACCACCCGGGCAGGTGGAGACCGGTCGTAGGGTCCAGGGCATGAGCGAGACCGCCGCCGGGACGCCGGGATCCCCCGGGCTGCGCGACCCGGCCCACCGCGTGAGCCCGCGGGCGCGGACCATGTGGATCCTCGGCGCCGCCGTCGAGGGGCTGGTGACCCTCGTCGTCCTGCTCGTCGTCGTGCTCACCACCGGCGTGCCGTGGTGGACCCTCGTGCTCCTGGCCGTGGTCGTGGTCGCGTGGGCCGTCGTGGTGCCGCAGTGGCGCTACCAGGTGCACCGGTGGGAGGCCACCGACACCGCGGTCTACACGCAGACCGGCTGGTGGGCGCGGGAGCGGCGGATCGCCCCGATGAGCAGGGTGCAGACCGTGGACTACGCCGAGGGTCCGGTCGAGCGGCTCTTCGGCCTCGCCAACGTCACGGTGACGACCGCGTCCGCCGCGGGCGCACTGAGCATCAGCGGCCTCGACCAGGCCACCGCGCGCCGTCTCGTCGACGACCTCACCCGCCAGGCCGACGTCGTCGAGGGCGACGCCACGTGAGCGAGCCCCTCGCTCCTCGCCCGTCACCGACCCGGCTCCGCCCCGTCGGACTGGCAGCGCCTCGACCCCCGCATGCTCCTCGTGCACCCGGTGCGCGAGCTGCTCAAGTTCCTGCCCGCCCTGCTCGCGCTCGTGGTCGCCGGGACGGCGTCCGGCGGCGGGCTCTGGCAGGCCGGCTTCGTCGTGGTGCCGGTCGCACTCGGCATCGTGCGCTACCTGACCACCCGGTACCGCGTCGCCGACGGCCGCGTCGAGCTCAGCCGCGGGCTGCTCAACCGCCGCGTCAGCTCGACGCCGCTCGACCGCGTCCGCAGCGTCGACCTCACCTCCTCCCTCCTGCACCGGCTGCTCGGCCTCACCACGATGCGCATCGGCACCGGCCAGGCGGCCTCGGACGACGAGTCGCTCGACCTCGACGGACTGCCGGCCGACCGCGCGCGCGACCTGCGCGCCAGCCTGCTGCGCAGCGGGGAGGGGGCGGCGGACCCCGACCACGGGAGCGGCCCCGGCGCCGCGCGCGCCGCGGCACCGGTGGCGGTCTTCGACCTGCGCTGGCTGCGGTTCGCCCCGTTCACGGGCACCGGCCTCGTGGTCGTGGCGGCCGTCCTCGGGGCGTCGAGCCAGCTGCTCGAGGCGTTCGACCCCTGGGAACGGCTCGACCCCGAGTCGCTGCCCGTGCCCTCGGCCGTCGGCGTCGTGCTCCTCGTGCTGGGGCTGGCGGTCGTGATGCTCGCGATCTCGGTCGTCGGCTACCTCGTGATGAACGGCGGCTACCGGCTCACCCGGCGCGACGGCTCGTGGCACGTGCAGCGCGGGCTGCTGACCACCCGCGAGACCTCGATCGACGAGGACCGGATCGCCGGCGTCGCGATCGGCGAGCCGCTCGCCCTCCGGCTCGCCGGGGCCCGGCACCTGCAGGCCATCGCCACCGGCGTGAAGCGGAGCGAGGCCGGGAGCTCGATGCTCGTGCCGCCGTCGGACGCCGACGTGGCCCCGCGGGTGGCGCGCTCCGTGGTCGGGGCCGACGGCCCTGTCGAGGCCCCGCTCGTCGGGCACGGACCGATGGCGGCGCGTCGCCGGTGGGTCCGGGCGATGGTGCCGGCCGGCGTCCTCGCGGTCGCGGCCGTGGTGGTCGCGGCGGTGGAGACCTGGTGGGCCCTCGTCCCTGCGGCGGTGCTGCTCGCAGGTGCTGCCGTCCTGGCGACCGACCGCGTCCGCGGCCTCGGCCACGCGCTGGTCGACGGCCACGTCGTGGCGAGGTCGGGCAGCCTGGCCCGCAAGCGCGAGGTGCTGGACGTCGGGCACGTGATCGGCTGGACGTTCCGCGACACCTGGTTCCAGCGCCGGGCCGGCCTCACCACGCTCGTCGCCACCACCGCGGGGGGCAGCGGCTCGGTGACCGTGCTCGACGTCCCGGGCGACGAGGCGGTCGGCCTCGCGACCCGCGCCACCCCCGGGCTGGTCACGGCGTTCCACGGCTGATCGCCGCAACACCGCTGACACGTCGGCGGCACTAGGTTGGCGGCCATGTTCTCCAAGGTGCTGGTGGCCAACCGCGGCGAGATCGCGATCCGGGCGTTCCGCGCGGCGTACGAGGTCGGGGCCAAGACGGTCGCCGTGTTCCCGCACGAGGACCGGTGGTCCGAGCACCGGCTCAAGGCCGACGAGGCCTACGAGATCGGCGAGCGCGGGCACCCGGTGCGCGCCTACCTCGACGCCGACGCGATCGTCGCCGTGGCCGTGCGCGCCGGCGCCGACGCCATCTACCCCGGCTACGGCTTCCTGTCCGAGAACCCGGCCCTCGCCGAGGCCTGCGCCAACGCCGGCATCACGTTCGTCGGCCCGACGTCGGAGGTGCTGACCCTCACCGGCAACAAGGCGCGCGCCATCGCCGCGGCCAAGGCCGCCGGCGTCCCCACGCTGGCGAGCGTCGACCCGTCCACCGACGCCGACGAGCTCGTCGAGGCCGCCAAGGACCTGCCGTACCCGCTGTTCGTGAAGGCGGTCGCCGGTGGCGGCGGCCGCGGGATGCGCCGCGTGGACGACCCTGCCCTCCTCAAGGAGGCGGTCGAGACCTGCATGCGGGAGGCCGACGGCGCCTTCGGCGACCCGACGGTCTTCATCGAGCAGGCCGTCGTCGAGCCCCGCCACATCGAGGTGCAGATCCTCGCCGACGGCGAGGGCAACGTGATCCACCTCTACGAGCGCGACTGCTCGGTGCAGCGGCGCCACCAGAAGGTGGTCGAGATCGCGCCCGCGCCTCACCTCGACCCCGAGCTGCGCGACCGCATGTGCGCCGACGCCGTCCGCTTCGCCCGCGAGATCGGCTACCGCAACGCGGGCACCGTCGAGTTCCTGCTCGACCCCGAGGGCAACTACGTCTTCATCGAGATGAACCCCCGCATCCAGGTCGAGCACACGGTCACCGAGGAGGTCACCGACGTCGACCTGGTGCGGGCCCAGCTGCGCATCGCCTCGGGCGAGACGCTGGCCGACCTCGACCTGTCGCAGGACAAGGTCCAGCTGCGCGGCGCCGCGCTGCAGTGCCGCATCACGACGGAGGACCCGGCCAACAACTTCCGGCCCGACACCGGCGTGATCACCACCTACCGCTCCCCCGGCGGCGGCGGGATCCGGCTCGACGGCGGCACGATCTACACCGGCGCCGAGGTGTCGGCGCACTTCGACTCCATGCTGACCAAGCTGACCTGTCGCGGACGCACCTTCGAGGTGGCGGTCTCCAAGGCACGGCGGGCCGTCGCGGAGTTCCGCATCCGCGGCGTCTCGACGAACATCCCGTTCCTCCAGGCCCTGCTCGACGACCCCGACTTCCGCGCCGGCCGCGTGACGACGTCCTTCATCGAGACCCACCCGCAGCTGCTCAACGCGCGCAGCTCGGGCGACCGCGGCACCAAGCTGCTCACCTACCTCGCCGACGTCACCGTGAACCGGCCGCACGGCGAGGCGCCGGTGACGCTCGACCCGGCCTCGAAGCTGCCGCGGCTCGACCTCGACGTGCCGGCCCCCGACGGCAGCCGCCAGCTGCTGCTCAAGGTCGGGCCGGAGGAGTTCGCCCGCCGGCTGCGCGCCCAGACCTCCGTCGCGGTCACCGACACCACCTTCCGCGACGCCCACCAGTCGCTGCTCGCGACCCGCGTGCGCACCCGCGACCTGCTCGCCGTCGCCGGCCACGTCGCCCGCACCACGCCCGAGCTCTGGTCGGTCGAGTGCTGGGGCGGCGCCACGTACGACGTCGCGCTGCGCTTCCTCGGCGAGGACCCGTGGGAGCGGCTCACCGCCCTGCGCCAGGCCCTGCCGAACATCTGCCTGCAGATGCTGCTGCGCGGTCGCAACACCGTGGGCTACACGCCCTACCCGACGGAGGTCACGCAGGCCTTCGTCGAGGAGGCCGCCGAGACCGGCATCGACGTGTTCCGCATCTTCGACGCGCTCAACGACGTCGAGCAGATGCGGCCGGCGATCGACGCCGTGCGCGCCACCGGCACCGCGGTGGCCGAGGTCGCCCTCTGCTACACCGGCGACCTGTCCAGCCCCGACGAGACGCTCTACACGCTCGACTACTACCTCGGCCTGGCGCAGCGCATCGTCGACGCCGGCGCCCACGTGATCGCGATCAAGGACATGGCCGGCCTGCTCCGCGCCCCCGCCGCCCGCACCCTGGTCACCGCGCTCCGCGACCGGTTCGACCTGCCGGTGCACCTGCACACCCACGACACCCCGGGCGGCCAGCTGGCGACGCTGCTCGCCGCGATCGACTCCGGGGTGGACGCCGTCGACGCCGCCTGCGCGTCGATGGCCGGGACGACGTCCCAGCCCGCGCTCTCGGCCCTGGTCTCGGCGACCGACCACTCCGACCGCGAGACCGGCCTGTCACTGGCGGCGGTCAACGCGCTCGAGCCGTACTGGGAGGCCACGCGGCGCGTGTACGCGCCGTTCGAGTCGGGCCTGCCCTCGCCCACCGGACGCGTCTACCGTCACGAGATCCCCGGCGGCCAGCTCTCGAACCTGCGCCAGCAGGCGATCGCCCTCGGCCTCGGTGAGAAGTTCGAGCAGGTCGAGGACATGTACGCCGCCGCCAACGACATCCTCGGCAACGTGGTGAAGGTGACGCCGTCCTCGAAGGTCGTCGGCGACCTGGCCCTCTCCCTCGTGGGCATCGGCGCCGACCCCGCCGACTTCGCCGAGAACCCCGGCACGTTCGACATCCCCGACTCGGTCATCGGCTTCCTCAACGGCGAGCTCGGCGACCCGCCCGGCGGCTGGCCCGAGCCGTTCCGCACCAAGGCGCTCGAGGGACGCACCTGGACCCCGCCCGCCGAGGAGATCAGCGCCGAGCAGGCCGCGGGCCTCGCCGGAGGCTCGCCGTCACGGCGCCGCACCCTCAACCAGCTCCTCTTCCCCGGACCGACGGCCACGTTCGACGAGACCCGCGAGACCTACGGCGACATCTCCGTGCTGCCGACGATCGACTACCTCTACGGCCTGCGCACCGGCGACGAGCACGAGGTGCAGCTCGACGAGGGCAAGACGCTCCTGCTCGGCCTGCAGTCGATCAGCGAGCCCGACGAGCGCGGCTTCCGCACCGTGATGACGATGATCAACGGCCAGATGCGGCCGGTCCCCGTGCGCGACCGCTCCGTCTCCTCCGCCGTCGCCGCCGCCGAGAAGGCCGACCCGAAGAACGCCGGCCACGTCGCCGCCCCCTACCAGGGCGTCGTCACCGTGATCGTCGCCGAGGGCGACACCGTCGAGGCCGGCCAGACCCTCGCCACCATCGAGGCGATGAAGATGGAGGCCTCGATCACCGCCCCCGCCGCCGGCACCGTCGAGCGCACCGCCGTCAGCGGCACCCTCGCCGTCGAGGGCGGTGACCTGGTCGTCGTGCTCGGCTGAGTCGGTGGCGGTGGCGGTGGCGGTGGCGGACACCGGTCAGGCCCCGCTCGAGGCCCCCGCCGCCGGCCCGACCGACCTCACCAGCGCCTCGACGACGTCCGCCAGCTCCTCCACCGGACGGCGTCCGTCGAGCTCGAGCGACGCACCGCGCCGGAGCAACGGCTCGACGCTCTCGACGTAGCCGGCGATCTCCGCCCGCTGCTCGACCGTGCGTCCGTAGGGGTTCGAGCTCCGCGACGCCACCCGCTCGAGCAGCACGTCGAGCGGCGCACTCAGCAGCACCACGTGCTCGAACCGGTCGTAGAACTCACCCTGGTTGGAGACCGTCCCGCTGACGACGACGTCCCGCTCCGTCGCGAGCAGCTGCGCGACCCGCGGCTCGTCCCACAGCCCGTCGTCGAGCACCCACCCGTCGTCGTCGGTGTCGACGCACACCGAGGCCGCGGCGTGCGAGCTCGACCAGCAGCGTCGACTTGCCCGCTCCCGACATGCCAGTGACGAGGACGCGAGCCATGCGGTGCACCCTAGGTCGTCGGCTGCACCCGCGACGGCCCAGCTCAGGAGCTCCAGGTCCAGCTACGCACCACCGCTCGCAGGGTGGCCTCGCCCTCGCGCTGGTCGGAGGGGACGTCAGGGCGAGCGGGTCGCCGTGACCGTCGTGGACGACGAGGTACGCGACCTGGTCGACCGGAACCCCAGAAGTCGCTCGGACGAGATCGGAACGCGACCCCGACCGCTGGTTCTCCGGCGATGGTGGTGTCGTTCAGGACCTCGGGAGACGAACTGGCTCCCCGACCGGCGTTGCTCAGCCAGGAGTCACGCAGGCTTTCCGTCGTCGCTGCCCGGAGCAGGCAACGACCTCGAGGATCAGACTCGTCGGAGCATCACCGCGAGCGGGCAGGTAGCCCGACACAGTGTCGACGGTGGGAGGCAGCTGCGCCCGAGGACCGACTCGAGCCCTTCGTCCAGCCGACAGGAAGCGCGTAGGAGTAGCCGTCCCCAGACACCCGGACGGCCGGCATGACGCCCTCCGTCTCGGCAGCCTCGGCGCTGGGTGCGGGTACGCTGCTGGGCACCTCGACGGCCAGCGGCGCTGCGTTGTCCCTGCTGTCGCCGGTGCAACCTGCCAGAGGGAGGCCGAGGCTGGTCAGCGATGCGACGGCGACGATCCGCAGCGCGTAGGGGCGCAGACCGGTCATGCTGGTGTATCGGGTCGCGAGCCGCGGCGCTTGAGGCGCGCCGTCGTCGCGGCGTGATCGGGCTCGTCGTCGCGGGCCTCTTGCCCTCGTTGCCGCTGCGGTGTCTGGCCGCGCGTCCCTACGACGAAGTGCCCGCGACGCGGCCTCTCAGTTCCAGGTGGCGACGTAGTTGTCGCCGACGAAGTCGAGCCGGACGGCCGTTTCAGGGCGTTCGTCCGCCGCCCACGTCACGATCCCGTTGTCGCTGGCACGCGATGACCGGAGGTCGAGGTACGCCAAGAAAGCGGAAGCGTCCCAGTTCGGAGTGATGTCGTGAAAGCTCGGTTCGTCGTATTCCTGCGAGTGGGTGAGGATTCGTCGCCGATCGGCGCCCTCGGGGCTGCTGACCAGTCGAGACCCGGCCGTTGAGCACGCGCGTCGTTGCCATGACCTTGTGGTTGCCCGACAGTGGCACGTCATAGACGTGCCTCATCACGAGCCGGGACCTACCCGACCACGCCATGCGCAGGTTCGTGCCGTCGGAGTAGAGAATGCCGCCGGCGACCCAGCCCAGCGCAGAGATGATGATGGAGCTGGTCGTCCGCATCGACGGACGGCACTTGAGTCACATCGTCGTAGATGACGCCCGTTCGGTCGCACTGTCCAGTCCCCTTGTACCGAGCTTGACCCTTGACGTGGATCGCTTCGAACGCCAGCCGCCTGTTGTCCGGAGACCAGCCGATCCGCCACGGCGTAGAGCTCGGGTGACATCGCCAACGGTTTGCTCACCGTTCTCGTGCCGGTCGCGGCCACGACCATCTGGGGGAACGCGCTCGGCAGCGCGGGAGAACGCCACACGACGCCCCGTGTTGTCCATGCTGAGCTGAAGCGTGAAACCCGCCGGAGAGTCATAGATGCGACGCCGTTCGGACCCATCGAGACGGGCGCTCGCGAGGTGGATGCCGTTGCGGCCACGCTGGTCTGATCCCAGACGACGCGACGCGCTCCCGACGCCGCCGAGGTTGCCAGAGCCGCTCGTGGCGCCACGGCCGACTCCGCAGCATCGATGGCACAGACGCGCGGGCCTCGAGAGGGCCGAGCAGGGCGAGCCAGCCGACCAGCACGACTGACAGCCCTCGAGAACCGAGCTTGCCCGAGATCTTCATGCCGCAAGGCTAGGTTGCCCGCCGCCGAATGTTCGTCATTGCCACCTTTCCGGCCGTACCCGGCGTCCGCGGTCGGACCGTCCTGCAAGCCCGCTGCTTAAGGGCGGAGGTGGAAGGTGACGTCGCCGTGGGGGTGGTAGGTGGTGTCGTAGCGGGGGTCGTGGGCGCGGTCGTGGTGGAAGGGGCAGAGGAGGAACCCGTCGTTGAGGTTGGTGTGGCCGTGGTGGGCGACCCATTCGTGTTTGTGGTGGGCCTCGCACCAGGTGCCGGGGTGGTCACAGCCGACGGCGCGGCAGGTGCGGTCGCGGGTGAGGAGGGCGCGTCGGATGGGTCCGGTGAACAGGCGGCGGGTGCGGCCGAGGTCGACGGGTTGGGACTGGCCGTTGAGGACGATGGGCAGGATGGCGCTGGTGCAGGCCAGGCGTCGGGTTTGGGCGGGTGAGAGGGGGGTTCCGTCGGGGAGGGTGGCGGGTCCGAGTCGGGTGGTGAGGGCGTCGAGCTCGATGGTGATGACCAGGGTGGTGGCGTCTCCGCCGTGGAGGGGGAGCCGGGTGGGGTCGATGGCTTCGAGGAGCTTGCAGAACGCTTCGCCGAGGCGGCGGGGTAGGACCGGGTGTCATCCGGCGCGGTGGGCGCGGTGGGCATGTCGGCGCTGGTAGCGGGATCGGGTGAGGCCGTGTGGCCCGGCGGGGGCCAAGCCGGCTCGCGGTGTTCCTCGTGCTCCGGCGTCGGTCTGCTTCCGTCGTCTGCTCGGTCTGCTCGGGCTGCTCGGTCTGGCTCGGGCTGCTCCGTCTGCTCGGGCTGCCGTCGCCGGGCTGCTCCGGCTGCTCGGGCTGGCTCCGCGCGGGCTGCTCCGTCGCTCGGCTGGCTGCCGGCTGTTCACGGTGGTCGGGCTGTGGTGGGTCCGGGGTTGGGGGCGGGGTCACGCCTCTTGGGGTTGGTGTAGGCCTCGAGGTAGGCCTTGAGGCGGGCGGCGATGTGGTCGGGGACGCGGGCGTGGATGTCGGTGGTGCCGTCGCCGCGGGTGCGGAAGGTGATCTTGGTGGTCGCGGCGGCGCGTTCGTCGGCGTCCTCGAGGAGCTTGCGCTCGTAGGCCTCGGCCAGGGCGGGGTCGATGGTCTCGAGGATCCTGCGGCCCAGGGCGTAGCCGGGTGGGGGTGAAGTGCTCGGCCTCGGCGGTCAGGACCTTCTCGGCCAGGGTCAGGGTCTCGTGGTCGAGGTCGGTGGGGAGGGTGTCGAGGGCTTTGATGATGACCTCGGCCTGGGGGCGTTGGACGTCCCCGGCACGCATCGCTGCCCCCAGGTGGGGGTAGCGGGACTCCAGGGCGGTTCCGGCTGCTTGGTCCTTGCGTCCCTCGCGGGGGTCCAGGCGCAGCTCGTGAGCAGCCCACTCCCCGGCCGAGCGGGCGGCGGTGAGGTCGGCGACGTCACCGGCGACCGCGAGGAGCTGGAGCCGCAGCGCGACCAGCCGGGCCTCGGCACGACCCAGGGCGAGCAGGGCATCGCGTTTGTCCGCGGTGGACATGAACACCGGGTTGACCAGCGCGACGTCGTCCAACGCGGTGCTGATCGTGTGGGCGCAGCCCAGCACCGGGTGGACCGGTGGGATCTGCGAGGACAACACGACGAGCCTCCGCGGGAGAGGTGGAACGTGGGCATGACGAGGTGGGACCTCCCGGGTCCGTCGTCACTCCTCATCACCCGACCGCGTGCACCTGGTCGAGCTTGCCGGCCTCTGCGCCCAGCACCGCTTCTGTCTGCAACCACCCCGCTACGTGGGTGGCCGCCGTCGTCACTTGTCCGTGAACCCGAGGAGACCCACGATACACGTATTCGAACACCTGTGCAAGTATCTGACTGGGCCTGGGGACAGACGCCCTCCCACCCGCGCGAGCACCATCCACCCTCCCGCCGTACCCTCGCGTCGTGACGCGCGTCGTGCTGGTGCTGCTGGCCGCCCTGTTGTCGACGACCGCCTGCTCCCAGGACTGCGGCGACGTGGGCGGCACCTCGGGAGTGGCGCTGACGCTGACCGAGGCTGATGACCTGACGGACGGCGACGTCGACCTCACGATCTGCCAGGACGGCCACTGCGACACCGCGAGCTCGAACATCTACCGCTCGGGGGACGACGTCCTCGCGACGTTCGACCTCCCGGACCTGGCCGACTCCTTCGACGACGGCGAGGCCACGCTGTCGGTGGCGGTGCGACAGGGCAAGCAGATCGTCCGGCTCGCCGACACCACGGTCGACCTGCAGCGCAGCTACCCCAACGGCAAGGACTGCGACGGCGACGGGTACCTGTTCGGCGAGGCGGACCTCAACGAGGAGTCCTAGGGCCGGTGGCCCTGGTTGTCGTCGGGCTGCGGGGGTCTCGAGGCTCGCCGCTCGTCCTCGCGGCTCGCACCTCGACCACCGCAGGTCCGCACCTCGACCACTGTCGATCGAAGCGCGTGGCGTCAGCGCACCGTGAACCAGGTCGAGTTCAGCCCGAAGGAGGACCGGAACTCCTCGCCGGTGAGCGTGGCGGACCCGCGCGACCCGACGACCTTGATCGACAGCACGCGTCCGTCCCACGTGCCGTTGCCGTCGCGCTTCAGCACCGTGACCCGCCGGAAGGTGCCGATCGCGGGCAGGGCCCGCTCGAGCTCGCGCGGGGCGATCGAGTCGGTCCACCCGCGGTAGGTGTCGTCGTAGGGGTCCTGCTTCGCGACGAGGTACGGCTGGGAGCCGGCCGACATCCAGCCGCCGTTGCTGGCCGAGAACTGCGTGAACGCCGGGGCGCCGTCGGCCGTGAGGATCTCCCCGCGCGTGGCGTCGATCGCGGCGTTGGTCGAGGCGACCTCGTCGTCGTAGCCGCCGTAGACCTGGCAGGCGGTGGTGTCGCAGATGTCCCAGTGGTGCTGGACGCCGTCGGAGATGTCGTGGGCCGCGTAGGTGCGGGCGGCGACGGCCTGGGCCTGCAGGGCGGCGGGCTTCCAGGAGGTGTAGACCTCGCGCGGCACGACGCCCTTGAGGTAGGAGTCGATCGGGAGCACGTTGACCGTGTCGCGCTTCCCGGAGGACGCCGACGGCGCGGCCGAGCGCAGGGCGCCGCGGTAGGCGCGGCGCTCCCCCGGGAGCACGAGGGTGATCGGGGCGTCGCCGGCGACGAACTGCGCCTCCCCCGGAACGGTGCGGAACGTCGTCCACGAGCCGGTGTTCTTCCACGCGACGGTGCTCCTCGACCCCCCGGCGGCCGGGGTGATGCGCCAGAGCCGCGCCTTCGCCGGCTTGGCGAGGCCGAGCGTCTTGCCGGTCGCGAGGCTCTTGACCTGGAGGCCGTCACGGTCGACGACCGTGACGTCGGTGGTGGTGTCGGCCGAGATCAGCACGGCCACGCGGCCGGACGCCGTCCCGTCCTTCAGGCCCGGGTAGTAGAAGCGCAGGATCTGCCGGTAGCCGCGGCCCGCCTCGGCCTGGCGCTGCGCGCCCCACTGCGACAGGCCGTGGCCGTGGCCGTAGCCGTTGCCCACCAGCTGCACCGGTCCGGCGGGGCGGACGTCGGCCGCACGCGCCGTCGTCGGACCGGGGGCGGAGGCTCCCACCGCCGTCAGGGCGGCGACGACGAGGAGGGCACGCAGGGAGGGCATGCGGCCAGAGGCTACCCGTTGAACGAAGGCTGCGACTGGGCGTTGAAGACGTCGAGACGCACCTTCGAGGCCTGCCGGGCGAACGCCGTGTCGAGGGCGAACACCTCGAGACCGCGGGTGATGTCGCTGCTGTAGACGTAGCCGTTGTACCAGTAGGAGGACCACGACCCGCCGAGCACGAGCTCGCTGTCGGAGATGGCGCCACGGTCGAAGTGCAGCAGCTCGCGCGGCTTGCGCGCGTCGGTGAACTCCCAGACCGACGTGCCGCCCTGGTACCAGGCCTGCACCATGATGTCGCGGCCCTTCACCGGGACGAGGGACCCGTTGTGGGCCACGCAGTTCTCGGTGTCGGACTGCACGCGCGGCATCTTGTAGTAGCTGCGGAACACCAGCTTGCGGTTCACGATCTCGTAGACGCCGTCGGCGCCGCGCTTGCTGCCGACGTCCTTGTTGCACTCCGCGGCCGAGCCGCCGCCGAGCTCGTCGGTGAACACGACCTTGGTGCCGGCGTTGTTGAACGTCGCGGAGTGCCAGAAGGCGAAGTTCTCGGTGTCGCGGGCGACGTCGATGACCCTCGGCCGGGCCCGGTTGCGGATGTCGAGCAGGATGCCGTCGCCCATGCAGGCCCCGGCGGCGAGGTCCTTGCGCGGGTAGGCCGTGATGTCGTGGCAGCCGCTGGTGTCGCTGCTGTAGTCGTCGCCCGTCGTGCCGCCGTCGGGGAAGAGCACGGGCGTCGCGACGACCTTCGCCCGCGAGCCGTCGGCGAGCGGCACCTGGACGACGCTGATCGAGTCGTGCGGCGGCTGGCAGTTGGGCAGGATCGGGCTCGGGCCGTAGGAGGAGACGTAGACGTACAGGTTCTTGCCACCACGACCGGGCGCGAGCGTCTGGGTGTGCGAGCCGCACTCGGTGAGCACCGAGGTGAGGAACCTCGGCCTGGCCGGGTTCTTGATGTCGAAGACCCGGATGCCCTCCCAGCTGCCCGGTGCCGGGACGGGGATCGGCAGGCCCATCGAGGCCGGCTCGTTGTCGCACGTGTCGTTGCTGCGCAGCGAGTCGACGCCGAGGATCAGCAGGTTGCGGTAGATCGAGACGTCGTTCTGGGAGCCCGGGCAGTCGACCTGCGCCACGCGCAGCGGCTTCCGCGGGTTCGCGATGTCGTAGACGGTGAAGCCCAGGTAGTTGCCCGCGATCGCGTAGTGCCCGGTGAACGCGAGGTCGGTGCCGTAGGCGCCGTCCTCGGCGAACGCGCCCGCCAGCGGGACCCGGGCGACCTGCCGCATCGCGGCGCTGCGGTCGACCCCGCCGCTGCGCACGTTCGGGCGGGCGGGCTCGACGCGGGCGATCTCCTGGCCCGGGAGCACGTCGCGCTCCTCGAACGTCGGCGCGCCCGGCGCGGGGTCGGGGTCGGCGGTGGCCGGGGCGACGGCGGCGACGGCCGCCGTGAGGGCGAGGACGGCGGTGGCGATGGTCAGTTTCACCGGGAGCTCCTGGGGCGGTGGCTTAGGGTTCGCGACGTGACTCCGCTCCGAGGGCTGGCCGTGGTGCCTGTCGTGCCGGTGGTGGCGGCCGTGCTGGTCGTGACGGGGTGTGCCGGCGAGCAGCGTAGTGACCCAGGCGGGCACCACGACCACTCTGGCGGCTCAACGACGGACCACCCGGGTGGTCACGCCGCGCCCGAGGTCGAGCCCCCGCCGGCCGGTGCCGACTGGAACCTCGCCGACGCGGAGTACCTCACGATGATGGTCGCCCACCACAGCCAGGCGATCGACATGACCGAGCTGGCGGCGACCCGCGCCTCCGACCCGCGGGTGCGCAGCATCGCCCGTTCGATCGACGCCGGCCAGGGCCGGGAGGTCCTGGTGATGGTCGACTGGCTCGTCGACCACGACCAGCCCGAGCCCACGGTCGCGAGCGTCGCCGCGATGGACGACATGGGGATGCCGGGCATGCTGACCTCGTCCCAGCTCGACGAGCTCGCCGCCGCGTCGGGTGCCGACGTTCGACCGGTTGTTCCTCGAGGACATGGTCCAGCACCACCAGGGCGCGATCTCGATGGCCGAGGACGATCGTGGCGACCGGACGCCACGTCCTGGTCGTCGAGTGGGCCACCGAGGTGATCGCCGGTCAGCAGGCCGAGATCGACCGGATGCGCGACCTGTTGGAGGAGCTCCCGTGAACCTGAACCCTCTCGCCCTGCTGCGCCGCCTCCGTGGTGACGACGACTCGGGCCTCGTCGACTTCCTCGCGAGCAAGCGCTACCTGCGCGAGGACGTGACGGCCTTCGGCGAGGCGCTGGCGGAGCTCCACTTCGACACCCTCACCGACACCCTCGACGACGACGCGCAGGCCTACTACCGCCACGCGCTGGAGTCCTACGAGCGCGCGAAGGCGGGCCTCGAGCGCGCCGAGGACGACGACGACCTCACCCCGGTCGAGAAGGACCTCGTCGAGGGACGCCACCAGCGCGCCTGCGTCCTCGCCCTCGTCGCCGGGGACCCCCTGCCCGAGCGCCGCGAGGAGTGCTTCTTCAACCCCCAGCACGGCCCGTCCCACACCGAGGTCAGCTGGACGCCGCCCGGCGGGGTCGCGCGCACCGTGTCGGTCTGCCGCTCCGACGCCAACCGTCTCGAGGCCGGCCAGGCGCCGAAGATGCGGCTGGTGCGGGTGGGCGACCGGTACGTGCCGCTGGCCGTCGCCGACGACGCCTCCCGCGACCTGGCGAACCTGGAGAAGACCGACGGCCACGCGATCCGTCAGCGCTACCTCGACATCGCCGGGCAGGCCTCGCTGTACGGCTTCAGCCCCAACCGCGACGACGTGGGCTACCTGTCCTAGAAGTGGTGGAGGCGGCGCGCCGCCTCGGCGATCGACCCGCTCATCGACGGGTAGACCGTGAACGCCTGCGCGAGCTGGTCGGCCGTCAGCGACTCCGCGACCGCGATCGAGACCGGGTGGATCAGCTCGCTGGCGCGGGGGCCGACGACCACGCCCCCGACGACGATGCCCGTGCCGGGGCGGCAGAACAGCTTCACGAAGCCGTCGCGCACGCCCTGCATCTTGGCCCGGGCGTTGCCGGAGAGCGGCAGCGTCACGACCTCGGCCTGGATCTCCCCCGCGTCGACCGCGGCCTGGGACCAGCCGACGGTCGCGATCTCGGGGGCGGTGAAGACGTTGCTCGAGACCTTCTTGAGGTCGAGCGGGTGGACGGTGTCGCCGAGGAAGTGCCACATCGCGATCCGGCCCTGCATGGCCGCCACGCTGGCGAGCATCAGCACACCGGTGCAGTCACCGGCGGCGTAGACGCCGCGGGCCGACGTCCGCGAGACGCGGTCGACGTTGACGAAGCCGCCCTCCTTGAGGATCACGCCGGCCTCCTCGAGCCCGAGGTCGGCGGTGTTGGGCACCGAGCCGAGCGCGAGGATGCAGTGGCTCCCCTGGACCTCCCGGCCGTCGGTGAGCGCCACGGTGACGACGTCGCCGTCGCGGGTCACCGACTCCATGCGCGACTGCGAGAGCACCGTCATGCCGCGGCGCTTCGAGACCTCCTCGAGGACCAGCGAGGCGTCGGCGTCCTCGCCCGGGAGGACCCGGTCGCGGCTCGAGACCAGGGTGACCGGGATGCCGAGCGCCAGGTAGCCGCTGGCGAACTCGGCACCGGTGACGCCGGAGCCCACGACGATCAGCTCGGTCGGCACCTCGGTGAGGTCGTAGACCTGCTCCCAGGTGAGGATCCGCTCGCCGTCGGGCTGGGCGCTCGGCAGCGTCCGCGGCGCGGCGCCGGTGGCGATCAGGATCGCGTCGGCGCCGAGGGTCTCGCCCCCGACCACGACGCCGGTCGGCCCGTCGAGACGGCCCCGTCCGCGCACGACGCGCACGCCCTCCTTGTCGAGGCGGCGCGCGATGTCGGCGGACTGGTCGGCGGCGAGCTGCAGCACCCGCTCGTTGACGCGGTTGAGGTCGACGCGGATGGTGGTCGCGGCGTCGCCCTCGTGGTCGTGGAAGTTGACGCCGAGCTCGGCGGCCGCGGCCACCTCGGTCATCACCTCGGCGGTGGCGATCAACGTCTTGCTCGGCACGCAGTCGGTGAGCACGGCCGAGCCGCCGATGCCGTCGGAGTCGACGACCGTGACGTCGGCGCCCAGCTGGGCGGCCACCAGTGCCGCCTCGTACCCGCCGGGTCCGCCTCCGAGGATGACGACGCGATCGGTGCTCATGTCAGAAGTTGATCATGTGACCGGCGATGCCGTGGATCGCTTCCTTCACGGCCTCGCCGAGGGTCGGGTGGGCGAAGACGTTGCGCGCGACCTCGTCGGCCGTCAGGTCCCACTGCTGCGCCAGCGTCAGCACGGGCAGCAGCTCGGTGACGTCGGGACCGATCATGTGGGCGCCGATGATCTCGTTGTGCTCGGCGTCGGCGACGACCTTGACGAACCCCACGGCGTCGCCGAGGCCCTGCGCCTTGCCGTTCGCCGAGAACGGGAAGGTCGAGGTCTTGACGTCGTAGCCCTTGTCCCTGGCCTGCTGCTCGGAGTAGCCGAACGAGCCGATCTGGGGCTGGCAGTACGTCGCCCGCGGGATCATGTCGAAGTCGATCTCCTGGGTCTCGGCGCCGGCGATCGTCTCGGCCGCCACGATCCCCATCGCCTCGGCCACGTGGGCCAGCATGAACTTGGCGGTCACGTCGCCGATCGCGTAGACGCCGTCGACGTTGGTGCGGCCGCGGCCGTCGACCTTGATCGCGCCGCGCTCGGTGAGCTCGACGCCGATCGCGTCGAGGCCGTAGCCCTCGACGCGCGGGGCGAAGCCGAAGGCGGCGAGGAACTTGTCGGCCTCGAGGACGCTCTCGTCGCCCACCGTCGGCCGGCGCGACGGTGACCTTCACGCCCGAGCCGGTGTCCTCGACGCCCTTCACGGCGGTGGAGGTGAGCACCTTCACGCCGAGCTTCTTGTACTGCTTGGCGAGCTCCTTGGAGACGTCGGCGTCCTCGGTGGGCACCATCCGGTCGAGGAACTCCACGACGGTGACGTCGACGCCGAAGTTCTTCATCACGTAGGCGAACTCGACGCCGATCGCGCCGGAGCCGCCGATGACGATCGAGCCGGGCAGGTTCTCGTCGAGGATCTGCTCCTCGTAGGTGACGACGTTCTCGCTCAGGGTCACGCCGGGCACGAGGCGGGTCGTCGCGCCGGCGGCGATGATGAGGTTGTCGCAGGTGTGCGAGGTGGTCTCGCCGTCCTTCGCCACGTCGACCGAGGTCGGGCTGGTGATGGTGCCCCAGCCGTCGATCTCGGTGATCTTGTTCTTCTTCATCAGGAAGTGGACGCCCTTGACGATGCCGGCGCTCACCTGGCGGGAGCGGGCGTGCGTCGGGCCGAACGACATCGTGACGTCGCCCTCGATGCCGTACTTCTTCTTCTCGTGGGTGAGCACGTGGGCGAGCTCGGCGTTCTTCAGCAGCGCCTTCGACGGGATGCACCCGACGTTGAGGCAGACCCCGCCCCAGTACTTCTCCTCCACCACGGCCACGGACTTGCCGAGCTGGGCCGCACGGATGGCGGCGACGTACCCACCGGGGCCGGCACCGAGGACGAGGACATCGAAGTGGCTCACGCGCCCAAGCCTAGTGTCCTGGCCGATGCGCTCCACGCCGGGCACTACCCTGCCAACCGTGACGTTCTACGCCGCCTACGGGAGCAACCTCGACCCGGCCCGGATGAGCGAGCGTTGCCCCCACTCGCCGCTGCAGACCACCGGGTGGCTCACCGGCTGGCGGCTCACCTTCGGCGGCGAGGAGCACGGCTGGGACGGCGCCCTGCCGACCCTGGTGCAGGACCCGCTGGAGCAGGTCTTCGTCGCCGTCTACGACGTCAGCGACCAGGACGTCGCCCACCTCGACGGCTTCGAGCAGGCCGACTCCGGCCTCTACCGCAAGACCAAGCTGCGCGTCTCGACGATGACGGGCGAGATGCTGGTGTGGACCTACGTGCTCGACGCCTACGAGGGCGGCCTGCCCTCGGCCGTCACCATCGGCGTCCTCGCCGACGCCGCCGAGGCCGCTGACGCGCCCGACGACTACGTCGCCGCGCTGCGCCGGCGCCCCTGTCGCAGCCTCTGAGCACGCTCACCGCCGGTCCAGCACCAGCGTGCCCTCGACGAAGGTGCCGCTGACCGGCGCCCCGCGCTCCGGCGCGACCTCCGAGGCGAGGAGGCCGGTGAGCCGCCCCTCCGGCGTCCGGACGACGACCGCCCGGCCCCCGGCGTCCACGACCTCGACGGTGCCGGTGAAGCGGATCCCCGCCTCGCAGTCCTCGCCGCACCCGGCGAGCAGGGCCACCAGGAGCGCGGGCGGCCAGGGCCGACGCCCTCAGTCCCACGACACGTGGTGGGTCAGCGTGACCTTGCGCAGGCTGTAGGTCGTCTGCCCCAGGTGCTGGTAGGCGACGTCGCGGTACTCGAAGTCGCCGGCCCCGTCGTCGGTGCTCCACGCCGCCCCGTTGCTGTCTCCGCTGACCTCGTACGGGCCGTAGGTGTCGGGGCAGATGGTCGCGCTCCTGCTCCGACGAGACGCCCTTGAGCTCGACCGACGACGACGTCGTGTAGCACCGGCTGACGTCGTCGACGGTCGCGGGTCGGGCTCCACACGAAGACGACGTGGTCACGGTCCCACCAGGTCTGGCTGCGGTAGGACTTCAGCTGGTCGCAGTCGAAGCAGCGCTCGTCGTCGGCGTAGGCGGAGCCGAGGACCTTGGTGCCGAAGACCATGTCGCCGTTGCGCAGGATCCGGCGCCGGGCGAACGTGGCGCACACGTAGCCGAAGACGTCGTGGTCGCTCCAGGTCGACTCCAGGCAGCAGCGGTCGCTCCGGCAGCCAGTCGCCGGGGCCCTGCGCGGCCACGCGCACCGACGGCGTCCGTGCGCCCGGCCCCGCCTCGCCGGCGCGTGGGCCACCGTCGCCCGCGCGCCAGTCGCGCAGGTAGTGCTCGACGTCGGCGTACGACGGCGCCGGCGTGCTGGCGGCCCGCTCGGCCGCACGGGCCTGGGCCGCGGTCACCGTCAGCGTCGCGGTGCCGCTGCCGCTGCCGTCGGGGTTGCGGACCTCGGTCATCCGCGCCCGGTAGCCCTCGGGCGTGGTGACCACGCGGTGGGTCACCGTCGGCCGTGCCTCGTCGGGCTCGTCCGGCGGCGCGGTCAGCCCGGTCGGCGGGGGTCGCCGCGAGCTGCGCGGCCGCGATGGCCAGCAGGGCGACGGCAGCCGGTGCTGCCTGGGTGTACCTCATGCGGATCTCCTTCGGTCGTCGACGCCGGAGGCGCCGTGCGACATGCCGTGCCCACGGGCCGCCTGGGGAGAAACCTCGGCCGACCCGGCCTGTGGACGGGAGCGTCGGCGTCCCGCAGCCCGCCGCACCGCCGGGCCCGCTCGACCCGGACGCCTCGTCTCGTAGGCTCCGCCTGTGACCACCAGCACCCCCAGGACCTGGCCCGTGACGCCGCAGCCCGCCTCGCCGAGCTCACCGGTGTCGAGAGGCACGACGTCGCCCTCGTGCTGGGCAGCGGATGGCTGCCGGCCGCCGACGCGCTCGGCGAGGTCACGGCCGAGATCGACACCACCGACCTGCCCGGCTTCGGCGAGGCCGCCGTGGTCGGGCCACAGCGGCAAGATCCGCTCGGTGCGCGCCGGCGACACCCAGGCCTGGTGTTCCTCAGCCGCACCCACTACTACGAGGGCAAGGGCGTCGCGGCCGTCGTGCACGGCGTCCGCACGGCGGCCGCTGCCGGCTGCCGCGCCATCGTGCTGACCAACGGCTGCGGCGGCCTCAAGGAGACCTGGACGCCGGGCACCCCGGTGCTCATCAGCGACCACATCAACCTGACCGGGCGCAGCCCGATCGAGGGCGCCAACTTCGTCGACCTCACCGACCTCTACTCACCGCGCCTGCGCGGCCTGTGCCGCGAGGTCGACGCCACGCTCGACGAGGGCGTCTACGTGCAGTTCCCCGGGCCTCACTACGAGACCCCGGCCGAGATCGGCATGGTGCGCGCCATCGGCGGCCACCTGGTCGGCATGAGCACCACGCTCGAGGCGATCGCGGCCCGCGAGGCCGGTCTCGAGGTGCTCGGCATCAGCCTCGTCACCAACCTGGCGGCCGGCATCAGCGGTGAGCCGCTCGACCACGCCGAGGTGCTCGAGGCCGGCAAGGCCGCCGCGACGCGCATGGGCGACCTGCTCAGTCGCGTGGTCCCCCGCATCTAGAGTCGCGGGGAACCCCGAGGAGTCGCCATGACCAGCCCCGCCGACGAGACCCGTCGCCGCCTGATCGAGGCCGCGACGACCGGTTTCGCCGAGAACGGCGTCCAGGGTGCCTCCCTGCTCGAGATCACCCGGCAGGCCGGGCAGCGCAACCGCGGGGCCGTGCACTACCACTTCGGGTCGCGCATGGGCATGCTCGTCGCGGTGCTCGAGCAGCACGTCGAGCTCATGTCGACGCGCGAGGCCGAGCTGCTCGCGATCGCCCACAGCCGCCCCGACGCCGACCTGCAGTCGGCGGTCCAGGCGCTCGTGGTGCCCGCGGTCGAGCTCGGTGAGCTCGGCGGCCAGGGGCGCGGCCTACCTCACGATCCTGGCCGAGCTCGTCGAGGAGGACTCGGCCGCGCTCGACCCCGAGGTGCTGAGCGCCCTGGAGCGCATGGGCGGCTACGAGTCCTACGCGCTGGTCGCGCGGCGCTGCCCTCCGATGCCCGACGACATCCGCAACGAGCGGCTGTCCCTCGTGGCGGCGTTCATCATGCGCGCCGTCGCCGATCGCGGCCGCAGCCAGGACCGCGCCACGCCTGGCCGCGCCCAGCTCGAGCAGGGGCCGTTCACGGCCAACCTGGTGGCGATGGTGACCGCCATGCTCAGCGCGCCCGTCCCGTGAGCACGTCCCCGGAGAAGTCCCCTCGCGGCGGCCCCGTGCGGCGCTAGCCTCGGCTGGTGCCACGGATCAGCGCCGACTCCGTCGAGGAGCACAGCGAGCAGGTGCACCGGCGGGTCTTCGCGGCCCTCGCCGAGCTGCTCGCCGACCACGACCTCGACGCGGTCAGCATGGCCCAGCTCGCCGCCGCCGCGGGTCTCGGCCGGACCGCGATCTACCACCACTTCCATGACAGGGACGCCGTGGTCGTCGCCTTCGCCGCCGACGAGGCGGCCCGCTACCTCGAGGCCCTGCAGGCCGGGCTCGGCGGGGCCCCGGACCCCGTCGAGCGGCTGCGGGTCTACGTCCGGCACCACCTCGACGCCGGCGGGCGGACGCCCCTGGGTCTCGCCACCCGGGTGGAGGGCTCGCTGTCGCCCGAGTCGGCGCTCGCGCTCCGCGGTCACGTCGCCGCCGTCGAGCAGGTGCTCGGCGACCTCCTGACCGACGGCGCCGGCACCGGCGACCTCGTGGTCGACGACGTGCCGGCGACCGTCTCGCTGGTCCACGCCACCCTGGTCGCCCCGGAGCTCCCCCCGGAGACCGTCGAGCGCTTCGTCCTCCGGGCACTGGGCGTCGACGCCGGTCGAGGGACGCCGCCGGCCGACTGACGCGGGCCACGGTTGCCCCTGGAGCCCGCTCCAGGTTCACTGAGGGTCGTGGACACCGGACTCACCATCGCCGAGGCCGCCGACCGCCTCGGGCTCACCGCCGACACCCTGCGCTACTACGAGAAGGACGGGCTGCTGCTGCGGCCCGTGGGGCGCGCGGCGAGCGGGCACCGCCGCTACGAGCCCGACGACCTGCGGTGGATCGAGCTCGTGACCCGACTGCGCTCCACGGGCATGGCGATCCGCGACGTCCGCCGCTACGCCGACCTGGTGCGCGCCGGCACCGGGAACGAGGCCGAGCGGCTCGAGCTGCTGCACGAGCACCGCGACAAGGTGCTCGCGCAGCTGGCCGAGGTGCAGCGGCACCTGGGAGCCATCGACTACAAGATCGGGCTCTACACCGATGCCGTCGAGAATCGGCCGCGGTCCGCTTGACCTGGAGCGCGCTCCAACGAGCAGGGTGGGAGGCATGACTCTCCAGACCCGCACCCTCGGCACCACCTCCCCGCTCGAGGTCTCCGCGCTCGGCCTCGGCTGCATGGGCATGTCGGAGTTCTACGGCGCGACCGACGAGGCCGAGGGCATCGCGACCATCCACCGCTCCCTCGACCTCGGCTGCACCTTCCTGGACACCGCCGACATGTACGGCCCGTTCACCAACGAGCAGCTCGTGGGCAAGGCCATCGCCGGGCGCCGCGACGAGGTCGTGCTGGCGACCAAGTTCGGCAACGAGCGGCTGCCCGACGGCACCCGGGTCGGCATCAACGGCTCGCCGGAGTACGTCCGGTCGGCCTGCGACGCCTCGCTGGGGCGGCTCGGCGTCGACCACATCGACCTCTACTACCAGCACCGCGTCGACCGGTCCGTCCCGATCGAGGAGACGGTCGGGGCGATGAAGGAGCTCGTCGACGCCGGCAAGGTGCGCCACCTCGGACTCTCCGAGGCCTCCGCGGCCACGATCCGCAGGGCGCACGCCGTCCACCCGGTCACGGCACTGCAGTCGGAGTACTCGCTCTTCACCCGCGACCTCGAGGACGAGATCCTCCCAACGCTCCGCGAGCTCGGCATCGGCCTCGTGCCCTACTCCCCGCTCGGCCGCGGCATCCTCACCGGCACCATCGCCCCCGGCACGCTCGACGCCTCCGACTCCCGCAGCTCCGTGTACTTCCCGCGGCTCAACGGCGAGGCGCTCGAGGCCAACCTGCGCCTCGTCGACCGCGTGCGCGGGCTCGCCGACGAGAAGGGCGTCACGCCCGGCCAGCTCGCGCTCGCCTGGGTGCTGGCCCAGGGCGACGGCTCCCTCGGCGTCGCCCCGATCCCCGGCACCAAGCGCGTCCGCTACCTCGAGGAGAACGTGGCGGCTGCCGACGTCGAGCTCACCGACGACGACCTGGCGCGCATCGCGGACGCCGTCCCGGCCGACGCCGTGGTCGGTGACCGCTACGGCGACATGAGCTCGATCGACGCCTGAGCCTGTCCTCCCCCGGCGGGGTGGAGCAGCGGGGGTGTCGCCGTACTCGACTGGGCGGATGAGCTACGACCAGCCGCAGGACATCGACAACCCCGTCGCCGACGAGGCTCCCGCCGACGAAGCTCCCGCCGACGAGTCCCCCGCCGGGTCGGGAGCCGGGACCGGCGGGACCGACGGGACCGACGAGGGCGGCGAGGAGACGAAGGGCACCGCCGACCCCGGCAAGAAGTTCCGCGAGATGGAGGTCAGCGAGGAGGAGCAGGCCGAGATCGCCGAGGAGCGCGAGAAGCGGCTCGACCCCGACAACCGCCCCGAGGGTGCCGAGGTCGACAACACCCAGCGCATCTTCGAGGACGGCCACTTCGTCGACTGACGGCTCCGGCCGGGACGCCGCTGGGCCGACCTCCGCCCCTCACAGGTCGAGCCGTCGCGCGAGCGTCTCCCAGGCCCGTCCGGCCCGGAGCCGGACGTCGGGGTGCGCGTCGTCGAGGTGGGCGCGGACGACGTCGACGTGCTCGGTGTCGCCCACCACGGCCAGCGCGCGCAGGGCCTGCGCCCGCACCCGCGGCAGCTCGTGCCCGGCGAGCCGCGCAGCGCCCTCGGCGGTGCCGGCCACCTCGTGGCGGGCGGCGACCCGGAGGCAGGTCTCCGCCGGCCGGTGGTGCTCGTCGTCCAGACCGGCGACGACCGCGGACGTCGCGGACTCGTCCCACACGTGCAGCAGGCCACGCGCTCCCCAGGCCCGTACCCAGTGGTCGCCCCAGACCGCCCCGTCGAGGACGGCGTCCCCCGGGCGCCAGCCGTGACCGGTCAGGCTGCGCAGCTCCTCGACGTACCGCTCCCGGGGCGCGCCGCCGAGCAGGTCGGTGCAGACCGAGACGAACGCGGGCACGCCGATCCGGTCCGCGAGCTCCTCGATGAGCGACGCCACCGGCTGTCGATCGGTCACACGATCTAGGGTGCCTGTCATGAGCCCCGAGGTCGATGTCCTGGTCGAGCGCGCCCGCGCCTGGATGGCCGAGGACCCCGACCCGCAGACCCGCGCCGAGCTCGAGCAGGTGCTCGCCGCCGTCGGCGCCGGCGACACCGACGCCGCCGACGACCTGGCCGACCGGTTCCGGGGCACGCTCGAGTTCGGCACCGCCGGTCTGCGCGGCGCGCTGGGTGCCGGACCGAACCGGATGAACCGCGTGGTCGTCCTCCGGGCCGCCGCCGGGCTCGCCGCCTACCTCCGGTCGCAGCACGGCGCCGACCAGCACGGCGGTCAGCAGTCGGTCGTCATCGGCTACGACGCCCGCCACAACTCCGACGTCTTCGCCCGCGACACCGCCGAGGTGATGACCGGCGCCGGGTTCACGGCGTGGGTGATGCCGCGACCGCTGCCGACCCCGATCCTGGCCTTCGCCATCCGCGAGCTCGGCTGCGCCGCCGGCATCATGGTGACCGCGAGCCACAACCCGCCCGCAGGACAACGGCTACAAGGTCTACCTCGGCGACGGCAGCCAGATCGTGCCCCCCGCGGACGCCGGCATCGCGGCCGAGATCGAGGCCGTCGGCGCCCTCGCCGACCTGCCCCGCGGCAAGCCCGGCACGGTGCTGGGCGAGGACATCGTCGACCACTACCTCGACACCGTGGCCGCCCTCGCCCTCGACGGCCCGCGCGACCTCCAGGTCGTCTACACGCCGCTGCACGGCGTCGGCGCGCGCACCGGTGCTCCAGGTGCTCGAGACCGCGGGCTTCGCCGCCCCGCGCGTGGTCGAGCAGCAGGAGCACCCCGACCCCGACTTCCCGACGGTCGGCTTCCCGAACCCCGAGGAGCCGGGCGCCATGGACCTCGCCCTCGCGCTGGCCGCCGAGTCCGGCGCCGACCTCGTGGTGGCCAACGACCCGGACGCCGACCGGTGCGCCGCCGCCGTCCCCGGCGCTGCACGGCTGGCGGATGCTGCGCGGCGACGAGGTCGGCGCGCTGCTCGCCCACCAGCTGCTGACCCGCGGGCGGACCGGCACGTACGCCTGCTCGATCGTGTCGTCGTCCCTGCTCGGCAAGATGGCGACCGCCGCCGGCCAGCGCTACGTCGAGACCCTCACCGGGTTCAAGTGGATCAGCCGCGCCGAGGGTCTCGCCTTCGGCTACGAGGAGGCGCTCGGCTACTGCGTCGACCCCGACCACGTGAAGGACAAGGACGGCGTCTCGGCGCTGCTGCTGCTGTGCGAGCTCGCCGCCGAGCTCAAGGCCGAGGGCCGCGGGCTGCCCGACGTGCTCGACGACCTCGCCCGCCGGCACGGCCTCCACGCCACCGACCAGGTCTCGGTGCGCGTCGAGGACCTCTCGCTCATCGGCGCGGCCATGGAGCGGCTGCGCTCGCAGCCCCCGGCCGCGCTCGGCGGCCTCGCGGTCGAGGCCGTCGAGGACCTCAGCCTCGGGTCCCCCGACCTGCCCCCGACCGACGGCCTGCGCTACCGCCTCGCCGGCGGCGCCCGGGTGATCGTGCGCCCGAGCGGCACCGAGCCGAAGATCAAGTGCTACCTCGAGGTCGTCGTCCCCGTCGAGGAGGGCGCCGAGGACGGCGTCGAGGCCGCCCGCATCAATGCCGCCGGCCGGCTCGACGCGCTGGGCGCCGACATCAAGGCCGCCGCGGGTCTGTGAGGCCGGGGGCCGTCGGCGGACCGTCAGCGGGCCCGTCAGATGGCCCGTCAGTTGGCCCGTCAGTTGGCCCGTCAGTTGGCCCGTCAGAGGAGCAGGCTGAGCACCACGGCGACCACGGCGAGGCCGAGGGCCACCACCTCGGGGACGGCGAGGCGGCGCCGGACGGCGTCGGCGAGGGCGACCTGCTCCTGCGACATCATCGCGATGCCCTGCTCGTCGCGGGCCCGACTCGCGCAGGCGCGGATGCGCTCCTCGACGAACAGGCCGTAGGACGCCGCGAGCCGGCCCGCGGCGTCCACGGCGTGCTCGTCGAGGGGCGTGGCGCGACGGGGGTCCTTGAGCAGCTGGCGCGTGCTGCGACCGACGGCCGGGGAGGTGTACCCCTTGTTCACGGTGCGCACGGCGAGGAGCTGCCGGACCGAGACCTCCTCGATGGCGGCGAGCGGGATCCGCACCGTGTCGACCATGCCGCGGAGCACGAGCTGGTCGCGCTCGATGAGCACAGCGGGGCGCAGCATCGTCGTCCAGGCAAGGACGCCGACGAGCGCGCCGAGGGCGGCGATCCCCCAGCCGATCGGCGACGCGGCGAGACCCGATCCGACGAACGCGAGCCCCACGACGAGCACCGATCACACCGAAGATCCGGCCGCTCGTGCCGGAGAAGGTCTCCCGCAGGTTGTCGTCGCGCCACGTCGTCAAGCCTATGCTGACCGGATGCCACCTACCGCCACGGACTACTCGGACGTGACCAGGTCGGAGGCCTCGCTGCGCCGTTTCCTCCACGGTCTGCCGGGCGTCGACCAGGTCGGTGCCGACGCTCGCGCCGCCTCGCTCGGAACCCGGTCGATCAAGACCACGGCGAAAGCGCAGGCCATCGACCTCGCCATCCGGATGGTCGACCTGACCACCCTCGAGGGGCAGGACACGCCCGGGAAGGTCCGGGCTCTCGCCTCGAAGGCGATGCGACCCGACCCGGCCGACCCCACCTGCCCGCAGGTCGCCGCCGTCTGCGTCTACCCCGACATGGTCGCCACCGCGAAGGAGACCCTCGGCAGCTCCGGGGTCAACGTCGCGGCGGTCGCCACCGCCTTCCCGAGCGGCCGGGCCGCCCTCGACATCAAGCTCGCCGACACGCGGGACGCCGTCGAGGCCGGTGCCGACGAGATCGACATGGTGATCGACCGCGGCGCGTTCCTCACCGGTCGCTACCTGCAGGTCTTCGACGAGATCGTCGCCGTGAGGGAGGCCTGCGCCGGCCCGACGGCGAGAGCGCCCACCTCAAGGTGATCTTCGAGACCGGCGAGCTGCAGACCTACGACAACGTGCGGCGCGCGTGCTGGCTGGCGATGATGGCCGGCGCGCACTTCATCAAGACCTCCACCGGCAAGGTGCAGCCGGCCGCCACGCTGCCGGTCACGCTGATCATGCTCGAGGCCGTGCGCGACTGGCGCGAGGCGACGGGCGAGATGATCGGCGTCAAGCCCGCCGGCGGCATCAAGACCACCAAGGACGCCATCAAGTACCTCGTGATGGTCAACGAGGTCGCCGGCCCCGACTGGCTCGACCCGGTGTGGTTCCGCTTCGGCGCCTCCACGCTGCTCAACGAGCTGCTCATGCAGCGCACCAAGCTCACCACCGGCCGCTACTCGGGCCCCGACTACTTCACCCTGGACTGATCGCATGGCCACCACCGGCACCAAGCCCGTCAACCCCGCCGTCAACTTCGCCTACGCCCCGGCGCCCGAGTCGCGCTCGATCGTCGACCTCCAGCCGTCCTACGGGCTGTTCGTCAACGGCGAGTTCGTCGACGGTCACGGCACGGCGTTCAAGACGATCAGCCCCGCGACCGAGGAGGTGCTCGCCGAGGTCGCCGAGGCCGACGAGGCCGACGTCGACGCCGCCGTCAAGGCCGCGCGCCGCGCCTACACGCGCGTCTGGTCGCGGATGCCGGGCAGCGAGCGCGCCAAGTACCTCTACCGGATCGCGCGCATCATCCAGGAGCGCGGCCGCGAGCTCGCCGTCCTCGAGTCGCTCGACAACGGCAAGCCGATCAAGGAGTCGCGCGACGTCGACGTCCCGATCGTCGCGGCGCACTTCTTCTACTACGCCGGCTGGGCCGACAAGCTCGAGCACGCCGGCTTCGGGACCGACCCGCAGCCGCTCGGCGTCGCCGGGCAGGTGATCCCGTGGAACTTCCCGCTGCTGATGCTGGCCTGGAAGATCGCCCCGGCGCTCGCGTGCGGCAACACCGTCGTGCTCAAGCCGGCCGAGACCACGCCGCTGACCGCGCTGCTCTTCGCCGAGATCTGCCAGCAGGCCGACCTGCCGCCCGGCGTCGTCAACATCGTCACCGGCGCGGGCCGCACCGGGCAGGCGCTCGTCGAGCCACCCGGACGTCGACAAGGTCGCCTTCACCGGGTCGACCGGCGTCGGCAAGGCGATCGCGCGGGCGATCGCCGGCACCGACAAGAAGGTCACCCTCGAGCTCGGCGGCAAGGCCGCCAACATCGTCTTCGACGACGCGCCGCTCGACCAGGCCGTCGAGGGCATCGTCAACGGCATCTTCTTCAACCAGGGCCACGTGTGCTGCGCGGGCTCCCGGCTGCTGGTGCAGGAGTCGGTCGCCGAGGAGGTGCTCGAGCGCCTGAAGCGGCGGATGTCGCACGCTGCGCGTCGGCGACCCGCTCGACAAGAACACCGACATCGGCGCCATCAACTCCGCCGCGCAGCTCGAGCGCATCCGCGAGCTGTCGCAGGTCGGCGAGGACGAGGGTGCCGGCCGCTGGTCGCCCGCCGTGCGAGCTGCCCGAGCAAGGGCTTCTGGTTCCCGCCGACGCTGTTCACCGGCGTCTCGCAGGCCCACCGCATCGCCCGCGAGGAGATCTTCGGCCCGGTGCTGTCGGTGCTGACCTTCCGCACGCCGTCCGAGGCCGTGGAGAAGGCGAACAACACGCCGTACGGCCTCTCCGCCGGCGTCTGGACCGAGAAGGGCTCGCTGATCCTCCACATGGCCGGCCAGCTCCGGGCCGGCGTGGTGTGGGCCAACACGTTCAACAAGTTCGACCCCACCAGCCCCTTCGGCGGCTACAAGGAGTCGGGCTACGGCCGCGAGGGCGGCCGGCACGGCCTCGGCGCCTACCTCAAGGCCGGCTCGACCGACGGGAGCCAGGCATGAGCCGCATCGACGTCCGCAAGACCTACAAGCTGTTCATCGGCGGCGAGTTCCCGCGCTCGGAGTCCGGCTACTCCTACGTCGTCAACGACACGAAGGGCACGTTCGTGGCCAACGCTGCGCTCGCCTCCCGCAAGGACGCCCGCGACGCGGTCGTCGCCGCCCGCCACGCGTTCAAGGGGTGGTCGTCGAGGACGGCGTACAACCGGGCGCAGATCCTCTACCGCGTCGCCGAGATCGTCGAGGACCGGCGCCCGCAGTTCGTCGCCGCGGTGCAGCAGTCCGAGGGCCTCAGCGTCAGCCGGGCCGGCGCGGTCGTCGACGCCAGCGTCGACCGGCTCGTCTGGTACGCGGGCTGGGCCGACAAGCTCACCCAGGTCGTCGGCAACGCCAACCCGGTCGCGGGGCCGTTCTTCAACCTCACGACCCCCGAGCCGACCGGTGTGGTGGCGGTGCTCGCGCCGCAGGAGTCCTCGCTCCTCGGGCTCGTCTCGGTGATCGCCCCCGTGGTCGTCACCGGCAACACGGTCGTCGTGGTGTCGTCCTACGCCCGGCCGCTGCCGGCCGTGACGTTCGCCGAGGCGCTCGCCACCTCCGACGTGCCGGGCGGCGTCGTCAACCTGCTCACCGGCTCGGCGGCGACCGTCGGCCCGTGGCTGGCGGCCCACATGGACGTCAACGCCATCGACCTCACCGGTCTCGCCGGCGTCGAGGGCGGGGCCGAGCTGGCCACCGAGCTCGAGGTCGCGGCTGCCGACAACCTCAAGCGCGTCCACCGCGCCCCCGCCGCGGAGCCCGACTGGACGGCGCCGCGGAGCATCGACACCATGACCGACTTCATCGAGCTCAAGACCGTGTGGCACCCGATGGGCGTGTGAGTTGGCAGAGGCGCACGTCATCGTCGTGGCCGGGCCCAGCGGGTCCGGCAAGTCGCGTCTCTCCGAGCGGCTCGGCCTGCCGGTGCTCCGGCTCGACGACTTCTACAAGGACGCCGGCGACCCCACCCTCCCCCGGATCGGGTCGGGGCCGAACGCCGGGATCGTCGACTGGGACGACCCGGCGTCCTGGCTCGCGGACGACGCCTGGGACGCCATCGAGGCGCTGTGCCGCAAGGGCGCGACCGACGTCCCGGTGTACGACATCGCGCACGACGGACGCACGGGGTGGCAGCGGCTCGACCTCGCGGGTGCGGCGTACTTCGTCGCCGAGGGCATCTTCGCCCAGGAGGTCGTGCCCCGCGCCAAGGAGAGCGGCCTGCTCGCCGACGCGCTGTGCATCCGCCAGCACCGGGTCGTGACGTTCTGGCGCCGGCTCGCCCGCGACCTCAAGGAGCGCCGCAAGCCCCCGCTCGTCCTGGTGCGGCGGGGCCTGGCCCTGATGCGCGCCCAGGGCGGCGTGGTCGCTCACGCCGAGGCGCTCGGGTGCCTCGCGGTGACGCCCGACGAGGCGGTCGCGCGGATCGGCCTGCTGGTGTGAGCCTCCTCAGGGCGCCGACGGCCGACCTGTCCGGTCGCGACCCGGAGTTCATCCGGTCGATGCTGCCGCGCCTCTGGCTCGTCGCGAGCGTCTGGTTCCGCTCCGAGGTCCTCGGCTTCGAGAAGGTCCCCGACGAGCCGGTGATGTTCGTGGGCAACCACAGCGGCGGCGCCGGCGTGCCCGACACGTTCGTCTTCCTGCTGGCCTACAACACCTACATGACCGTCGAGGGTCGCCCGCTGCACGCGCTGGGCCACGAGATGGTGACCGCCCTCCCCTTCTTCGGCAGCCTCGCGCGACGCTTCGGCGTGGTGACGGCCGGCCCGGACTCCGCCGCCGAGGTCCTCGACGCCGGCGCCTCCGTGCTCGTCTACCCGGGCGGCGACGTCGAGGCGCTGCGGCCCTGGCGTGAGCGCCACCGCATCGTGTTCGACGGGCGCCAGGGGTTCCTGAAGATCGCCCACGAGGCCGGCGTGAAGATCGTGCCCGTGGTCGCCACCGGCGGCCACGACACCCTGTTCATCCTCAACGACGGGCGCGCGACGGCGAGGCGGCTGCGCATCGACAAGCTGCTGCGCGTGAAGTCGGTGCCGCTCGTGCTGAGCCTGCCGTGGGGGCTCCTGCCGGGCGGGCTGCCCCAGCTCCCGCTCCCGGCCAAGATCCGGATCCAGGTGCTCGACCCCATCGACCTGCAGGAGCGCTACGGCGACGACCCCGACTGGGACGACGCCTACGACTTCGTCACCAGCACCATGCAGGCCGGTCTCTCGACCCTGGCCGCCAAGACCCTGCTGCCGGTCCTCGGGTGAGGCGCTCGTGAGTGACCCGGTGAGCACCCGGTGACCAGCAGCGCCCGCACCAGCGTCCGCATCCGGCGACCCGTCGACGAGGTGGCCCCCTTCGTCACCGACCCGCACCAGTGCCTGCCGGTGATCACCGGGTTCGGCCGGTTCCGCCACCTGCGCGACCTGCCCGAGGAGCACCACCAGGAGTGGGAGGTGTTCCTCACCGTCGGCACGCTGCAGCTGGGCGGCGCCGTCGACGTCGACCTCGCCCGCTCCCGCCACCTGATCTGGCGGAGCCTGCGCGGCACCCGGCACACGTTCGACCTCGCCGTCGAACCGGTGGGCGAGGAGTCGCTGGTGACCCTCGAGATGACCCTGTCGCTCAGCGGGCTGCTCATGGCGCGGCTGGCCGAGCGCGTCGGGCGCGGCATCATGACGCGGCACCTCGAGGCCGCCGCCGAGGAGCTCCGCCACCACGTGGAGTTCGTCCTCCCCTGACTGACCCTCGCAGAAACCCGTCAACACCGGGGGTTTGAGCCTGCGCGGCCTGCGGAAGGGTGTTGCCATGCTCGTCTCCGTCGGCCCCACGGGCCGTGTCGAGCAGGTCCACCTCCCCCGTCTCGGTGACGACCTGCGCGACCCCTCGACCCTCTCGGACGCCGTCCGCGCGGCGCACCACGCCGCCCTCGTCGGACCGCGCAACGAGACCCTCCCCCGCCCGCTGCCCCGGCCCGTCTCCCTCGCCGCCCGGCCACCGATCAAGGCCACGAACCCCTGGGTCGAGGGCCGCACCATCGGTCCCGTCGACAGCGAATGGGCGCACCGGGTCCTCGCGGCCCGGCCGGGCGTCGTCGACGGCACCTCGGGCAACGGGTGCGTCACCGTCACCCTGGCGCCCGGCTCGACCGCCGGCAGTGTCGCCGCCGACCCCGGCTGGCTGCGGCAGGCCGAGGCCCAGCACGTCGCCACCGCCCTGACCGAAGCCTTCGCCGACGCCTACCGGAAGAGAGATGGACGATGACCGACCTCGGCTCCTTCGAAGCCCAGACCCAGAGCATGCGCAGCCAGGCGCAGTACTGGGAGACCCGTGCCGGGTACGCCGACTCCGGCCGCGACACGATCTCCGCCGGCGCCGGCAAGGGGTACCAGTTCGGGTTCCTCGCCGGGCTGGCCGGCGTGAGCGAGGGCTACAACACCTGGATGGCCTCGATGATGCGCGCGACCCAGGACGCCGCCCACACCGCCCGCTGGATGCAGGCGGCGATGACCTCGGCGGCCGACGCCTACGACGGCGCCGACAGCACGACCGCGGCCGACATGGCCGACCTCGACAAGATGATCAAGGAGGCCTGACATGAGCACCATGACGTTCGAGGAGATGGCCGACGGCATCGCCGAGCAGGCCGACGAGTTCATCAGCGACGTGATCGCCGCCGGCGACCGCATCGTCGACATGCTGCGCGGCGCCGCGTCCAGCGCGCTCGAGGCCGCGGGCGACGTCGTCGACTTCTTCACCCCCGACTTCGTGGTCGACTTCGACGACGTCGAGAAGGCGATCGACAAGTGGAACGAGGAGATCTGCCCCGCCATCCAGCGCGGCATCGACGAGATCGCCACCAACCTCGACACCTACCTCGACCGGCTCGTGGGCGACCCGATCGCGCTGATCGGCTACTCCAGCGACCTCGCCGGCGCGGGGTCCGAGCTCTACCAGGCCAACACCCTCGACCAGCGGCTCGTCGGCCTCGGCGGCGCCTGGTCGGGCCCGGCCTACGACGCCTACGTCGTGGTGGCCCGCGAGCAGAACGCCGCCTACCAGGCGCTCGCCCAGGCGCTCGAGGAGGGCAGCACCCTCACCAACAACGCGGCCCAGCGGATCCTGACGCTCTGGCGGCAGCTGCTCAACGAGTTCCAGACCGCGGGCGTCGACGCCCTCGACATCCTCGCCTCGGCCACGAGCGTCGAGGCGATCGTCTCCTTCGAGGTCCCCGTCGTCATCTCCGCCATCGCGAAGCTGCTCGCCAAGATCATCTCTATCGCCGACCTGCTGATGGAATTCATGGTCACGCAGGTCACCAGCACGGCCAACGGCTGGGAGAAGGCCAACAACGGCTCCCCCGGCCTGCCCCAGAACGAGTGGCCCCACGTGCTCGAGTCCTCCAGCGACCCGGTGAACGACCCGAGCAGCTGGGACGTGAAGGTCTGAGGCAGCCGGCCGCGCGGAACGAGCGGCCGGCGTCGCCGACGAGATCGAGCACGCCTCGCGGCCGAGGAACGAGGTCGCGACGGGCGGGTCGAGATCTGCTGAGCGAGCGCCGAGCGGCGCGGGCGGGGTGACCCTACGATCGGCTCATGGCCCGTCGGCTGCTCACCCTGGGACTGCGTCAGCCCGACGCGCGCTCGTGCGGCGCGGCGTCCGTGGTCGTGGCGCGGCTGCTCGGCCAGGACGACGACGGCGTCCTCGGGGACGAGCCGCACGACGAGTTCGCTCGCGAGGTGCTCCGCGCCCACCGCGACCTCACCGGCGTCCGCGACAGCCGGGGCCGCTGGCAGCTGCCCTGGCCCCGGGCCCTCGGCGACGCCGCCGTGGGCCGTTGCCCGTGCCCTCACCGACGCCACGGGCACGCGGCACCGCACGCGCGTCGTCCGGTGGCGCCGGGTGACGAGCCTGCCGCCCCTGTCGGCCGTCTACGTCGGCAACCGCTGGACCCCGCGGCACGTGTGCCTGGTGGTCGAGCCGGACGCCGGTCCCGGCACCGGCACCGGCACGGCGCTGACCGTCTACGAGCCCTCGGCCGGACGCGTCGTCCGCCTGCCCGAGGGCCTGCACGCCGACGGGACGCCGCTCGCCGGCTGGCGCTACGGCTGGTTCGCCGTCAGCCCTCCATCAGCGCGGCGTAGCCGGGCTTGACGATCTGCTCGATGATCGCGAGGCGCTGGTCGAACGGCAGGAACGCCGACTTCATGGCGTTGATGGTGAACCAGCGCAGGTCGGCGAAGCCGTAGCCGAAGGCCTCGACGAGCGCGGTCATCTCGTCGGTCATCGACGTCCGGCTCATCAGGCGGTTGTCGGTGTTGACCGTGACGCGGAACCGCAGCTTGGTGAGCAGGCCGATCGGGTGCTCGGCGATGCTCGCGGCGGCGCCGGTCTGGATGTTCGAGGCCGGGCACATCTCGAGCGGGATCCGCTTGTCGCGCACGTAGGACGCCAGCGGGCCCAGCTCGACCGACCCGTCGTCCTTGACCGTGATGTCGTCGATGATCCGGACGCCGTGGCCGAGCCGGTCGGCGCCGCACCACTGGATCGCCTGCCAGATCGACGGGAGCCCGAACGCCTCACCGGCGTGGATGGTGAAGTGGGAGTTCTCGCGCTGGAGGTACTCGAACGCGTCGAGGTGGCGGGTGGGCGGGTAGCCCGCCTCGGCACCGGCGATGTCGAAGCCGGCGACGCCGCGGTCGCGCCAGGCGATCGACAGCTCGGCGATCTCCATCGAGCGGGCCTGGTGACGCATCGCGGTGAGCAGCTGCTTCACCACGATCCTCCCGCCGGAGGCCTGCGCGGCGGCCATGCCCTCCTCGAACCCCTGCTGGACCGCGGCGACGACCTCGTCGAGCGTCAGGCCGCCGGTCACGTGCTGCTCGGGCGCGTAGCGCACCTCGGCGTACACCACCCCGTCGGCGGCGAGGTCCTCGACGCACTCGCGCGCGACCCGGGCGATCGCCGGCGCGGTCTGCATCACCGCGACCGTGTGGTCGAACGTCTCGAGGTACCGCTCGAGCGACCCGGAGTCGGCCGCCTCGGCGAACCAGTCGCCCAGCGCGGCGGCGTCGGTGCTGACCGGGAGCGTGTGCCCGATCTCGGCCGCCAGCTCGAGGATCGTCTGGGGCCGCAGCCCGCCGTCCAGGTGGTCGTGGAGGAGGACCTTCGGCGCTGACCGCACCTGCTCGCGTGTAGGTTCCATCCGGTCATCCAACCACCTGCCCCGCCACGCTCCCGGGAGGACCCGATGCGCACGTTCACCACCCTCGACGAGGTCGCCGACGCCGTCGGCCAGGAGCTCGGCTCCGGCGAGTGGCTCACGATCGACCAGGACCGGGTGAACACCTTCGCCGACGCGACCAGCGACCACCAGTGGATCCACGTCGACGTCGAGGCCGCCAACGCAGGCCCCTTCGGCGGCCCGGTCGCCCACGGGTTCCTCACCCTGTCGCTGATCCCCTACCTCGGCTCCTCGGTCTTCACCTTCGCCACCGCCGGCGCCAAGCTCAACTACGGCCTCAACAAGGTCCGCTTCCCGAACCCGGTCAAGGTCGGCCAGCGCGTCCGCGACCACGTCGTCCTCGTCGCCGCCGAGGGCCTGCCCGCCGGCACGATGGTCACGATGAGGCACACCATCGAGATCGAGGGCGAGGCCAAGCCGGCCTGCGTGGCCGAGATGGTCGTGCTGTTGCTGGGTTGAGCCGGGTTTCGTCGGTCGCGGTGCGGTTGCGTAGCGCCTGCGGCCGGTCTTGCGGCCGCGGTCGAGCGTGCGCGCCTGCGGCGCGGATCGCCTCCGGCGAGCGCCTTCGGCGCGAGTGCCGCCTGCGGCGGGGCGTTGGCTCGATCAGTGACCTAGTGCGTGGGTCGGGTGGTGGGGTGGGGGCTCCCGGCCTGGCGGTCCGGCTCCGGGGTGGGTCGCTGCGGCGGCGCGTCGCTCGGACGGCTCCCGTAGCGCTGCCGCGGCTTGATACGCCGGCGCCGCGGCCAAGCCCCTTGACGCGACCCACCCCGGGCCCGGCCCACCGGCCGTCCGCCCCCACCCCACCCAGCACCCCGGCTGCGGTCCCCGTCGTGCCGTTCAGGGGTGGGAGTGACGCTGACCTGTCCCATAAACGGGACGGGTCACCGGCGATTCGCGCTGACCTGTCCCAAGAACGGGACGGGTCACCGCGGCTCCACGCTGACCTGTCCCACGAACGGGACGGGTCACCGGGCTTGGCGCTGACCTGTCCCATAAACGGGACGGGTCACCGGGCTTGGCACTGACCTGTCCCGAGAACGGGACGGGTCGAGCGGATGTCAGCCCGCGACGCGGTCGATGACGAGGTCCTGCTTGACGACGTCGGACGGCGTCGCCGACGTCCCAGCCGCCCTCGAGGGAGGCGAGGGCGCGCTCGAAGCGGGCGGGCTCGTCGGTGAGGAGGGTGAAGAGGGGCTGGCCCTCGGTGACCTCGTCGCCGGGGCGGGCGTGCCAGACGACGCCGGCACCGGCCTGCACCGGGTCCTCCTTGCGGGCGCGGCCGGCGCCGAGGCGCCAGGCGGCCAGGCCGACGGCCATGGCGTCGAGGCGGGTGAGCGTGCCGGAGGCGGGGGCGTTGATGACGTGCGACTCCTTGGCCACCGGGAGCTCGGCGTCGGGGTCGCCGTCCTGGGCCCGGATCATGGCCTTCCAGGCGTCCATCGCGGAGCCGTCGGCGAGCTTGTCGGCCGGGTCGACGTCGTCGCGGCCGGCCGCGGCCAGCATCTCGCGGGCGAGGGCGACGGTGAGCTCGACGACGTCGGCGGGGCCGCCACCGGCCAGCACCTCGACCGACTCGGCGACCTCGATCGCGTTGCCGGCGGTGAGGCCGAGCGGGGTGGACATGTCGGTGAGGAGCGCGACGGTGCTTGACGCCGGCGTCGGTGCCGAGCGCGACCATCACCTCGGCGAGCTCGCGGGCGCGGGCGACGTCCTTCATGAACGCGCCGGTGCCGACCTTGACGTCGAGCACGAGGGCGCCGGTGCCCTCGGCGATCTTCTTGCTCATGATCGAGGAGGCGATGAGCGGGATCGCCTCGACCGTGCCCGTGACGTCGCGCAGGGCGTAGAGCTTCTTGTCAGCGGGGGCCAGGCCGTCGCCGGCGGCGCAGATGACGGCGCCGACCGACTCGAGCTGGGCGAGCATCTCCTCGTTGGAGAGGAGGGCGCGCCAGCCGGGGATCGACTCGAGCTTGTCGAGGGTGCCGCCGGTGTGGCCGAGGCCGCGCCCCGAGAGCTGGGGCACCGCGACGCCGCACGCGGCGACCAGCGGCGCGAGCGGCAGGGTGATCTTGTCGCCGACCCCGCCGGTGGAGTGCTTGTCGGCGGTGGGCCGCGAGAGCGAGGAGAAGTCCATGCGCTCGCCCGAGGCGATCATCGCGTCGGTCCAGCGCGCGATCTCGCGTCGCTCCATGCCGTTGAGGAGGATCGCCATGGCCAGCGCCGACATCTGCTCGTCGGCGACCTCGCCGCGCGTGTAGGCGTCGACCACCCAGTCGATCTGCGAGTCCGAGAGTGCGGTGCCGTCGCGCTTGGCGATGATGACCTCGACGGCGTCGTGAGTGCTCATTCGCGCGACCCTACTCGGCCGTGGTGTCGAGGTCCTCGGCGCCGAAGGCCTGGGGCAGCACCTCGGTCATGGGCAGGACGCCGAGCGGCGTCTCGACGAGGAGCTCGCCACCACCGTTCTCCCACAGCAGCTGGCGGCAGCGGCCGCACGGCATGATCACCGCGCCGTCGCGGTTCACGCACGTGAAGTGGGTGAGCCTCCCGCCCCCGGTGATGTGCAGCTGGCTGACGAGCCCGCACTCGGCGCAGAGCGTGACGCCGTACGCGGCGTTCTCGACGTTGCAGCCGGTCACGACCCGCCCGTCGTCCACCACCGCAGCGGCGCCGACGGAGTAGCCGGAGTAGGGCGCGTAGGCGTGCTCCATGGCGGTGACGGCCTCGGCCCGCAGTGCTGCCCAGTCGAATGTCATGGGACCACCGTAACCACCGCGGTATTTCGCCCGAGAAGGTCGCAACTCGGTAAACGTTACGAAGTTGGACCTCGAACATGCCTTCCATTCCAGAGGTATGGGGGTAAGTTGCCGCGGGACCGCCCCCATCGGAGCGGGGCATGACTGGGAGGAAGTACCGAGTGAAGAACATCAGGAAGGCCTTTGTCGGCAGCATCGCTGCGCTGACGGCCATGAGCGTGCTGGCCGCGTGCGGCGACGCTCCGTCCGATATGAGGGCGACGACCCGACGACGAGCGCAGCGCCGTCCGGGGAGCCCACCGAGACCGACAGCTCCGAGCCCACCGAGGAGCCCATCGACTACACCCCGTGCATCGTCTCCGACGCTGGCGGGTTCGACGACAAGTCCTTCAACCAGCTGAGCTACGAGGGCGTCGAGCAGGCGGCCGACGAGCTGGGTGTCGAGTTCATCGGTGTGGAGTCCAACAGCGAGAACGACTACGGCCCGAACCTCGAGAGCCTCGTCGCCGAGGGCTGCGACACGATCGTGACGGTCGGGTTCGCCCTCGCCACCGCGACGAAGGAGTCGGCTGCGGCCAACCCCGACATCGAGTACGTCCTCATCGACGACTCCGCCGATGGCGGCGACGACGGCCAGACCTTCGACGGTCAGGCCGACCAGCCCAACATCAAGCCGCTGCTCTACAACACCGCCCAGGCTGCCTTCCTGGCCGGCTACGCGGCTGCGGACTACAGCAAGACCGGCGTGGTCGGCACCTACGGCGGCCTGCCGTTCCCGACCGTGACGATCTTCATGGACGGCTTCAAGCAGGGCGTCGAGTACTACAACGAGACCAAGGGCGCCGAGGTCGAGGTCAAGGGCTGGGACGGCAAGGACGGTCTGTTCACCGGTGGCTTCGAGGCCAACCCGACGGCCACCCAGACCGCTCAGCAGCTCCTCGACCAGGACGTCGACGTGATCCTGCCGGTCGGTGGCCCGATCTACCAGGGCGCGCTGACCGCCATCGCCGACTCGGGTGCCGACGTGGCCCTCGTGGGCGTGGACGCCGACTTCTTCGAGACCGACCCGAACACGCAGGACGTCGTGTTCACCTCGATCCTGAAGAACATGAAGGTCTCGACGTACGAGGCCATCATGTCGGCCGCTGACGACACGTTCGACTTCGCGCCGTACATCGGCACGCTGGAGAACGACGGCGTCGGCATCGCCCCGTTCCACAACTTCGAGGGCGGCATCAGCGACACCCTGCAGGGCGAGCTGGACGAGATCAAGGCCGGCATCGTCGACGGCTCGATCCCGGTCGAGTCCTACCTCAACGGCTGACCTGCCGCTGAGCGGTCCGTGAGTCTCGCGGACCCGCAGTGACAACCCCGGGAGGGGAGCCGACCTCGGTCGGTTCCCCTCCCGGACTGCTTCCCCGGCCCTCGCCGGCCCGGGGCTGGTCTTCCCGCCCACCCTTCGGATAACTAAGGTCCCCGTATGCAGCTGACCCTGCGCAACATCACCAAGCGCTTCGGTGCCTTGGTCGCGAACGACCACATCAACCTCACCGTCGAACCGGGCGAGATCCACTGCCTGCTGGGCGAGAACGGGGCCGGCAAGTCGACCCTGATGAACGTCCTCTACGGCCTCTACCAGGCCGACGAGGGCGAGATCCTCCTCGACGGGGAGGTGCAGAACTTCTCCGGCCCCGGCGACGCGATCGCCGCAGGCATCGGCATGGTGCACCAGCACTTCATGCTGGTGCCCGTCTTCACGGTCGCCGAGAACGTGATGCTGGGCAACGAGAGCACCGGCCTGGTCGGCACCCTCGACCTGGACGCGTCCCGCGAGCGGGTCGAGGAGATCTCGAAGCGCTTCGGCTTCCACGTCTCCCCCGACGCCGTCGTCGAGGACCTCCCCGTGGGCGTCCAGCAGCGCGTCGAGATCATCAAGGCGCTCTCGCGCGACGCCAAGGTGCTCGTCTTCGACGAGCCCACCGCCGTGCTGACGCCGCAGGAGACCGACGAGCTCATGCAGATCATGCGCCAGCTCAAGGAGTCGGGCGTCGCCATCGTCTTCATCACCCACAAGCTGCGCGAGGTGCGGGCGGTCGCCGACCGCATCACCGTCGTCCGGCTCGGCAAGGTCGTCGGCGAGGCCAGCCCGACCGCGAGCAACAGCGAGCTCGCCTCGCTCATGGTCGGCCGCGCCGTCGAGCTGACCGTCCACAAGGACCCGCCGAAGGTCGGCGAGGACGCCCTCGTGGTCACCGGCCTCACCGTCGCCGACACCCTGGGCCTCGTGCACGTCAACGACCTCAGCTTCACCGTCCGGGCCGGCGAGGTGCTGTGCGTCGCCGGCGTCCAGGGCAACGGGCAGACCGAGCTCACCGAGGCGCTGCTCGGGCTGCAGCAGCACGTGCTCGGCTCGATCAAGCTCAACGGCGAGGAGCTCGTGGGCCGCAGCGTCCGCAAGATCCTGGACTCCGGCGTCGGGTTCGTCCCCGAGGACCGCCAGGTCGACGGGCTGGTCGGCACCTTCACCATCGCCGAGAACCTGATGCTCGACCGCAGCTTCGGCAAGCCGTTCGTCTCGGGCGGCGCGGTGAGCCGCAGCAAGCTGCGGGCGTTCGCCACCGAGAAGCTCCGCGAGTACGACGTCCGCGCACCCGGCATCCACACCCACGCCGCCAAGCTCTCCGGCGGCAACCAGCAGAAGGTCGTCGTGGCCCGCGAGCTGTCGAAGGACCTGCGGCTGCTCGTCGCCGCCCAGCCGACGCGCGGTGTCGACGTCGGCTCCATCGAGTTCATCCACAAGCAGATCGTCGCGGCGCGCGACACCGGCATCCCGGTGGTCGTGGTCTCGACCGAGCTCGACGAGGTGGTGGCCCTGGCCGACAGGATCATGGTGCTGTACCGCGGCCAGATCGTCGGGATCGTGCCGGCGGACACCCCACGTGACGTGCTCGGCCTGATGATGACGGGCGAGCGCCCGACGGAGGTAGTCGCATGAGCCACGAGATGCCCGAGAACCCGGACCTCTCCAAGTCGACCGGGTCCACCGGGTCCACCGGGTCCACCGGTCTCCCGGAGTCGACCACGACCCCGGAGAACCCGGAGGGAGTCGACCTCACCGAGCAGGGGTCTCCCCCGCCCGAGGCGGACGACGTCGTCCACCGCCCCGAGGAGCACAACCAGTGGCACGCGGTCGTGCGCTCGATCACCACGGGCAACGCGCTCGTCGCGTTCCTGGCCGTGTTCCTCGCGGTCGTCGTCGGCTCGCTCATGATCATGTTCACCGACGAGGACGTGCGGAAGACCTTCGGCTACGTGACGTCGCGGCCCGGTGACTTCTTCGCCGAGTCGCGGGTCGCCATCGAGGGTGCCTACGGCGCCCTGTTCCGCGGCTCGATCTACAACACGCGCGCCGAGGACTTCGAGACCGGGATCCGGCCGCTCTACGAGACCCTCAAGTTCGCCGGTCCGCTCATCGCGGCGGGGCTCGGGGTCGGGCTCGCGTTCCGGGCCGGCCTGTTCAACATCGGCGGCCGTGGCCAGATGCTCCTCGCCGGGGCGGCGGCCGGGTACGTCGCGATCAACTGGGACATCGACGGCCCGCTGCTCCTGGTCGCTTCGATCCTCGCGGCGATGGTCGCGGGCGGCCTGTGGGCCGGTCTCGCGGGTCTGCTCAAGGCCCGCACCGGTGCCCACGAGGTGATCGTGACGATCATGCTCAACTACGTCGGGTTCTACCTGGTCTTCTACGCACTGTCGGAGCAGGGCCTGCTGCAGGCGCCCAACTCGTTCAACCCGAAGTCGCTGCCGATCCCGAAGGACGCGCAGCTGCCCAAGCTGGTCGGTGACCAGTACAACCTGCACCTCGGGTTCGCGCTCGCCATCATCGCCGTCTTCGTCGTGTGGTGGATCCTCGACCGGTCCTCGCTGGGCTACCGGTTCCGTGCCGTGGGCGAGAACCCGCACGCTGCGCGGACCGCCGGCATCGACGTCGGCCGCACCTACGTCACGGTGATGCTGATCGCCGGTGGCCTCATCGGCCTCGCCGGCGCCAACCAGGTGCTCGGCACCGTCACCAGCGGGGTCACCGTCGACCTCGACGCCGGTATCGGCTTCGACGCCATCACGGTCGCGCTGCTGGGCCGCTCGCACCCGTTCGGCATCCTCGCCGCGGGCCTGCTGTTCGGCGCCTTCAAGGCCGGTGGCTTCGCCATGCAGGCCTCCGAGGGGATCCCGGTCGACATCGTCCTGGTCATCCAGTCGCTGATCGTGCTCTTCATCGCCGCGCCGCCGCTCGTCCGAGCGCTGTTCCGCCTGCCCTCGAAGGAGGCCGCATGAGCACCACCCAGGCCGGCACCACGCCGGCCGAGAACGTCGTCGAGGAGCCGCAGACCATCTCGGTGGTCAGCAAGAAGGCGCCGGTGCTCTTCACGCTGATCGCCCTCGTGCTGGGCTACGTGGTGCTCAACGGCTCGCAGGAGGGCGACACCACCTTCCGGCTCAAGAGCCAGAAGGGCGACCTGTTCGACCTCCCCGAGATCACGGTGCCGGGCGAGGCGACGGCGCTGGTCCTGGTCGTCGTGATGCTCCTGATCGCCGGACTGGCCTGGGCCCTCTACGTGGCCAAGCGCCCGGTCCCGATGTGGGCCGCGGCGATCTACGCCCTCGTCGGACTGATCGGGTTCCTCTCCTGGGCGGCGGCCGGCGGCACGATCCCGGTGGTGGGCCTGCTCGCGGGCTCGCTCGCCCTCGCCGTCCCCCTGGTCTTCGGTGCGCTCGGCGGCGTGCTCGGTGAGCGGGCGGGCGTCGTCAACATCGCGATCGACGGCCAGCTGCTCGCGGGAGCGTTCGCCGCGGCCATCGTCGGCTCGGTCACGGGCTCGCTGTGGTTCGGCGTCCTCGGTGCCATGGCGGCCGGCCTGATCGTCGCGCTCATCCTGGGCGTGTTCGCGATCAGCTACTTCGTCGACCAGGTGATCGTGGGCGTGGTGCTCAACGTGCTGGTGATCGGCGTGACCAGCTTCATGTTCACGCAGGTCCTGGCGCCGAACACCGAGAAGCTCAACTCCCCGCCGCGCTTCGAGCAGTGGGTGGTCCCCGGGCTGGGCGACGTGCCGCTCATCGGCCCGATCTTCTTCCGGCAGACCCCGATCGTCTACGCGCTCTACATCGCGGTCGTCGTCGTGACGTTCGCGCTGTACCGCACCCGCTGGGGCCTCCGGGTCCGTGCGGTCGGCGAGCACCCGAAGGCCGCCGACACCGTCGGCATCAACGTCACCCGCACCCGCTACCGCACCGTGCTCATCGCCGGCGCGATCGCCGGCAGCGGCGGCGCCTTCTACACCCTGGTGTCGGTCTCGCAGTTCAACCGCGAGATGACCGGCGGTGCGGGCTACATCGCCCTCGCGGCCGTCATCTTCGGCAAGTGGGACCCGATCCGCGCCACCCTGGCCGCCCTGCTGTTCGGCTTCGCCTCGAACCTGCAGGGCGTGCTCTCGGTGCTCGGCTCACCGGTGCCGACGCAGTTCATGCTGATGCTGCCCTACGTCGTCACCATCTTCGCCGTCGCCGGCCTGGTCGGCCGCTCGAGGGCGCCGGCCGCGGTGGGACTCCCCTACCGAAAAGCCTGACGCCGCCGAGCCGGCCCGGAACCCCGGGCCGGCTCGGCTGCTGCTACTCCTCTGTCGTCGCGAGGGCGGCGAGGGCGAGCACCCGCGCGCCGATGCCGATCGCACGCTCGTCGACGCGCAGGTTGCCCTGGTGCAGGTCGTACGTGGGGCCGCCCGGGGTCCGGGTGCCGAGGCGGAACATCGCGCCCGGCACCTGCTCGACGTACCAGCCGAAGTCCTCGCCGCCGAGGCTCTGCGGCACCGACGCCTGGCCGTGCGGGCCGAGGACGGAGCGGACGACGGAGGCCAGGATCGCGTTCGAGCCGGGGTCGTTGACCACCGGCGGCACGCCCTGCAGGTAGTCGATCGTCGCGTTGACGCCGTAGGGCCGGACGATGTCGTGCACGGCCTCGCGGATGATCGGCTCGCACTCGGCCCAGGCGACGGCGTCGAGGATCCGTACCGTGCCGGCCACCATGCCGCGGTCGGGGATCACGTTGGCCGCGGAGCCGGCGCGGACGACGCCCCACACGACGCTCACCCCGGCGCGGGGGTCCATCCGGCGGCTGAGCACCGCCGGCAGCTCGCTCGTGACCTTGGCGAGGGCGAAGGTGAGGTCGCCCGTCAGGTGCGGCCGCGAGGTGTGGCCGCCCGTGCCCTCGAGGTGCACCTCGATCTTGTCGGCGGCGCTCGTGAGGGCACCCGTGCGCAGGCCGATGCGACCGACGTCGACGGCGGGGTCGCAGTGCAGCGCGAAGATCCGCTGGACGTCGGTGAGGTAGCCGTCGGCCATCAGCTGCTTGGCCCCGCCGGGCATGACCTCCTCGGCCGGCTGGAACAGCAGCCGCACCCGGCCGTTCAGCTCGCCCCGCTCGTGCAGCTCTCCGATCGCCAGGCCCGCGCCCACCAGGCACGTCGTGTGGACGTCGTGCCCGCACGCGTGCGCGACACCGGGCACGGTGCTGGCCCACGGCTCGCCGCACACGTCCTGGACCGGGAGCGCGTCCATGTCGGCGCGCAGCGCCACCAGCGGTCCCTCGTCGCCGAGGTCGGCCACCAGCCCGGTCGGCGCCGGGTGGGCGACCCGCCAGCCTGCCGCCTCGAGACGCTGCGCGACGAGGTCGGTGGTGCGGACCTCGCCCCAGGACAGCTCGGGGTGGGCGTGGAGGTCGCGGCGCAGGTCGACGAGCTCGGCGTCGTACTTGGCGACGACGTCGGTGACGAGTTCGGCGTGAGGGAGCTCGGGCATCGCCACCCAGGCTACTGCCAGGGCCAGGGCACCCACGCCGACCCGCCTCACATGTGAGGCGGGTCAGCGGGTTCAGCCCCGGATGCGGACGACCTTGCCGTCAGGGGCCCCCTGCTCGGGCGGGAAGACGTCCGTCGTGGCCAGGAGGCTCCCGCCGTCGAGCTCGACCTCGCCCGGCAGCGCGGCCTCGAGCACGGTCCGGACCTTCTGGGTCCCGGCCTTGATCTTCACGATCCGCCCGCCGAACAGCTCGGCGACGTAGAGGTCGCCGTTGCCGGCGACGGCGAGCCCGGTCGGGCTGAGCAGTCCCCTCGCGATGGTGACCACCTTGCCGGTGCGGGGGTTGACCTTCACGACGACGCCGCGGGCGCCGAGGCTCGGGTCCTCGGGACCGCCGGGCAGGCAGGTGGCGTAGAGCCATGCGCCCGGGCCCTCCTCGAGGTCGGTCGGCACGGCCTCGAAGCGGTAGGTCTTGCCGACCGTGCAGGGCGGGAGGCCGGAGGCCTCGGCCCCGGACGCAGTGATCTTCGTCGGGACCGGGGGCAGCACGGCGGCGGCGCTGACCTTGCCGCTCCGCGACACCTTCACGATGTCGTTGCCGGCGGCGTCGGCGACGTACGTCGTCCGCCCGCGCAGCACCGTCGCGTAGGGGTGGGCGTCGACGATGCCGGTGTACTGCGCCGGGCCGACCTGCGGCGGGAGCTGCTCGGCGCACGAGTCGCTGAGACCCACGAACCCGTAGGTGACACCGGCGTCCGGGTTGTCCTGCTGCTCGAACTTGCCGAGGTCGGCGATGGTGCGCGCGTTGCCCCGCGGCCCGAAGGCCTTGAGCAGCGCCGTGTTGTTGCCGGACACCGCGAAGCGCACGCGGCCGTGGTCGTCGGAGACCGCACCGACCTCGTGGCCAGGCTTCTTGGCGCGGAACACGACGCGGTCGCGGCCGCCGGGGCCGCGCAGGTGCAGCGCGCCGGCGAAGTTCTCGCTGTAGAAGATGGCGCCGTTGTCACGGACGGCGATGCGGAGCGGACCGACGAGACCGTCGGCCAGCGTCACGACATGAGGATCGCGGGGTGAGGACCCTGCGGCGGCCACGGACCCTGCCGCGGTCGACGTCGAGGGCGCGGTGGCGATCGCGGCGGTGGCCACCAGTGCTGCTGCTACCAAGGTGTGAGTGCGCATGGGCCGACTATTGTCCCGCTTCGCGCTCGGCACATGCCTCGCCCGGACTATTGACACGACGGTGTGACGACCAGCGGTCAGGGACCGTCGCAGGCCTCGAGCACGCCGGCGGCCGAACCCGGCCGCCGGCGTCCTCGTCACGGTGTCAGCGCTTGATGCGCACCAGGCGACCGGCGGGAGCGTCGTCCGGCTCACCGGAGAGACCGGCGAGGACGAACGTCGTGGCGTAGAGCCGGCCGCGCTCGACCTCGACGTCACCGGGCAGCGGCACCGTCAGGAACGGCTTGACGGTGGTGCTGCCCTTCGCCAGCCGCACGATCCGGCCACCGAACAGCTCCGTCACGAAGAGGTCGCCCTTCGGCGTGACCGCGACCCCGGTGGGGCTGGCCAGACCGGTGACCAGTCGCTTGGTCGCACCGGTCGTGGGGTTGACCCGGTACACCGAGCCGGCCGGCGCGACGCTGTCGTCCTCCGGGCCCCCGGGGAGCGTGGTGACGTAGAGGAAGCCGTCCTTGCCGAGCTCGACGTCGGTCGGGACGGACTCGAACCAGTACTTCTCGCCGATCGTGCACTCGGGCAGGTGGTTCGCCGCGGCGAGGTCGGCGGTCACGACGCGCGCGGTGGGCGGGATCACGGCCACCGTGCGCACCTTGCCCGGCTTCGGGACGACGAGCACGGCGTTCGCCGCCGCGTCGGCGACGTAGGTGCCGCGGCCCTCGGCCAGGTAGGTCGCGTACGGGTGGCTCTCGACGATGCCGGTGTAGCTCGCGGGGAACTCCTCGGGGATCGAGGCAGCGCACTCGTCGTCGAGGCCGCGGAAGCCGTAGTCGACGTCACCGTCGGGGTTGTCCTTCTGCTCGTGCGCCCACAGGTCCGCCATCGGGGCGGGCTTGCCGCTGTCGCCGATGCCCCAGAGCTCGGCGTGCTCCTCGCCCGAGACGGCGAACCGGACGCTCCCGCGGTGCTCGGAGACGGCGCCGACCTCGAGCCCGTCCTGCGACTGGTACCGGGTGACGACCCGGCCGGCGACGTTGCGGCGCAGCAGCGTGCCCTTGAAGTTCTCGGAGTACCAGACGCTGCCGTCCTCCTCGACGGCGAGGCTGAGCGGGCTCAGCAGGCCCTTCTCGAGGGTCTGGACGGTCGGGGCGGCCTTGGCGGCTGGGAGCGGCCGGGGCGGCCGAGGTGGGGCTGGTCGCCGCGCCGGCCGAGATGGCGGCGAGGCCGGCCAGCGCGCTGACCAGGATCGATCGGGTGTTCATGGGTTCCTTCCGTGGGTGTGGCCCGAGACTCGGAAGGGATCGTGCAGGCGAAGGTAAAGAGCGTTCCAGTTTTTTCGAGGAGCCGTGCCGTCAGCGCCGGACGGGCAGCGCTACGAGGCGTCGTAGGCCTCGAGCACCCGGTCGGCGGCGACCGGGGCGGGCAGCTCGCCGGCGAGGACGGCGTCGCGCACCTCGTCGCGGATGGCGCGGACCGCGGGTGAGTGCCTCAGCCGCTGCTCGAGCTCGTCGCGCACCAGGGCCCAGGTGAACTCGAGCTGCTGCTGCGCCCGCTTGGTCGCGAGGCCGTCGGGGCCGAGGTGCTCGCGGTGCCCCATCACCCTCTCCCAGAGGTCGTCGACGCCGACGTCGGTGAGACCGGAGCACGTCGACCACCGGCGGCGCCCACTCGCCGTGACCGCGCACGAGGCGCAGCGCGCCGGCCAGCTCGCGGGCGGCCCCCCGTGCCTCCTGCTCGCGGTCGCCGTCGGCCTTGTTCACCGCGATCACGTCGGCGATCTCGAGGATCCCCTTCTTGATGCCCTGCAGCTGGTCACCGGTGCGGGCGAGGGTGAGGAACAGGAACGTGTCGACCATCCCGGCCACGGTGACCTCCGACTGGCCGACGCCGACGGTCTCGACCAGCACGACGTCGTAGCCCGCGGCCTCGAGGACCGCCATCGCCTGCACCGTCGCCCGGGCGACGCCGCCGAGGGTGCCGGCACTCGGGCTCGGCCGGATGTAGGCGCGCGGGTCGGCCGAGAGCCGCGCCATGCGCGTCTTGTCGCCGAGCACCGACCCGCCGGTGCGCACGCTCGAGGGGTCGACGGCCAGGACGCCGACGCGGTGCCCCTCGGCCGTCAGCCGGCTGCCCAGCGACTCGATGAAGGTCGACTTGCCCACCCCGGGCACGCCGCTGATGCCGACCCGCACCGCCGGCGACTGCACCCCGGAGTCGTTGCCCTCGGAAAGAGCCGTGAGCAGGTCGCGCGCCTGCAGCCGCCGCTCCGGCTTCGCCGACTCCACGAGCGTGATGGCCTGGGCGACCGCCGCGCGGCGGCCCTCGCGGATGCCTGTGACCAGCTCGTCGACGTCAGGCATCAGCCGCGCCCACGGCGGTCGAGGTCCGACGGTGGTCGAGGTGCGAGGAGGGAGGGACCACCGACGAGCCTCGAGACCTGGCGAGCCTCATGCCTTCGCGAGCCCTGGCAACGAAGGGTCACCAGGTTTCGAGGCTCCTCCCTCGCCCCTCGGTCGGAGCACCTCAACCACCGATGCCGTCGTGGCCGAGCAGGTCCCGCAGCTTGGCGAGGAGGTCGAGCGCCGACTCGGCGATGACCGTGCCGGGGAGGAACACCGCAGCGGCGCCCATCTCCTTCAGGGTCGGGACGTCGTCGGGCGGGATGACGCCGCCGATGACCGTCATGATGTCGCCGCGACCCTGCTCCTCGAGCGCCGACTTCAGCGCCGGGAGCAGCGTGAGGTGGCCGGCCGCGAGCGAGCTGACCCCGACGATGTGGACGTCGGCGTCGACCGCCTGCTGGGCGACCTCCTCGGGCGTGGAGAACAGCGGGCCGACGTCGACGTCGAAGCCCATGTCGGCGAAGGCGGAGACGATCACCTTCTGTCCGCGGTCGTGGCCGTCCTGGCCCATCTTGGCGACCAGGATGCGCGGGCGGCGGCCCTCGGCCTCCTCGAACTCCGCGGTCGCGTCGAGCACCTGCCGGAGCAGGGAGCTGTCGCCCTCGGAGGTGGTGTCGCGGTACACGCCCGAGATCGTACGGATCACCGCCTGGTGGCGGCCGTAGACCTTCTCGAGCGCGTCGGAGATCTCGCCGACGGTGGCCTTCGCCCGCGCCGCGTCGACCGCGAGCGCGAGCAGGTTGCCGTCGAGCGAGCCCTTGGTGGCACCGCGCTCGGCGCTGTTCGTGAGCGCCTCCAGCGCCGAGCGGACGTCGTCGTCGTTGCGCTCGGCGCGGAGCCGCTCGAGCTTGGCGACCTGCTGGCGGTAGACGTCGTCGTTGTCGACCTTGAGGACGTCGAGCTTGTCCTCGGCGGCGAGCCGGAAGGTGTTCACGCCGATCACCTTCTGGGCGCCGGAGTCGATCCGCGCCTGG
>CAWHNR010000004.1:0-173757 GCA_963830575.1 uncultured Actinomycetota bacterium
GGGTCTGCACGTTGGGCCAGGCGTCGAGCAGCGCCTCGGCGATCTTGCGCAGCGTCGTGACCGGTGCGGCGAGCTGGGTGAAGTAGACCGACGGGTTGGCCTGGCGGCAGGTGTTCTGCGTCTCGGGGACGTAGTCGTCGAGCAGCGGCAACTCCGGCGGTCGGCAGGCTCGAGGTCCTGGTAGGCGGGTTGACGACCATGCCCCACGGGTCGGCCTTGCCGTCGACGAAGGCCATCGCGTCGGCGTCCTGGGCGATGTACTCGGTGAGCTGCTCGATGACGTCGGAGCCGTTGGAGAGCGACAGCAGCGTCGCGCGCCGCCTCCTGGTCGATCGTGTCAGGCCGGGGTTGAGCGCGATGAACTCCGGGTCGGTCATGATCGCGAGCGGGTTGCCGGCCATGCCCGGGTGACCGCGGCCGAGGTCGGAGCCGAGGTAGCTCTGGGTGAGCAGCTTGGCGATCAGCCGCGCGTTGAGCCGCAGGTCGGTGAACTCGCCGGCGTTGTCCGGCTTGTCGATCGACGTAGCCGATCGCGAAGCCGGTCACCGCGGTCGGGTGCGTAGCCGACCGGGTCGGCGCCGGTGGTGCTCGTGCACGCGACGAGACCACGGCGGCCGGGCCCTCGCCGGACTGCATCAGGTTGAAGCCGGCGATCGTCGGACATCTGGTTGAGCTGGAACTTGAACCGCTTCTTGTTCAGGCAGTACGCCGGCGACCACTGCAGCGCGGCCTGGGCGAGCAGCTCGGAGCCGTAGAAGCCGGTCGGGGCGCGCGGGTCGAGCACGTCGCAGGTGTCGGGCGGCAGGCCGAAGGTGATCGGGATCGTGAAGCGGTTGCGCCAGTTGGACTCCGACCACCACAGCGCCGGGCCGACCGGCCAGGTCGATGCCGTCGTTGGTGAAGTTGCTGGAGCCCGGGCGCGAAGCGGCCGATCTTGCGGCAGGCGCGGTCGGCGGGGGTGCCGGGCGACGGCGGGCTGTCGCAGCTGATGCCGGCGATCGGGATGACCACGATCGAGCAGGCGACCTTGTCGTTGCAGCCCAGCGACTCGTTCTCGACGTCGCTGCGCACCTCGAACTGCGACCTGCCCGTTGCCGTCCTCGTCGGTGAACGCCGCCAGCTCGGCCGGCGGGAACGCGGCACCGACGGCCGCCTCGGGCGGCATCGAGTCGGCGTCGCAGGCCGGGTAGACGGTGCCGTTGGCGGCGACGAACGCGGTCAGGTGGGTGAAGTAGGGCGTCGATGTCGGCGGCGGGGCACTCGTCGGCGTCGGGATCGGGTCGAGGCCCGAGACGCGCTGCTTGTCGGCCTCGGCGTTGTAGAGGTCGTGCATCCAGGTCGGCTCGCTCGTCGGAGCGCAGCGGTCTGCGAGCGCTGGGCCACCGAGGCGGTCCAGCAGGTCTCGGGGCGCAGCTGCTGGCGCGGCGGGAGGGTCGGGTCGTCGGTGCCGCGGCACTGCATCACGACGACGGGGTACTCCTGCAGGAGGCCGTTCTCGCCGAAGGGGTTGCTCGCCCGGCCGCCACTGGGCTGGGCGCCGCTCCACGAGATTGCACGCGCTCGCGACCGCGCAGGTTCTGGGTGTGGTCGGCCGTCACCGTCACCGTCGTGGCTCGAGACCGTGCGTCGCGTGCCGTCGGCCTCGGTGAAGGTGCGCGTCGACGGCTTGGTCGCGGCTGTAGCCGTCGTCGGCGCGGCCGCGCGGCGACCGGGTCGCGCGCCGGCGCCGGCGGCGGTGCCGCGGCGTCGGCCGGCGAGCGCGTGCAGGCCGAGGCCGGCACGCAGCGGCCAGGCGCCGCGGCGGCGCGGCTCGAGCGCCGATGCGCGGCGCGCGCGGTCATCGCGGCGGCCGCCGTCGCGACGGCGTCGCGCAGGGCGGCGACCACGAGGCCGGGCAGCAGGACCAGCGCGAGCAGCTCGAGCACCGCCACCCAGCCGAAGGTCTGTGGAGTCGAGCGGCCGGTCGGAGACCAGCGTCGGGTTGGCGTAGATCGCGTCGCCGCCGCGCGCGGTGCGTCGGTGCCGCGCCGGCCGACGAGCTCGCCGGTCTCCGGGTCGATCGACCGGGGCGCCGCCGCCGGGGCCGTCGCCGCGCCGCCGTCGCCGGCCGTCGCACCGGTGCCGCCGGCCACCCGGTCGGCTGGACGCCCGGTGCCCCCGGCGTCCGGTCGCCCGGCCGTCGGCGTCCCGTCGCCGGTGCCGTCGGCCACCGCCGCCGCCGTCGGTGCCGCCGCCGTGGACGGCTGTTCGGTGCCGGTGTCGGTGCCGCACGGGCCCTCGCCCGGCCTTGTCGCAGGCGGCGGGCTTCGGGGCGATCTCGGCCAGCAGGTTCTGTTCGAGGTTCTTGCCGTCGAAGGTCGGGTTGTTGCAGCGTGCGTCACGTCGCGGTCGGTCAGGTCGACGCCGGGGTCGGCCTTCTTGAGCTTGGCGATCTGGTCGAAGCCGGCCTGCACCAGGTTGAGCGGCAGCGGCGAGTAGCCGTAGGGCCCGGCCTTCGACTGGCCCGGCACAGCGAGTAGTAGAGGAAGTCGGCGATCGACTGGCGCTTGGCCGTCGTCATCCGCGGGTCGTCGGCCCCGGTCGGGATGATCATGTAGGAGTACGACGAGATCGGGTAGGCCCGCGGGTCGGGGTTGGTGTAGACGCCGTCGAGGATCTGCGTGAGGTACTTCGTCGGGTCGGACTTGTCCTGGTTGATCTTGGCCTTGGTCAGCGCGACCGCGGTGTTGTACTGCGTCGGCTCGACGTAGTAGCCGGCCTTGTTGAGCACCTTGACGACCGGGTAGTCCTTGTTGACCGGGTAGGAGTACTCGACGTAGCCGATCGTGCCGTTGCCGGCGAAGCCCGAGATCGTGTTCATCACCTGGTCGGAGCCGGACTGGCCGATCGTCGCGTGCCCTTGCTTGCGGGTAGTACGACGTGAGGCCGGACTTGCCGAAGAACGGCCGCCAGATCGACGGGTAGGCCTTGTCGAGCCAGGTGGTGAACTGGGCGGTCGTGCCCGAGCCGTCGGAGCGCACCACCGGGATGATCGGCTGTCGGGGAAGGCGCGGCCGTTGTTGTCGGCGGTGATCGCGTCGTCGTTCCAGTTGGTGATCTTGCCGGTGAAGATCTTGGCGAGCGTCTCGCCGGAGAGCCGCAGGTTCTTGACCTGCTCGTCGCCGACCTTGAGCTGGTAGGTGAACGCCGTGCCGCCGGCGACGATCGGCAGGTAGGCGTAGTCGCGGCCGTTGCTGGTGTCGGCGCTGCCCGGTCTCGTCGGTGCCCTGGTAGGGGATCTCGGAGATCGCGAAGTCGACGCTGTTCTGCGCGAAGTCCTTGCGGCCCTTGGAGGAGCCGCCGCCGGTGTAGACGACCTTGATGCCGTTGGAGTCGACGTCGGCGATCCACTGGTCGACGATGATCTGCGACCAGGTGGAGCCGGTGCCCTCGATCGTGGCGTAGGCCGCGCGGCGCGGACGCGGCGCCGGCGGTCCGCGACCGGTCGGCGACGCGGCGCGCCGGCGCGGCGCCGCCGAGGCGACGAGCCGGCGGCGGCGACGCGCGGCGACGGAGGCGAGGATGCGTGCGGTTCATGAGGCCTTCCGGGAACGACGCGGAGCGGGACGGGCTTGCTGGCGCGCGGACGGGCCAGCAGCCGGGCGACGACGAAGAAGACGAGGACGAGGACGAGCAGCACGAAGCGCGGCGCCGTAGGCGCGCTGGATGGCGATCGGGTCGCCGCTGCGCACGTTGGTGTAGATGAACAGCGGCAGCGAGTTCATCGCGCCCGTCGGTCGGGTTGGTGACCACGAACGTCGCCGCGCCGCTGGTGAGCAGCACCGGGCTGGTCTCGCCGATGCCGCGGGCGACGCCGAGGATCAGCGCCGTGGCGAGGCCCGGGCCGGGCGGTCGGCAGCACGACGTGCCACACGGTGCGCCACCGGCTGGCGCCGAGCGCGAGGCTGGCCTCGCGCAGACCACCGGGCACGACGCGCAGCACGACGTCGGAGGCGCGGGCGATGATCGGCAGCATCATCACCGAGATCGCGAGCGCGGCGGCCAGGCCCGGAGCGCGGGCTGGCCGAGCGCGACGATGAAGACGGTGTAGATGAACAGGCCGGCCACGATCGAGGGCAGCGCCGTCATCGCCTCGACGACCGTGCGCACGATGCGGGCGAACCTGCCGCCGACCTCGGTCATGAAGACCGCGGTGCCGACGCCGAGCGGCAGCGTGATGGCGATCGCGATGCCGATCTGGATCATCGAGCCGACGATCGCGTGCTTGATGCCGCCCTCGGTGAACGGGTCGCGCGGGCCCGACGCCGGCCATGTCGTTGAGAGAAGAAGTTGAGGTTGAGCACCGGGCGCCAGCCCTTGACGCCGACGTAGACGACCGTGCTGACCAGGGCGGCGCCGACGACAGCGCGCCGCCGGTGATCGACCGCGCCGGCGACCCGGTCGTTGACCTCGACCGCGGTGCCGGTCATCGCCGGTGGCCACGGCGGTCATCAGCGAGGCCGAAGCACGAACCAGCGTGACGAGGAACCACGGGACGCCCGGCATCGGCAGCAGCCGCTGGGTGACCAGCCAGGCCAGGCCGAGCGCCGGCGACCCAGGCGCCGAGCGCGGACGAAGCAGCTCGTCGGGCGTCATCCGGCCGAGCGAGGCGCGGCGGCCGCGGCGGCGGCGGCGTCGTCGTCGTACGTCGGCAGGTGGGTCGTGCGCCGGGGCGCCGGGCGCGCGGCGTCGGTCGCGGTCCCGGGTCGCTGTCGATGCGTCATCAGTCGGTGTCCGCCCCGGAGCGGCTGCGGTTGACGATGACCGCGGCGAGGGTGTTGATGACCAGGGTGATCAGGAACAGCACGAAGCCGGCGGCGAGCAGCGCCGAGAGCTGGGAGGGCGTGGCCTCGTTGAAGCGGCCGGCGATCAGCGAGCTGATCGGTGTTGCCGCCCGCCTCGAGGAGCGGCACTTGATCTCGAACTCGGGCGAGATGATCAGGACGCACCGCGATCGTCTCGCCGAGCGCGCGGCCCAGGGCGAGCATCGTGCCGCCGATGATGCCGCCGCGGCCGAAGGGCAGGACGACCGAGCGGATCATCCCCCACTTGGTGGCGCCGAGCGCGAGCGCGGCCTCCTTCTCGCCCTGCGGGGTCTGGGAGAAGACCTGGCGCATCACCGCGCAGGCCATCGGCATCACCATCATCGCGACGGCGATCGCGGCGCAGAAGGAGCTGAAGGCGTAGCGGGTGAGCGTCGGGCTGCGGCGCGTCGGGGTTGCCGCCCGGGACGTCGAAGATCGGGATCCAGCCGAAGTTGCGGTCGCAGCCAGATCGCGAACTCGGCGGCGTGCGGCATGATCAGCAGCGCGCCCCACAGCCCGTAGATGACCGACGGCACCGCGGCCATCAGGTCGACCAGCGAGACCAGCGTCGCCTTGATCCGGGCGGGCGCGTACTCGCTGATGTAGAGCGCGGTGGCCAGCGCCAGCGGGAAGGCGATGGCCATCGCGACGAGCGGCGACCGGCGAAGGTGCCGACGAGCACGGCGGCGATGCCGATGACGTCGGTGTCGGGCGACCACTGGGTCTCGGTGAAGAAGCTCGAGGCCGTAGCGCTTGAGCGTCGGGAAGCCCTGGTAGCCCAGGAAGATCCCGACGCCGCCGGTGATGACGAGCACCGAGGCGCCGACGGCGCGCGCGGCGTTGGCGAAGACCGCGTCGGCGCCCGTCGACCGCCGCGAGATGGCGCGCGCCGTGGCGTCGACCTCGTCCGGCGCGGCCGGTCGAGGTCGGGAAGAGTGGTGGTCACCTGTGTTGCTGTCCCCGTCGGTGTGTGTCGAGTGCTGCGCCGGTCCCGGCCCCGGGCGGGAGCCGAGACGAGTCTCAGGAGCACGACGGAACGAACGGGGCGTCGATCGTGAACGACGGGCGAACAGCGCCACCCGGGATTGGGACAACTCGGTCCGTGCGCCTGTGGAGGAGCCTGGCCCGAGATGACTAGGCGGGTGGCCCGGTCGGGCCATCAGGCGACCACGCGCGGCGGGTCGGCGTCAGTGGTCAGGACCACGACCGCGCGCCGCGACGCACGGCGCAGCGTCGTCAGGATCGCCGGGCCGAGGACGACGACCGCGACGGCGGTGGTGATCGCGCGGCCGGTGTCGAAGCTGCCGGTCGAGGTGACCAGCGTGTAGGCGGCGAAGGTCTGCAGGTTGTGCGAGCGGGCCGACGGTGGGGTCGAAGGTGAGGTTGCCCTCGGGCCGGGGACGGCGACGCCGAGCAGGAACGGCCAGCCCGAGAGGTTCATCAGGGCGCCGTAGAGGTAGGCCGCGACCACGCCGTAGGCCGCGAGCATCGCGATCTCCCACGACCGGTGACGCGGCGCGGCAGCAGGCCGGCGCAGAGGCCGACCCAGGCGGCGCCGAGCATCTGGAAGGGGAGCCACGGGCCGACGCCGGCCGTCAGCAGGGCGGAGGCGAACAGCGACGTCACGCCCAGCACGAAGCCGAAGCCGGCGCCGAAGACCCGCCCGGCGAGGATCAGCAGGAAGAACACCAGCTCGACGCCCGCCGTCCCGGCCGAGAGCAGCCGCATCAGCGCGTTGACCGCGCTGAGGACGCCGAGGATCGCGAGCACGCGCGAGTCCATGCCGCCCTCGCTCATCTCGGCGACCACGACGGCGATGACCACGGGAGCAGCAGCAGGAAGAGGAACGGCGGGTCGATGCGTCCGGCCGACGCGGTGTCGGCCGAGACGCGCACGAGCAGCGGCCAGCAGAGCATCATCAGTCCGGCCACCGAGGCGACCGCGAGCGTGACGCGGCTGCGCGGGCTGAGCGGGATCGCGCGGACGTCGGGTCGCGCCGGGTCGCTTGTCGACGGCCGGCTCACAGCGCGGCCGCCACTTCGGCGACGGTGAGCCACGGGGCGCCGAGCACCTTGGTCACCTGCGGCGCGAACGCCGGCGACTGCGCGAGACCTGCCGGGTCGGTCCGCTCGAGACGACCTCGCCGTCGGCGAGCACCACGACCTCGTCGGCGACGGTGGCGACGAACTCGACGTCGTGGGTCGCCACCAGGACGGCGTGGCCGTCGGCGGCGAGGTCGCGCAGGATCGTGGCCAGCGCGCGCTTGCGGCGTAGTCGAGGCCGCGGGTCGGCTCGTCGAGCAGGACGACGCGGCGGGCGCGCGGCCAGCACGAGGGCCAGGGCCAGGGCGAGGCGCTGCCCCTCCGAGAGGTCGCGCGGGTGGAGGCCGTCGTCGATGCCGGGCACGAGACGGTCGAGCAGCTCGCGGGTGCCGGCGTCCGCCGGCGGCACACTCCTCGGCCACGGTCTCGAGGTACAGCAGGTCGGAGGCCGTCTGCGGCAGCAGCCCGACGAGGCCGCGACGGGCGGCCGGGCTCGGCGCGGCCGGGGTCGCGCCCCTCGACGTCGACGGTGCCCGGCGCGCCGCTTGCGGCTGCCCTGCAGCGCCCACAGCAGCGTCGACTTGCCCGCGCCGTTGCGGCCCATGAGCGCGGTCACGCGGCCGGCGCCGAGCGTGATGCCGACGTCGCGCAGGGCCACGGTCGAGCCGTGGGTGACCCCGAGCCCCGTGGCGGTGAGGAGCGCCTCGGCCGGCACCGGCGCGGCGACCACCGGCGGCACCAGCCGCAGCTGGCGGGCGGGGCGGCGGGCGTCGCGCACGGTGAGCGGCAGCGGCGTCCAGCCCGCGATGCGGCCGAGCTCGACGATCGGCGGGACGACGGGCGAGCGGCTCAGCAGGTCGGCGGTGTCGCCCACCTCGACGTGACCGCCGCCGGTCATCAGGGCCATCCGGTCGGCGAACGGGCACGACGCGCTCGAGCCGGTGCTCGGCGAGCAGCACCGAGACGCCGAGGTCGTGCACGAGCCGGGTGAGGGTGGCGAGGACGTCCTCGGCCGCCGTCGGGTCGAGGGCCGAGGTCGGCTCGTCGAGCACCAGCAGCCGCGGGTGCATGGTGAGGACGGCGCCGATCGCCACGCGCTGCTGCTCGCCGCCCGAGAGCGTGTGCAGGTCGCGCCGCCGCAGGTCGGCGATGCCGAGCAGGTCGAGCGTCTCCTCGACGCGGCGGCGCATGGTCGCGGGCGGCAGGCCCAGCTGCTCCATGCCGTAGGCGAGCTCGTCCTCGGCGGTGTCGGTCACGAACCCGGCGATCGGGTCCTGGCCGACGTAGCCGATGGCGTGGGCCCGCTCGCGCGGCGGGGCGTCGACGATGCTCGTGCCGTCGAGCAGGACGTCGCCGCGGAGCACGCCGCCGCTGAAGCGCGGCACCAGCCCGGTCACGACGCCGAGCAGCGTCGACTTGCCCACGCCGGTGGGCCCGGAGACGAGGATCAGCTCGCCCTCCTCGACGGCCAGGTCGACGCCGTCGAGCACCGGCCGGCCCTCGACGGCGTCCGGGTAGGTGAGCGTGATGCCGCGCAGCTCGATCACGGGGGCCGTCATCTGCGGGTGACCCGCCCCAGATGTGCGACGGGTCGCTGACCCGCCTGACATGTGCGACGGGTCGGTGTCTGCCGGCGCCGACCCGCCTGACATGTGCGACGGGTCGGCGAGGCGGGCGCCCTCGGGGGCCGGGGTGACGAGGACGGCGACGAGGCCGAGCAGGGCGTAGCCGAGCGCGGCGAGGCTGACCTCGGGCACCCGGTCGAGGCCGGGGTAGGCGATCGGCACCTGGTGGTGGCCCACCCACCACGCGAGGACGGCGACGGCGAGACCGACGCCGACGACGGCGAGCTCGGGGGGCTGCCACCGGTCGGGTCGGTAGCGGGTCCGCTGCACGCGGCGGCCGGCGTTCACCAGTCCGGCGACCGCGACCGCGAGGCCCAGCGCGAGCATCGGGCCGGCGAGCAGTCGCGGCGCCGTCTGGTCGAGCAGGGCGTAGACGCCGACCACGACGCCGCACAGGCCGGCGAGCACCAGCGCCCCGGTGACGCGACGCTCGGCCTGCGACGCGTCGCCGCTGCGGCCGTAGCCGCGCGTGTCCATGCCGGCCGCGAGGGCGAGCGAGCGGTCGAAGGTGTCCTCGAGCACCGGCACCAGGAACCGGCGCAGGCGTCGCACCTTGCCGGTCTCGCCCGCCCGCAGCGACTGCGCCGCGCGCACCCGCTGGATGCTCTGGGTCAGCTGCGGCAGCACGGTCACGGCGACGACCAGCGCGGTGCCGATCTCGTGCAGGGCGGGCGGCAGGCTGCGCAGCAGCCGCTTCGGGTTCGCCAGCGAGTTGGCCGCGCCGACGCAGATGATGAGCGTCGCCAGGCGCAGCCCGTCGTAGAGACCGGCCAGCAGCGTCTCGCGCGTCACCGGGCCGAGCAGGTTGACGCCGAGCACGAAGTCCGGCAGCGGGACCTGCGGCAGGTCGAGCAGCACCGTCCCGGGGTACCCGCCGCCGAGCAGCAGCCGCCAGAACACGCGCAGGACCACGGCCGCGACCCCCAACCACACGTAGAACCGGAACGACCGGGCCCAGGCGTGGTCGGTGCGTCGGACGGTCACCACGATCGCGGTGACCCCCACGATCATCAGCAGCACCAGCGGGTTCGTGGTCATCGACGCAGCGGCCGCGAGGCCGATCGCCCACAGCCACCAGGCCAGCGGGTGCAGGTCGCGCGGCAGCCCGGTCACGGCCCGCCGCTCGCCGAGCGTCGCTGCCGCACCCCGAACGCCGCGGCTCCGGCGCTGAGGAGGAGGACGAGCACGACCGGCACCACCCAGACCGGGAGGCCGTCGCCGCCGGCGTCGACCGCCTCCGACGAGGAGGGGTCGACGTCGCCCGGGTCCGCCAGCTCGGCGACCACGTCGTCGGTCGGGGACCCGCTCGGCGTGACCTGCGGGGAGGACCCCTCGCTCGGCGTCCGGGACGGCGACCCGCTCGGCCCCGTGCTCGGTGACGCGCTGGTCGACGCCCCGGTCGAGGCGCTGGTCGACGCGCTGGGCGTCCCGCTCGGTGACGCGCCGGGCGACCCACCGGGCGTCCCGCTCGGTGACCCGTCCGGGCTGCCGCTGGTCCCCGGCTCCCCCGGGCCGTCGCTCGACGCGCCGCCGCCGGGGCCGGGACCGCCGGGGTCGACACTCGGTGACGGCGCCTGCGACGACGGCGCCGACGACGGGCTCGGGCTCGTGGACGGCGAGGGGGTCGGCGTCTGGGTCGGGTGCGGCGCCGGCGCGTACGACGGCTCGGCACTGCCCTCGACGTCGTCCCACGAGAACGCGGCGTAGCCGCCGTCGGGGATGCGCAACGACGCGGCCCCGAGGCTCGAGTAGGTCCACCGGCCGTTCTTGCCGTCGGACCACCACAGGCCCCAGTACGCGTTGGCCGGCGAGGTGTTGACGCACGGGTCGCTGGTCGGGACGCCCGCGACGCGGCAGACGAAGCCCGGCTCACGCTGGGCGTAGGTGAGCGCGAAGCCCCCCTCCTCGAACAGCACGCTGGCCTTCTCGCCGCCACCGTCGGCGAGGCAGGCGCCCTGGACGCCGCCGCCGAGGCCGTTGAAGTCGACGACGACCGTGACGCCGGTGGCGGTGCTGCACGCCTCGGCACGAGCAGGCGCCGCGCCGGGACCGACGAGCGAGGCGACCACCACGGCGAGGCCGGCCGCCGCCCCGGCCGGGGCGGCGAGCGACCTGCTCGACCAGATGGTCATGACCCGGATCAGCGCGTGAGCGTGATCGAGGCGGTGCCGCGACGGATGTCGGCGAACGCGCCCGTCACCAGCACGGGGAGCCGACCGGGCCGGCCGGTGACCTTGACCCGCAGCTGCGCGCGACCCTTGGCGTCGGCGACGTCGGTGCCGCGCCTGGTGCCGGCGAGCTTGAAGACGGCCTTCTCGCCGCGGACGAGCCCGGAGGCCTTGAGGACGACGAACGTGCCGCGCGCGGCACGGGCGGGAGCGGTGACCGCGAGCCTCGTGGCGCCCAGCACCGGGAACCGCACGGTCCCGAGAGACTCGTCGCCGTCCTGCACCCGGTAGGTCACCGTCGTCGTGCCCTTGGGCATCGTGACGACGAGGACGGCGCGGCCGTCGTAGCCGACGCGGGTGGAGCGGCCGGAGCCGTTCTTGACGACGCAGACCAGGTCGCCCGGCGACGCCTCGACCCGGATCTTCTGGGTGCTGCCGGCCCGCACGAACCGGTCGGACGACGTCACCTCGGACGGCCACGCCCTGCGGCGCCCACCGCAGCCCGGGCAGGCCCTGGGCGGTGGCACGGCGGAACTGGTCGCGCACGTCGTCGATCGAGCCGGCGGCCGCGGTGTCGAGCCCCGCGTCGTCGTAGGCGATGGCGCCCTCGTCGGCCGGGGTGTAGGGCGTGCAGCCCGCGGCGTTGACGAGCTGGTGGCTGCGGAGCCAGACGGCGGCCTTCTCGGCGGCCGCCGTCTCGCCCTCGACCCCGAGCGCCCAGGCGGCCAGGCCGGTGCTGTTGGCGTTGGCGGTCGTGATCTGCCCGTCGCTGCCGAACGACCCGTCGCCGGCCTGCGCCGAGGTCAGCCAGGCCACCGCGTCGTCGATCGCGGCCTGGACGTCGGTGTCGTCGGTCTGGCCCTGCAGGTTGAGGATCGCCAGCGCCGTCGCGTCGGTGCTGGCCGAGCCACCGGCGGGGCAGGACTGCACCGGGGCGTCGATGGCCGAGAACGACGCGCGGAAGAAGCCGTCGGCGCACTGCTGGGCGAGGAGGAACTCGGTGACCGGGCTCGTGAGCGTGCTGCCCTCCGCGTCGAGCGCGGCCGCGGCGAACGACTGGCCGATCGTGCTGGCGTAGTCACCGGCCGGGTAGGGGTCGCCGTTCTTGGTGGGCTCGTCGGTCAGGCGGCCCGCGGCGGCGCCGCTGTCGACGACCATCCCGCTGAGGGCCGCGACGAGGTCGTGGCCGCCGAACGCGGTCGGGTCGGCGCCGGTCGCGACGGCGAAGGCCGCGGCCTTGGCCGTGGCGTTGGAGGAGTGGCCGGCGAAGGTGGCCTCCGGCCCGTCGGGGAACGGGTCGGGCGAGGTGTAGCTGTAGTCACCCACGTAGAAGTCGAACGCGCTCGAGGCGGCGACGTCGTCGCGGATCGACGCCACGTCGGCGTCGTCGGCGTCGATCGCCCTCAGCGCGAGGACGGTGTCGATCGTGAGCCCGACGTCGGAGCCGCCGAACGGGCTGGGCATGAGGCCGTCGACGAGCTGGGTCTTGAGCCAGGCGGCCCCGGACTCGCCCGGGGCCGGGTCGGGGGTGGCGGCGAGCGCCGGGGTAGGAGCAACGGCGACGAGACCGGCGGTGAGGAGGGAGGGCACGGCGAGGAGGGCCGCGCCGCGACGAAGGCGCACGATGGACATGGAATCCGTTTCCCGCTGCGACAGCGGGCGGCCCGGAGGGTCACCCGCTGCTTTCCACGACAGCGATTGGTGAGGACGCATCGTGTCGGGTGCTCCGGCTCGCGAGCGCCTCTGTCGAGACGTCCGCCTACGGTTGCGGGTCAGCGCCGGACTTCGACCGGCTTCTCCCACCACGAGCGTGGTTGATGGTTCGACCGCACCCTACTCCCGTGCGGCCCCGCGGCCGAACCGGCGTCCATGGTCAGGCCAGCTTCTCGAGCACCAGCTCGCGCACCCGGCCGGCGTCGGCCTGGCCGCGCATCTCCTTCATCACCGCGCCGATGAGGGCGCCGGCCGCGGCGACCTTGCCGTCGCGGATCTTGTCGGCGATCTCGGGGTTCTCGGCGATCGCCTTGTCGACGGCCGCCCCGAGCGCACCGTCGTCGGAGACGACCGCGAGGCCGCGCTTCTCGACGATCTCGGACGGCGTCCCCTCGCCGGCGAGCAGGCCCTCGAAGACCTGCCGCGCGAGCTTGTCGTTGATCGTCCTCGCGTCGACCAGCGCCTGGACGGCGGCCACGTCGGCCGGCGTCACGCCGAGGTCGGCGATGTCCTTGCCCGACTCGTTGGCCGAGCGGGCCAGCTCGCCGAGCCACCACTTGCGAGCGGCCTGGGGCGGCGCCCCGGCTGCCACGGTCTCCTCGACCAGTCCGAACGCGCCGGCGCCCACGGTGTCGCGCATCTCGAGGTCGGTGAAGCCCCAGTCGGCCTGCAGCCGCGCCCGCTTCTGGGTCGGGTTCTCGGGCAGCGTGCCGCGCAGCTCCTCGACCCACTCGCGCGAGGGGGCGACGGGCACGAGGTCGGGCTCGGGGAAGTAGCGGTAGTCCTCGGCGTCGGACTTCTCGCGGCCCGAGGTGGTCACGCCGGTGTCCTCGTGCCAGTGGCGGGTCTCCTGCAGGATCGAGCCGCCGCCGTCGAGGATCGCCGCGTGCCGCTGCATCTCGTAGCGCACCGCCCGCTCGACCGAGCGGAACGAGTTGACGTTCTTGGTCTCGGTGCGGGTGCCGAGCACGCCGCTGCCCTTCGGCGACAGCGAGAGGTTGACGTCGGCGCGCAGGTTGCCCTGGTCCATCCGGGCCTCGGAGACGCCGAGCGCGACGATGAGGTCGCGCAGCTGCTGCACGTAGGCGCGCGCCACCTCGGGCGCCTTCGCCCCGGCGCCGACGATCGGCTTGGTGACGATCTCGATGAGCGGGATGCCGGCACGGTTGTAGTCGACCAGCGAGTAGTCGGCGCCGTGGATGCGGCCGGTGGCGCCGCCGACGTGGAGGGACTTCCCGGTGTCCTCCTCCATGTGGGCACGCTCGATCTCGACGCGGTAGGTCTCGGTCTCGCCCGCGGCGTTCACGAGGTCGACGTCCATCCAGCCCTCGAACGCGATCGGCTCGTCGTACTGCGAGGTCTGGAAGTTCTTCGGCATGTCCGGGTAGAAGTAGTTCTTCCGCGCGAACCGGCACCACTCGGCGATCTCGCAGTTCAGCGCGAGCCCGATGCGGATGGCGGACTCGACGGCCTTGCCGTTGACGACCGGCATCGCGCCGGGCAGGCCCAGGCAGGTGGGGCACACCTGGGTGTTGGGATCGCCGCCGAAGACCGCCGGGCAGCCGCAGAACATCTTGGTGTTGGTGTTGAGCTCGACGTGGACCTCGAGCCCGAGGGCGGGGTCGTACGTCGCGAGGACGTCGTCGAACGCGACAAGGGTCGCAGCTGCGTCGGTCACGAGGTCTCTCCTTCGAGAGCAGGGGCCTGGTCGAGCAGCGGACCGCCCCACTTCTCGGTGAGCAGCGGCCTCGAGGGCGGCACCGACGCGGTAGACGCGGTCGTCGGCGAGGGCGGGCGCGAGCACCTGGACGCCGACGGGCAGGCCGTCCTCGGCGGCGAGGCCGCCCGGGACCGAGATGCCCGGGACGCCGGAGAGGTTGGCCGGGATCGTCGCGAGGTCGTTGAGGTACATCGCCAGCGGGTCGTCGAGCTTCTCCCCCAGCTTGAAGGCGGTGGTGGGGGCGGTGGGCGAGAGCAGCACGTCGGCCTGCGCGAAGGCGGCGTCGAAGTCGCGCGTGATGAGGGTGCGCACCTTCTGGGCCTGGCCGTAGTAGGCGTCGTAGTAGCCGCTCGAGAGCGCGTAGGTGCCGAGGATGATGCGCCGCTTCACCTCGTCGCCGAAGCCGGCGTCGCGGGTGGCCCGCATGACGTCCTCGGCGCTGGGCGACTCGATGCCCTCGGGCAGGACCCGCAGGCCGTACCGCATCGCGTCGAACTTGGCGAGGTTGCTCGAGGCCTCCGCCGGGAGGATCAGGTAGTAGGTGGCCAGCGCGTGCACGAAGGTCGGGCACGACACCTCGACCACCTCGGCGCCGGCCCCGACGAGCAGGTCGACCGACTCCTGGAAGCGCTCCATGACGCCGTCCTGCCAGCCGTCGCCCGACAGCTCGGTGATCACGCCGACGCGGACGCCGCTCAGGTCCGCCTGCGCGCCCAGGCGCGCGGCGGCGACCAGGTCGGGGACGTCGTCGCGCACCGAGGTGCTGTCGCGGGGGTCGTGGCCGCCGATGATCTCGTGCAGCAGGGCCGAGTCGAGCACCGTGCGCGTGACCGGGCCGACCTGGTCGAGCGAGTTGGCGAGCGCGACGAGGCCGTAGCGGGAGACCGAGCCGTAGGTGGGCTTCACGCCGACCGTGCCGGTGACGGCGCCGGGCTGGCGGATCGAGCCGCCGGTGTCGGTGCCGAGCGCGAGGGGCGCCTCGAAGCTCGCGACCGCGGCGGCCGAGCCGCCGCCGGAGCCGCCCGGGATCCGGTCGAGGTCCCACGGGTTGCGGGTCGGGCCGTACGCGGAGTGCTCGGTCGAGGAGCCCATCGCGAACTCGTCCATGTTGGTCTTGCCCAGGATGGGCAGGCCGGCGGCCTTGATGCGCGCGACGACGGTGGCGTCGTACGGCGGCACCCAGCCCTCGAGGATCCGGGAGCCGCAGGTGGTCGGCAGGCCCTGCGTGGCCAGCACGTCCTTGACCGCGATCGGCACGCCGTCGAGGGGCGAGCGGGTCGCGCCCTCGGCACGCCGCTCGTCGGCGGAGGCCGCCTGGGCGAGCGCGCCCTCGGCGTCGACGTGGAGGAAGGCGTGCACGGCCCCGTCGACGGCGGCGATGCGGTCGAGGTGGGCCTGGGTCAGCGCGACCGACGTGGTCGCGCCCGAGGCGAGGTCGGCCGCGTGCTCGGCGGCGGTCTTGCGGAGGTCGACGTCCATCACTGCTCGTCCCCCAGGATCCGCGGGACGGCGAAGCGCTGCTGCTCCTTCTCGGGGGCCCCCGAGAGCGCCTGCTCGGCGGTGAGGCCCGGCACCACGACGTCCTCGCGGAAGACGTTGGTCATGGGCAGCGGGTGCGACGTCGGCGGGACGTCGTCCCCGGCGACGCCGCTGATGGACGCGACCGACTCGAGGATGACCGACAGCTGGGGCGCGAGGTGGTCGAGCTCGGCGTCGTCCAGGTCGATCCGGGCGAGCATCGCCAGGTGGGCGACCTCGTCACGACTGATCTCAGGCATGCTCCTCAGCCTATTGCGTGCGCTCCTGCGCGCTCCCGGCCGGTGCCGGGAGGCGGGGCCGGGCCGCTGTAACTCAATGTCCAGTCATCTACCTGACCGCTGCACGGGGGTAGGTAGATGACTGGACGTTGAGTTACAGCCCGGCGGCGCGAGTGGCGGCCAGCGTCAGGGTGACCGTCCGCTCCCCCGGCCGGAACCCGATGCTGCGGTAGAGCGCCTGCGGGACGGGGTAGCCGTCGTCCCCGCGCGGGCAGACCAGCGCCTCGGTGGCGCCGGCGTCGCGTGCCGCGGCGAGGGCGGCGATGCTCACGGCGCGCGCCAGTCCCCGACGACCGTGCTCCTCGGCGACGCCGACCGGCTCGACGAGCGCGACGCCGGTGGCCGCGTCGAGCCACACGCAGACGGCCCCGGCCCACGTCCCGTCGTCCGCGACGGCCACCCAGTCGAGCCCGGGGCGGTAGGGCGGCGTCCGCATCAGGCGCTCGTAGGCCGCCGAGGTGACGCGGACCGACTCCCAGGCGCGGCGGTGGCAGGCGGCACGCTCGGCGTGCTCGTCCGGCTCGACGTGGCGGAACCGGTAGCCCGGCACCGCGGGCACCGGCGGCAGGTCGGCGAGGTCGAGGTGGTGGTGGGTGAACCACCAGTCGTCGCCACCTGCCACGAACCCGGCGGCGGTGAGCGCGTCGAGCAGGTGGGTCTCGGAGGCGAGCACCATCGCCGTCACCGCCGCACCGTCGGGAGCGGCCGCGACGGCCCAGGCCACGACCTCGGCGGCGCGCTCCGGCGGCGCGCAGAGCTCCACCTGGCCGGGGTCCTCGAACCACGCCCAGGCGTCGTCCCACAGCCGGAGCGGTCCGTGGTCGAGGCCCTCGGCGTACCGGGCACTCCAGGCGAGCTGGCCCGGGTGGTGGCGGGCCGCCCGGGTCCACGACCGCGACGCGACCTGCTGCATCGCGCTCAGCTCGTCGTCGGTCAGCACGCGGTGACCCTCGCACGGCGGACCGCCGTCCGGCACCTGGATTGCGGGAGGGCGCAGGTGGTCACGGTCTCGGCCGAGCCCCCACAATGGCTCCCATGCCCGTCACCCGTGGCTTCACCGGCAAGCGCCGCGGCGGTCCGGCGCGCAGCGACCGGCTGCCGCCCGGCCAGTACGACACCGGCGCGTCCTGGCCGACGCTGACCGCCGAGGTGACGCCCCACCTCGCCCCGGAGCACTGGTCGATCACCGTCGACGGGCTCGTCGCGACATCGCGCACCTGGACCTGGGACGAGCTGCACGACCTGCCCCGCTCGACCTACGCCGGCGACATCCACTGCGTGACCACGTGGAGCAAGTTCGACATGCGATTCACCGGGGTCTCGGTCGACACCCTGCTCGACGCCGCGGGCCCGTTGCCTTCGGCGGGCCACGTGATGGCGCACGCGACAACGGGCTACACGACGAACCTTCCGCTCGCCGACGTCACAGGTGGCCGCGCGTGGGTCGTGTGGGAGGTCGACGGCAAGCCCTTGAGCGACGAGCACGGCGGGCCCGTCCGGCTGCTGGTGCCGCACCTCTACTTCTGGAAGTCGGCCAAGTGGGTGACGCGGCTCGAGCTGATGGACCGCGACCGGCCCGGCTTCTGGGAGACCCACGGCTACCACGACCGCGGCGACCCGTGGCTCGAGCAGCGCTACCAGGGCGACCCGTGACCGCCGACCCGTCGGCCGACCCCGTGACGGCGTGGACGACGGCGACGATCGCCGAGCTCGACCGTCCCGACGGACGCCTCGCCCGGATCCGCCTCGAGGTGGACGGGCGCGTGCCGCACCAGCCGGGCCAGCACTACGTCGTCCGGCTGCGCGCGCCCGACGACTACACGGCTCAACGGTCCTACTCGGTCGCCTCCGACCCCGCCGACCCGCTCGTCGAGCTCCTCGTCGAGCGGCTGCCCGACGGGGAGGTGTCCGGGCACCTGCACGACGTGGCCGAGGTGGGCGACGTGCTCGAGGTGCGGGGCCCGATCGGCGGCTGGTTCACGTGGACCGGCGACGTCACCGCCGTCGCGGTCGGCGGCGGCAGCGGCGTCGTCCCCCTCGTCTCGATGGTGCGGTACGCCGAGCGCCTCGGGCTCCGCGACCGGCTGCGGGTGGTCGCGGTCGGCCGGACCCTCGACGAGCTGCCCTACGCCGAGGAGCTGCTGGCGGCCGGCGCGTTCGTCGCGCTGACCCGGGAGAACCTGGGCAGCCGCGTCGCGGCACCGCCCTACCCCGAGGAGGTGCGCGACCTCGTCGGTCACGGGACGCCGAGCCCGGCCGAGCGCGCCTACGTGTGCGGCTCGGTGGGCTTCGCCTCCTTCGCCACCCGGATCCTGGGCGAGGCCGGCATGCGGGCGGACGCCGTCCGGGTCGAGCAGTTCGGCGCCAGCGGTTGAAAGTTGCACCACCCGCCCTGAAGGGTGGTGGTCCGTGGCGGCCAGGGTGCCTACGGTCGATGCATGACCAAGCTCGCGATCGTCTACTACTCCAGCTACGGCACCGCCCACGCGATGGCCACGCGCCTCGCGGAGACCGCTGAGAAGGCGGGGGCGGAGGTGCGCCTGCGACGGGTCCGTGAGACCGCGCCCGACGAGGTGGTCCAGAGCGTCGAGCCGTGGGCCGCGCACGCCGCCTCGGTGGCCGACCAGCCCGTGGCCGAGCCCGACGACCTCGACTGGGCCGACGCCGTGATCATGGGTTCCGGCACCCGGTACGGCCACATCACCAGCCAGCTCCAGGCCTTCATCGACACTCTCGGGCCGCTCTGGCAGCAGGGCAAGCTGGCCGACAAGGTGTACGCCGCCTTCACCTCGAGCCAGACCAAGCACGGCGGCCAGGAGACGACCCTCGAGGCGATGAACACGACGTTCGCCCACTTCGGCGGGATCATCGTGCCTCCCGGCTACACCGACCAGGTCAAGTTCAACGACGGCAACCCCTACGGCGTCGGCAAGGTGACCGGCGAGTCCCCCGAGCTGGACGAGCACGACCGCGCCGCCCTCGACCACCTCGTCACCCGGGTGCTCACGATCGCCGGGAAGCTGTCTGCCTGACGATCGCGCCTAGCGTGGTCGTCGGCCTGGAAGAGCAGCTCCACCCGGACGGACTCGCCGGTGCTCGTCCGATCGCCGGTCGCTCCTGACCCGAACGGGTCATCTTCGGGTCATCTCTCCAACAACGCACGAGGCGGAGGACTCGCAGCGGATAGCGTCCGTGGCTGCCACGCTCGGGGTGTTGGCCTGCTTCCGCATGCGACGACTTCCGGGCTCGACATCACGGGAGAAACCATGAAGAAGCACATCGTCCACGTCGTCTCCGCCGCCGCCATCTGCGCCGGGCTGGTCGCCACCTCCGTGCCGGCTGCCGACGCCGCTCCGGCGGGCTGCGTCAGCCAGCGCGAGTTCGCCCAGGTGAAGAAGGGTTTCACGAAGGCCAAGGTCGCCCGGGTCTTCGGCACCAACGGAAAGCGTGAGGCGTTCTCGACCGGAGGCGGCTACACGTTCGAGATCCGCTCCTACAAGACCTGCACGCCCTACGGCTCGGTCGCGGTCGGCTTCAGCAACGGCAAGCTCGACAACAAGTCCGGCGTCTTCTGACCCCGCGTCCTACGGCGTGTAGTCACCCCGACCGGCCCGGAACCGGCCCAGCACCTCGACTAGTGTCGCGACGTCGTCGGCGCCGAGCCCGACCTCTTCGAACACCTCGGAGTTGAGGACGGCCGTCGCGGCCTCGACCAGCTCGACCCCGGCCGGCATCAGGACCAGGATGCCGGAGCGGCCGTCGTCGGGGTTGGCCACCCGGTCGATCAAGCCGTCCTCGCGCAGCCGGTTCGCGAGGCTGGTCAGGGACGTCGGGTGCACCTGCAGCCGGTGCCCCGCCCGCAGCATCGTCATCCGCTGCTCGGAGGCGAACGAGAGCAGCCGCAGCAGCTCGAAGCGGGCGAAGGTCAGGTCGAAGGGCCGCAGCACGGCGTCGATCTGCGTCAGCAGCAGCTGCTGGGCCCGCATCACCGACGTCACGGCCGCCATGCCGTCGGCCGCGGCGACCCAGCCGTGGGCGCGCCACTGACGGCGAGCCTCGGCGATGGGGTCGCGGCCGGGTGGGGTGGGCGGGCTGGTCATCGGCAGCGACTCTAGCCAGGTCACGATCCGCCGCCGAGCAGCCACGGCGCACGGACGGTGCGGCAGGGACGGGTCAGCAGCGGCGGAGCGCCGACAGCTCGACGGTCCTGCCGTTGCCGGCCTGCCCGATGTCGACGCCGACCCCGAGCTTGTAGGCGTCGCCCTTCGGGATCACCAGCGAGATCACCTTCGACGTCGTCCGACCGGCGACGAGACCGGTGTCGACCCGGCGGCGGTAGGTGTCCTCGCCGTCGACCTCCTGCACGACGGTCAGCGACCCGCGACGCTTGTCGGCGCGACGGTTGTCGGTGTTGTCGAGCCGGGCGAAGACCTTCCACTTGGTGCCTCCGTCGACCGAGACCTTGCAGCCCTCGACCGTGGCCTTGTAGTAGGTCGCGACGTCGCGGTAGGTGCGGGCGGGAGCCGCGTCGGCCGGGGTCACGAGGCCGGGCCCGGCGAGCGAGACGACGACGGAGGTGGTGAGGAGGACGCCGAGGCGGCGGGGGGTGGTCATGGGCGCAGCGTGCCAGCCGCTCCCGGGCGGCGTGGCCGAACGGGCTGGTCTCACCCCTCGGGGTCGGCCGCCGGTGGCGGCCCGTCGGCGAGCAGCGCCTTGAAGCCGTCCTCGTCGAGCACGGGGACGCCGAGCTCTTCCGCCTTGTCGGCCTTGGACCCGGCGTTCTCGCCGACGACCACGAAGTCGGTCTTCTTCGACACCGAGCCCGCCGCCTTGCCGCCGCGGCTGAGGATCGCCTCCTTGGCGGAGTCGCGGCTGAAGTCGACGAGGCTGCCGGTGACCACGATCGTGAGGCCCTCGAGGGTCCGCTCGACGGACTCGTCGCGCTCGTCGGCCATCCGCACGCCGGACGCCGTCCACTTCTCGACGATCTCGACGTGCCACGGCACGCCGAACCACTCGATCACGGCGCTGGCGATGGTCGGGCCGACGCCCTCGGCCGCGGCGAGCTGCTCCTCGGAGGCCGCGCGGATCGCCTCCATCGAGCCGAACTCCTGGGCCAGGGCCCGGGCCGCGGTGGGGCCGACGTGGCGGATCGAGAGCGCGACCAGCACCCGCCACAGCGGCACGTCCTTGCGCTGGTGCAGGTTGTCGACCAGGCGCTGCCCGTTGGCCGAGAGCTGCGGCCCGTCCTCGCCCTTCTTGGGGGCGCGGGTGAACAGCGGGGCGGCCAGCACCGAGGTGGCGTCGAGGTCGAACAGGTCGCCCTCGTTGGTGATCACGCCGGCGTCGAGCAGCGCGACCGCAGCCTCGTAGCCCAGCCCCTCGATGTCGAAGGCCCCGCGGCCCGCGACGTGGAACACGCGCTCGCGCACCTGGGCGGGGCACTGCTCGTGGTTGGGGCAGCGGAGGTCCTTGTCGCCCTCCTTCTGCTGCGCCAGCGTGGTGCCGCACGCCGGGCACTCGGTGGGCATCACCCACTCGGCCAGCCCCTCGGGGCGCAGCGGCAGCACCGGCCCGAGGATCTCGGGGATGACGTCGCCGGCCTTGCGCAGGATGACCGTGTCGCCCGGGCGCACGTCCTTGCGCCTGACCTCGTGGGCGTTGTGCAGCGTGGCGTTCTCGACCGTCGACCCGGCGACCTTGGTGGGCTCCATGACGCCGTAGGGGGTGACCCGGCCGGTGCGGCCGACGTTGACCTCGATCGAGATCAGCTTGGCGTTGACCTCCTCGGGCGGGTACTTGAAGGCGATCGCCCACCGGGGTGCGCGACTGGTCGAGCCCAGCCGGCGCTGCAGCGCGACGTCGTCGACCTTGACCACCACCCCGTCGATCTCGTAGGGCGCGATGGTGTGACGCCGTTCGCCGGCGTCCTCGATGAACCCCCGGACCTCGGCCAGCGACGGCAGCACCTTGACCAGGTCGGAGGTCGGCAGCCCCCAGGCCCGCAGCGCCTCGTAGCCCTGCGACTGGGCGCGGGGCTCGAAGCCCTGACGGGCACCGATGCCGTGGCAGACCATGCCGAGCGCGCGGGACGCCGTCACGCGCGGGTCCTTCTGCCGCAGCGACCCGGCGGCCGCGTTGCGCGGGTTGGCGAACATCGGCTTGCCGGCGTCGACCATCGAGGCGTTGAGCCGCTCGAAGGCCTCCCCGGGCAGGAACACCTCGCCGCGCACCTCGATGAGGTCGGGCACGGGATAGGCGTCGGTGGCGGTGAGCCGGTGCGGGATCGAGGCGATCGTCTTGACGTTGGGCGTGACGTCCTCACCCGTGCGGCCGTCGCCGCGGGTCAGGGCGCGCACCAGCCGCCCCTGCTCGTAGAGCAGGTTGATCGCGAGGCCGTCGACCTTGAGCTCGCACAGCAGGTCGGTCTGCTCGATGCCGTCGCGCACCAGCCGCGCCCACCATGCGTCGAGCTCGTCGTAGGAGAAGGCGTTGTCGAGGCTCTCCATGCGCTGCAGGTGGTCGACCGCGGTGAACTCGGTGGAGACCGCACCGCCGACCTGCTGGGTGGGCGAGTCGGGCGTCATCAGCTCGGGGTAGTCGGCCTCGAGCTCCTGCAGGCGCCGGAGCCGCCGGTCGTAATCGGCGTCGGACAGCGCCGGGTCGTCGAGCACGAAGTAGCGCCAGCGGGCGTCCTGCACCTCCTCCGACAGCGTGCGGTGCTCCTCGCGGGCGGAGTCCGGCGCGGTCTCGACGTCGGTCGCGGAGTCGGTCGCTGGAGGTTCGGCCACGTGCCTATCTTGCCTGTGACCGCCGACACCGGACGCACACCCATCCGGGTCACCACCCGTGAACGAACATGTGTGCGTGACGTCGGACATCCAGCCCCACGGCGGCCTCGGCCGCGGGTCGTTCACGCGCCTGGACGTCGTGGCCCCGCGCGCCCTCGTGCTCGTGCTCCACGGCGGCAAGCAGAGCAGCAGCCAGCCGGTCGACTCCCGCAGCGCCTCGTGGCGCCGGATGGTCGCCATGCAGCGCTCCGTCTCCCCCGCCCTGCACGAGGCAGGCCTGGCCACCTGGTTGCTGCGCTACCAGCAGCGCGGGTGGAACCGCGCCGCCCCCGTCGCCGACGCCCGCTGGGCCCTGGAGCAGGTGCGCCGCGAGCTGGGCGACCTGCCCGTCGTCCTGCTCGGCCACTCGATGGGCGCCCGCACCGCGATCCACGTCGCCGACGACCCCTCGGTCGTCGGCGTCGCCGGCCTGGCCCCCTGGTGGCAGCCCGACGACCCGGTCGCGGCACTCCGCGGCAAGCCCGTCGCCGCCGCCCACGGCCGCACCGACAAGATCACCTCGGCCCGGATGACCCGCGCCTACCTGCAGCGGGCGTCGTCGGTGGCCTCCTCGACGCGAGTTCCACGACATGGGGCGGGTCGGGCACTACATGTTCCGGCGCGTGCCGGAGTGGAACGCGGTCGCGACCCGGATGGTGCTGGACGTGCTCGACGCCGGGTGAGGGTCGACTCGCGCCGTGGAGTCGAGGAGCTCGCGCTAGCGAGCGTCACGAGACCACCCGCGCCGTGGGGGTCGAGGAGCTCGCGCTAGCGAGCGTCACGAGACCACCGCGCCGTGCGCTCGAGCTCAACGGCTACGGCGCGCAGCTCGCGACTCCCCTCGCGTCGCGCTTCCGGCTGCGGTGGTTTCGACGCGCTGGCGCGCCCTCGTTCCTCGGGCGCGCCGCTTGCTCAACCTGCGTGCGCCCACGCCGTGCCCTCCTTCGTCGCGGCACGGCTGCGCACTTGACACGGTACGAAACTGTTCCGTACCGTCCTCATGGAACGAAACCGTTCCGTTCCATCCTGTGACGAAGGACACCCCATGACTCCCACCGCTGGCACCGACGCCGGCGCCCGGCCGCGCGTCGAGGGCGACCGCGAACAGGAGATCCTCGACGCCACGCTCGACGTCCTCGCCGAGGTCGGCTACGACCGGCTCACGATGGACGCCGTCGCCGCGGCTGCCCGGGCGTCCAAGGCGACGCTGTACCGCCGCTGGAGCACCAAGGCCGCGCTCGTGATCGACGCCATGACGAGCCAGAAGGTGGCCCACCCGGCCGCCGACACCGGCAACCTGCGTGACGACCTCATCGGCACCTTCTGCGGCATGGGCGGCGTCACCGACCCGCGGCAGATGGCCATCCTGGCCAGCGTCATCACGGCCATCGGCCGCGACCAGGAGTTCGCCGAGGCCTTCCGCCGCGACTTCATCGGGCCGAAGGCGGCCGCGACCCTCAGCATCTTCGTCCGCGCGAAGGAGCGCGGCGAGGTCAAGGACGACGTCGACCTCGACATCGTCGTCCCGGCCCTCCCCGGGATCGTGCTCCACCGCACGTTCCTGCTGGGCCAGCCCCCGACGGCCGACTGCATCGAGCGGATCGTCGACCAGATCATCCTCCCGGCCGTCTCGCCGGGTCCCACCACCACCACCGCCACCACCACGCAGAAGGACAACTCATGACCGACCTCTCGAAGTCCGAGGCGACCGCGGCCGCCGAGCCCGAGGCGGGCGGCACCGTGCACCTCGGGTGGGCCCTCGTGCTCATCTCGGTGGCGCAGCTGATGGTGGTGCTCGACAGCACCATCACCAACATCGCCCTCCCCTACATCGGCGCCGACCTCGACATCTCGGGTGCCAACCTCACCTGGATCGTCACCGGGTACGCGCTGGCCTTCGGTGGCCTGCTGCTGCTCGGCGGACGGCTGGCCGACCTCTACGGCCGCCGCCGGGTCTTCATGATCGGGCTGGCGGTGTTCGCGATCGCGTCCGCCGTCGGCGGCCTCGCGCAGAACGAGGCCATGCTGCTCAGCTCGCGGGCCCTGCAGGGCCTCGGTGCCGCGCTCGCCGGCCCCGCCGCGCTGGCCCTGATCACCACGACGTTCCCCGCCGGTCCCAAGCGCAACCGCGCCTTCGCCATCTACGCCGCCATGTCGGGTGCCGGCGCGGCCGTCGGCCTCATCCTCGGCGGCTGGCTGACCGGCCTCGACAGCGTCGGTGGCATCGACCTCAGCGGCTGGCGCCTGACCTTCCTCATCAACGTCCCGATCGGCCTGGCCGGCGCCTTCCTGGCCCCGCGCATCCTGCCCGAGTCCGAGGCGCGTCCCGGCCAGCTCGACGTCCCCGGCGCCATCACCGGCACGTTCGGCCTGCTCGGTCTCGTCTACGGCCTGACCCGCGCCGGCGAGGAGCAGTACGGCTGGGGCGACCCGGGGACCATCGTCGCCCTCGTGGTTGGCGTGGCCCTGCTCGTCACCTTCGCCGTCGTCGAGTCGCGCGTCGAGCACCCGCTGCTGCCGGTCCGCATCTTCCAGAGCCGGACCCGTGCGGCCAGCTTCGCGGCGATGATGTTCGCCCCGGCCGCCATGTTCGCGATGTTCTACTTCCTCAGCCTGTTCATCCAGCAGGTCATGGGCTTCTCGTCGCTGCGCGCCGGCTTCGCGTTCCTCCCGTTCTCCTTCGGCATCGTGATCGGCGCCGGGCTCTCGTCCAACCTCGTGAACCGGATGGACCCGCGCTACCTGTCGGGCGTCGGCACGCTGCTCGCGTCGTTCTCGCTGTTCATGTTCTCGCGGGTCTCGGCCGACGACAGCCCCCGCGAGGTGCTGCGCGCCCTCGGGTCCGGCACCACGGCCGGCGCCGACATCAACTACTGGACGAGCCTGTTCCCCTACATCGTCCTGATGGCGATCGGGATGGGCATGGTCTTCGTGCCGCTGACCCTCACCGCCGTCCACCACGTGCGCGCCGAGGACTCCGGCATCGGGTCCGGCGTCCTCAACACCATGCAGCAGGTCGGCGGCGCGCTGGGCCTGGCCGTGCTCAGCACGGTCGCGCTCCACTTCGTCAACGACCGCACCGACACGGTCGTCGGGCCGCTCACCGCCGGGCTGACCGAGAGCGGGATCGACCCGGCGGCCAACATCCCCGGCACCAACCTGACCTACCTCGACGGCGCGGTGTTCCAGGCGACCTTCACCGAGGGCGCGACGCACGCGTTCCTCGTGGCCTCGGTGCTCATGCTGGTGGCGTCGGTGATCGTCTGGGCGTTCCTCAACGTCAAGCACACCGAGCTGGCGACCGACGGACCCGAGGGCGCTCCGGTCCACGTCTGACCCGCGTCAGCCGTCCTGCGGCCCGTCATCTCCCCGGAGGTGGCGGGCCGTCGTCGTGCTCAGGGCGAGCGCGCGCCGCGCCCACTCCCCCGACGCGCCCGACAGCCCGCACGCGGGAGACACGACCAGCGACCCGGCGACGACCTCCGGGTCGAGCCCGAGCATGTCGAGCCAGCGCAGCACCGTCTCGGTGAGCTCGGTGTCGGTGAGTCGCCGCGGGTCGGTCGAGGGCACCACGCCGAGGACGACGGTCCCACCGGCCTCGAGCGCCTCGCCGAGGACGTCGTGCCCGGCGGCGTCGACGACGGCGAGGTCGACGACGAGGCCGCGGGCGCCCGCGCCGCGCAGGAGGTCGAGCGGTGTCTCCGGCGCGCAGGAGTGCACCCAGGGCTCGGCGCCCTCCTCGGCGATCGCGGCCAGCACCCAGCCCAAGTGCTCGGAGGCCTCGGGCGGGTGGACCGTGCGGTGCCGCCCGAACCCGGACGCCGTGCGGATGCCACCGCCCATCACCGCGGCCAGCGACGGCTCGTCGACCTGCACGACGAGCCGGTCGGCGCCGGTCACCCGCCGCCTGACGTCGCGCACGTGCGCCCGCACCCCCTCGGCGAGCGCCTGGGCGAGGTCGCGCCGGGCGCCGACGTCGCTGAGCACCTTGTCGCCGCGCGGCTTCTCGACGGTCGCGGCGAGCGTCCACGGCCCGGTGACCTGGACCTTGAAGGCACCGGTGAGGTCCTGGGCCTGCTCCTCCAGCCCGTCGAGGTCCTGGGCGAGGAGGCTCTTCGCGCGACGGTGGTCGACGCCCGGGGCGTCGGTCAACCGCCAGCCCGCGGGCTGCAGGTCGACCCCGAGGTCGGTGACGAGGCCGAGGGTGCGGCCGACCATGCCCGCCGTGATGCCGCGGGCCGGGCAGCTCCACCAGGTGGGGCACGCCGTCGGCGAGCTCGCCGAGCACGACCTTCTGCGACTCGGCGAAGTCCTCGTCCGGCATGGAGCCGACGCCTGACGCCAGCGTCATCGCGGGCTCATCCCGTCGCCGCGATCGTCGCGGACCCGACGACCCGGGTGCCGTCGTAGACCACGGCCGCCTGGCCGGGTGCGATGCCGTACGCCGGCTCGAGCAGCTCGACGACCACGTCGTCGCCCGCCACCGTCACCACGGCAGGCAGCTCGCCGCCGTGGGCCCGCAGCTGCACCGTGCCGCGCAGCTCGCGGGGCACGGTGCCGCACCAGCGCGGCTTGATCGCGGTGAGCCGTCGGACCGCGAGCTGCTCGCGCGACCCGACGGTGACGGTGCCCGAGACGGGCTCGATGTCGAGGACGAACCGGGGCTTCCCGTCGGGTGCCGGGCGACCGAGCCGCAGGCCCTTGCGCTGGCCGATCGTGTAGGCGTAGGTCCCGGCGTGGCGGCCGAGCTCCTCGCCCGTCGCGGCGTCGACGATGGGGCCCTCGTGGTTGGGGGCCCGGTCCCCGAGCTTCTCGCGCAGCCAGCCCGCGTTGTCGCCGTCCGCGACGAAGCAGATGTCGTGGCTGTCGGGCTTGTCGGCGACCAGCAGCCCACGACGAGCGGCCTCCTCGCGCACCTCGGGCTTGGTGGAGTCGCCGAGCGGGAACAGCGAGTGCGCGAGCTGGTGCTGGTCGAGGACGCCGAGCACGTAGGACTGGTCCTTGCCGTGGTCGACGGCACGGTGCATCTCGACCGCGCCGTCCTCGCCGGTCCGCAGCTGCGCGTAGTGGCCGGTGGCGACGGCGTCGTAGCCCAGCGCGAGCGCCCGCTCGAGCACCGCGGCGAACTTGATCTTCTCGTTGCAGCGCAGGCACGGGTTGGGCGTGCGGCCCGCTGCGTACTCGCTCATGAAGTCCTCGACGACGTCGTCGTGGAACCGCTCGCTCAGGTCCCAGACGTAGAACGGGATGCCGATCACGTCCGCGGCGCGGCGGGCGTCGTTGCTGTCCTCGATCGTGCAGCAGCCGCGCGCGCCGGAGCGGTACGACGCCGGGTTGCGCGACAGGGCCAGGTGGATGCCGGTGACGTCGTGACCGGCCTCGACCGCCCTCGCCGCGGCCACGGCCGAGTCGACGCCGCCCGACATGGCGGCGACCACCCTCACGTCACGGCCTCATGCGCGTCGCGCGGCGCGCGCCCGCTCGACGACGGGGCCGATGGCACCGACCACCGCGTCGACGTCGGCCTGCGTCGAGGTGTGGCCGAGGGAGAACCGGAGCGAGTGGCGGGCCGACTCCTCGTCGCACCCCATGGCGAGCAGCACGTGCGAGGGCTGGGCGACGCCCGCCGAGCAGGCCGAGCCCGGTCGAGCACTCGATGCCGCGCGCGTCGAGCAGCATGAGCAGCGAGTCGCCCTCGCAGCCGGGGAAGCCGAGGTGGGCGTTGCCGGGCAGCCGCCCCGCGCCGAGCGCGGCACCGTGCAGGTGGGCGTCGGGGACGACCTCGACGACGCGGCGCACGAGGTCGTCGCGCAGGGCGGCGACGTGCTCGGCGTGGTCGGCCTGGTTCTTGACGGCGAGCTCGACGGCGGCCGCGAACGCCGCGATCGCGGGGACGTCGAGGGTGCCGCTGCGGATGTCGCGCTCCTGGCCGCCGCCGTGGGCGAGGGCGACGACCTCGGTCTCGCGGCGGACGACGAGCGCGCCGACGCCGTAGGGGCCGCCGACCTTGTGCCCGGTGACGGTCATGGCGTCGACGCCGGAGGCGGCGAAGTCCAGCGGCACCGAGCCCAGCGCCTGCACGGCGTCGGTGTGCACGGGGATGCCGTGCGCGGCCGCGACGGCCACGACCTCGTCGAGCGGCTGGAGGGTGCCGACCTCGTTGTTGGCCCACATCACCGACACCAGCGCGACCGCCGCCGGGTCGCGCTCGACGGCGGCGCGTAGGCGTCGACGTCGAGCGCGGCCGGTGCCGTCGACCGGGAGCAGCTCGACCTCGGCGTCCTCGTCGGTGGCGAGCCAGTGCAGCGGGTCGAGCACGGCGTGGTGCTCGACGGCGTCGTGAGGATCCGGCGCCGGTCCGGGGTCCGCGGCCCGACGGGCCCAGAACATGCCCTTGAGCGCGAGGTTGTCGGCCTCGGTCCCGCCGGAGGTGAAGACGACCTCGCCCGGGCGGCAGTCGAGCGCCTGGGCGATCGTCTCGCGCGACTCCTCCACGACCCGCCGCGCGAGCCGCCCGGAGGCGTGCAGCGAGCTGGCGTTGCCGGCACTGGCCAGCTGGGCGGCCATCGCCTCGATCGCCGCGGGGACCATCGGCGTGGTGGCGGCGTGGTCGAGGTAGTGCACCGGACCGTTCATGTCATCTCTCAGCGTACGGCTCGGTAGCGAGCGAGCCACGGGTGACCAGGATGCGCCCGCTCGACCGTCTCCCACAGCCACCCCGAGGTGTGGGAGTCGAGCATCGGCAGGGCGACCTCGACGTCGGCGCGGTCCTTCGGCCGGTCGAGCCGCGCCTTCATCATCAGCGTCACCTCCGGCCGCAGGTAGCGGAGGCCGTCGGAGTGCACCCAGGTGACCTCGTCGAGCGGAGCGACGTGCTGGGGCCAGCGCTTGTTGGTCCACAGCCCGTCGGTGTCCGGGGTGACCGGGACGTCGAGCACCCAGGGCGAGCGCGAGTCGCGTCGCAGCCACAGCTGGCTCTCGGGGTGGATCTCGGGCCAGCCCCGGCGCACCGGTCGCAGCACGCCCGAGTCGACGTTCCACGGCGTCCACCGGTCGCCGAGGAACTCGACGAACGCGGGCACGTCGCAGGCGAGCAGCGAGACGTCGAGGTCGTCGTGCTCGCGGCTCACGCCGGTGAACGCCTCGATCGTCCAGCCGCCGACCACCCACCAGGGGCGGTCGAACCCCTCCATCACCTCGCCGACCGTCGCCGGGGTCAGCGACTGCCAGTCGCCGTACCAGCGGAAGAACTCCTCGTCGTCGACGAACTCCTGGGCCTCTGCGAGCTCAGTCGTCGACCCGCCCCACATGTGGCAGGTCGCTGACCCGCCCCGTGGGCGGGTCGGCGGGGTCAGAGCACGACCAGGTCGTCGCGGTGCACGACCTCGCGCTCGTAGGCGGCGCCGAGCTCGCGCTTGAGGTCGTGGGTGGAGCGCCCCAGCAGCGCGGGGAGCTCGGCGGCGTCGAAGTTGACCAGGCCGCGGGCGACGACGGCGCCGTCGGGGCCGGCGAGGTCGACCGGGTCGCCGGCGACGAAGGTCCCGGTGACGCCGGTGATGCCGGCCGGGAGCAACGAGGCACGGCGCTCGACCACGGCCCGGACGGCGCCGGCGTCGAGCACGATCGTGCCGACGGTGTCGGTGGCGTGGGCGAGCCAGAGGAGGCGGGTGGGGCGCTTCTTGCCGGTCGGCCGGAACAGGGTGCCGACCGGCTCCCCCGCGAGGGCCGGGCCGGCGAGCGCCGCCGAGGTGAGCACGACGGGGACGCCCGCACCGGTCGCGATCGAGGCGGCCTCGACCTTGGTCTGCATGCCGCCGGTGCCGACGCCGGCCGCACCGGCCTTGCCGATCCGGACGCCGCTCAGGTCCGTGCCGAGCGCCACCTCGGCGACGAGCGACGAGCCCGGCTGGCGGGGGTCGCCGTCGTACAGCCCGTCGACGTCGGAGAGGAGCACGAGCAGGTCGGCGTGCACGAGGTGGGCCACCAGGGCGGCCAGCCGGTCGTTGTCGCCGAACCGGATCTCGGTCGTCGCGACCGTGTCGTTCTCGTTGACGATCGGCAGCACGCCGAGCTCGAGCAGCTTCGCGAAGGTCTGGTGGGCGTTGCGGTAGTGGGCGCGCCGGGTGACGTCGTCGATGGTGAGCAGCACCTGGCCGGCCACGATGCCGTGGCGCGCCAGCTCGTCGGTGTAGCGGTGCACGAGGAGCCCCTGACCGACCGAGGCCGCGGCCTGCTGCGCCGCGAGGCCCGCGGGCCGGCGCTTCAGGCCGAGCGGGGCCAGGCCGGCAGCGATGGCGCCGGAGGACACCAGGACCACCTCCGCACCCCGGCGAGCGCGCCGCCGCGAGGACGTCGACCAGGGCGCTCAGCCGCTCGGGGTCGATCCCGCCCCGCGCCGTCGTCAGCGACGACGAGCCGACCTTCACGACGATGCGTCGTGCAGCGTCGACCTCAGGCCGGGTCGGGCGTACCGGAGTCACCCGGGTCATCCTGGGCCCAGTCGGGGTCCTCGGACGACCCGATCTCATAGGACGTCGGCCCGTACACCTCGGGCTTGTCGATGCGGCGCGCGACGTCGGCGCGCGTCTCGGTCTCGCCGCGGTCCGGCAGCGCCTCCTGGATCGCCTTGCGACGGCCGTGCGCGGGGCGCTTCTCCATGAGGCGGGTGTCCTCGCCGCGCCGGGCGAGGTTCTCGGCACCGGCGTCGAGCCCGGGCTTGAAGTCGAAGACGACGGCGTCGTCCGGGTCGCCGATGAGGACCGTCTCGCCCTCGACCGCCCCGAGCTGGAGCAGCCGCTTCTCGACCCCGAGCCGGTTGAGGCGGTCGGCGAGGAAGCCGACGGCCTCGTCGTTGCTGAAGTCGGTCTGGCGCACCCAGCGCTCGGGCTTGGTGCCGCGGACGCGCCACCCGTCGGCGGTCTCGGTGACGGTGAACTCGTCGGCGTCGACGCCGGTGGGCCGCAGCACGATGCGGGTCGCGACGTCGACGGCCTTCTCCGCGCGGGCGGCCAGGACGATCTCGGCCATCGCGAACGTCGAGCTCGCGGGTGCCCTCGCCGGACGCCGCCGACACCGGGAACACCTGCAGCCCGCGCTCGCGCAGCTCGTCGAGGACCATCTCGGAGATCTCGCGACCGTCGGGCACGTCGACCTTGTTGAGGGCCACGAGCCGCGGCCGGTCCTCGAGGCCGCCGTAGCGGGCGAGCTCGTTCTCGATGACGTCGAGGTCGTCGACCGGGTTGCGGCCCGGCTCGAAGGTCGCGGTGTCGAGCACGTGCACCAGCGCGGCACAGCGCTCGATGTGGCGGAGGAAGTCGTGACCGAGGCCGCGGCCGTCGCTCGCGCCCTCGATGAGGCCGGGGACGTCGGCGACGGTGAACGTCGTCTCGCCGGCGGTGACCACGCCGAGGTTCGGCACCAGGGTCGTGAAGGGGTAGTCGGCGATCTTCGGCCGGGCACGCGAGATCGAGGCGATGAGGCTCGACTTGCCGGCGCTCGGGAAACCGACGAGACCGATGTCGGCGACGACCTTGAGCTCGAGCACCACCTCGAGCTCGTCGCCCGGCTCGCCGAGCAGCGCGAACCCGGGAGCCTTGCGCTTGGCGCTCGCGAGCGCGGCGTTGCCGAGGCCGCCGCGGCCGCCCTGGGCGACGACGAGCTCGGTGCCCGGTCCGACGAGGTCGGCGATGAGCTCACCGTTCTTGTAGCTGACGACCGTGCCGTCGGGCACGGGCAGCACCAGGTCGGCGCCGTGGGCACCGTTCTTGTGCGCCCCGGCACCCTGGGCGCCGTTGGTCGCCTTGCGGTGCGGGGCTGTGGTGGTAGTCGACCAGCGTGGTGACGTCGGGGTCGACGCGCAGGATGATCGATCCGCCGGGGCCGCCGTTGCCGCCGTCCGGTCCGCCGAGCGGCTTGAACTTCTCGCGGTGCACCGAGGCCACGCCGTGCCCGCCGCGACCGGCGCTGACGTGCAGCGTCACGCGGTCGACGAAGGTGGGGACGGCCATGAGGTGGTGCTCCTGTCGGTACTGCCGGTGCTGCTGAGAGACGACGAAAGGCGCCCCGGATCGGGACGCCCTCAGTCAGGAACTACGTGGGTGAGCGTCGCTCACTCGCCCGGGACGATGTTGACGACCTTGCGGCCGCGCTTGCGGCCGAACTCGACCGAGCCCGCGACGAGCGCGAACAGGGTGTCGTCACCGCCGCGGCCGACGCCGCTGCCCGGGTGGAAGTGGGTGCCGCGCTGGCGGACGATGATCTCGCCGGCGTTGACGGCCTGGCCACCGAAGCGCTTCACGCCGAGGCGCTGGGAGTTGGAGTCGCGGCCGTTCTTGGTGGACGCGGCGCCCTTCTTGTGTGCCATCTCAGTTGTCCTTCGCGGTCATTCGGGTGTGGTGAGTCGAAGACTCAGATGGAGATGTCGGTGACCTTGACCTGGGTGTACTTCTGGCGGTGACCCTGGCGCTTCTTGTAGCCGGTCTTGTTCTTGTACTTCTGGATGACGATCTTCGGGCCCTTGGCGCCGCCGAGGACCTCGACGGTGACCGAGGCCTTGTCGAGACCGGTGGCGGTCACGGTGTCGCCGTCGACGGCCATCACGACCGGCAGGGTCAGCGTGTCGCCGACAGGCGTCGAGACCAGGTCGATCTCGATGACGTCGCCGACAGCGACCTTCTGCTGCTTGGCGCCAGCGCGCACGATCGCGTACACCGCGGTCTCCTTCATCGTCTTGCAGTCGTGTTGCACAGTTCGGTGCCCTGCCGCACGACCGTGACTCGCAGGTGGCGAGTGACGGGCTGCCCGGAGGGGCAGGGTGCCAGGCGGAGCGGCGCGTCCGGCGGCGGACGCACAAGGGGCAATCCTACGGACGACCCCCGGTCGGGGCAATTCGGGAGACCCGAACCGCCCCGGGACGGATCAGCGCTTGCCGCCGCGCTTCTTGACCGGCACGTGCAGCTCGGTCGCCGTGGACTCCTCGTCGTCGGCGACCGGCTTGGCCGCCCGGCTCGACGCGCCGCCCCGGGTCCGGGTGACGACCTTCGGCGGCTCCGGGACCGACTCGGGGGTCACGACCGGCGCCGCGGCAGGCGCGACCGGGGTCGCGACGACGGGCGGCGCGGTCTCGACGGTGCGGCTGACGCCCCGGCGGGTCCGGGTGACCACCCGCGGCGCCGCGGGCGGGGAGGGCGGGGCCGGCGGCTCCACGGTGGTCGTGGCGGTCGCGCAGGCGACCGTCTCGGAACCACTGTCCGCGGCACTGGCCTCGGGCTCGGGCTCGACCTCGGCCTCGGGCTCGGTCACCGGCTCCGGTTCCGTCGCCGGCTCCGGGGCCGGCTCGGGGGCCACCTCGGCGGCGCGGACGTCGTCGATGAGGTCGGCGAGCTCGGCTGCAGCGGTGTCGGGAGCCTCGGGAGCCGTCGGGAGCGTCGGTAGCCACGCTCGCGTCGTCCGCGGTTGCCTCGGCGGCCTCGTCGGCCTCGGCCGCCTCGGCGGCCTCGCGCTCGTCGCGGTGGATCTCGGCCTTCGCCATGGCGGCGAACTCGGCCGGGGTGGGCTTGTGGGCCGGCGAGCCGGCGGCCGGGGCGTCCTCGGTGCGCGCGGCGCTGCCGCGACCGCCACGACGGCGTCCGCTGCGGCGCTCGCCGCCGCCGTTGTCGTCGGAGGCGGCACCGCCACCACCGCCGTTGCCCCCACCGTTGCCGCCCGCCGTCGCCGCCGCCGCCGCGCTTGGGCTCGACCGGCAGGTCGTGGACGACGACGCCGCGGCCCTGGCAGTGCTCGCAGTTCTCGCTGAACGACTCGAGCAGGCCGGTGCCGATGCGCTTGCGGGTCATCTGCACCAGGCCGAGCGAGGTGACCTCGGCGACCTGGTGGCGGGTGCGGTCGCGGCCGAGGCACTCGACCATGCGGCGCAGCACCAGGTCGCGGTTGGACTCGAGGACCATGTCGATGAAGTCGACGACGATGATGCCGCCGATGTCGCGCAGCCGGAGCTGGCGCACGACCTCCTCGGCCGCCTCGAGGTTGTTCTTGGTGACGGTCTCCTCGAGGTTGCCCCCGGAGCCGGTGAACTTGCCCGTGTTGACGTCGACGACGGTCATCGCCTCGGTGCGGTCGATCACCAGCGAGCCGCCCGAGGGCAGCCACACCTTGCGGTCGAGCGCCTTGGCGATCTGCTCGTCGATCCGGTACGCCGAGAACAGGTCGACGTCGTTGTGGTCGGCCGCCTCGTACTTCTCGACGCGCTCGGCCAGGTCGGGCGCCATGTCGGCGACGTAGTCGCTGACGAGGGTCCAGGCGTCGTCGCCCTGCACGACGAGCTTGGCGAAGTCCTCGGTGAACAGGTCGCGCACGACCTTGAGCGTGAGGTCGGGCTCGCCGTAGAGCAGCTGCGGGTTCCCGCCCTTGCCCTTGCCGGACTTGGCCTCGATCTCCTCCCAGCGCGCCTTGAGCCGCTCGACGTCCTGGGTCAGCTCCTCCTCGCTCGCCCCCTCGGCCGCCGTGCGCACGATGACGCCGGCGGTGTCCGGGACGATCTCCTTGAGGAGGGTCTTGAGGCGGTTGCGCTCGGTGTCGGGCAGCTTGCGGGAGATGCCGGACGTCGTCCCGTCGGGCACGTAGACCAGGAAGCGTCCGGCGAGGCTGATCTGGCTCGTGAGCCGGGCGCCCTTGTGGCCGATGGGGTCCTTGCTGACCTGGACCAGGATCGTCTGGCCCGAGGAGAGGACCGACTCGATCTTGCGGGCCTGGCCGTCCTTGTGGCCGAGCTGCGACCAGTTGACCTCGCCGGCGTACAGGACGGCGTTGCGCCCCTTGCCGATGTCGATGAACGCGGCCTCCATCGAGGGCAGCACGTTCTGGACGCGTCCGAGGTAGACGTTGCCGATGAGCGAGGTCTGCGACTCGCGGGCCACGTAGTGCTCGACGAGCACCTTGTCCTCGAGGACGCCGATCTGGGTGAGCTCGTCGCGCTGGCGCACCACCATCACGCGCTCGACCGACTCGCGACGGGCCAGGAACTCGGCCTCGCTCACGATCGGGGCGCGGCGGCGTCCGGCCTCGCGGCCGTCGCGGCGGCGCTGCTTCTTCGCCTCGAGACGGGTCGAGCCCTGGATCGAGGTGATCTCGTCCTCGGCCGAGCGGGGCTTGCGGACCCGCGTCGTGGTGCCCGGCTCCTCGCCGCCCGGGCCGTCCTCGCCCTCGCGGCGGCGGCGGCGCGACCGGCGGCGGCTCGAGGCACCGCCCTCGCCGTCGCCACCCTCGGCGTCGCCCTCGGCGCTCGCCTCGCCGTCGTTCTTGGCGCCGGTGCCCCGCGCGCCCCCGGACCTGCCGGAGGAGCCCGACTTGCCGGACTTGGCGCTCGGGCCGGACGCGTCGGCCTCGGAGGTGTCGGAGGCGTCGCCGTCCTCGGCGTCGTCGGCGTCGCCACCGCCGCCCTCGCCGCTGCGGCGACGTCGGCGGCCACCGCGACGGCGGCGCCTACGGGGCCCGGTGTCGCCGTCCTCGGCGGAGTCGTCGGTGTCGTCGGTGTCGCCGGGCTCGTCGGCGTCCTCGGCGTCGTCATCGGAGCCGGCCGAGCCGTCGGTGTCCTGGGCGTCGTCACCCTCGGTGCCGGTGGCCACGGCCGCCTCGACCAGGTCGGTGGTCCCGGCCTCGTCGCGCCGTCGCGGCCGCGGCGTCCTCGTCCTCGTCGACCACGTCGTCGACGGGTGCGGGGGCGGCCTTCTTGGCCGCCTTCTTGGCGGTGGACTTCTTCGCCGAGCTCTTCTTCGCCGGCGCCTTCTTCTCGGGCACCTGGAACAGCGGCATCGTGCCGCCCGCGTCGGTGCCCGCGTCGGTGCCCGCGTCGGTGCCCGCGTCGACGGCGGTCGGCTCGACGTCGGTACCGGCGGCCTCGTCACCGGTGGCGTCGGCGGCGTCGGGGGCAGGCGCAGCCGCCTTCTTCGCCGTGGTCTTCCTCGCGGTCGACTTCTTGGCGGCGGTCTTCTTCGCGGCGGCCTTCCTGGCCGGGGGCTCGACCGGCGTGTCGCCGGACTCGGCGGCACCGTCGATGACGGCCTCGGCGGTGACCGCGCCCTCGTCAGCCGGGTGTCGGGGTGTCCGGCGTGTCCGGGGTGTCGGCGGCGGGCGCGACGGCCTTCTTGGCCGGGGCCCGCTTCGCGGTGGTCTTCTTGGCGGTCGTCCGCTTGGCGGCGGCCTTCTTCGCGGGCGCGGGCGCCTCGTCCACCGGCGGGGCCGGGGCTTCCTCGGTGGTGGGCGTGCCCTGCAGCTCGTCGTCAGCCATGGGTGCTGCTCCTCACCCGACCTGGGTCGGGGTCTGGTGGTGCAGCCCTGGGCCTGCTCAGGTGAGAGGTGCCGGGGCGGCACCACGAAGTCTTCGTGGCGGCGACGCCCTCGGGAGTGCGTTGCTGGGACCCTGCCGTCACCTGCCGCGGTCGCTGGGCCCGGGTGCCGCTGTCACCGGCACGTGGGACCGCGTCGCGGTCTGGCGACGACCTGCTCCCACGGTGTCGGACCCTGGGGAGGTCCGACGAGAACGTCGTCGGGTGGACTGGCCACCAGGGCCGAGTATCGCACACGTCACCTCCGGGGCCGATCCGTGCGCTCCGGGTCGTGGCGCGGCCTCAGGGGGCGAGCGGGTCGCCGACGCTGCCCGAGGCCTCGTCGAGGGGGCCCTGCGACAGACGGGTGAGCAGCGGCGCGGCGCCCACCTCGAGGCCGGTGACCCGGACGATCCCGGTGAGGACGTCGTCCGGGCGCACCGCCGGGACGGTGTGGCGCAGCACCAGGTCGAGCCGGGCCGCGGAGCCGCCGTCGAGGACGGCGAGCGAGACCACGGCGGCCCGGCAGTCCATCTCGCGCAGGCCCTTCTTGGTCATCCGCTCGACGGTCACCGACTCCTCGGCGAGGAAGCTCCCGACCGCGGCACGGGCCCCGGCCACGTCGGCCTGGGTGTCGATGCTCCACCGGCTCGCGACGAGGCTGTCGGCGAGGCTGCCGGTCATCCCCGCCGCGTCGACGACCTCGATGACGTCGAGCCCGTCGGGCAGAGCCTCCTCGAGCTGGGCGTGGATGTCGGCCGGGTCGACGACCGCGGAGAGGGCGAGCTCGAGGTACTCGGCCTCGCTCGCCGACCCCGTGGGCGCGGCGCCGGCGTAGGAGATGCGCGGGTGCGGGTTGAAGCCCGAGGAGTAGGCCATCGGCAGCCGGGCGCGGAAGACGGCCCGCTCGAACGCACGGCTGAAGTCGCGGTGGCTGGTGAACCGCAGCCGGCCCCGCTTGGCGTACCGCACCCGGAGCCGCTGCACGGGCGGCGGCTGCTGGACCGGGGGCTGCCTGCTCATGTCGGGGTCCCCGCGGTGTTGTTCGGCGGAGGAGCGAAGCGGAGGAGGCGAAGAACACCGTGGGGTGGACTCATGGAGCAAGCGTGGCACGCGCGGCCTTCATCGCGGGCGACGGGTAGACGGTGCCGACGCGCGTCCCGCCGAGCCAGTCGGTCAGGCGGGCGGCCTCGGCGTCGAGCGCCCGGACGACGTCCCGCGGCTGCGGCTCGACGAGGTGGACGACGACCGTGCCGGCGTCGTCCTGCACCCAGGTGCCGACGACGCGCCCGTCGGCCCAGGCGGTGGTGCCGGCGTTGCCGTTGGAGTCGAACAGGGCCGGCGCGTGCGGCCCGAGGTACCAGTCGCGCTCCTTCCATCCCATCACCGTGGGATCCAGCACCGGCAGCAGCGCCACCCAGGGGTCCACAGGAGCCTCGGGCTCGACGTCGTCCGGGAGCACCCAGCCCGTGCCGCCGCCGTCGAGGGAGACCTCGACCGCCCCGAGGGTCGCGAGGGCGGCACGGACGATGCCCTTGGTCGCGCCGAGCCACCAGACGACGTCGGCCTCGGTGCCCGGCCCGAAGGTGGTCAGCCAGCGGCGCACCAGCTCGGCCCACCCGTCGGCCGCCTCGAGCGGCGGCCCGACCGGGTCGCCCGGTGCGAGCCAGGCGTCCATCAGCGCCCACCGGGGCCGCGACACGCGCCAGTGGCCGGTGTTGACCGCGCGCACGATGTCGGCGGTGGCGCCGAGGTGGGTCAGGACCCGGGTGGCGCTGAGGACCGCGCCGCCGACCGTCTCCTTCACGTCGATCATCGGCACGCGCGCGCGGATCTCGGCCGCCTGCAGCCCGTCGGGGTGCTCGGCGAGCACCGCCAGCACCTCGGCGCGGGCCAGGTCGAGCCACCGGTTGCCGTCGGCGTGGACCCCCGCGGCGACGCAGTCCTTGGCGAGACGCGCCCGCTCGGTGCCGGCGACGCGCGCCGAGGCACTGCCCCACGCGGCCGGCAGCAGGTCCCGCGGGAAGACGAAGAGCGTGCGACGCATCGCCAGCTGCTTGACCACCGAGCGGTCCCGGTAGAGCGCGCGGTCGACGTCCTCGGTGCTCAGGCCGTCGACGCGGGCCCGGCACGAGAGGTGGACCGTGGCCGGCTCGGTCGAGTGCAGCACCGTCATCGCGCGCGTGGCGGCCTCGGCCGAGGCGACCCGGTGGGCCGGCGCCAGGGCGTGGCGCCGGGCCAGCCGGGCGCGGCGGTCGTCGTCGCTGAGGTGGCGCACGGGGGAATCCTGCCCGAGGCCGCCCCCACTCGTCACAGGACGGTAAGCCGCGCGCGGGGCGTCAGTGCACCGATCCGGGCCGCTCGCCTGACAGTATGTGGGCCACCACGCCGCCCTCCCGGGCACTGAGTCGAGAAGGACCCGACATGAGCAACCCCTACGACCCGTACAACCAGCAGGGTCAGCCGGGCGGTCAGCCCCAGCAGCCCTACGGTGCCCCGATCCCGAGCGGCGGCGGCTACGGCTCCTCGCCCTACGGCCAGCCGGGCTACAGCGGCGACGCCCCCAAGAAGACCGACGCGGTCTCGATCATCGGCTTCATCCTCAGCCTCACCTTCTGCCTCTCGCTGATCGGCTTCATCCTGGGCCTGGTCGGCCTGAGCCGGACCAAGGGCGGCAAGCGCAAGGGCCGCTGGGCGGCCATCTCGGCGACGATCATCGGTCTCCTCGCCACCATCGCCGGCGGCGCGCTCGTCGCCGTGCTCGTCGTGTTCGCCAACTCGGTGGTCGACGTCGGCGAGGCCAAGGTCGGCGACTGCGCCGACATCACCAGCGAGGACGGCGACTCGGTGCTCCTCACCGAGGAGAAGTGCGACGGCAAGCACGACGCCGAGGTCTCCTGGACGGGCACCGTGGCCGACGTCGAGAACCTCGAGGTCGCGCCGAGCAACCCCGACGACTTCACCGACGCCGGCGCCTCCTACCTCATCTGCACCTCGCTGATGGACCCGGCCGACGTCGAGGCCCTCGGTGACGCCGTCGAGTACCAGTACGTCACCGACGGGCTCAACCCGACCAGCAGCGACGCAGCCCTCTGCTACGCCGCCAACTCCGACGGCACGGCGTTCACCGAGAAGCAGCTGCCCTGACCGCCCTTCCGCCCCGACCCTCCCGTCCTCGACGCCGCGGCCTCGAGACGGGGCTCAAGGTCGGGGCGGGGGCGGCCGTCGCCGCCGCGATCGGCGTCTGCCTCGCCATCGCGCTGCACGACCCCAAGCCCGAGTCGATCGAGTCGGACGCCGTCCAGGTGGGCCAGTGCGTCGACATCGACGAGGGCGTCGGGGGCATCACGCTCAGCGCCGCCTCCTGCGACCAGCCCCACGAGGCACAGGTCGTCTTCGAGACCCAGGTCGGCGAGGCCTTCGCCGCCGGGGCGGAGCCGGCCGACCTGGCCGACGCGGAACGCCTCTGCACCGACCAGATGCCGCCCCAGGACGTCGAGCGGCTCCGCGACCACGACGGCGACCTCACCTACGCGCTGCTCATCGACGACCCCAGCAACCTCGACGAGTCCGACCGGCTCGTCTGCTACGTCAGCGACCCTGCCGGTCCGCTCGAGGCGTCCCTGCTCGACTGACCTGGCGTTCACGCCGCGACAAGCCTGGCGTGGAGATCGGTGAGCACGGCCCGGACGTAGGACGGCGACCTCATCACCTGGTCCCAGTCGAACCGCAGGACGCGCCACCCGGCCACCGCGAACGCCGTGTGCCGCACGCAGTCCTTGGCGTGCGCGATCCTGTCGCCGTGGTACCCGTAGGAGTCGGCCTCGATGATGATCCGGCGCGCCTCGTCGACCAGGTCCGGGTGCCAGTCGACACCGCGCGCGACGACCAGGAGCTGCGGCACGAAGTCGAGCAGGCCGCACTCGATCACGAGCGCGCGGAGCACCGACTCGAACGGGTTGGCCGCTCGCCCGTCGGCGTGGAGCGCGACGAGCCGGGCCTGGGCCGCGCCCGTGCCCTTGAGCGACGCGGTGGCGGCGAGCAGCTCGCGCCTGGTCACGTCCTCCGCTCGCAGTGCGGAGTCGGCGACGGCCAGTGCCTCGTCGAACGGGAGCCTCCGAGCGCAGTCGACCACGGTGCGGAGCTTGCTGGTGACGCCGTCGACGACGTCGCCGGCCCCGAGGTCGGCGAACGAGTACACGTACCCCTCACGACCCGGGCGGACCTTCCGTCCGCGCGGAGCGGTCACCCAGGTCGCCGCCGGTGGCCACTTCACCTTCCAGCCGTGGTGCTGGGCAGCGCTCAGGCCGGAGAGGACAGCCGACACCGCGGCAGCGCGGCGTCGCTCCTCCGCGAGCGGCACCAGCGCGTAGGTGCCGCGCTGGTGCCGGTGGACGTCGCCGTTCGCGAGCGCCGTCCGGAGAGCGCGTCTGCTGGTCAGCGTCAGGAGCTCGGCGCGCGTGGCGGTGCCTCCCAGCCGTCCCAACGCCTCCGCAGCCCGCACCCCGCCAGTCTGGCCACGACTCCGTCGATGCGTCGGCCGTCCTCCACAGGCCCCTCGACCGTCAGTCGAGCATCGCCCCCGCGCGGTCGAGCGTGACCGAGCCGTCAGACGCGGGGCACTGACAGTCGAGTGACCCGCGCCTCAGGCCCGGTTGAACGCGACGGCTTCCCTCACCAGCGCGACGAACGCCTTCTCGTCGAGGACGTCGTCCGCGCCGATGTCGACGGCCCGTCGCGTGCCGGCGTCCAGGCTGGCGTTGAAGACGCCGCTCGGGTCCTCGAGCGAGGCGCCGCGGGCGAAGGTCACCTTCACCTTGTCCTTGTAGGTCTCGACCGTGCAGAGCAGGCCGTCGCACGAGAACGTGGGCACCCCGTCGGGGTTGGAGGCCTTGCGCCACTTGGCCTCCTCGACCACGTCGGGCTCGGCCTCGGTGATGAGGGAACGGATCGTGTCGACGAGGTCGCTGCGCCAGTCGGTGGTCACGAGCGGGACCCTAGACCACGCTGAGCGGCAGCAGCCGCTGCCCGGTGGGCCCGATCTGGATCTCGGTGCCCATCTCGGGGCAGACGCCGCAGTCGTAGCAGGGCGTCCAGCGGCAGTCCTCGACCTCGACGTCGGAGGAGCCGTCGGCGACCGCGAGGGCGTCCTCCCAGTCGGCCCAGAGCCAGTCCTTGTCGAGGCCGGAGTCGAGGTGGTCCCAGGGGAGCACCTCGTCGTAGCCGCGCTCGCGGGTGGTGAACCAGGCGAGGTCGACGCCGGTGCCGGCGAGGGCGGACTCGGCCGAGGCGATCCAGCGGTCGTAGGAGAAGTGCTCGCTCCAGCCGTCGAACCGGCCGCCGTCGCGCCACACGGCCTCGATGATGCGGCCGACGCGACGGTCACCGCGGGAGAGCAGTCCCTCGATGATGCCGGGCTTGCCGTCGTGGTAGCGGAAGCCGATCGCGCGGCCGTAGCGCTTGTCGGCGCGGACGACGTCGCGCAGCTGGCGCAGCCGGTCGTCGGTGGTCTCGACGTCGAGCTGGGCCGCCCACTGGAACGGGGTGTGCGGCTTGGGCACGAAGCCGCCGATGGAGACCGTGCAGCGGATGTCGTTCTGGCCGGTGACCTCGCGTCCCTTGGCGATCACGCGCTTGGCGAGCTCGGCGACCTGCAGCACGTCCTCGAGCTCCTCGGTCGGCAGGCCGACCATGAAGTAGAGCTTCACCTGGCGCCAGCCGTGGGAGTACGCCGCGGCGACGGTCGAGATCAGGTCGTCCTCGGTGACCATCTTGTTGATCACCTTGCGCATCCGCTCGCTGCCGCCCTCGGGGGCGAACGTGAGGCCGGAGCGGCGTCCGTTGCGGGAGAACTCGTTGGCGAGGGTGATGTTGAAGGCGTCGACACGGGTCGAGGGCAGCGAGAGCGAGACGTTGCTGCCCTCGTAGCGGTCGGCCAGGTCGGTGGCGAGCTCGCCGATCTCGGTGTGGTCGGCGCTCGAGAGCGAGAGCAGTCCGACCTCCTCGAAGCCGCTCTTGCGGATGCCGTTCTCGACCATCGCGCCGATCGTCTCGATCGAGCGCTCGCGGACGGGCCGCGTGATCATGCCGGCCTGGCAGAACCGGCAGCCGCGGGTGCAGCCCCGGAAGATCTCGACGCTGAAGCGCTCGTGCACGGTCTCGGCCAGCGGCACGAGCGGCTTCGCCGGGTAGGGCCAGGCGTCGAGGTCCATCAGCGTGTGCTTGGTGACGCGGTGCGGGACGCCGGGCCGGTTGGGCACCACCGTGGCGACCGCGCCGTCGTCGCCGTAGGTCACGTCGTAGAACTTCGGGACGTAGATGTTGCCGGTGACCGCGAGCCGGCGGAGCAGCTCGTCGCGGCCGCCCGGCTCACCCTCGGTCTTGAACTCGCGGACGACCTCGGAGATCGCGAGCACGACCTCCTCGCCGTCACCGAGGACGGCGGCGTCGATGAAGTCGGCGATGGGCTCGGGGTTGAACGCGGCGTGGCCGCCGGCGAGGACGACCGGGTCGGCGTCCGTGCGGTCGGCGGCGTGCAGCGGGATGCCGGCCAGGTCGAGCGCGTTGAGCATGTTGGTGTAGCCGAGCTCGGTGGAGAAGGAGAGCCCGAAGACGTCGAAGTCGCGGACCGGGCGGTGGGCGTCGACCGTGAACTGCGGGATGGGTCCCTGCTCGTCGCCCTCGCGCATCACCGCCTCCATGTCGGGCCACACGGCGTAGGTGCGCTCGGCGACGATCCAGTCGCGCTCGTTGAGCACCTCGTAGAGGATCTGCACCCCCTGGTTGGGGAGGCCGACCTCGTAGGCGTCGGGGTACATGAGTGCCCAGCGGACGGTCGGGCCCTCCGGGGCGCAGTCCCACTCCTTGACCGTGGAGTTCAGCTCACCGCCGACGTACTGGATCGGCTTCGAGACCGAGGGCAGGCGGGGCTCGAGCCGGGGGAAGACGCTCGTGGACATGCGGTCGAGTCTACGAGCGCACGAGCCCCGCTCCGATTCGTCGCAGGGCGACGGCGATCAGAGCGGCTCGGCGGCCGCCTCGGACGCGGCCACGCGGGCCGAGGTGGCCCGCAGCTCGACCGGCGGCATCAGCAGCAGGATGAGGAAGCCGAGCAGCCCGGCACCGGCGCCGAGCAGGAACACGGTGTCCATCGACTCGGCGAAGCCGACCTTGATCGGGTGGGCCACGGCCGGGTCGAGGGTCTCGATGACCGAGGAGTCGTCCTGGACGCCCGCGAGCGTCTCCTGGAAGTCGGGGTCGTTGAGGGCGGCCGCGACCTCGGGCTCGCGTGCCGCCTGCTCGAAGGCGTCGCCGATGTTGCCGCCGACGGTGCCGAAGAGCACCGAGAGCAGGACGGCGACGCCGAGGGTGCCGCCGATCTGGCGGAAGAACGTGGCCGAGCTGGTCGCGACGCCGATGTCGGACGGCGGCACCGCGCTCTGCATCGTGAGCAGGAGCGGCTGCATGCACTGACCGAGCCCGAGGCCGAGCAGGAACATGCCGAGGCTGATGAGCACCAGGGGCGTGTCGGCGGTGCTGAAGGACAGCAGGAACAGCGCGATCGTCAGCAGCGCCGAGCCGATGATCGGGAAGATCCGCACCTGGCCGGTGCGGCTGATGATCCGACCCGACCCGATCGAGGCGATCATCATGCCGAGCGACCATCGGCAGCATCAGGAAGCCGGACTCGGTCGGCGTCGCGCCGTGCACGATCTGCATGTAGAGCGGCAGGATCATGATCCCGCCGAACATGGCGACGCCGATGACGACGCTGGCGGCGACGGTCACGGCGGCCGCACGGATCCGGAACAGCTTGGGCGGGATCAGGGCCGCGTCGCCGATGGCGCGCTCGATCAGCACGAACGCCGACGAGGCCGACAGCGCCGTGACGACGTAGCAGGCCACGGAGCGGCCGTCGGTCCAGCCCCACTCGCGGCCCTGCTCGGCCACGGTCAGCAGCGGCACGAGCATCACGACCAGGGCCAGCGCGCCCCACCAGTCGATCCGGACGCTGCCGGGCTCGCGCGGGGTGCCCGCCACGTGCAGGGTGCGGAAGACCACCACCAGCGCGGCGAGGCCGATCGGCACGTTGACGAGGAAGACCCAGCGCCAGCCGGTGATGCCGAGCAGGTCGTCGCGGCCGGCGAAGAAGCCGCCGACGAGCGGGCCGAGCACGCTCGACGTCCCGAACATCGCCATGAAGTAGCCGGTGTACTTGGCGCGCTCGCGCGGCGAGACGATGTCGCCGATGATCGCGAGCACGAGCGTGAACAGGCCGCCCGCGCCGAGGCCCTGGAAGGCACGGAACGCCGCGAGCTGCGTCATCGACGTCGCGAACGAGCAGAGCGCCGAGCCGAGGATGAACACCGAGATCGCGAACATGAAGAGCTTCTTGCGCCCGTAGAGGTCGCCGAGCTTGCCGTAGATCGGCGTCGTGATGGTGCCGGTGATCAGGTAGGCGGTCGTCACCCAGGCCTGCACCGACAGCCCTTGCAGGTCGTCGGCGATGGTGCGGATCGACGTGCTGACGATGGTCTGGTCGAGGGCACCGAGGAACATGCCCATCATCAGGCCCGACAGGATGGTCACGACCTGCTTGTGGGTGTACTCGCCGGTCTGCTGGGGCTGGGAGTCGGTTGTCATCGGCAACGATCGTAGTCGGCCCCCGGTGACTCCCTAGGGTGGTCCCGTGACGGACTGGACGAAGCTCGCCCCGCCCGCCGCCCTCGTCGTGCTCGTCGCGGCCTGGGGCCGCGACCTCCCGACCGTGCTCGTGCTGGTGGTGGGCATCACCCTGGCCGCCGCGGTGCTGGCCGCGGTGCACCACGCCGAGGTGGTGGCCCACCGGGTCGGCGAGCCGTTCGGCTCGCTGGTGCTCGCGGTGGCCGTCACGGTCATCGAGGTGGCGCTGATCGTGACGCTGATGGTCAGCGGCGGGCCCGAGAAGTCCGACACCTCGACGCTGGCCCGCGACACCGTGTTCGCCGCCGTGATGATCTGCCTCAACGGCATCGTCGGCCTCGCCCTGGCGGTCGGCGCCCTCCGGCACCGGCTCGCCCACTTCAACCCCGTGGGCACCGGCTCCGCCCTGACCACCGTCGTCGCGCTCGCCGGCGTGACGCTGGTGCTCCCCCGGTTCACCGAGGGCAGGTCGGGGCCGGAGTTCACGGCGTCCCAGCTGGCGTTCGCGGCCGTCGCCTCCATCGCGCTCTACGGCATGTTCGTGCTCACGCAGACCGGGCGAGTACCGGGACTTCTTCCTGCCGGTCGAGGGCCGTCCGGACGACGACGGCGACGGTCACGCCGACCCGCCGACGTCCCGCGCCGCCCTGGTCTCGCTGGGGCTGCTCGCCACGGCGCTGGTCGGCGTCGTCGGGCTCGCCAAGGTCGCTTCCCCCGCCGTCGAGGACGCCGTCGCCGCCGTCGGGTTCCCCCACGCGTTCGTCGGCGTGGTGATCGCCCTCGTCGTGCTCCTGCCCGAGTCGATCGCCGCCACGCGCGCCGCACTCCTCGACCGCACCCAGGTGAGCCTCAACCTCGCCTACGGCTCGGCGATGGCCTCGATCGGCCTCACCATCCCCGCCATCGCGGTGGCCTCGATCTGGCTCGACGGCCCGCTGGCGCTCGGCCTGGAGCCGATGCAGATCGTGCTGCTCACGCTCTCGGTCGTGGTCTCGATCCTCACCGTCGTCCCCGGGCGCGCGAAGCCGCTCAACGGCGGCGTCCACCTGGTCCTGCTCGCGGCGTACCTGTTCCTCGCCGCCAACCCGTAGCGCCGTGGAGGTCGAGGAGGCCTCACGCCGTGGAGGTCGAGGAGGCCCACGCCGTGGTGGTCGAGGAGGCCGGTCACGGCCGTCTCGAGACCTCGCAAGTCCCATGGCTTCTCTCACCGCGCCGTGGACGGCGGGTGGTCTCGTGACGCTCGCTAGCGCGAGCTCCTCGACCCCCACGGGCGCGAGCTCCTCGACCCCCACGGACGGCGGGTGGTCTCGTGACGCTCGCTAGCGCGAGCTCCTCGACCCCCAAGGGCGCGAGCTCCTCGACCCCCACCTCGACCCCCACGGGCCCGAACCCGGAACCCGACCGTCCGCAAAGACCCCTACCGTCCTCGGCATGACCGACACCCCGTGGGAACCCCCGCTCGCCGGCACCGAGCTCGAGCACCTGCTCGGCGCCCTCGACCGCCTCCGCGCGACCTTCCGCTGGAAGGCGGACGGTCTCGACGCGGCCGGGCTGGACGTCTCGGTCGGGGCGTCGAGCCTGACGATCGGCGGGCTGCTCAAGCACCTGGCCCTCAGCGAGGACTACGTCTCGACGCACAAGCTCACCGGCGACAAGGTCGGCGAGCCGTGGCGGTCGATCGCGCCGCCCGACTGGGACGGGTTCGACGACTGGGAGCTCACCTCGGCAGCCGACGACTCCCCCGCCGAGCTGTACGCGCTGTACGACGGCGCCGTCGAGCGGTGCCGGGCGAGGTTCGACGCGGCCGTCGCCGCGGGCGGGCTGGGTGCCCCGGTCGCGGCAAACGACGGCGAGGGCAACCACGCCAGCGTCCGGCGGCTGATCCTCGACCTCGTCGAGGAGTACGGCCGCCACACCGGCCACGCCGACCTGATCCGTGAGGCCGTCGACGGGCGGACCGGCGAGGACCCGCCTGCGGGCTGGGTGCCCCACGCTGGTTGAGGAGGTCGGTCACGACCGTCTCGACCGACGTGGGCGTCAGGTGACCGTGAGCGTCAGCGGCACCGTGTGCACGAACCCGTCGACCCGCACCTGCACGAACAGGCGGTAGCGGCCGGCGAGCTGGACCGTGGTGTGGAACGTGAGCTCGCTGCCCTCGCTCGGTGACCTCCGGCGCGCCGAGCGGGTGGGCGTGGACGAACGCACCGGTGGCCGTCGTCGAAGCCGGTGAGGTGGGCGTAGGCGCCGAGGTAGGTGCCGAGGTTGAGCACGCCCCGGTCGCCGTCGCTGACGGTGAGGGCGAACTCGATGTCGCGGCCCGAGCCGACGCGACTCGGGCGCGGCGACGGTGACCATCCCGTCGGAGCCGGTGGCGCCGGGCGCCGCCGGGGTCTCGGGCGGGGTGCCGCCGACCACCGCGCGCGCTCGGCCGAGGACGACGTGCGACCCGTCGGGCTGCGGAGGCGGGGACGAACTCGGCGACGACGCGGTAGCGGCCGGCGGTCGGCGAGGTCGACGCGGGCGGTCCAGGTGCCGTCGTCGGCCAGCACCGGGTGGAGGTGGCGGAACTGGCCGTAGTCGTCGCGAGACGACGTAGAGGTGCAGCAGCTTGGTCTGCTCCTCGAGGTAGTCGAGGACGGGCTCGCCGCGGGAGTCGAGGATCCGGAACGACAGGTCGGACGGCGTGCGCGTCGCGCTCCGGGAACCGCAGGTCGGTCAACGAGTAGCCGCCGGCGTCGGCGGTGGTGCCGTCGCCGACCTGGGTGGTGTGGGTGTGCGGCTGGGACCCGTCGGGCGGGGAGATGACGATCCGGCCGCCGTCGGTGGTGCGCGCCCGGGTCGGGGCCGCGGACGGGTCGGCGTCGCCGCCCTGGCAGCCCGCGAGCGCGAGCGAGGCGGCCAGCACCGTCGCCGCACTGCGGCAGCAGCCGCGCCGTCATCGCCCCACCTCGAACGTCACGGTGGCGACGGGGTTGTCGAACTCGGAGGTCCGCAGGCTGACCTGGACCTCCCAGGTCCCGGCCGAGGGGATCACGGTCTCGACGGCGTAGGTGCCGGCGCGCGACCGGGACGGCGGCCTGCGGCCCGAGGTCCACCGCCGCCGACCTCAGCGAGACCGTCGGCGCCTCGAACCCGTCGACCGGCTCGCCGGCGAGGTCCTGCACCTGCACGGTCACCGTGGTCGGTCCGGGCACGAGCGGGTCCATGGTGGCGAGCACCTTCAGGTCGTCGCCGTCCGTCGTGCCGAGCACCGCGGTCTCGACGCGCGGAGCGCGACCGGCGCCCGCGTCGGCGCCGGTCTCGCGCGGGGACTGGTTGGTCAGGAACCCGGTCACCGCCAGCAGGACGACGAGCAGCCCGGCCTCGACCCGCACCACCCGGCCGACCCGCAGGGCAGCCGCCCGGCGCGCGCCGTGCCCGACGCCCCGCCCGCGGTCGACCGTGGGGAGCAGCCGGAACCGGTTCCAGCCCGCGACCAGCGCGACGAGCGCCGGCGATGCCGACCTTGACCATCAGCAGCCGGCCGTAGGTGGTGTCGACCAGCGGGCCCCAGCCGCCGAGGATCCGCCAGCCCATGCAGGCGACCCGGTGACCGCGAGCAGCGCCGAGCGAGGTCGGCGGCGAGCGACCGAGAACCGGCGTCAGCACCAGGGCGGCGTCGCGCTCGCGGCCGCTCAGCGAGCGCAGCACCAGCGCCAGCCCGACCAGGCCGCCGAACCACGTCGCGCCGGCCAGCAGGTGCACGCACGTCGGTCGTCGACGACCAGCCACACGGGCTCGATCGCGCGGGAGTGGCCGACGATCGCCGGGCGAGACCGCCGCCGCGGCCGCTGCCGGGCGACGGCGACCCGCGGCACCTGGTCGAGCGGTGACCAGGGCGATCGACCAGGCCGGCGAGCCTGCAGGACCAGCACGAGCAGGTCGTCGCCGACCAGGTCGAGGTCGACCGCCGCGGACTCGCCGAGCTGCGTCGAGCCCCAGCCCCTGCTGGTAGGCGCCGGTGAGCGGGATCGACGGCCAGGCCCGCGACGCAGCGCGACGCCGGTCGCCGACCAGGCGACCCGCAGCAGCCGGCTCGCGCACGGCGTCGTCGACGCGCACGCCGCGCGAGCGTCCACGGCCAGGAACAGCACGAGCCCGGCCGCGAGCAGCAGCCCGACGTAGCCCAGCGCCCTGGGCGACGCTGAGCACCCGTCGCACCTCGGCCGTCGTCGGCCTCGGGGACCCGGGGCGGCTGCGACCACCGGCGACGGGGCCCCGACCGAGAAGGTCAGCGACCCGGCGACCGGGTGGCCGTCGGCCGAGATCGCGCGCCACACCACGACGTAGGTGCCGTCGTCGAGGGCGTCGGGGAGGTCGGTGGTGATCACCGTGTCGCGGCCCGTGGACTCCGACTCGACCGGGTCGCCGGCCGCGTCGAAGACCTGCACGGCCTCGCCCGTCAGCGAGACCGGCTCGTCGAAGGTGAAGGTGACGACGTCGGGCGTCGGTCTCGAGCACCGCCCCCTCGGCCGGGTCGGTGCGCGACCAGGGTCGCGTGGGCGGACGCCGGCGCCGCCGTCCCACCGACCACCAGGATCGGCTGGCTGGCGAGGACGGCGAGCAGGAGCGCCGGCGCGCCGCTCACGCACCGGTCAGGCCGCGTCAGGCGGTCGTGCGACCGCGGGCGCAGCGCCGCGCCGCCGACGAGCAGCCCGGCGACGCCGGCGACCAGGCCGGCGATCGCGAGGCCGTTGCCCGAGTCGTCGTCGCTCACCGGCGGCCGACGTCGGTCGACCGGCTGGGTCTCGACCGCCGTCGCCTCGGCTGCCTCGTCCGTCTCCTCGGCGCTGCCGCGTCGTGGTGCCCTCCTCGCCGGCCTCGGTGACGACGAACGACGGGCGCCGGGCGACTCGAGGTCGTCCTCGGACTGGCCCGTCGGCCGGGATCTGGGTCCAGGCGGTCTCGCCCTGCTCGCAGGTCTGGATCGTCGGGAACGCCAGGGTCGAGCCGCCCTCGGCGTCCTCGGGGATCTGCAGCGAGAGCTCGAAGGTGTCGCGGTACCCGTCGGGCAGCGGGGTCTTCGCGGTGTAGGTCACCGTGGCGACGCGCTCGGTGAGCTCGTTGCCGTGGGCGTCGGTGACCGGCGGGTTCGAGCTGCTCGGCCTGCTTGGTGACGTCGTAGAGCGGGTTGCGGGTCGGGGTGACCGCGTTGATGCCCTCGGGGATCGAGATGACGATCTTCGGTGGTGGGCGAGCCCTCGCAGCCGTGCGGCACCGAGAAGGTCAGCACGGTGTAGGCGCCGGCGGCGGTCGTCGGACGGCGTGGTCGTGACGTGGGCCGAGGCGGGGCCGGTCGCCAGGGCGACGAGGGCGAGGGCGGCGGTGGGCGCGGCGAGGCGCGCCAAGGTGTGCGTGCGGGTACGTGGGCATGGTGGATCCTTCTGTGTCGTCTGGATGGTCAGGGACGTGAGGCCCGACCGACGGGACGACGATCAGGCAGGGTGCGAGGCGGTGACGCAGCGCGCGGGCGGGCCGCGCCTCGGGGCCGCGGTCACGACGAACCGGCCGAGCCAGGGCGGCCGGCGCGGGGACCGGCGCAGCCGCGGCGACGAGCGGGCAGACAGGCGGAAGGAGCAGCCGGATCCAGGTGACGACGACGTCGACGGCCCGGGCCGCGCAGCCGCCACAGCAGCGGCGGTGAGCAGCCCCACCGGCGACGTGCACGGCGAGCATCGACGGGCGAGCAGCGCCGGCGTGTGCCGAGGTGGCCGACGTGCCCGCCGTGTCCGGCGACGGCGAGGCGTGAGGGCGGCGAGCCAGGCGTGCAGCAGCAGCTGCACGGCCACCAGCAGCGGGCACGGCGACGCGCGGCGCGACCCGGCCGCGCAGCACCAGCAGGCCGGCGCCGAACACCGAGGCGGCCATCAGGGCCAGCCACGGCGCCGACGGCAGCGAGCCGCCCGCCCACAGGTGGCCGCCGGCCAGGACGCCGAGCACCAGGACGGTCGCGGCCGCGGCGCGCAGGGCGACGCCCGCGCGCGGCACGATCCGGACCGTCAGCACCCCGTCATTGTGCACCGGACCGGTCAGGTTCGGGCCTCAGGTCCGCACCAGCACCCGCGGCGGTCGGCTGCATCCGGGCGGCCGGCGCCTCGGCCGCGCGGCGCGAGATGTTGAGCAGCAGGCCGACCGCGAGCATCGAGGCGAACATCGAGGAGCCGCCGTACGACACGAACGGCAGCGGCACGCCGGTGACCGGCATGATGCCCAGGCACATGCCGACGTTCTGGAACGTCTGGAAGCCGAACCAGCACGCGATGCCCGCGGCGGCGACCCTGCCGAACACGTCGTCGGTGCGGACGGCGATGCGCAGGGCGCGCCAGATGACCAGCGCCAGCAGGCCGATGAGGAGGGCGGACGCCGACGAGGCCGAGCTCCTCACCGGCGACGGTGAAGACGAAGTCGGTGTGCTGCTCGGGCACGAAGCCCGAGCGGGTCTGCGAGCCGTCGAACAGGCCGGTGCCGAAGGAACCCGCCGTTGCCGACGGCGATGCGCGCCTGCTCGACGTTGTAGCCGGCGCCGCGAGGGTCGAGGGTCGGGTCGGTGAAGGCGAGGAACCGGTCGACCTGGTACTCCTCGAGCAGGCCCGCCGGTCACGGCGGCCACGGCCGCTGCCGACTCCCCCGCCGGCCGAGCAGCACGAGCCAGCGGCGCCGGGCGCCCCGAGGCGGCGAGCACGCCGAAGACGGTGGCGGTGAGCACGAGCATGGTGCCGAGGTCGGGCTGGGCAGGATCAGGGCGGCGGGCACGCCGGCGATGAGCAGCATCAGCAGCACCTCGACGATGCCGACGCCGCCGGCGCCCTCAGCCGCCGGCTCTCGGAGCGCTCGGCGACCACGAGGGCCATGCCGATCACCACGGCGAGCTTGGCGAACTCCGACGGCTGGATCGAGAGCCCGCCGAACATCAGCCACGAGCGCGAGCCGTTGACGACGGTGCCCATCGTCAGCACGAGCACGAGTCCGCCGACCGAGGCGAGGTAGACCAGCGGCGCGACGATGCGCACCCACCGGTGGTCGGTGACGAGCACGACGACCAGCAGGCCGAGGCCGATCGCGACGTTGACGACCTGCTTCTCGAGGTAGGCGCGCGGGTCGCCGCCGGTGAGGTCGGCGCGGGTGGCTGGTCGCCGACCAGACCAGCAGGCAGCCGATGACGCTGAGCGCGACGACGGCGCCGCAGCAGCAGCCGTGTCGAGTCCGGGTACGGGGCGCACGGTCCTCCGAGTCCTCCTCGGGGGTCGAGGCGGGCGGCAGGATCGTGCCGTCGGCGCGGAAGACGGCAGGTGCTCGGGCAGCACGGTGCCGGGGATGGCGGAGCGGTCGGGCACGACCTGCTCGCCGCTGATCGCCGTAGAGCGCCTCCCAGATCTTGCGGACGCCGGGGCCGGAGGTGCCCGAGCCGGTGCCGCCCTGGCTGACCATCATCACCACGACGTAGTCGTCGGAGTAGGACGCGACCCACGACGTCGACTGCTTGCCGTAGACCTCGGCCGAGCCGGTCTTGGAGCGGATCGGGACCTCGTCGAGCGGGAAGCCGCCCATCCGCCAGGCCATCGTGCCCTCGCGGGTGACGCCCTTGAGCGCCTCGTCGATGTAGCCGACGACGTCGGTCGGGCAGTTCGACGTGACCGGTCACCTCGGGCGGGATGCGCCGGATGACGGTGCCGTCGGCGGCCACCACGGCGCGGGCGACGCGCGGGGCGTAGAGCGTGCCGCCGTTGGCGATGGCGGCGTAGCCGCGGGCGAGCTGGAGCGGGGTGACGATGGTGTCGCCCTGGCCGATGGCGAAGTTGACCGCGTCGGTGACCTTGTACTCGTAGCCCTCGACGCAGAACTCGCGGGCGAACTTGTAGACGAAGTCGCGAGGTGTCGGCGTCCTGCGGCTTGTCGGCGATGCCGCAGTAGTAGTCCTTCATCGACCGGTAGTAGGCGCGCTTCCAGTGCCGGTCGGCGATCCGGCCCGAGGCCTCGCCGGGCAGGTCGATGCCGGTCTCGCTGCCGAAGCCGAACTTCTCGGCCTCCTCGACCAGCGGGTCACGGGCGTCGACGTCGGCGGCGTCGGAGCCGTACTGCTGCCAGTAGTCGAAGCCGACGCGGTAGAAGAAGGTGTTGCAGGAGACCTCGAGGGCCTTGGCGAAGGAGATGTTGCCGTAGGCCGCCGGACTCGTAGTTGTTGAAGGCGCGGTTGCCGACCTGGAACGACGAGGAGCACGGCAGCCGGGTGTCGGTCGGAGTAGCCGTTGGTCAGCGCACCGGCGGTCATGAACGGCTTCCACGTCGAGCCGGGGGCGAACTGGCCCTGGGTGGCCCGGCTGAGCAGCGGCGTGCCGGCCTTCTCGGAGTAGAGCGCCGGCGAGCTGCTTCTTGGTGATGCCGCCGACCCAGACCGACGGGTCGTACGTCGGCTGGCTGGCCATCGCGACGATGCGGCCGGTGTCGGCCTCCATGCACGACCGCGGCGCCGGAGTCGGCGACGTACGTGCGGCCGGTGACCGGGTCGACGGTGGCGCGGGCGGTGCTGATCATCTCGTGCAGCTGCTTCTCCACGACGCTCTGCACCTTGGCGTCGATCGAGGTGACGAGGGTGTCGCCGGGCTGGGCCTCGACGCCGTGCCGTCGTCGCCGATGACGCGGCCCATCGAGTCGACCTGCGACCTGCTGGTAGCCGGGCATGCCGCGCAGCCACTGGTCGTACTCCTGCTCGATGCCGGCGCGACCGACGACCGAGGCGCCGTTGACCGAGCTGGTCGCCGTCGTCCTCGGCGGTGTCGAGCTCGTCCTCGGTGATCGGGCTGAGGTAGCCGAGCAGGTGGGCGGCGTTGATGCCGAAGGGCTGCGGGTAGGCGCGCACGCTCTGCTGGTCGACGACGACGCCCGGGAAGTCCTCGGGCTGCTCGCGCATCCGCTGGGCGCGGTCCTGGCCGAGGTCCTGGCGCGACCGGCACCGGCTGGTACGGCGACCCGTTCCAGCACACGCCGGGCTCGGCAGCCGTCGTCGCCGCAGGTGACCAGCTTCTTCTCGATGCGGTTCGGGGTCACGGTCGATCGACCCGGCCGACGCGGCGCAGCAGGCTCGTTGCGCTGCCTCGGCGGGCAGCTTGCCGAGCACGGTGCGGTCGAGCGAGACGACCCAGGTCAGCCGGTTGGCGACGAGCGGGCGGCCCTGGTCGTCGACGATCAGGCCGCGGGTCGGCTGCACGACGATCTCGCGCACCGACTGGGCGGCGGCGCGGCCCTGGTACTCGTCGCCGCTGACGACCTGGAGGTAGTAGAGCCGGACGAAGAGCGTCGCGAACAGCGAGAACACCAGGGCCTGGATCACGACCAGGCGCAGCGCGCTGCTGCGGCCGCGGTCGGTCCCCGGCTCGCCGGTGCCGCGGTCATCGGGCGCGAGCTCCGCCGGCTCGAGGCGGGCCAGCGTCCATGCCGACGACGGGCAGCGACGAACGCCGCGAGCGCGAGGTCCCAGACGACGCCGACCAGCACGACCTCGAGCAGGTCGGGGACGCCGCTGGCGGGGTCCTGCGAGCAGCAGCCCGGTGAGCGCGAAGACCGAGGAGCCGAGGAAGGAGCAGGCCGCGACCGCGGCGAGGGACGCCGCCCGACGCCGGCCGGGGCGTCCTGGCGGACCCGCCCCGCGACGTACCCGACGACGAGCAGGGCGAGCGCCCAGCGCCCGGCGACGTGGTCGGCGGGCGGGGCGAGGTCGAGCAGCAGCCCGGCGCCGAAGCCGAGCACCATGCCGAAGTGGGCGCCGCGGGCCAGCCCGCCGGCGACGACGACGAGCAGCACGAGGTCGGGGCCGACGCCGCGCCAGGCGAGGTGCGGGAAGACGCGTGGTCTGCAGCACCAGCGCGACGAGCGACGGCGACGCGCGAGGCGCAGGGCGCGCGGCGGCGTGGCAGGGGGTTCATCGCAGGCTCCCGTCGGCCTCGACGACGGCGCGGTCGCTGGCGTGCCGGAGGGCACGACGACGCCCGACGACGTCGAGGGAGGCGAAGTCGACGTAGGGGTCGATCACCGCGCGCTGGCGAGGTGTCGCGGAGGCTGGAGTAGACCGAGACGACCTCGGCCGATCGGCACCCCGGCGACGTACGGGCTGTCGCCGTTGAGCGGCTGCCCCAGGTGACGACGGTGTCGTGCTTGCGCGGCACGACGGTCTCGTCGACGCAGCTCGAGGTCGAGGCGGCCGGCGTCGCCCAGCACGCCGCGGCCCTTGAGGAAGCCGAGCTCCATGCTCTCGCGCGAGCCGGCCGCCGACGGTGGAGTCGGCGTCGACGATCGAGCAGCACGGTGGCGGTGGTGCGGTGACGCGCAGGACCCGGCCGACCAGGCCGTCGTTGTTGAGGACGGTGAGGTCGGGGGTGATGCCGGCGTCGGAGCCGGCGTCGATGGTGACGGTGCTGGAGAACGACTGCGACGGCCCGACGCCGATGACCCGGGCCGGCACGAGCGCCTGGCCGAGGTCGGCGGCGGCGGCGGTGAGCCCCTCGAGCTCGGCGAGCCGCTGGCGCGTCGTACGGCGCGGTGCGGACCTGGGCGCGGAGCTCGGCGTTCTCGGCCTCGAGGGCGGCGAGCCGGCCGCGCAGGTCGTCCTGGCTCTCGAAGCGCTCCGGGCAGCCCGACGATCGGGCGCACGGCGCCGTCGGCCGCGGCCTGCGCCGGGCCGACGGCCTCGCCGACGGCGCGGCGGGCGGGGTCGAGCGGCGCCGTCGTCGCTGCTGTCGAGCACCATCAGGCTGGCGCAGGCCAGCAGCAGCGCGACGACCAGGGCGCGCGGCGGACGGCCGGGCTCGGTCTCGCGCGGGCGCGCGGCCGTAGCCGCGCTGGCCGAACGGCGCACCGCGGTCGTCACCGGTACCGCCGGCGGTCGGCGACGAGCACGGCCTGCAGCGCCTCGAACTCCTCGACGCAGCGTCCGGCGCCCAGGGCGACGGAGACCAGGGGGTTCTCGGCGACGTGGACCGGCATGCCCGGTCTCGTGGCGGATCCGCTCGTCGAGGCCGCGGAGCAGGGCGCCGCCGCCGGTGAGCACGATGCCGCGGTCCATGATGTCGCCGGCGAGCTCGGGCGGGGTCTGGTCGAGGGTGACGCGGACGGCGTCGACGATCGCGTGCAGCGGCTCCTCGATGGCCTGGCGGATCTGGGCCGGGGTGACCTCGACGGTGCGCGGCAGCCCGCTGACCAGGTCGCGGCCGCGGACCTCGGCGGGCGCGCTCGTTCAGTCGAGGGGAAGGCCGAGCCGAGGGTCATCTTGACCTCCTCGGCGGTGCGCTCCCCGAGCATCAGGGAGTGCTCCTTCTTCATCCAGCTCACGATCGCGGCGTCGAGCTCGTCGCCGGCGGTGCGGATGCTGAGGCTGGTGACGATGCCGCCGAGGGAGATGACGGCGACCTCGGTGGTGCCGCCGCCGACGTCGACGACCATGTTGCCGGTCGGCTGGTGCACGGGCAGCCCGGCGCCGATCGCGGCGGCCATCGGCTCCTCGATGATGTAGACCCGGCGGGCGCCGGCCTGGTAGCCGGCCTCCTTGACCGCGCGCTGCTCGACGGCGGTGATGCCGCTCGGCACGCAGATGACCATCCGGGGCTTGGCGAAGTAGCGGCGGCGGTGCACCTGCTGGATGAACCAGCGCAGCATCTGCTCGGTCGCCTCGAAGTCGGCGATGACGCCGTCCTTGAGCGGGCGCAGCGCGGTGATGTTGTCGGGGGTGCGCCCGATCATCCGCTTGGCGTCGTGGCCGACGGCGAGCACCTCGCCGGTGGTGTCGTTGATCGCGACGACGCTGGGCTCGTCGAGCACCACGCCCTTGCGCCGGACGTAGACCAGCGTGTTGGCGGTGCCGAGATCGACGGCCATGTCACGACCGATGATGCTGTTCGCCATGCGCGCGCGCCTCACTGTCGTGCGCAGGGTCGGGGAAGACGGGGAAGACGAGGTACGTCGCGCGCACGAGACGCCGTACCCGAGTAGCGAGCGTAAGCAGTGGGACGGGTGTGACGGCGGAGGCGCGTGGGGTGTGTCGCGACCAGACGCCGGCTGAGGTGCGAGGAGCCCCGGCGACGAGCCTCGAGCCACCGCAGCCGAGGACCGCCCCGACCCGACGTCCAGCCCCGTGGCTTCGAGGCTCGCTGCGCTCGCACCTCAGCCGACGTCTCGCCCCGTGGCTTCGAGGCTCGCTGCGCTCGCACCTCAGCCGACGTGGCCGGGTGGTCAGGTCAGGTCGTCGAAGTCCCGGTTCGGCCAGTCGTCCTGCTCGTCGGACGGGATGTCCTGGCAGCCGCCGACCACGGAGACGATCACGAACCGACCGGCGTCCGGGCGGGTGGTGACCGAGACCGTGAGCGCGCCGCTGACACCCGACACCCGACGTCCACCCGGTACGTCGGAGGTCACGACGTCCTCCTCGGTATCGCTGGCCGCGGCGAGGGCGTCCGGCACCGGGCCGAGCAGGTCGTCCGGGCCACTCGGCCGGCGTCGACGCGGGCGGTGACGACGTACTCGACCGCGGCGACGCCCTCGAAGCGTGCGCTCCCGGCAGCCCTGGAAGCTGCCCCGCGCGATCCGCACGCTGCCCCGAGGTCGGCGGCCAGCCGCGGAACGAGGCTGCGCACCAGCTCGCCGGCCTCGGCACGGTCGGACTCGAGCCGCGCGCGGTGGTCCTGCTCGCCGTCGTCCATGCAGCCAGTCAACCCGACCGAGCCCGACCACCAGCAGCAGGGCGACCAGCGCCTCACCGGGTGGCTGGCGTGGTCGGGTCGCGGTCGAGCTCGGGGTCCTGCACGCCGGCGTACCAGGGGTCGTAGTTGTGCTCGGCGCGTCAGGACGCCGTCGTAGTCGCCGTTGACGATCTCGCTGATGTTGTGCAGCGACTCGGTGTCGTGCTCGAAGTAGAGCGAGTGCTGGCCGAAGTCGGGGTAGCCGGGCCGCGCGACGTCCTCGGCCTGGAACCGGATGGCCCCGAAGTCGTCCTCGGCGGGGTCGTCGCCGAGCCCGGCGCCGAACGAGCGTCTCGCCGTGGACCCAGCCGTGGTTGGCCAGGTAGGTGACCGGGTCGCGGCTGTTGGCGCCGGCCCAGACGTGGTCGGGGTCGACCCCGGTGTCGCCGGCGTCGTCGGTGTCGCCGCCGACCCCGGGGCTGCCCACGAACACGAGGTCGTCGACGTCGAGACCGTGGTCGTGCGCCGCGTGCCCGGTCGTGGTCGAGCCGTAGGAGTGGCCGATCGCGGTGAGGTGCGCGGCGTCGCCGTCGCGGGAGGCCCGCAGCCCGTCGACCAGGTCGGCGAGCCGGGCGCCGCCCGTCCTCGGCCGCGCCCTCGGTGGCCACGCCGGCGCCGTCCCAGCCCTCGCCGGTCCACGGGAGGTTGTCGGGGGCGTCGTAGCCGATCCAGAACAGGGTGGCGTTGGTCGCGTCCGGGTCGAGGAACCGGCTGGACTCGTAGACGGTGGCGGCGCGGTCGGCCTGGTAGGGCGCCGACTCTGCCGTCGGTGCCGAAGCCCGGGCGTCAGCACGGCGACGTTGTCGGCGGTGTCGAGGTTGCCGGCCGAGATCGCGATGGCCCCGTCGCCGTCGAAGGCGGCCGGGTCGTAGAGGTAGATCTGGGTCTCGATCGGCAGGCCGGTCACCGGGTCGACGCGGCCCTCGATCTCCTCGCGCGCGTCCTGCGCGGCCTCGGCGTTGGCGAGCCAGCTGGCGCTCGTCGTCGGTGATCACGCCCTGGCTCGTCGGCGTTGCTGCCAGTCGGCGAGGTCGCGGTCGAGGGCGACGGTGTTGGCCGTCGTCGCGGGCGCCGCGCCGGGATGCCGTCGAGGTTGCCGATCGAGCCCGGGGCCGCCGCGATGATCGCCTGCTGCTGGGCGGGGGTCAGCGCCGTCCCACCAGGCGTTGACCTCGCGCCGGCGAGGCGCCGGCGGGCGGCTTGGTCGCCAGCGCCGCGTCGGCCGGGTCGGCGACGCCGCCGTAGAGGCGGTCGACGGCGGCGAGGTCGAGGCACCCGCGTGAACGGCGTCGTTCATCGCCCCCTCCTCGGTCGCGATGGCGGTCGCCCAGGCGGTCACGTCGGCGTCGAGCGCGTCGACCTCGCCCTGCACGCCGCGGCAGTCGTCCTGCAGGTCGGCGAGCTCCTCGGGCGTCGAGCTCGCCGGTCGCCTGGCTCTCGAGGTAGGCGACCTGCTGCTCAGGTGCTCCGCCGGTCGACGAGGTCGACGCGCGCCGGTCGCGCAGGTCGGTCATCTCGTCGGCGTGCTGGTCGCGACGCGCTGGGCCACGCCGCGCAGGGCCAGCGACATCGCGTCGGCCTGGCGGCCGGTCGGGGCGATCGCGTCGTGGTAGGCCGACCGAGGCCGGCCCCGTGCCAGTCGCCGACCCGCGCCGTTGCCGGCCGACGAACGTGCCGAGGTCGTCGACCTGGGCCGAGGCGGCGAGCAGCTGGCTGCCGCAGGCGCGGATCGCCGCCGGGTCGACGGTGAGGCTCGGGACGCTCGCGCGGGCGGCGTCGGGAGCCGCGACGGCACGGCTCAGCGCTCCTCGACCGTGGCGGAGCCGAGCAGGACGAAGTCGAGGCCGGGCGTCGTCGGTGGCCAGGAAGTCGGTGATCAGCCTGCCGCAGCCCGTCGGCGCTGCCCTCGCTGGTGTCGCCGAGCGCGCGCACGTGGCGCTCCCAGGCGGTGACGAAGCGGGCGGCGGTGCCCGCGACGGCGGTGGTGAAGCCCCGCGTGCCCGGCGCCGCCGACCTGGCCGGCCGCCGCGCTGCAGGTCGAGGTGCTGCTCGTCCCAGGCCCGGGCGGCCTCGCCCACCGACGACCGGCACGACCTCCATCAGCGACCACCGCCCCGCACGAGCTGGCGGGCCGTGCCCGGGCGACCACCGGGAGCGACGGCGAGGTGACGACCAGCAGGAGCGCACCCGACCCCTCGGCGTAGGACGCCGCGAGCGTCGAGCTCGTCGAGCGCTCGGCGAGCACCCGCTCGACGGCGCCCGGCCGGGCGCCACACGCGCCAGCCGGCGGCTCTCGAGCTCGTGGCGCAGGCGCGACCAGCGCCGCGAAGCCGTCGCCGCGCGGCTCGACCGACCCGCGCCACGGCGCGCACCACGACCGGGGTCGGCGGCGTAGGACCAGCGGACGACGGGCTCGGCGTCGGACTGTCGGGGACCGATCGCCGTCCAGAGCGGGTGGCGGGGCGGCCACGCGTGCGACGTCGCTGAAGTGTCGACGGCGCGACCTGGTCGTCGGTCGGCCGCGGGCGACCGCAGGCGCGAGGCGTCGGCTCCGGCGGCAGCACGACCAGGTCGACGTCGGGGTGACGGCGGTTGACCGCCGCCGCAGAACGGGTCAGGGCCGATGAGGGTCCGAGAGGCTCGCTCATGGCAGGGACCGTTCCCCGGCCGCTGGCGGAAACCCTCCGGCCCTCAGCTGGGACGGATCGGGTCGCGGGGTGGGGTCAGAGCGCGGGAACCAGAGCGCGATCTCGCGCGCGGCCGACTCGGGCGAGTCGGAGGCGTGCACGAGGTTCTCGCGGTTGGTCAGCGACAGGTCGCCGCGGATCGTGCCGGGGGCGGCCTTGCGACCGTCGGTGGCGCCGTTGATCGCGCGGACGACGTCGATCGCCTCGTCGCCCTCGAGCACCAGCGCGACCAGCGGGCCGCTGGTCGCGAACTCGCGCAGCGGCGGGTAGAAGTCGCGCTCGACGTGCTCGGCGTAGTGCTGGTCGGCCAGGTCGCCGTCGATGGTGCGGTGCTCCATCGCCACGATCGTCAGGCCCTTGGCCTCGAACCGCGACAGCACCTGCCCCACCAGGCCGCGGCGGACGGTGTCGGGCTTGAGGAGGACCAGGGTGCGCTGCGTCATGCCGCGCACCTTACTGGCGCTCAGCCGAGCTGGGCCGCCCGGGCCACGACGTCCGCGGGGACGTCGTCGTGCGAGTCGTCGCCCGACACCGGCGCCCCGGCGACGCGGCGGAGCGGGATCACGCCGCCCCAGACGCCGGCCTCGACGTCGTCGGGGTCGTCGACCGGACCCTCGCCGCGCATCTTCATCGACGCCTCGTGCAGCGGGACGGCGAGCACCGAGGTCGCCGCGAGCTCCTTGCGGGTGTGGGGGCGCAGCGTCGCGGAGCGGCCGGGGACCATGTGGTCGACGGTGAGGGTGAGGGCGTGCGCCTTCTCCTCGGGGTCGGTCGACGATGCGGGCCTCGCCGATCACGACGGCCGAGCGGTAGTTCATCGAGTGGTGGAAGCCGGAGCGGGCGGCGACCAGCCCGTCGAGCTCGGTGACCGTCACGCAGACCGTGCGGCGCGCGGCACCGGTCAGCCAGCGCGCGGCGACCGAGCCGTGGATGTAGAGGGTGCCGCCCTCGTCGGGACCGTCGAGGTCGACGGCGAAGGCGACCGGCAGGACGACGGGGTGGTCGCCGACGTCGACGCCGACGTGGGCGATCAGGGCGTCGGCCAGCAGGGCGTGCAGCGGCTCGCGCTCGGACTGCGCGCGGTTGCCGCCGCGCTTGACGGTGGTGCGAGGGGTGGGCGACAGGGCGGTGCTCATGGCTCTAGGGTGCCGGAGAAGTGGCCTGCGCACACGGTCCACTTCTCGACCACTTCGACAGGACACTCATGGCCACCCTGCCGCTCCGCCTCGACCGCACGACGCGCGACCCGCTGCCCGTGCAGCTCGCCGGCCAGGTGCGCGACGCTCGTGCTCGACGGCACCCTCGCGGCGCGGCGACCGGCTGCCGAGCTCGCGCGCGCTGGCCGCCGACCTCGGCGTCGCGCGGTCGGTGACCGAGCAGGCCTACGAGCAGCTGGTGGCCGAGGGCTGGCTCGAGGCCCGGCGCGGCTCCGGCACCTTCGTCGCCTCCGGCGGCGCCGCCGCGCCCCGTCCCCGGCCGGCCCGTGCGGCACCGCCGCGCCGGCCCTGGTCCGCCTCGACACCGGGACGCCGTGGATCGACCCCCGCCACGCCGCCGGGTGGCGCCGCGCCTGGCGCGAGGTCTCGGCCGCGACGCCGCCGCGCGGGTACGACGACCCGCGCGGGCTGCCCGAGCTGCGGGCGGCGCTCGCCGAGCGGCTGGGCCGCACGCGCGGCGTCCGCTGCGACCCCGACGAGGTGCTGGTCACCACCGGCACGACCGACGGCCTGCGCCACCTGCTCGACGCCCTGCCCGACGGGCCGGTCGCGCGTCGAGGACCCGGGCTACCGCGCCGCCGTCGCGACGGTGCGAGGCGTGCCGGCGCCCGGTCGTCGACGTGCCCGGCCGCGCACCCGGACGACCGACCTCTCCGGGCTCGTCGCGGCGTACGTCACCCCGGCCCACCAGCACCCGCTCGGCCGCGTGATGCCGGCGGCCGAGCGGCTCGGGCTGCTCGCCGCCGCCCGGACGCGCCGGGAGCGTGGTGGTCGAGGACGACTACGACTCCGAGTTCCGCTACGACGTCGCGCCGGTGCCGGCGCTCGCCTCGCTCGACCGCGACCGCGTCGCCTACCTCGGGACGGCGTCCAAGTCGGTCGCGCCGAGCCTGCGGCTGGGCTGGCTGGTGCCGCCGCCCGACCTGCTCGACGCCGTCTGCCGGCTCCGCGAGGTGCGGCACGACGGCGTCGTCGTGGCCGGTGCAGCGGGCGTTCCTCGCGCTGCTGCGCGACGGGTACGTCGACAAGGTCGTCCGCTCCGCGCGCCGGGTGTACGCCGAGCGCGCCCCGCGCGTGGCCGCCGTGCTGTCACCGCACGCCGAGCCGGCCGGGCCCAGCGCCGGCATGTACTCGACCTGGCTGCTCCCCCGCGCCCGCGCCCTCGCCGCCCACGCGGCGGCGCGCGAGGCCGGGTTCGACGTCCCGCTGCTCAGCGACTACACCCGCACCGACCGGCTCACCGGCCTCGTCGTCGGCTTCGGCGGCGTCACCGACGCCGAGCTCGACGCTGCCCTCGCCGCGCTGGACCGCGGCCTCCGCGCGGGGTGAGGGCGAAACCCCGATGCCCGGCCGCCCCGCGACCGCCACGCTCGGGCGGTGCCGCGCGACCAGGTCGACCCGATGTTCCAGCCGTTCCTCGACACCGCCGAGCGGCTGGCCGACAGCCGCCCGAACGTCGACCGTGAGATGGCGCGGGAGGCGTTCACCGAGGCGGCGCTGGTGCTGCACAACGGGCTCGTCCTCGGCGGCCTCGACGAGCACGACACCCGGGTGGTCATCGGCCGGCTCTGCGACGACCTCGCCGCGCCCGACCCGGGTGAGGCGATGCGTGCCAGCGCGCGGGCGGCCCTCGGCGGGCACCGACGGGCCTGACGACCCGGCAGGGTCTGCGCCTGCACGACCCGGACGCCGTCTCGGCGGCGTACCTGGTGACCGGCGGCGTTGTTCCGGCTCTGAGCGTTCGGCGAGGGAGGCGCTCCGGCTCGGCGGTTTCGAGACGGTCGCTAGCGCGACCTCCTCGACCACCGTCGGCGAGGGAAGCGTTCGGCTGCGGGGGTTTCGAGACGCGTCGCTAGCGCGACCTCCTCGACCACCGTTGGCGACGGTCGCTGGCGCGACCTGCCGCCGAGCGTCGGCGGGCGAGGCGTTGCGGCTCGGGGGTCTCGAGACGGTCGCTGCGCTGGCAGACGCGGCTCGGTCGCGGTCGTACGCGGTCACCCGGCCTGCGTCGGCGTTGGAGTCGAAGCGCGCGAAGGCGGCTGCCCGCTCGGGCTCGATCTTGCGGCCGAGCCGGTCGGCGGTGCACCCACAGCAGCCCGAACACCGCGCCCAGGAAGAACATCGTGGTGACCAGGAACCCCAGCGCGATCGCGGCGCCCTGGACCAGCTAGCCGAGCGCGTAGCCGCGCTCGGTGCGCAGCATCCCGGCGGCGAGCACGCGGCGAGGGCGAGGCCGAGCCCGACCGGGAGCGCCGCGGCGGCGCTGACGTCGGAGATGGCGATCATCACCGGCGTCGAGAGCGCGAGGACGATCGCCCTCGAGCGCGAGGATGGCGGCGCACATGCGCGCGCCGCGGGCGAGCGGTCGCGGTCGCTCATGACCGCGTTCCGGACCAGCAGCGAGCGGGCCTCGCCGACGGTGACGACCGAGCCGGTGACGAGCACGGCGCCCGAGCCCATCGAGCTCGACGGCCTCGCCGGCCTCGGCGAGGGCGGCGGCCTGCTCGATCGCGTGGTCGAGGCGCGGCTCGATGCTGACGCGGTCCTCGCCGAAGACCTCGACCGCGACCCGGGCCAGCTCGGCGGCCGGCATCGCGCGGGCGGTGGAGTTCTGGGTGCAGACGACGTGCGCGAGGTGCGGCTCGAACGCCGCCAGCAGGCCCTCGGCGTCCTTGTCGCCCATCACGCCGATGACGCCGATGAGGGGCGCGAACTGGAAGGAGTCCTCGAGCGCGGCGGCCGTCGCCTCGGCCCCGTGCGGGTTGTGGGCGGCGTCGAGCACGATCGTCGGGCTGCGGCGCACGACCTCGAGCCGACCGGGCGAGGTGACCTCGGCGAAGGCCTCGCGCACGACGTCGTCGTCGAGGGCCGACCCGAGGAACGCCTCGACGGCGGCCAGGGCGACAGCGGCGTTCTGCGCCTGGTGGGCGCCGAAGAGCGGGATGAACACGTCGTCGTAGGTGGCGCGGACCGAGCGCAGCGTAGACGACCTGGCCGCCGACGGCCGGCGGCGCGGGTGACGACGCCGAAGTCGACGCCCTCGGCGACGACGCTCGCGCCGACCTCGGCCGCGCGCTCGCGCGACGAGCGCGGCGACGTCGGGCTGCTGCTCGGCGACGACGACCACGGCGCCCGGCTTGATGATGCCGACCTTCTCGCGCGCGATCGCCAGCGGCGAGTCACCGAGGTAGCTGCGTGGTCGACGGCGATCGGCAGCAGCACCGCGACGTCGGCGTCGATGACGTTGGTGGCGTCCCACGACCCGCCCATGCCGACCTCGACGACGGCGACGTCGACCGGCGCGTCGGCGAAGGCGGCGTAGGCCATGCCGACCACGGTCTCGAAGAAGCTCAGCGGGTGCGGCTGGTCGGCGTCGACCAGGTGCGATGTAGGGCGCGACGTCGTTGAACGCGCGCACGAACGCCTCGTCGTCGAGCGGCTCGCCGTCGATGCTGATGCGCTCGCTCATCCGCTCGACGTGCGGCGAGGTGAAGCGGCCCGGTGCGCAGGTCGAGCGCCCGCAGCAGGGTGTCGATCATCCGCGACGTCGACGTCTTGCCGTTGGTGCCGGTGAGGTGGATCGAGCGGTACGCCCTCTGCGGGTCGCCGAGCAGCTCGACGAACGCGCGGATCCGGTCGAGCGACGGCTCGAGCTTCGTCTCGGGCCAGCGCGACAGCAGCGCGTCCTCGACCTCGTCGAACGTCTCGGCCAGGCGGGGTCCCTCGTCCATCTCAGTCATCGCTCGTCGAGTCTAGGGAGACTCGGCACGGACACTGCTTCCGCGGCCTGAGAACAGGTTCTAGGTTCTCCCCATGACCGACGAGACCCCGTCCGCGAGGCAGCGCTTCGACGCGCTCCGCGACGCCGAGCAGGCCGCCACCGACGACCTCGACGCGCTGTGGGCCGACCTGCGCGACGGTGGGCGTCGAGGAGGTCCTCGGCAGCTGGCGCGGCGGCGACTTCGCCACCGGCCACCTCGCGAGCGCGGTGCTCGAGCAGGTGCGGTGGCACGGCAAGCGCTTCGACGCCCCGCTCGACGCCAAGCCGCTGATGTGCCGGGGCGAGGACGGCGAGCTCTACAGCAACCTGAAGGCCGGCGGCGGAGGCGAGGCGTCGCTGTGGCCCGTCGGGTTCCGCGGCGAGACGACGGCGACGATGGTCTACGACAAGATGCCGGTCGTCGACCACTTCAAGGCGGTGGACGACGACACGTTGATGGGCATCATGAACGGCAAGCTGGAGTCGGCCTTCGGCGTCTCCGAGCTCTACTACTTCTGGCTCGAGCGTGAGTGAGGCGAGCAGGCATGAGGACCACGGCGGCGGTCGTCAACGAGCAGGGCGAGGAGTTCGTCTTCGAGGAGGTCGAGCTCGACGAGCCCCGCGCCGACGAGGTGCTGGTGCGGATGGTCGCCACCGGCCTGTGCCACACCGACCTCTCGCTGCGCGACACCCTGCCCGCCGAGTTCTTCCCGCGGGTCTTCGGCCACGAGGGCGCCGGCGTCGTCGAGCAGGTCGGCGCCGACGTCACCGGCATCGAGGTCGGCGACCACGTGCTGCTCAGCTTCCGCTCGTGCCGCGCGTGCGGGCCGTGCCAGGAGGGCGCGGTCGGCTACTGCGACAACTCGCTGATGCTCAACTACATGGGCTTCCGGATGGACGGCTCGACCACGCACCACCGCGACGGCGTCCCGGTCTTCGGCTCGTTCTTCGGCCAGTCGAGCTTCGCCCAGCACGCCATCGCCTACGCCGACAACTGCGTCGTCGTCGACAAGTCGCTCGACCTCACCCTGCTGGCGCCCTACGGCTGCGGCTTCCAGACCGGCGCCGGCACCGTGCTCAACGTCTTCGACCCGAGCCCCGACGACAGCATCGTCGTCTTCGGCGTCGGCGCCGTCGGCCTGGCCGCGATCGCGGCCGCGCAGGCCGTCGGCGTCGACCGACCGTCGTCGCCGTCGACCTGATGGACTCGCCGCCTCGAGGTCGCCGAGCGGTACGGCGCGACGCGCGTCAACCCGGGCTACCTCGGCGAGCAGTCGGTGCCCGACCGGGTCAAGGAGCTGACCGGCGGCGGGGCGTCGTACGCCATCGACACCACCGCCGTCTCCGCCGTCGTCAAGCAGGCCCAGCTGTCGCTGCGGAACCGCGGCACGCTGGTCGCGCTCGGGCTCGGCGCCGAGGAGTACGCCATCGACGCGATCGACCTGCTGCAGAACGGCAAGGTCATCCGCTCCTCGATCGAGGGCGAGTCCGACCCGCAGACGATGATCCCGCGGCTGCTCGAGATGCGCGCCGACGGGCCGGTTCGACGTCGACGACCTGGTCACGACCTACCCCTTCACCCAGATCAACTCCGCCATCAGCGACGTGCTGGCCGGGAGGTCGTCAAGCCCGTCCTGGTCTGGTGACGAGCCGCTGACAACCCTCGCCCCTCCCCGCCTCGTCGTGGCGGAGTGAAGGGGTGAGACATGGAGACGACCATGAGTGACACCGGCGCCGCCACCGGACCAGCGACCGGGAGCACGGGCCGGCGTGACGTTCGACGACTTCGTCGCGGCGCGGTCGACGCGCGCTGTGGCGCAGCGCGTTCCTGCTGACCGGCGACGCCCAGAAGGCCGAGGACCTGCTGCAGACCGCGCTGGTGAAGACCTGGCGCCGGTGGGACGCGCATCGACCGCCACCGAGACGGCCGAGGCCTACGTGCGCCGGGCGCTGGTGACGACGTACACCGACTGGTGGCGGCGACGCTGGAACGGCGAGGCGCCGACCGACGAGCTGCCCGACCAGCCCGGGAGCCGGCGACGAGGCCGCGCGCGTCGACGTGCGCCGCGACGTGCTCACCGCGCTCGCCGGACTCCCGCGGGGCCAGCGCGCGGTGCTGGTGCTGCGCTACTTCGACGACCTCACCGAGCAGCAGACGGCCGACGCGCTGGGCATCAGCGTCGGCACCGTCAAGAGCCAGGCGTCCCGCGCCGATCGCGCGCCCTGCGCTCCTCCCCCGCACTCACCGACCGACTTGCCGGAGACGACTCATGAACGACGACGACATCAAGGACCTGCTCGACAGCGCCGCCCCCGACCAGCCGCGGCTGACCCCCGGCGAGCGCACCAGCGCCGTGACCGCCCGCGCCCGCGCCGTCACCCGCCGCAACCGGCTCGTGCTGGCCGCGGCGGTGCTCGCCGTCGTCGGGGTCGGGGTCGGCCGTGCCGCTCGCGACGGGCGGCGGCGACGACCCCCAGGGCACCCCGACCGGCGTCGCCGACCGGCGGCGCCACCGAGCCTCCCGCCGTCGAGCCGGCGCCGTGCCCTGCCGAGCCGTTCGACGGGCAGACGAGCACCGACGTCGACGGGCTGCCCGACGGCGCCGCCTGGGCCCGGCTCTGCCCGGCCACGTTCAACGGCCAGCTGAGCACCACGCTGCCCTCCGGCGTGGTCACCGACGGCGTGGGCGACCTGCTGGTCGCGCTGGACGGCCTGCCGGGCGTCGACAGCCTGGACGACGAGTGCGCGCTCCTGTCGGTGATGCCCGACCCGTGGGCCCTCGTCGTGGGCTACGCCGAGGGCGACCCGGTCGTCGTCGGCTCGACAGCGCGCGTGTGCAGCCTGGTCACCATCGGCGGGACCAGCCACCGCGTCGAGGACGTGCTGGACGCCGCCCTCGACGCGCTCCCCGCCGCACCCTCGACGGCGCGGCTGCCCGGAGCCGATCAGCGGGCTGCGTTCGCTGGCGCCCGACGCCGACACCACCGAGAAGGAGTACCTCGAGTTCGTGCCGACCGAGGGAGTCGTCTGCTACGGCGTCGACCCGATGGGCGGCCGCGAGTACCAGGAGGACTCCGGACGGCTCGACGCCACCGACCTCGCGGACCTGTGGGCCTCGATCGGCCGCGAGCTCACCGCCGAGCCCAGCGTCGACGGCATGTGCGCCGACGCCGGTCCGACCCGGCTCCTGGTCCTCACCGACGCCGCGGGCGAGAGGCTGACCCTCACCGACAGCAGCTGCACGGGCGAGTTCGAGTCCGCGACCCTGGGTGGCTACTGGCGGCCCAGCGAGGTCGACGAGAAGACGCTCGCGAGGGTGCTCGGCGGTCGGGCGAGGGGTTGATCACCGGCTGAGAGGCACGGCGCCGCGGTAACCGATGCGAAACCGCGGCGCGATCCGCCCTAGGATTTCGGGCATGACCGAGATCATCGAGGGCCAGGCGCCCCAGGGAACCGACGACGAGCACGCCGCCGCGTGCCGTCGTCGTACCCGACAAGCCTGCCCTCGAGGGCCTCGAGGAGAAGTGGTCGGCGCGGTGGAAGGCCGAGGACACCTACGCCTTCGACCGCACCCAGCCGCGCGAGAACGTCTACTCGATCGACACCCCGCCGCCGACCGTCAGCGGCAGCCTGCACGTGGGCCACGTCTTCTCCTACACCCACACCGACCTGGTGGCGCGGTTCCAGCGGATGCGCGGCAAGGCCGTCTTCTACCCGATGGGCTGGGACGACAACGGGCTGCCGACCGAGCGCCGCGTCCAGAACTACTACGGCGTCCGGTGCGACCCGTCGCTGCCGTACGACGCCGACTTCACCCCGCCGGAGAAGCCGGACCCCAAGAAGCAGGTGCCGATCAGCCGGCCCAACTTCATCGCGCTCTGCGAGCAGCTCGTGCTCGAGGACGAGCAGAAGTTCGAGGCGCTGTGGCGCACGCTCGGGCTCTCGGTCGACTGGGGCCGCACTACACGACCATCGGCCAAGGACGCCCAGAAGGTCAGCCAGACCGCGTTCCTGCGCAACTTCGCCCGCGGCGAGGCCTACCTGCAGGAGGCGCCCACCCTCTGGGACGTCACGTTCCAGACCGCCGTCGCCCAGGCCGAGCTCGAGGCACGCGAGTACGCCGGCGCCTACCACCGCGTCGCCTTCCACCTCGCCGACGGCGACCCCGGCCCACGTCGAGACCACGCGGCCCGAGCTGATCGCCAGCGTCGTCGCCCTCATCGCCCACCCGGACGACGAGCGCTACCAGGCGCTGTTCGGCACGACGGCCACGAGCCCGGTCTTCGGCGTCGAGATCCCGGTCGTCGCCCACCCGGCCGCCGAGATGGACAAGGGCTCCGGCCTCGTCATGTGCTGCACGTTCGGCGACCTGACCGACGTGACCTGGTGGCGCGAGCTCGCGCTGCCGGTCCGCACCGTGATCCAGCGCGACGGCCGGCTGTCGCGCGAGACGCCGGAGTGGATCACCGGCGAGGCGGCGGTGGCCGCCTACGAGCAGCTCGCCGGCAAGACGACGTTCTCGGCGCGCGAGGCGATGGTCGGGCTGCTGCGCGAGAGCGGCGACCTCGACGGCGACCCCAAGCCGACCCAGCGGATGACGAACTTCTACGAGAAGGGCGACAAGCCCCTCGAGATCGTCGCGACGCGCCAGTGGTACGTCCGCAACGGCGGCCGCGACGCCGGCCTGCGCACCGAGATGCTCGACCGCGGTCGCGAGATCACGTGGTTCCCGCCGCACATGCACCACCGCTACGACAACTGGGTCAGCGGCCTCAACGGCGACTGGCTCGTCTCGCGGCAGCGGTTCTTCGGCATCCCGTTCCCGGCCTGGTACCCGCTCGACGACGAGGGCGAGCCCGACTACGCCCACCCGCTGCTGCCGAGCGAGGCCGAGCTGCCGGTCGACCCGTCGACCGACGCCCCGCGCGGCTACGCCGAGGAGCAGCGCGGCAAGCCGGGTGGCTTCGTCGGCGACCCCGACGTCATGGACACGTGGGCGACGTCGTCGCTGACGCCGCACATCGCCGGCGGCTGGCTCGGCGACGAGGACCTCTGGGGCCGCGTGTCTTCCCGATGGACCTGTGCACCCACGCCCACGACATCATCCGCACCTGGCTGTTCTCGCGGGTGGTCCGCGCCCACTTCGAGAACGGCGTCGCGCCGTGGTCGCACGCCCTGCATCTCGGGCTTCATCGCTCGACCCCGACCGCAAGAAGATGTCGAAGTCCAAGGGCAACGTCGTCGTCCCGACCGAGATCCTCGACAAGTACGGCGCGGACGCCGTCCGCTGGCGCGCCGCCATCGCCCGCCCCGGCCTCGACTCGCCGTTCGACGAGACCCAGATGAAGGTCGGCCGCCGGCTGGCCATGAAGGTGCTCAACGCCTCCAAGTTCGTGCTGGGCAACGTCGGCGCCGCCGAGCCCGACCCGGTGCGGGTCGTCGAGCCGGTCGACTGCGCCCTCCTCGCGCGCCTGGCCCGGGTCGTCACCCGTGCCACCGACGCGTTCGAGGCCTACGACTACACCAGCGCCCTCGAGGTCACCGAGAAGTTCTTCTGGGAGTTCTGCGACGACTACCTCGAGCTGGTCAAGGAGCGCGCGTACGCCGAGGAGGCCTCGTCCGCCTCGCGAGTCGGCCCGCGCGACCCTGGCGCTGGCCCTGCGGGTCCAGCTGCGGCTGCTCGCGCCGTTCCTGCCCTACGTGACCGAGGAGGTCTGGTCGTGGTGGCAGGAGGGCTCGGTCCACACGCACCGGCTGGCCCGCCGTGGCCGAGCTGGGCTCGGCCGCCGCCAGCGACCCCTCGCTCGTCGACGCCGTCGCCGCCGCCCTGGCCGGCATCCGCGGGGCCAAGTCGCAGGCCAAGGTCTCGATGCGCGCCGAGCTCTCGCGCGTCGAGATCACCGGCCCGGAGGCCACCCTGGCGGCGGTCCGGCTGGCCGAGGCCGACCTCGGGCCGTCGGCAGGATCACCGGCGAGCTCGTGCTCACCGTGGCCGAGGACGCGACCGAGCTGAGCGTCACCGCGGAGCTCGCGCCGGTCGTGGAGTGAGGCGGAGGTGGCGGTCGAGGCGTGACGGTGGAGGTCGAGGAGCTCCCGCTAGGGAGCGTCACGAGACCCCTGCAGCGCACACGCATCCCCTACCACCGCCGGGTCAGCAGGGCATGCCGGCTGCGGGGGTCTCGTGACGGTCGCTAGCGCGACCTCCTCGACCACCACGCGACCGCGGGGTCAGCAGGGCATGCCGGCTGCGGGGGTCTCGTGACGGTCGCTAGCGCGACCTCCTCGACCACCACCCGCGACGCGATCTCCTCGACCGCCGCCGGGTTACTTCTTGTGCCGCCCCGGGGTCAGCTTGTGGGCGCCGCCGGCGATGCGCTCGCGCAGGGTGGGCCGGACCGCCTTCGACCTGGCCTTCTGGGCCTTGGCCGGCTTGGACGACGTCCCGGGGGCCACGGCCTCCGGCGCGTCGACGACGACGGCCGGCTCCGGGGTGACCTCGGGGACCGCGACGGGCGCGTTGTCGTCGCCCGGCTGGTCGACCTCGGGCGGGTCGGTGGGCTCGCTGGGGATCTCGGGGAGGGGCTCCTGCGGGACCTCGGGCGACGGGACCTCGGGCGCCTCCGGGGTCTCGGGCACCTGCGGGGTCTCGGGCTCCTGGGGAACCTCCGGAACCTGGGGAACCTCCGGGACCTCGGGCACCTGCGGGACCTCGGGAACCTCCGGGATCGGCACCTCGGGCGCCTCGGGGGTCTCGGGGACCTCGGGCAGGTTGGGGTCGGTCGGCTCGGTCGGCTCGGGGTCCGTCGGCTCGGTCGGGACGTTCGGGTCCTCGGGCGTGTTGGGTGTCTCGGGGTCGGTCGGCGCGTTCGGGTCGGTGCCGGGACGCACCGGCCGCACGGGCTCGGTGGTGCCGCCGGCGACGTCGCCGCCGGTGGAGAGCCCGTCGCCGGGAGCCGCCGGGGTGCCCGGGTCGACCGGACCGGGGCGGACGCCGTCCACGCGGTCGGGCTTGCCGGGGCCGCCGCCGGGGCCGTTGTCGCCGCCGTCGCCGCCGTCGCCGTTGTCGCCGCCGTCACCACTGCCGCCGTCGTTGCCGCCGCCACCGTTGCCGCCGTTGCCGTCGATCGACGGGCCGACGGTCGGGCCGGAGCCCGGCGTGTCGACGACGTTCACGACGCCGCCCGGCGAGCCGGGCACGACGGGGGTGTCGGGCGCGACGTAGACCGGTCCGGCGGGCACGCCCGGGCCGAGCTCGGTCGTGGGGTCCTCGGCGGGCTCGGCGCCGACCGGGAAGGGCAGGACCGTCGCGACGAAGTCGCTCGGGAGGCCGAAGGTGCGCAGGGCGCCGCTCGCGGAGAGGCCGACGAGCATGAGCGAGATGCACAGGGCGAAGACGCCGGTGAAGATCACCATCTGCGAGGCGTGGGTGCCCCGGTGGACACGAGCCTGGGCGGGCCTCATGGCGTGGCCTCGGCGTCGGCACGGTCGGGGACGCGCGCGACGACGCCGGGGGCATCGTCGTGCTGCGAATCATGGGGGGACCCTTTCCTTCCCGAGACCTTCGGTGAGAGCAAGTCTCGCCTACGAAAGGCTGATAACTACGATCCCTGACCAAGATGGTCAACCAAATGACCCGTTGGGACCAGTCCGACTAGTCATGTCGGAACAGGCCCTGAGGGGGACGCGCGGGGAGGGGTGTGGCGCACCCGACACCGTGCCCGAACTTGCCAGTCTCCATGCAGGATCCCGGCAACTTTTACTCTCGGCTCTTAGGCCGACTTCTTCTTCTTGGCCTCGGGCTCGCGGAGGACCAGCGTCGGGCGCGGCCTCGCCGAGGACGACCTCGTCGGTGATGATCACCTTGGCGACGTCGCCGCGCGAGGGGACGTCGTACATCACGTGGAGGAGGACCTCCTCGATGATGGCGCGCAGGCCGCGGGCACCGGTGCCGCGCTCGAGGGCCTTGTCGGCGATCGACTGGATCGCCTCGTCGGTGAACTCGAGCTCGACGCCGTCGAGCTCGAAGAGCTTGCGGTACTGCTTGGTGAGCGCGTTGCGCGGCTCGGTGAGGATCTGGACGAGGGCGGCCTGGTCGAGCTTGGTGACGCTCGCGATCAGCGGCAGCCGGCCGATGAACTCGGGGATCAGGCCGAACTTGGTGAGGTCCTCGGGGCGGACCATGGCCAGCAGGTCCTCCTCGGCCTTCTCCTCGGCGCCGCGGACCTCGGCGGTGAAGCCGAGGGTCTTCTTGCCGACGCGCTGCTCGATGATGTGCTCGAGCCCGGCGAAGGCGCCGCCCACCACGAACAGGATGTTGGTGGTGTCGATCTGGATGAACTCCTGGTGCGGGTGCTTGCGCCCGCCCTGCGGCGGCACCGAGGCGGTGGTGCCCTCGATGATCTTGAGCAGCGCCTGCTGCACGCCCTCGCCGGAGACGTCGCGCGTGATCGAGGGGTTCTCCGCCTTGCGGGCCACCTTGTCGATCTCGTCGATGTAGATGATGCCGGTCTCGGCCTTCTTGACGTCGTAGTCGGCGGCCTGGATCAGCTTGAGGAGGATGTTCTCGACGTCCTCGCCGACGTAGCCGGCCTCGGTCAGGGCCGTGGCGTCGGCGATGGCGAACGGGACGTTGAGCATCCGGGCCAGGGTCTGGGCGAGGTAGGTCTTGCCGCAGCCGGTCGGGCCGATCACCAGGATGTTGGACTTGGCGACCTCGACGACCTCGTCCTTGGTGTGCTTGCCGCTGCCGCCGCGCCGGGCTGCAGGCCGGCCTGGACGCGCTTGTAGTGGTTGTAGACCGCCACGGCGAGCGACTTCTTGGCCTGCTCCTGGCCGATGACGTAGGAGTTGAGGAACTCGAAGATCTCCTTCGGCTTGGGCAGCTCGTCGAGGCTGACCTCGGTGCCCTCGCTGAGCTCCTCCTCGATGATCTCGTTGCACAGGTCGATGCACTCGTCGCAGATGTAGACGCCGGGGCCGGCGATGAGCTTCTTGACCTGCTTCTGGCTCTTTCCGCAGAAGGAGCACTTGAGCAGGTCGCCTCCGTCACCGATGCGTGCCACGGGCGGGTCCTCCAAGGGGGTCTGGTCGAGCGGTGGTGCTGACGGGTGACGGTGGATGAGCGGGTCCGGCGACGTGTCCGCGGTCACCCCCGGGACACCGACCCGACGGTACCGCCTGGCACCCCCCGGAGGGGGGACCTGGCCCGAATTCGTCCTCGGGCCCGGCGGCACCGTCGGGTGCGGGGCGCTCCGGGTGCTAGGCGAGCGCCGGGGTCTTCAGCGACTCCAGGACGCTGTCGATCAGGCCGTACTCGACGGCCTGCTCGGCGGTGAGGATCTTGTCGCGCTCGATGTCGCGGCTGACCTCCTCGATGGAGCGGCCGCTGTGCTCGCTGATCATCTTCTCGAGCAGGTCGCGCATCCGCAGGATCTCGTTGGCCTGGATCTCGATGTCGGAGGTCTGGCCGAACGTGCCCTCGGTGTAGGGCTGGTGGATCAGGATCCGGCTGTTGGGCAGCGCGAGCCGCTTGCCGGGGGTGCCGGCGGCGAGCAGGATCGCGGCCGCGGAGGCGGCCTGGCCCAGGCACACGGTCTGCACGTCGGGCTTGATGAAGCGCATCGTGTCGTAGATCGCCGTCAGCGCGGTGAACGAGCCACCGGGGCTGTTGATGTAGATGCTGATGTCCTGGTCGGGGTTCATCGACTGCAGGCACAGCAGCTGGGCGATGACGGCGTTGGCGACGTCGTCGGAGATCGGCGTGCCGAGGTAGATGATGCGCTCCTCGAACAGCTTGCCGTAGGGGTCGATCCGGCGGAAGCCGTAGGAGGTGCGTTCCTCCCACTGCGGGATGTAGTAGTTCACCGTGTCCTCAGTCCTTCTGGCGCGCGGGGCGCCCCTCGTCGGCGGCTTCGCGGGCGCTGGTGACGACCTGGTCGACGAGGCCGTACTCCAGTGCCTGCTCGGCGGTGAACCAGCGGTCGCGGTCGGCGTCGGCGATGACCTGCTCGACGGGCTGGCCGGTGTGCTCGGCGATGAGGTCGAGCAGCACCTTCTTGATGTGCAGCGACTGCTGGGCCTGGATCTTGATGTCGGAGGCCGAGCCGCCCATGCCGGACGACGGCTGGTGCATCATGATCCGCGCGTGCGGCAGGGCGTAGCGCTTGCCCTTGGTGCCGGCGCACAGCAGGAACTGGCCCATCGACGCGGCCAGGCCCATGCCCACCGTCGCGACGTCGTTGGGGATGTAGTTCATGGTGTCGTAGATCGCCATGCCGGCGTCGACGGAGCCGCCGGGGCTGTTGATGTGGAGGAAGATGTCGGCCTCGGGGTCCTCCGCCGAGAGCAGCAGGAGCTGCGCGCAGATCGCGTTGGCGTTCTGGTCGCGCACCTCGGAGCCGAGGAAGACGATCCGCTCGCGCAGCAGTCGCTGGTAGATGTGGTCGTCGAGCACGTTGAGCGCGCCGCCACCCATCATGGGGGCCGTCGGGGACCCTGCCGGGTTCTGGTTCAGGTTCACCTCGCCGACACTAGCCCGGTGGACGGACAGTTCCACGGGAGAACGTGCCCTGTTCGCGGACAGCGGAAGCCGGTCCCGTCCAGGTCGTGACCCGGGCTCCGCCGGGTCGTTGTGCAGACCGTCACACTCTCGAGCTCCCCGAGGTCTCCCCGTGCGTCCCACCCCGCGTCTCCGACGCCCCAGCACCGCCGTCGCCTCCCTGGCGGTGCTCACCACCGCCCTCACCCTCCTCGGGCAGGCCCCGACGCGAGCGACCGACGTCGGGGCCGCAGCCCGCGTCGTCCGGGGTCACCGCCGCGGCCCGGGCCGGGACGGCACCGGAGGTCCGCAACATCCTGCCGCCGGGCTCGAACGGCAACACGACGGCCACCGACCTGCTGGCCCTGGGCGGCTCGACCACGGCGACGCCGACCACGCCGGAGCACTTCGCCGACCAGCTCGAGATGTACGACGCGCTGACCACCAAGGACGCCGACGACCTCACCGGCGGCGACCTCGACGAGCTGTACAAGGACGCCGGCTTCACGCCCCTCCAGGAGGTCAGCACCTCCTCGCCCGCCCCGGGGCTGACCATCGTCCGCGACGAGTTCGGCGTCCCCTTCATCACCGGGACCACGTTCGCGGCCACCGAGTTCGGCGCCGGGTACGCCGCGGTCGAGGACCGCATGTTCCTCATGGACGTGCTGCGGCACACCGGGCAGGCGCGCCTCGCCGAGTTCATCGGCAACACCCCCGGCAACGTCGCGATGGACCAGGCCCAGCTGCGGTCGGCCTACTACACCGAGAAGGAGGCGGCGGCGCAGATCCAGGTCGCCGCGCGGCGGGCCGGCCAGGGCGGCAAGCGGCTGCTGACCGCGGTCGACTCCTTCGTCGAGGGCATCAACGCCGCCCAGGACGCCCTGTGCCCCGTCGTCGCCGCGCCGAGCTGCCCGGTCGAGTACGCCGCCCTCCAGAAGACGCCCGAGGACTGGACGCGTGCCGACGTCGTCTACGTCGCCTCGCTCGTCGGCGGCATCTTCGGCAAGGGTGGTGGCGGCGAGGTGGCGAACGCCGCCTGGCTGCAGGCGCTCACCAAGAAGTTCGGCCGCGCCGAGGCGCTCCGCGTCTACGACGACCTGCGGTCGAAGAACGACCCGTCGGCCCCGACGACGTCCACCGTGGCGCTGCCGTGGCAGGAGGGCGGCCTCGACCCGAGCCGTCCCGGCGTCGCGCTCCCCGACCGCGGGGCCAGGACCGCCCCCGGCACCGGCAGCGAGCTGCGCGTGAGCAGCCCCCGCGGGACGGCGTCCGCTCCGGCCGCCGAGGAGGCGCCCGGCACCATCGACCTCCCCGACGGCACCACCATCGACTTCGCGCTCGAGCGCCACGGCATGAGCAACGCGCTGCTCGTGACCGGCAAGGAGAGCACCACCGGCAGGCCGCTCGCCGTGATGGGGCCGCAGACGGGCTACTACGCGCCGCAGCTGCTGGTCGAGCAGGTGCTGATGGGTCCGGGCATCCGGGCCCGCGGCGTCGCGTTCGCCGGCACCAACCTGTTCGTGCAGCTCGGCCGCGGCCTCGACTACGCCTGGTCGGCGACCAGCGCCGGCAGCGACAACGTCGACACGGTCGTCGAGCGGCTCTGCGACACCGGCGGCGGCAGGGCCACCGTCAGGTCGACCGGCTACCTGGTCGGCACGCGGTGCCGGCCGATGAAGAAGCAGACCCACACCGAGACGACCACCCCGAACGCCACCGCGCCGGGACCGCCGCAGACCTACGAGTTCCTGGTGCTGCGCACCCGGCACGGCATCGTGCAGACCCGCACGACCGTCAAGGGCAAGCCCGTCGCCATCGTGCTGCAGCGCTCGACCTACGGGCACGAGGTCGACTCGGTGATCGGCTTCGCCCAGCTCAACGACCCGGGCTACGTCACCGACTCCTCGACGTTCCAGCGGCCGCGAGCCACATCGACTTCACGTTCAACTGGTTCTACGCCGACAACCGCGACATCTCCTACTACTCCTCCGGCCTGCTGCCCGAGCGCTCGCGGCTGGTCGAGCCCGACCTGCCGCGCTGGGCCGACGCCAGGTACGACTGGCAGCGGTTCCTGCGGTTCACCGAGCACCCCCGCGAGACCAACCCGTCGCGCGGCTACCTGGTGAGCTGGAACAACAAGCAGGCACCGCGCTTCGGCGCCGAGGACAACAACTGGAGCTACGGCTCGGTCTACCGCTCGCTGGCGCTCGAGAAGCGCGTCCGGGCGAGGATCGCGGGCAGCGCCCGGGTCGACGTCGAGGGCCTGGTCGGCGTCATGTCCGACGCCGCCACCGCCGACTCCCGCGCCGCCGAAACGCTGCCGTGGCTGCTCGAGGTGATCGGCAACGACCCGCGCACCGCCGAAGGCCCGCACCCTGCTCGCGCACCTGGCTCGCGCCGCGGCGCCCCGCGTCGCGACCGCCGACCGCGACGGCTCCTACGCCGACCAGGCCGCGATCGCGCTCTTCGACGACTGGTGGGAGCACGGCCGGGCGCCGGTCGCCCGCGACGTGCTGCGCGGCCGGCTCGGCAAGCTCGTCTACGCGCTGCCGCAGAAGCTCGACGACCACCCGCGCCAGGGCATCGGGTCGTCGTTGAACGGCGTCGCCTGGTACGGCTACGTCAACAAGGACCTGCGCACCCTGCTCGGCAAGAGGGTCCCGGGTGCCTACCACCGCGGCTACTGCGGCCGCGGCTCGCTGCAAGGTCTGCCGGACGCTCCTGCGCAGCTCGCTGCTCAGGGCCGTCACCCGGGTGATGAGGAAGCAGGGTGTCACCGACCCGGCCGACCTCACCTACGACAAGTCCGAGGACTACATCCGGTCCGTCACCGCCGGCGTGGTCGGCGTCCGGCCGATCGACTGGCAGAACCGGCCGACGTTCCAGCAGGTGGTGGCGTTCCGCAAGCACCGCGCCCGCTGACCGCACGTGGCGAGTCGCGTCCTGAGCGATGGCTGAGGTCGCTCGACCGCCGCCTTGAGCCGCGCGACCGTCGTCGCCATCCCCTGCTCGAGCTCGTCGGCGTGCCCGTCGGCACCGCCGAGGAACGCGCGGGCGAAGAGCGCGCTGGTCGCGGTGAGCCGCGTCGGCACCGGCCGGCGGTGGACGACGCGGGTGCCGCCGGCGGCGTCCTCGAGCTCCCAGATCCAGCGGGCGCCGCTCGACCTGGTGTCCCACGCCAGGCGCCGCCCGGGCTCGAGCTCGGCGACGACCGAGCGCGTCGGCCACACCACGGCCTTGCGGCGGTTGAGGGAGACGTACTGCTGACCGAGCCGCAGCCCGCCGCGCAGCAGCGGCCTCATCGTCACCAGCTCGGGGCTCCAGGCGGGCATGCGCGAGAAGTCGGTGAGGAGCGCCCAGACCGCGTCGCGTGGCGCGGCGACCGTGGCCTCGGCTCGGAGCTCGCGGGCGGCGGCGGTCGTGGTCACGCCTGGATCATGGCAGGGGTGGGTCAGGCGAGCCAGCGGCGCAGCGCGTCGTGGACGTCGGGGTGGTTGAGCAGCCCGAAGTGGTCGGTGCGGCCGACGTGCAGGACGTCGGCGCCGGGGAAGAGCTCGCGCCCCTGCTTGTCGCGGCCGTACGCGCTGCGCGGGCGCACCAGCAGGTCGCCCACGACGTGGCCCACGGGGTGGCGTTGGGAGGCGCTCAGGGTCGCGCACACCAGGTGGTACCTGGCGTGCGGCAGCGGCGCGACGTCGGCGGTGAGCCCGGTCACGAGGTCGTGGACGCCGACCGAGCGCCAGTCGAGGATCCGCCCGAAGGCCGCCGTCTCGGGGAGCCGGCCGAGGCCCTTGCTGCCCTGGCCGACGCCGTAGGCGATCGGCGCTCCCAGGTGCGGGGTGCCGAGGGTGACGACGTCGGTCACGAGCCGGTTCCAGTCGGTCTCGGGGTCCGGCGCGCTCACGGCTCCGGCCGCGCGGATCACCAGCCCGCCCAGGCTGTGGCCGACCAGCGCGATGCGGGTCACCGGCACCGGCCACGCCTCGACCAGGCGCTGGGCGAGGGCCGAGAGGGCCACGCCGTTCTCGCGGAGGCTGAGCCCGCTGTTGGAGCGGAGGAACAGCGGCGTCCAGCCCTCGCCCGCCAGCATCTCGCCGTACGTGGTGCCGGTGCGCTCGCGGCCCCGGTCGAAGTAGGCCTCGTTCTCGCACAGTCCGTGCAGGAAGAAGACGAGCTGCCCGCTGGCCTCGGGGAACGCCTCGCGCAGCCGGTCGGCGTCCGGCTCGACGTCGCGGCCGTGCAGCCGGACGGCCATCGGGATCGCCAGCTGCGGCCGTTCCTGCAGGAGCTTGTCGCCGATCAGCCCGTTGACGGCACTGGTGACGAAGCGGCCCTTCGGCGTCGCCTCCAGCGGAGCGCCGAACCCGGCCGCCGCCGCCTTGTCGAAGCCCTTGGACGCCGTCCGCAGCGTCAGCCCGAGGCTCTCGTAGACGGCCGCGGCGATCCCCCGGTGCACCAGCTCGGGCACCGTGCCGACCCCGCCCGTGGCCCGGTTGACCAGCCCGTGGGCCCGGCCCGCCCACGCGAGGTGGGTGTCGCGCACCGTCTTGACCACCAGCTCGTCGACGGTCTCCGACAGCAGGCTGAGCGCGTCGAGGACCGAGGGGCCGGGCGTCGTCGTCATGGTGAGGATCGTAGTCGTTGGGTGAACGGTTGTGCACCGGCGGTGCGCGACGCGGCCACGGGACGAGCCGGTCCGAGCGAAAAAGCACTGACCCGTCGCACAGGTGCGACGGGTCAGCGTGGAGACGGCGGATCAGGCCTGGTGGTCGTCCTCGGCCTCGTCCGTGCCCTCGTCGGTGCTCTCGCCGGTGCTCTCGTCGGAGGAGCCGCCGACGACGTACTCCGAGACCTCGCCGGCCTCGCCGCCCTGGACGTCGTCGTCGCCGGCCTCGTCCTCGGGCTCGCCGATGGTGCCGTCGGGCCGCAGGTTCGCGAGCTCGACCACGTTGCCCGAGGCGTCGGTGACCGTGGCGGCCTCGACGACCTTCTGGAGCGCCTTGCCGCGCATGATCTCCTGGACCATGTCGGGGATGTGGTTGTGCTCGAACATGTGGTTGGCGAACTCCTGCGGGTCCTGGCCGGACTGCTGGGCGCGGCGCACGAGGTGCTGGGAGAGCTCGGCCTGGTCGATGCCGAACTCCTCCTTCTTGGCGATCTCGTCGAGCAGGAACTGCGCGGCGACGGCGTCGCGCACGCGACGCTCGAGGTCGGCCTCGAACTCGTCCTGCGTCTGGCCCTCGTCCTCGAGGTACTTCTCCATCGTCAGGCCGGCGTAGGCGAGCTGCTGCTCGATGCTCTGGCGACGACCGTTGAGCTCGTCGGTGACCATGGACTCGGGGAGCGGGATCTCGACACGCTCGAGGAGGGCCTCGAGGACGGCGTCGCGGGCGGCGGCCGCCTGCTCGAGGCGCTTGCCGCGACTGAGGCGCTCGCGCACGTCGGCGGTGAGCTCCTCGACGGTGTCGAACTCCGAGGCCAGCTGGGCGAACTCGTCGTCGTACTCGGGCAGCTCCTGCTCCTGCACCTGGTTCACGGTGACCGCGACGTCGACCTTCTCGCCGACCAGGTCGCCGCCGACGAGCTCGGTCTGGAAGACCTTCTCGACGCCGGGCTCGATGCCCACGAGGGCCTCGTCGAGACCCTCGATCATGCCGCCGCGGCCGACGCGGTACGACATGCCGGTGACCTCGGCGCCCTCGACGACCTCGCCGTCCTGGGTGGCCCGGAGGTCGAGGACGACGAAGTCGCCGTCCTGCACGGAGCGCTCGACGTCGCTGAGGGTCGCGAAGCGCTCGCGGAGCGCCTCGACCTGCTCGTCGACCTCGGCGTCGGTGACCTCGAGGTCGTCGACGGAGGCGGTGAGGCCCTCGTACTCGGGGACGTCGAACGCGGGCTTGACGTCGACCTCGGCGGTGAACGCGAAGCCCTCGTCGTCGCCGATCTCGAGGCCCTCGATGTCGGGCTGCGCCAGGGGCGTGAGGTCGTTGGCCTCGAGCGCCTCGACGTACTTGTTGGGCAGGATGTCGTTGATCGCCTGCTCGAGGACCGCGCCGCGGCCGACCTGGCGGTCGATCACCATCGGCGGGACCTTGCCGCGGCGGAATCCGGGCACGTTGATCTGCTTGGCGATCTGCTGGTAGGCCTTGTCGAGGTTCGGCTTGAGCTCCTCGAAGGGCACCTCGACGGTGAGCTTGACCCTCGTGGGGCTCAAGGTCTCGACGGCGCTCTTCACAGGTGGTCTCCTTCTGTCGGGATCAGGCTGGGGTTCGGCTGGTGGTGTCGGGGCGACAGGACTCGAACCTGCGGTCTCCTGCTCCCAAAGCAGGCGCGCTAGCCACTACGCTACGCCCCGCCAAGACGGCCTCCAGCGGTGCTGCTCGGGGTGCTGGGAGCCTCCTTGGAGCGGATGACGGGAATCGAACCCGCGTAGCCAGTTTGGAAGACTGGGGCTCTACCATTGAGCTACATCCGCGCGCGCCAGGACCACTCGTGAGCGGCCCCGGAACCTCCGAATCCTCCCACAGCGGTGGGCACCGCCCCAATCCGGATCAGCGGCGGTGCACGACGAGCAACGCGCGGTCGTCGTCCTTGGACCCGAGCTTGACCACGAGCCGCTCGGCGACCTCCGCCGCACCGTCGCGCAGGAGCACCTCCGCCTCGTCCACGAGGGCGTCGATGCCGAGGTCGATGTCGCGGTTGGGCACCTCGACCATGCCGTCGGTGTAGAGCATGATCGAGTCACCGGGCGCCATGGTGATCCGCTCGACCGTGAACTCGGCGTCCTCCATCAGCCCGAGCACGGGGCCCTCGGTGCGCAGCACCGACCAGGCGTCCTCGGCGGCACGCCGGTACGCGGCCGGAGGGTGGCCGGCCGAGCGCACCTCGACGTCCCCCGTCTCGAGGTCGGCCCACAGGTGGATGGCGGTGGCGAAGCCCTCGGCCCAGTCCTGGCGCAACAGGTACTCGTTGGCCGCCGGCAGGAACCCGTCGGCCGGCATCGCGCCGAGCAGCCCGCCGAACGCGCCCGAGAGGAGCAGCGCCCGGGTGCCGGCCTCCTCGCCCTTGCCCGAGACGTCGACGACCACGACCTGCAGCGTCCGCCCGTCGGTGGCCTTGGCCGCCACGAGGAAGTCACCGGCGAAGGCCGTCCCGCCGGCCGAGTAGAGCGCGGTGTCGACCTCCCACCCGTCGGGCAGGTCGGGGATGTAGCCCTGGTCGAGGATCCGGTCCCGCAGGTCGACGAACATCGACTCCCCGCGCATGCCGGCGACGCCCAGCCGCGACCGCTGGAAGCTGGTCAGCAGGACGACGAGCGCGATCCCGAACTGGGCCCCCACCGCCGCGATCAGCCGGGTCGTGACCTTGTCCTCGAGGCTGACGCACCAGGTGAGGAGCACGACGCTGTAGATGACGTACCAGGGCAACGACCGCGGGTTCAGGTAGAGGCTGCCGATCACGACGGGCAGCGACAGGGCGGTGATCGGCACGTAGTCGGGGGCGAGGGTGACCCCGACCGCGATGGCGGTCGAGACGACGCCCAGGCCGATCGCGACCCGGGCGTCGGTGCTGACCCCGCGGTGCCGCAGCCGTGCCCAGGCTCGCGCGATCCCGGCGAACGGGTTGCGGCTCGTCGTCTGGGTCATGGTCGTCATGGTGCGGCAAGACTAGAGCGCGCGGGAGCGGAACACCGGCTGACACCGCGAGCACCAGAAGAGGTTGCGTCCCTCGAGCACGGACGTCGAGACCTTGCGACCGCACACCAGGCACGGCTGGCCGGTGCGCCGGTACACGTAGACCTCGCCCCCGTGGTCGTCCTTGCGCGGCTCACGACCCATCGCCTCAGGCGTGTGCTCGGGCCGGACCGTGTCGATGCGGCCGGTCTCGACGCCCTCCGCCATGAGCGCGACGAGGTCGTCCCAGACGGCCTGCCACTGGCCCACGCGCAGCGACGTCCCCGGGCGCAGGGGGTGCAGCCGGTGCCGGAACAGCACCTCGGCGCGGTAGACGTTGCCGACCCCGGCCAGCACGGTCTGGTCCATCAGCAGGGCACCGATCGCCTTGCGGCTCGTGCGGATCCGCTTCCACGCGCGGCCCGGGTCGGCGTCCGGGCGCAGCGGGTCGGGTCCCGACCTCGCCACGACGGCGTCGCGCTGCGCCGTGGTCACCAGCGCGCAGGTGATCGCGCCGCGCAGGTCGGCGTACGCGCCACCGGGCGTCGGCGTCGCGAGCCGCAGCCGCACGGCCCCGACCGGGAGCGGCATCTCCTCGACGTCCGTGCGGACGTCGAACGTGCCGATCAGCCCGAGGTGAACGTGCACGTGGCGACCGCCCTCGACGTCGATGAACAGCTGCTTGCCCCACGCCTCGGCACCCTCGACCACGGAGCCGTCGATGAGCGCGGCGCCGTCGGCGAAGCGTCCCTGCGGGCTCGTCACCTGCACCCGGCGGCCGCCGAAGGCCGCGGTCAGGTCGCGCGCGAGCCGGTGGAGGGTGTGGCCCTCAGGCATCGGGCCCGTGACCGACGGCGGACTCGGGCAGCGGCGGCAGTCCCCCGCCGGTCTCGTAGGAGGACAGCATGGCGATGCGCCGGGTGTGCCGCTCCTCGCCGCTGTAGCCGGTGGTCAGGAAGACCTCGACGAAGCGGGTCATGTCGGCGAGGGAGTGCATGCGGCCGCCGACCGCGACCACGTTGGCGTCGTTGTGCTGCCGGCCGAGTGCCGCGGTCTCCTCCGACCAGGCCAGCGCCGCGCGGACGCCCTCGACCTTGTTGGCCGCGATCTGCTCCCCGTTGCCCGAGCCGCCGATCACGACCCCCAGGCTGTCGGCGCCGTCGGCCCGCTCACGGGCGACCGCCTCGGCCGCGCGGAGGCAGAAGACCGGGTAGTCGTCGAGGGCGTCGTAGACGAAGGGCCCGTGGTCGACGGGCTCGTAGCCGTGCTCGGTGAGCCAGGCCGCCAGGTGGTCCTTGAGCTCGAGTCCGGCGTGGTCGCTGCCGAGGTGGACGCGCATGCGCGGAGTCTCTCAGAACCCGCGCTCGCCCCGGCGCGCGACGTCGTCCGGCCGAAGACCCGACCGGGCCGGGGATCAGTGGGCGCGGATGAACGCGGCCACCTGCTGCATCAGCGGCTCGGCGGCGACGAAGGTCTCGTGGTGGCGCCAGAAGCCGTGGATCTGGCCGAGGCAGCGGGTGGCGACGACCGAGACCCCCTGCTCGGCCAGCAGCCGGGCGAGGTGCTCGCCCTCGTCGCGCAGCGGGTCGTGCTCGGCGGTGGCGACGTAGGTGGGCGGCAGCGTCCACAGCTGCTCGGAGAGCAGCGGGGCGAGGTCGGGCTCCTGGAGGAGCCGCACGTCGCCGCCGCAGTACTGCGTCCAGTACCAGGCGACGTCCTCGGGCGGGAAGCCGTCGCTCTCGGTGCGGTGGGACTCGAACCCGGCCGTCGGGTCGAGGAACGGGTAGACGAGGGCGAGCGTGGAGAACCGGCCCGGGTGGCGCAGGGCGGCGACCAGCGCGAGGTTGGCGCCGGCGCTGTCGCCGTGCGCCGCGTAGGGCCCGTGCTGGCCGGGGAGCCCGCCCGCCCCGAGCCAGGCGACCACGGTGTCGAGGTCGCGCACCGCCGCCGGGTAGGGGTGCTCGGGGGCGAGCCGGTAGTCGACGCTGAGCACCGCCCGGCCGACCCGGTTCGCGAGGCGCCGGGACGCCGCGTCGTGCACCTCGACGTCGTTGAGCACGAACCCGCCGCCGTGCACGTGGACGACGAGACCCGGCTCGGCGTCCTCCGGCACGTAGAGCCGGCACGGGACGCCGTCCGCGTCGTGGTCGCTCACCGTCGCGACGTGCTCGCGGGTCTGGGCCGCCGCCTCGACGCGGGCGGCCACCCGCGCTGCGGCGACGTCGAAGCCGGGGTCGGAGACGAGGGGCTGCGAGGCGGCCTGCTCGACGGCGGCGCGGGCATCGGGGAACAGCACGCGGACGACGCTACTGCCCCGCCCGCGTCACGCCTCGAGCCGCGCCAGCTCCTCGTCGACGAGCGCCACGTCGAGCTTGGTGAAGACCGGCGTCGGCTTGGCGACGGGGGTGCCGGGACGACCGGACGGCGCGCCCACGCGGGCGCCGCCGTGTAGTCGCCGGTGATGATCGGGTAGCCCGGCCCGCCGTCGAGGTCGTCGGCCTCCTCGAGGCGCGGCATCGGCGCGACGTCGCCGGCACCGCCGAGGACGAGGTCGACGGCGTTGGCGGAGAACGGCAGGAACGGCGCGAGGACGAGGTTGAGGTCGCTCACGCACTGCGCGACGACGTGCAGGATCGTGCCCAGCCGCTCGCGCTCGTCGTCGCCCTTGAGCTTCCAGGGCTCGGAGTCGGAGACGTACTTGTTGACCTCGCCGACCGCCCGCATGGCCTCGCCGACCGCCTGGCATCGCGGTTGCGCCCGATCAGGTCGCCGACCACGTCGAAGGCCTGCAGGCCGGTGGCGAGCACGCGCTCGTCGTCCGCGGTGAGCACGCCGGCCGGCGGGATCTCGCCGAAGAACTTGTTGATCAGGGTGGCGGTGCGGTTGACCAGGTTGCCCCAGCCGGCGACCAGCTCGTCGTTGGTGCGGCGCACGAACTCGGCCCAGGTGAAGTCGCTGTCCTGGTTCTCCGGGCCGGCCGCCGCGACGAAGTAGCGGAACGCGTCGGGCTGGTAGCGGCTGAGCAGGTCGCGGACGTAGATGACGACCTTCTTCGAGGACGAGAACTTCTTGCCCTCCATCGTCAGGAACTCCGAGCTCACCACCTCGGTGGGCAGGTGGAGCTCGCCGAACGCGCCGGGCTCGCCGCCGTGCGCGCCGCGGCCGTCGTAGGCCAGCAGCTCGGCCGGCCAGATCTGGCTGTGGAAGGTGATGTTGTCCTTGCCCATGAAGTAGTAGGACAGGGCCTCGCCCTCCCCGTCGCGCGCGGGGTTCCACCACTGGCGCCAGGCCTCCGGGTCACCGGTGCGACGGGCCCACTCGATGGACGCCGAGAGGTAGCCGATGACCGCGTCGAACCAGACGTAGAGCTTCTTGGTGGGGTTGTCGCGCCAGCCCTCGAGCGGCACCGCGATGCCCCAGTCGATGTCGCGCGTCATCGCGCGCGGCCGGATCTCCTTGAGGATGTTCTGGCTGAAGCGGATGACGTTGGGCCGCCACAGCCCCGTGGCCTCGCGCTCGTCGAGCCACTCCCCCAGGGCCTCGGCGAGCGCCGGCAGGTCGAGGAAGAAGTGCTGGGTCTCGATGAACTCCGGCGTCTCGCCGTTGATGCGCGAGACCGGGTCGATGAGGTCCTGCGGGTCGAGCTGGTTGCCGCACGTGTCGCACTGGTCGCCGCGCGCGCCCGGGCTCCCGCAGATCGGGCAGGTGCCCTCGATGTAGCGGTCGGGCAGGGTGCGGCCGGTCGAGGGCGAGATCGCGCCGAACGTGGTCTGCTCGATGAAGTACCCGTTGGCGTGGACCCCCGTGAACAGCTCCTGGACGACGGCGTGGTGGTTGCGCGTCGTCGTCCGGGTGTAGAGGTCGTAGGTGAGCCCGAGCGCGACGAAGTCCTCGGCGATCAGCCGGTGGTTCCGGTCGGCGAGCTCCTGCGGCGTCACGCCCGCCTCGTCGGCGGCGATCAGGATCGGCGTGCCGTGCTCGTCGGACCCGGAGACCATGAGGACGTCGTGCCCGGCCATCCGCATGTACCTGCTGAAGACGTCGGAGGGCACGCCGAAACCGGCGACGTGGCCGATGTGGCGGGGGCCGTTGGCGTACGGCCAGGCGACGGCGGACAGGACATGGGTCATGCCCGGCAGCCTAGTGAGCAGCCGCCACGGGGTTTCTCAGCGGCCCCGCCCCGGGCTCGACCGCGTCGAGCACCTCGACCTCGTCGCCCACGCGGATGGTCGCGCCCGGGCGTGTCGGGCACCAGGTTGACGCCGAACCAGGTGGCGCCGTCGTAGCGGCGGATCCGGGCGAGCGGTGCGGATCGGCTCCTTCTCGCGGCCGGCCGTGTCGGGGTCGATGGTGGTGAGCACGCAACGGGCGCAGCCCTTGACGGCCCGGAAGACGGCGTCGCCGACGCGGACCCGCCGCCAGTCGTCCTCCTCCCAGGCGCTCGCGCCGCGCCACCACGACGTTCGGGCGGAACCGTGCCATGGGCAGCGGCTCCCGGCCGTGGTCGGCGCTCGCGAGCACCTCGTCGTTCAGGGCGGCCAACGACGCCTCGGTGACCACGAGCAGCGGGTAGCCGTCGGCGAAGGAGACCCGGTCGCCCGGCTCGCCGAAGCCCGCGCTCGTGGGCCGCCGTGCCGGGTCGTCGAGGTGCGACGAGCCGGACGTCGGCGCCCACGTGGTGGCTGAGCCACCAGTCGGCGCCGGGGTCGGCGTGGGCCGCGGTGAGCTGCGACGACCAGAGCGTGACCGGCACCTGCAGGGTCGGGTCCGGCGTCTCGACGTCGAGGACCTCGCCGGTCGGCGAGGTGATGCGGATCCCGGACGCCGTGAGCTCGGGCCGCAGCAGCACCAGCCCGTTGAGCTCGCGGGCCGTGACGACGAGGCCGTCGGGGTCCACCACCATCCAGCGCCGGTCGCCGGCCAGGCCCTGCGGCTCGACGGTCGCCTCCTCGAGCGACTCCCCGCGGAACGACTTCACGGGGTAGCGGTGGATCGCGCTCAGGTGCACGCCGCCGACTCTCCCACGCCCCGTAGGTTCAGCGCATGGCCGAACGGTTGCTCGCCGAGGACGCGTTCCTCGTGCTGCTCGGCCGGCGCGGCTGGGTCCGCGGCGACTACACCGTCGACACGATCGGCGCGACGGTGCTCGACGACCTGGCGAGCAGGGGGCTCGTGCAGCGGGTCGAGCGCGAGCGGCGTCGTCGGCGTCCGCGGGCCGTCGTCGTCCCGGTCGAGGGGGCGGCACCGCCGGGCGACCCCGTGCTGCTCGGCGCGCTCGCCATCCTCGGGGAGCGGCCGTGGCACCCCGAGTGGACGATGCGGCTGCTCGGCCGGCAGCTGCGGTGGCAGCTGGGCGACCGGCTCGTCGCGGCCGAGGAGCTCGAGCAGCGCCGCGACCTCACCGAGCGCCGCTGGGTGCCCTACAGCAACGCGCGCGACCGGGTGCGGGAGTCGTTGCGCGTCGCGCTCGAGAAGGACCGGCCGCCGGACGACGAGCGGGTCGTGCGGCTCGCGGTGCTGCTGCACGCCGGGGGCAAGCTCGGGCGGGCGCTCGGGCCTGGCCTCGACCGGCGGCAGCGCCGGGAGCGGTCCGAGCGCGCCTTCGGGTGGCGCGAGCCCGGCGACTGGGTGGCCGAGGCGCTCGACCACGCGACGTCCTTCTGACGACGCCGCGCTCAGTAGCGCGCGACCCGCCGCGCCGCGCGCTCGCGGATGGCGGGGAGCCACCGGTAGAGCCGCGCGCCGGGGCACGCCGTCTCGTTGGTGTCGCGGTGCCCGTCGATGACGGGGAGCCACACCGAGCGGCCGTACTCGTAGCGGTCCGAGCCGTGGGAGAACACCCGCACCTTGCCCGCCGGGTTCCGGCCGGCGCGGTGCAGCTTCCACGCGGCGAGGCGCACGATCGCGGTGATGATGCGCTTGTCGGGACGACGGTCCTCGAAGTTGCCGATCACCGCGACCCCGGTCGAGGTGCTGTTGAACCCCAGCGTGTGCGCGCCCTGCACGGCCTGCCAGGCACCGCCGGCGCGGCCGGTCCAGGTGCGGCCGAAGCGGTCGACGAGGAAGTTGTACCCGATGTCGGACCAGCCCAGGTTGCGCGTGTGGTAGCGGTAGATGCCGCGCAGCAGCCCCGCCACGTCGGCCTTCGCGTAGCCGTTGCTGTTGACCGTGTGGTGCACGTGCACCTGCTGGATCGTGCGGTTGTACGACGGCCTGCCCGAGCGCAGCCGCGGGTCGGCGCCCCAGTCGTGGCGGCTCAGCAGCGGCGGCTTGCGGGACGGGTGCCTGCGCTCGACCGGCGCCGCGGCGCGGTCGGCCGCGGTCTGCTGCGGGTCGAGGAGGACGAGGGTCAGCCCGTCCGGGCGCTCGCCGCTCACGTCGACCGTGACGGCGTCGGAACGGCCCACCCAGCGCAGGTCGGTCCCGCTCACGTCGCCGCCCTCCCCGGAGCCGTCGCGCGGCCGGTCGGGGCCGTCGGTGAGCGGGTCGAGCGCGCGCCACGGCGACCAGGTGCCCTCCTGCCGCACCCGGACGCGGACGTCGTGCCGGCTGCCGTCGCGCCAGGTGACGGCGACCATCGAGAACGACGTCGTCTCGACGGTCTGGGCGCGCGCGGCCAGGTCGACGTCGAGGGCGCGCAGCCCGGGCTCCGCCGGCGCGAGCCGGAGGACCTCGCCGGTGGCAGGGGCGGCGGTCGGGGCGACGGTCGGGGCCGCGGTGGGGGCGGCGGTGGGGGCGGCGGCCAGCGAGCCGCCGGGGCGTCGTCCGGCCGCGTCGTCAGTCCCCGCGTCGGGCCACGCGACCAGCCCGGCCGCCACCGTGACCAGGGCAGCACCGACCAACGCCATGCGCAGGTCGGGACGGGTGCTCACGCGACCGATCATCCGTCACATCAGTCACACAGGCAACACGCCTCCGCACCGACCCGCCTCACATGTGGGGCGGGTCACCCGAGACGGCGCCGACCCGCCTCACATGTGGGGCGGGTCGGCGCGGACGGGTCAGCTGAAGTCGAGGTCGCCGGTGCGCGAGCGCTTCAGCTCGTAGAAGTACGGGACCTTGGCCACCGCGACGCAGCCGTCCCAGAGGCTCCCGGCCTCCTCGCCGCGCGGGATCTTCGAGAGCACCGGGCCGAAGAAGGCGGCGCCCTCGAAGGCGATGGTGGGGGTGCCGACGTCGTCGCCCACCTGGTCCATGCCGAGGTGGTGGCTCGCGGCGACCGCGGCGTCGAGCGAGGAGTCGTCCATGGCGTCGACCAGGTCGGCCTCGAGGCCGGCCTCGGCGAGCGCGTCGGCGATGAGCGCGCGGCCGGCGTCGTCCTGCTCGTGGAGCTTGCGGCCCTCGAGGTGGATCTGGCGGCCGAGGGCGGTGTAGAGCGGGAGCAGCACGTCCTTGCCGTGCCGCTGCTCGGCGGCGATGCAGACCCGCACCGGACCCCACGCCGGCGCGAGCATGGTCCGGTACCCGTCGGAGATGTCGCGGTCCTTGTTGAGGTAGGCGAGGCTCATGACGTGCCAGGTCACGCTGATCTCGCGCACCTGCTCGACCTCGAGGATCCACCGCGAGGTGATCCAGGCGAACGGGCACAGCGGGTCGAACCAGAAGTCGGCGTTGGTCGTGGTCATGACCACCTCAACGACCGGGCTCCCCAGTCATTCCCGTCGGTCGTTCCCGCCGGTCGTTCCCGCCAGTCGCCCCGCTCGTGCGGCTCGCTACGGCTTGACCACCACGGTCGCGAAGCTCCGCGAGGGCTCGATGACGTCGGTGCCCGCGTAGTCGACGCGGATCCGGCGCTCGCCCTGGCCGAGGCCGGTGAGCGTGAGCGTCACGACCCCGTCGACCAGCTTGCCGGTGGCGACGTGGTCGCCCACGCGTGGCCGTGACCGCGCCGCCCGGCGCCGCGACCGCCGGGGCCGCGATCCTCACCGTGACGACGGCGCCGCGCCTGCGGCCGCCCGCCTTGACGGTCTGGGACGACGGCGTGGTGACGGTGCCGAAGTCGGCCGTCTGGACGGCGGGCTGGTAGCGCTCGCGGCTGACGGTGGCGCGGACGGAGACCAGGTGGCCCACGTCGGCGTCGGAGAGCAGGTAGGTCGGCGTGGTGGCGCCGGGGACGACGACGCCGTCGCGGAGCCACTCGTAGGCGACCGCCGCGTCGGACGGCGTCCACGCGCCGCCCGCGAACGACAGGGTGGAGCCGTGGCGGGCCACGCCCGAGGCGACGAACGGCTGGCTCAGCTCGACGACGCCCTCGACGACCGGTCCGAGCTCGTCGGAGGCACCGAAGATGGTGGTGTAGCCGGCGCGGCGGGCGACCTCGACGATCGAGACCTTCTTGCCGACGAGGTCGCGGGTGAGCGTCAACGTCGGGCCGTTCCGGCCCTTGAGCCAGACGCCGTCGGCCTTCCAGCGGAACGCGACCGACTCGGCGGCCGGCGCCCAGCCGCCGCTCACGGCCGAGAGCACCTGACCGACCTCGGGGAACCCGGTGACGGCCGGACGGCCGACGCGGGCGAAGACGCCGGGGGCGACGTCCGCCGTGGGCGTGGCGTCCACGGTGGTGCCGAGGTAGCCGCTGCGGGTCGCGGTGTCGCGGAACCCGATCGAGGCTCCGAGGTCGGCGGCCGTGGGCGTGTACGTCCAGGTGGTCGCGCCGGTGACGGGGACGCCGTCACGCAGCCACTGCGGCGCGTGCGTGGCGCCCGGGGCGAACTTGGCGCCGGCGGCCTTGAGCTGGACGCCGACCTGGGGCGTGCCCTGGATGACCGGCGGCGTCGTGACGGTGAGCGCCTTGCGGTCGATGAAGTGGATGAACCCGCTCGGCCAGCCCGAGCCGTCCTTCTTGATCGTGCGCCAGTGGAAGGTGCCGCTCCAGGAGTCCTCGGAGATGACGATCTCCGTGGCCGAGACGACCTTCTCGACGTACGCGACGTGGCCGCTCGAGCTCATCCCACCCGCACCGCGGTCGAACCAGGCGACGGCGCCGACGGCCGGCGTCTGGTCGGTGATGTCGCTGCGCGCGTGGCCCCAGTTGTAGGCCATGCCCGTGCCGCTCCACGGCCGCTCGGCCGGCATCCCGGCCTTGATCATCCGGTAGGCGACGTAGTTGGTGCAGTTGTGCCCGGAGTACATCCGCCAGAACATCTTGTCGCTGACGGCGGCGTAGCCCGCGTTGCCGTAGCCGGCCGCGGCACACCCCTCGTAGCCGCTGCAGTGGTACGTCGAGGAGGCCATCGACGGGGCGGCGCCCGGGACGACGACCAGCGTCGCGGCGCCGAGGGCCAGCGCGGCCAGGCGTCCGGTCAGGCGCCCGCTCAGGCGCCCGTTCGGTCGTTGTCGGGACAGGCCGGGGGGCAGCGCGGACACTGGTGCAGGGGAGGACACGGGGACCACTGTCAAGCACATCAGTGGCGTTTCGCAACAGAAACCCCATAATTCACTTCAGCAACATTTTCAAGCATCTCGAATCACAGGCGTGTCGTTCGTCCCGCCCTCGCCGACGCCGGCCCGACCTCGGATCGGACGGCCTGGGGCCGGGTGGGAGGATGCTCCGCATGCCTGGAACCAACCTGACCCGGGACGAGGCGGCCACCCGCGCCGCCCTCCTCGACGTGTCGTCGTACGCCATCGACCTGGACCTGACCGACGCCCCCGACCCCTCCCGCGCGACCTTCGGGTCGACCACCACCCTCACGTTCACCGCCCGCGAGCCGGGCGCCTCGACGTTCGTCGACCTGGTCGGCGCCACCGTCCACGAGATCACCCTCAACGGCGCCCCGCTCGACCCGGCGACCTACGTCGACAGCCGGATCCCGCTGCCCGACCTGCAGGCCGAGAACGTGCTCGTGGTCCGCGCGGACTGCACCTACTCCAACAGCGGCGAGGGGCTGCACCGGTTCGTCGACCCGGTCGACGACCGCGTCTACCTCTACTCCCAGTTCGAGGTGCCCGACGCCCGCCGCGTGTTCGCCACGTTCGAGCAGCCCGACCTCAAGGGCGTCTTCCACTTCCGCGTCACCGCCCCCGACCACTGGAGGGTCGTCAGCAACGCGCCGACCCCCGAGCCCGTCGCGGCGGCCGAGGGCACGGCCGTGTGGACCTTCCCGCCGACCAAGCGGATGTCGACCTACATCACCGCGGTCGTCGCCGGCGAGTACCACGCGGTCTTCGACACCTACGAGGGCGAGCACGGCGACATCCCCCTGGGCCACTACTGCCGCCAGTCGCTGGTCGAGCACCTCGATCGCGAGGAGCTGGTGAAGCTGACCAAGCAGAGCTTCGCGTTCTTCGAGCGCGAGTTCGGCTACCCGTACCCGTTCGAGAAGTACGACCAGCTCTACGTGCCGGAGTACAACATGGGCGCGATGGAGAACGCCGGCTGCGTGACCCTGCGCGACGAGTACCTCCCCCGGTCGCGGCAGCCGCGGTCGTTCTACGAGTTCCGCTGCTCGGTGATCACCCACGAGATGGCGCACATGTGGTTCGGCGACCTCGTGACGATGAAGTGGTGGGACGACCTCTGGCTCAACGAGTCGTTCGCCGAGTGGGCCTGCTACTGGGCCGAGGCCGAGGCCACCGAGTTCACCGACGCGTGGACCGGTTTCGCCAACGCCCGCAAGCAGACGGGCTACCGCGCCGACCAGCTGCCCAGCACCCACCCGATCGCGGCCGACAACCACGACCTCGAGGCCGTCGAGGTCAACTTCGACATGATCACCTACGCCAAGGGCGCCTCGGTGCTCAAGCAGCTCGTCGCGTGGGTGGGTCTCGAGCCGTTCGTCGCCGGCATCCGGCAGTACTTCCAGGACCACGCCTACGGCAACACCGAGTTCACCGACCTGCTCACCGCGCTCGAGCGCGCGTCGGGCCGCGAGCTCACCAGCTGGGCCGAGGAGTGGCTGCAGACCGCGGGCGTCAACACGCTCGCCCCGGAGTTCGAGCTCGACGCCGACGGCGCCTACAGCAAGCTGGTCGTCCGCCAGACCGCGCACCCCGACTACCCGACGCTGCGCCGCCACCGGCTCGGCATCGGCCTGTACGACGAGGTGCCGGACGGCGAGGGCGCGAGCAGGCTCGTCCGCCGCGACTACATCGAGGTCGACGTCGACGGCGAGACCACCGACATCAAGGAGGCCGTCGGCCACCAGCAGCCCGACCTGCTGCTGCTCAACGACGGCGACCTGGCCTACGCCAAGATCCGCCTCGACGAGCGCTCGCTCGCCACCGCGGTCGGCGGGCTCAGCCGGCTCGACGACTCCCTGGCCCGCGCCCTGGTGTGGGGCGCCACCTGGGACATGACGCGCGACGCCGAGCTCGCCGCGACCGACTTCGTCGAGCTGGTGCTGCGCAACATCGGCCCCGAGACCGACTCGTGGGGCATCTCGCGGATCCCGTCCTACGCCGCCGTCGCCGCCCTCTCCTACTCCGACCCGGCCGGCCGTCCCGCACTCCGCCTCCGCTGGGAGCGCGGGCTGCGCGAGCTCATCGACGGCGCGGAGCCGGGCAGCGACTCCCAGCTCACCTTCGTGCGCTCCTACGCCGTCTCCGCCCGCAGCGACGAGGCCGTCGCCGACCTCGAGGCGCTGCTCGACGGCTCGCTGGTGATCGAGGGCCTGGACGTCGACACCGACCTCCGCTGGGAGCTGCTGATCGGCCTCTGCGCCGCCGGCCGCGCCGACGAGGCGCGCATCGAGGCCATGCTCGCCGACGACAGCACGATCTCGGGCCAGGAGAACGCCGCCGCCGCCCGGGCCTCGCTGCCGTCGCCGGAGACCAAGGCCCGCTCGTGGGCGCAGGCCTTCGACCCGACGACGCCCAACGAAACCGCCCGCAGCATCGCGACGCACTTCATGGTCAACGACCAGCAGTCGGTGCTGGAGCCCTACCTCGACCAGTACCTCGAGCAGGTCGGCACGGCCTGGGAGCGGCTCGGCGCCCACAAGGCCTCGGTCGCCCTGGAGTACCTCTTCCCGAAGCCGCTGGCCTCCCAGGCCCTCCTCGACCGCGTCGACGCCTTCCTCGAGACCTCGACCGCCAACCCCGGCGCGCTGCGGTTCGTGAGGGAGGGCCGGGCCGACGTGGCCCGCGCCCTGGCGGCGCAGGCCAAGGACGGCGAGTAGACGCTGGTCGGGAACGATGGTTGGGGAGCTCCCGCCGCAACGGTGGTTGAGGAGCTCCGGCAACGGTGGTTGAGGAGCTCCCGCTAGGGAGCGTCTCGAAACCTGGTGACGTCCATGGCTTCGCTAGAGAAGCCTTCCGGCTTAGCGGTTTCGAGACGGTCGCTAGCGCGACCTCCTCAACCACCGTGTGACTAGCGGGCCTCCTCAACCACCGTGTGACTAGCGCGACCTCCTCAACCACCGTGTCGTGACGTGCGCCCGGCCACCTGTGATCAGCCCGCCCCAACGCTGGTTGAGGAGCTCCCGCTAGGGAGCGTCTCGAAACCCGGTGACGTCCATGGCTTCGCGAGGGAAGCCTTCCGGCTCGGGGGTTTCGAGACGGTCGCAGAGCGACCTCCTCAACCACCGTGTGGCTAGCGCGACCTCCTCAACCACCGTGTCGTGACGTGCACCCGGCCACCTCTGATCAGCCCGCCCGAACGGTGGTTGAGGAGCTCCCGCTAGGGAGCGTCTCGAAACCTGGTGACGTCCATGGCTTCGCGAGGGAAGCCTTCCGGCTCAGGGGTTTCGAGACGGTCGCTAGCGCGACCTCCTCAACCACCGTGTGGCTAGCGCGACCTCCTCAACCACCGTGTCGGTGACGTGCACCCGCGCCACCTGTGATCAGCCGGCCCCAACGGTGGTTGAGGAGCTCCCGCTAGGGAGCGTCTCGAAACCTGGTGACGTCCATGGCTTCGCGAGAGAAGCCTTCCGGCTGCGGGGGTTTCGAGACGGTCGCTAGCGCGACCTCCTCAACCACCGTGTGGCTGACGCGACCTCCTCAACCACCGTGGGGCTGCGCGACGTCCTCAACCACCGTGTCGGCGCGCTCTGCTCACCCACCGTGTGGCGAGACGGTCGCTCGCGCGACCTCCTCAACCACCGTGAGCGTGCAGCGTGTTCTGGGGCTTGGCGTTCTCGGCGAGCTGCTGGATCCCGCGGCGCAGGCCCCCGGCCAGGTCGCCGTCGCGGAAGCAGGACGACATGGTGGCGACGGCCAGCTCGACCTGGGCGTCGGTGAGCGAGCGCCGCACCCAGCCGCCGGTGACGACCTCGACGGCGCGACGGTCGGGGTCGACCATCACGAGGATGCTGCGGGCGGGGGCGACGAGGGTGTTGTGGAGGCTCGTCGCGAAGGCGCGCGAGTCGCCCTGGGCGTGGCCCACGAACACCGAGATCTCGGCGCGGCAGGTCTGCTCGGCCTGACGGATGACGACGTCGAGCTTGGAGCGCTCGGCACTGGTCAGGTGGTCACCAGCGGCCACTGGCGCCACCGGCCTCGGAGTCGGCGGTGTCGGGGGCGGCGAGCTCGCCGGCGGTGCGGCGTCCGCCCAGCCACTGGTCCTCGGCACCCTGCCCGCCGGGCGTGACGTTCTCGCCCCGGACGAGCGCCGGCAGGTAGACCGCGACGGTGATGGCCACGAAGAGCAGCACCGGGATGCCGACGAGCACGCCCAGCACGAAGCCGGGGTCGACGTCGGGCGGGGTCTCCCACGAGGCGGGCGTGTCGGCCGAGGCGGCGCCCCCGGCGACGCCGGTGGCCACGACCGCGCCGACGAAGCCGCTCACGACGGTCGCGAGCCGGCGCACGGCGGGGCTGATGGTGGGGTTGCTCACGGTCCCAGTCACGGAGGCAGCCTATCGACTCCGCAGGAGTCGAACGACGACGGCGTACCTGTTATGCATGCAGTCATGGCCACGAACCCCTGCACGCCCGACGAGCAGCTCTGCAACTTCGTCTGGGACCGCACAGGCAACGAGACCCTCGCGAGCTGGTCCGACGTCGTGATCGGCAAGCCCCTCGTCGTCGCCGCCCTGTTCCTCGTGGCCCTGCTCATCCGGTGGGTCGCCCACAAGCTGATCACGCGCGTGGTCAAGCAGGCCGTCCAGGGAGTGCTGCCCGACCGGGTCAACCTCGTCGCGAGCGAGCGCCGGCGCCAGCGCGCCGAGGCGATGGGCAGCCTGTTCAAGAGCATCGTCACGGGCCTGCTCGTCGCGGTCTTCGGCACGATGATGCTGAGCGAGGTCGGCATCGACATCGCCCCGATCATCGCCAGCGCCGGCATCGTCGGCATCGCCCTCGGCTTCGGCGCCCAGTCGCTGGTCAAGGACTTCCTCTCCGGCGTCTTCATGATCATCGAGGACCAGTACGGCGTCGGCGACAACGTCGACCTGGGCGAGGCGTCGGGGACCGTCGAGGCCGTCACCCTGCGCATGACGCGGCTGCGCGACGTCAACGGCACGGTCTGGTACGTGCCCAACGGGCAGATCGTGCGCGTCGGCAACCAGAGCCAGAACTGGGCGCGGACCGTGCTCGACGTCAGCGTGGCCTACCACGAGGACCTCACCCGGGTGAAGCGCGTGCTCGCCGACGTGGCCCACGACCTGTGGGACGACGACGACTTCAAGGGCCAGGTGATCGAGGAGCCGTCGGTGTGGGGCGTCGAGAGCCTCGGCGTGGACGGCGTCACGGTGCGGGTGGTCCTCAAGACCACGCCGGGCGAGCAGTGGGCGATCGCCCGCGAGATGCGCCAGCGGATCAAGGCCCGCTTCGACCACGAGGGCATCGAGATGCCGTTCCCGCAGCGCGTGGTGTGGACCCGCAGCGAGAAGCAGCCCGCGGGCGACGCCGGGGTCGAGTGATGGGCGAGCGCAGCGACCTCAACCTCGGCCGCAAGAATGCTCCCGTGACGCAGACGTTCTACGAGGAGATCGGCGGGTTCGAGACCTTCCGCGCGATCGTCCACCGGTTCTACGAGGGCGTCGCCACCGACGAGCTGCTCCGGCCGATGTACCCCGAGGAGGACCTCGGCCCCGCCGAGGAGCGCTTCCTCCACTTCCTCGTCCAGTACTGGGGCGGCCCGACCACCTACTCCGACCAGCGCGGCCACCCGCGGCTGCGGATGCGGCACGCCCCGTTCGCGGTGACCCCCGAGGCGAAGGACCACTGGCTCACGCACTTCAGCGCGGGTCTGGACTCCGTCGACCTGACGCCCGAGCAGCGCCAGCAGTTCTGGGACTACGTCACCCACGCCGCCCAGTTCATGGTCAACTCGTTCGAGTGAGGAGCTCGCGCAGGCCGGGCGACGGCTCGGTCGAGCGCTGCGTCTCCGGGTCGAAGAACACCAGCGTCACCCGCGAGCGCGCCAGGACCCCGTCGTCGCCGTTGCCGTCGCGGATGTCGGACTCGACGGTCATCGACCGGGTGCCGACCTTCACGACCTGCGCCCACACGTCGTAGGGCTCGGGCCGCAGCAGGATCGGCCGCTGGTAGTCGACGTCGGTCTGGGCGACCACGACGTGCGGCGGGTGGTGGCCGGTGTCGCGGGTGAGGTCGGCCATGTGCCGGATGCGGGACTCCTGGAAGTACTCGAAGTACTTCACGTTGTTGACGTGGCGGTAGATGTCGACGTCGGAGAACCGCACGTGCAGCGGGTAGCGGTGGGCCCGGCTGCGGTCGACGGGCTGGATCGAGGCGGCCCGCGGGCCGGGCGCGGGCTCGAGGTACGGCGCCAGCGCGGCCTTCTCCTCCGGCCGCAGGCGGCGGGGGCGCTCCGCGGCGAACACGTACGGCGTCAGCAGCGTGGTGGCACGCAGGTAGACGCGGCGGCCGCCCTCGAGCCCGGCGTCCTCGTGGAAGATCTCGTAGGCCATCGTGAACGACGCCGCCCGGATCTCGGTCACCCAGCACTCGATGCTCACCGGGCGGAACCGGAACGTCAGCGGTGAGAGGTAGGTGACCTCGTGGCGCACCACGACGACGCCGTCCTCGAGGTCGTCGTGGTCCTCCGGCCGGGCCTGGCTGATGCTCCGCATCAGGTCGACCCGGGCCTCCTGGAGGTAGTCGACGTACACCACGTTGTTGACGTGACCGAGCAGGTCGAGATCGGCCCACCGCAGGGGGCACTGGTAGACGTGACGCACACCATGATCCTGTCAGCCCACGCCGCTGGTACCTGTTCTAGTCTGCCTAGGGAACATTCCCCTGCGTCCCCCTGGGCACGTCGCCCGGTGGTCGCGCAGCCGTCAGCCAGTTGTCGCCCACAGAACCGGAGCCACCCGCATGCCTGAAGCCGTCATCGTCTCCGCCGCCCGATCCCCGATCGGCCGCGCGAACAAGGGGTCGCTCAAGGACCTGCGCCCCGACGACCTGACCGCGACGATCGTCAAGGCCGCGCTCGACAAGATCCCGGCGCTCGACCCCAACTCGGTCGACGACTTCTACCTCGGGTGCGGGCTGCCCGGCGGCGAGTCCGGCAACAACATGGCCAAGGTCGTCAACACGCTCAACGGCATGGACCTCGTGCCCGGCGCGACGGTGACCCGCTACTGCGCCTCGTCGGTGCAGTCGACCCGGATGGCGTTCCACGCGATCAAGGCCGGCGAGGGCGACGTCTTCATCTCCGGCGGCGTCGAGATGGTCTCGCGGTTCATGAAGGGCACCTCCGACCACTGGCCCGACACCAAGAACCCGCTCTTCGAGGCCGCGGCCGCCAAGACCGAGGAGTACGCGCAGGGTGGCCAGGACTGGCACGACCCGCGCGAGGACGGCCTGCTGCCCGACATCTACCTGGCCATGGGCCAGACCGCCGAGAACGTCGCCCGGATGATGGGGCTCTCGCGCCAGGAGCTCGACGAGTTCGGCGTCCGGTCGCAGAACCTCGCCGAGAAGGCCATCGAGGCCGGCTTCTGGGAGCGCGAGATCACGCCGGTCACCACGCCCGACGGCACCGTGGTCACCAAGGACGACGGCCCCCGGGCCGGCGTGACCTACGACGGCATCAAGGACCTCAAGCCGGTGTTCCGCCCGGACGGCGTCGTCACCGCCGGCAACTGCTGCGCGCTGAACGACGGTGCCGCGGCGGTCGTCCTCATGTCGGACACCAAGGCCGCCGAGCTCGGCCTCACGCCCCTCGCGCGGATCGTGTCGACCGGCGTCAGCGGCCTCTCCCCCGAGATCATGGGCCTCGGCCCGATCGAGGCGACCAAGAACGCGCTCAAGTACGCCGGCATGAGCATCGGCGACATCGACCTGGTCGAGATCAACGAGGCGTTCGCGGCCCAGGTCGTGCCGTCCTACCAGGAGCTCGGCATCGACATCGAGCGCCTCAACGTCAACGGCGGCGCGATCGCGGTGGGCCACCCGTTCGGCATGACCGGCGCCCGCCTGCAGAACACGATGCTCAACTCGCTCGACTGGCACGACAAGTCCACCGGCCTCATCACGATGTGCGTCGGTGGCGGTCAGGGCATGGCCCTCATCATGGAGCGCATCTGACAGCACCAGCTGTCGACGAACCCACCGGACGCCTGGCCGCGAGAGCGGCCAGGCGTTCGGCCTGCTCGGCCCCGCGACTCGTGCCTACCGCGCCACGCCCGCCGACCGATCTAAGGTGGCGACGTGCCCCAGTTCCCCACCCGACCCGAGCCGCGCTGGCTCGACGACCGGCAGCAGGTCTCGTGGCGGGCGCTCGTGCTGGGCAGCACGCTGCTGTTCGACCGCCTCGACGAGGACCTGCGCCGCCACCACGGCGTCTCGCTCGTCGAGTACGAGATCCTCGTGCGCCTCTCCGAGACCGAGGACGGCCGGATCCGCATGGCGCAGCTCGCCGACTCGCTGGCCCACAGCCGCAGCCGCGTCACCCACACCGTCAAGCGCATGGAGGCGGCGAAGCTGGTCGAGCGGGTCGACTCGACCACCGACGGCCGCGGCGTCTGGGCCGTGATGACCGACCGCGGCCGGCTCCTGCTCGAGAACGTCGCCCCCACCCACGTCGAGGGCGTCCGCGACCACCTCGTCGACCTCGCCGACCCCGCCGATCTCGAGGCCCTCGGGCGGGTCATGAACGCCGTCGCCGACCACCTCATCGCCGGTCACCCCGGCATGGAGATGCGCTGAGCGTCACGATCCACAGCACGGCCACAACCGGTCCTCGAACGGTCGCACAGCGGCCAATTGCTGGCCACACCGCTCCAACGGACGGCCACACGACGCCCCTCACGGCCCGAGGGCTCGACCGGTACCGCGCCTGGCTGGCGGCCCACCGGGCGAGCCTCGGCTTCTGAGGGCTGGGCGGTCTGGTGGCGGCCCCGGCCGGCCCCCTCGACCCCCACCGGGCGCGGTGGTCGAGGACGGGTCGGTCGCGGGTCAGTCGCGGGTCAGGCGGCGGTGCGTGACGCGGTGCGGCCGCGCGGCCTCGATGCCGAGGCGCTCGATCTTGTTCTCCTCGTAGGAGGCGTAGTTGCCCTCGAACCAGTACCAGTTGGCCGGGTTCTCGTCGTCGCCCTCCCACGCCAGGATGTGGGTGACGACGCGGTCGAGGAACCACCGGTCGTGCGAGGTGACCACGGCGCAGCCGGGGAACTCGAGCAGCGCGTCCTCGAGCGAGGACAGCGTCTCGACGTCGAGGTCGTTGGTGGGCTCGTCGAGGAGCAGCAGGTTGCCGCCCATCTTGAGCGTCAGCGCCAGGTTGAGGCGGTTGCGCTCACCACCGGAGAGGACGCCGGCCTTCTTCTGCTGGTCGGGACCCTTGAAGCCGAACGAGGCGACGTAGGCGCGCGAGTTCATCTCGAAGTTGGCGACCTTGATGAAGTCGAGCCCGTCGGAGACGACCTCCCACACGTTCTTGTTGGGGTCGATGCCGCCGCGGCTCTGGTCGACGTAGGAGATCTTGACGGTGGTGCCGACCTTGAGGTCGCCCTTGTCGGGGTCCTCCTGGTCGGTGATCATCCGGAACAGCGTGGTCTTGCCGACACCGTTCGGGCCGATCACGCCGACGATGCCGGCGCGCGGCAGCGAGAACGTCAGGTCGTCGATGAGCATCCGGCCGTCGAAGCCCTTGCCGAGGTGCTCGGCCTCGAGCACGATGTCGCCGAGGCGCGGACCGGCCGGGATGTTGATCTCGGAGGTGTCGATCTTGCGCATCCGGTCGGCCTCGGCCGCCATCTCCTCGTAGCGCGCGAGGCGCGACTTGCTCTTGGTCTGGCGGGCCTTGGCGTTGGAGCGGACCCACTCGAGCTCGCGCTCGAGCATCTTGGCGCGCTTGGCGTCCTTCTGGCCCTCGATCTTGAGCCGTTCCTTCTTGGTCTCGAGGTAGGTCGTGTAGTTGCCCTCGTAGGGGTGCGTGGAGCCGCGGTCGAGCTCGAGGATCCACTCGGCGACGTTGTCGAGGAAGTAGCGGTCGTGGGTGATCGCCAGGACGGCGCCCGGGTAGGTCTTGAGGTGGCCCTCGAGCCACTGCACCGACTCGGCGTCGAGGTGGTTGGTGGGCTCGTCGAGCAGCAGCAGGCTCGGCTGCTGGAGCAGCAGCTTGCACAGCGCGACGCGGCGGCGCTCACCACCGGAGAGGTGGTCGACGATGGCGTCGGGCGGCGGGCAGCGCAGGGCGTCCATGGCCTGGTCGAGGCGGCTGTCGAGGTCCCACACGTTGGCGGCGTCGAGCTCGGACTGCAGGTCGCCGGCCTCGGTCGCGACCTTGTCCTGGTCGGCGTCGGGGTCGCCCATCAGCATGTAGAGCTCGTCGAGGCGGGCCATCTTGGCCTTGAGCTCGACGACGGCCTCCTCGACGTTCTCGAGCACCGTCTTGCCCTCGGTCAGCGGCGGCTCCTGCTGGAGCATGCCGACCGTCGCGCCGGGGTCGAGGATCGCGTCGCCGTTGTTGGCGTGGTCGAGCCCCGCCATGATCCGCAGCAGCGACGACTTGCCGGTGCCGTTGGGGCCGACGACGCCGATCTTGGCGCCGTGGAGGAACGAGAGCGTGACGTTGTCGAGGACGACCTTGTCACCGTGGGCCTTGCGCACGTTGCGCAGCGTGAAGACATATTCAGCCATGGTCAGCGAGCCTAGTCGCCGGTGACCGGCCGCCGCGTCCGTGGGTGGGTCGGCTGCCGTCACCTCAGGACGGCGGCGAGGCCCTCGCGCACCGTCGCGTAGGCCGCCAGCTCGGCCTTGACCGGGGCCACGACGAGCTCGTCCGCGACGGCGTGGACGGCGTCGCGCAGCTTCTCCTCCGCCGCCGCGGCCCGGGTGCGGGCGGTCCCGGCGACCAGCGCCCGGCACAGCCAGGGCGAGCAGCGACCCCGAGCAGCGACCCCGCCGACCAGCAGCAGCAGGGGCAGCGGCATCCCGGCCGACCTTCGGGGCCTCGTCGGAGATCGAGCCGCCCGACGACGAGCAGCGCGGTCCAGAGCAGGCCGGCGACGGCGGCGGCGATGAGCACCCACTGCAGCACGCGCACGGCACCGGCCCAGGCGGGCAGCGTGTCGACGCCGAGGTCGGTGCCGGCCAGGGCCGGTCGATGCGGTCGCCCACCTCGGGCAGGCGCGAGGTCGAGGCGCGGCGCACGGCCTCGACCCACGGGGCCCGAGGCCGGCCGAGGCGTCGTCGGCCAGGGCGCGGACCTCGGTGTCGACGCGGGCGCGCTGGACCGGGCGTGGTCTCGGGCAGCCGCCGCCGCGACGACCCGGACAGGGCGCCGCGCCGACGGCGCCGAGGTCGAGGTCGAGCTTCTTGAGCGGGTCGGGCTTGAGCCGCGAGACCCAGGAGACGACGGGCCAGGTGGTGGCGCGGCCGGCGCGCAGCCGGGTCGAGCGCTCGACGGCGTCGACGACGACCGGGACCCCGGCGGCGTCGGCGAGGGCGGACTCGAGCTCGTCGACGCGCTTGCTCGACAGCTCGCGCGGCGCTTCGAGGCGCCGGAGGCCTCGTCGAGCGCGCCGGCGGCGGCGCGGAGGTCGGCCTCGATGCGCTGGCGGGTGAGCTTCTTGGCGGCGACGCGGGAGGCGATCTCGCGGCGCAGGTCGTCGACGCCGATGTCCGTGCGCGGGCGCTGACGGCGAAGACCGGGACCGACGTGCAGCCCGTCGAGGTCGAGCAGGCGGCGCACGTCGTCGACCATCGACTGGCGGCGGTCCTCGGGGACGGTGTCGATGTGGTTGAGCACGACGACCATGACGCCGGCGTGGGAGGCCAGCGGCGCGAGGTAGCGGTCGTGGATGGCGGCGTCGGCGTACTTCTGCGGGTCGAGCACCCACACCAGCAGGTCGGCGAGCACGACGAGCCGGTCGACCTCGAGGTGGTGGCTGACCTCGGTGGAGTCGTGGTCGGGCAGGTCCATCAGCACGACGCCGTCGAGCTCGCGGTCGGCGCGGCCGGCGGCGCTCGGTCGCGGCTGGTGTCGAGCAGCGAGTCGCGCATCGTCTGGTGGCGCGGCGGGATGCCGAGCCACTCGAGCAGCTCCTCGGCGCCGGTCTTGCCCCACACGCAGGCGGTCGCCCACGACGTCGTGGGACGGCGTACGCCGGTCGAGGAGAGCTCGAGGCCGGTCAGGGCGTTGAACGTCGAGGACTTGCCCGAGCCGGTCGCGCCGGCGATCGCGACGACGGTGTGCTCGGCCGAGAGCCGCAGCCGGCCGGCGGCGCGGGCGGCGACGGCCTCGGCGTCGTCGAGCGAGGGCGTCGTCGAGGCGGCCGCGGGCGGCCGCGGCGGCGGCCTCGAGCCCCTCGATGCGCGCGCCGATGTCGGTGCCGCGCGTGACGAGCTTGCGGGCGCCTTCGAGCAGGGATGTCACAGAAGTCTCTCCAGGGCGGGGTCCTCGGCCGGACGTGGACGCCTGGTAGCGCAGGTCGTCGACGCGGCGGGCCGCCTCGCGCAGCCCCTCGGCCGCGTCGGGTCGCAGCGCCAGCGCGTCGACCCGGGAAAGATAGCGGGCGCGCTCGTCGGCGAGCAGGGCGGTGATGCCGCTGCTCGAGCGAGCGGCGGGCGCGCTCGGCGAGCGTGCGCACGGCCTGGTCGCCGAAGACGGCCTCGAGGAGCTTCTGGCCGAGCACGGCCGAGCCGCCGGCCACGCCGGCCTCGGCGCCGGTGACGCCGGCGGTGTGGGCGAAGACGACGACCATGAGGGCGACCGAGAGCCCGTTGACGCCGAAGGCGAGGAACCGCGCCGTCGTGCGCTTGTCGGCACCCTCGGTGCGGACCATGTCGAGCACGTCGGACTGCCAGTCGCGCACCATCCGCTCGGTGCGGCGGCGCAGGTCGCGCGAGGCGCGGCCGAGGTCGCCGGGTGCGCCGGCGAGCAGGCCGGCGCCGGCCGGCTGCTGCGACCACAGCGGCGTGGGCGCGCTCGGCGGCGGCCTCGGCGTGCTCGAGCACGAGCGTCTCGAGGCCGGACTCGACCGCGACGGTGACGCGCTCGGCCTGCTGGGGCTTGCCCTTGATGCGTGTTGACGAGCCGGTCGCGCAGCCCGCCGACGCGGGTCTCGAGCGAGCGCAGCAGCTCGCCGGTGCCGACGAACTCCTGCCAGCGGGCGAGCACCTCGCCGCGCAGCAGCGTGCCGTCGGCGGAGGCGCCGATGACGTCGGCGATCGCCTGCGTCGTAGGCGGCGTCGACGTCGCGCCTTGAGCCCGCGGCGATCGCGGTCTGCTCGTGGCAGGCGTCGGCGACGGGGTAGGCTGCGGCGGGTGATGCGTGCGGACGGCGCCGTCGAGGGTCTGGCGCACGATCTGGGTGCGCGCGTCGACGTCGTCGGCCAGCGACTCGAGCCAGGAGCGGATCTCGGCGACGTGGTGGGCCGGCAGCAGCCCGTCCTCGTCGACCTTGCCCTCGGTGACGATGAAGAGCGGCGAGTCCTTGAGGCCGCGGCTGGCGAGCATCCGCGCCAGGTGGGTCGAGACGGTCTGGATCGCCTCGTCGGGCGTGCGGTCGAGGACGATCGCGACCGCGGTCGACCGCTCGGCGGCCTGCTTGAGGAAGCCCCACGGCACCTGGTCGGCGTAGCGCGCGGCCGAGGTGACGAACAGCCACAGGTCGGCGGCGGCCAGCAGCTGGGCGGCGAGCAGCCGGTTGCGCTCCTCGACCGAGTCGACGTCGGGGGCGTCGAGGATCGCGAGGCCCGCGCGGCACGTACGGCGAGGGCGACCAGCTGGAGCGAGTCGGGGTCGTCGGTGGTGTGCTGGACGCGCACGAGGTCGGGCAGCAGCCGGTCCTGGCCGAACCAGTGGGCGTCGTCGGGGTGGTGCACGAGCACGGGCGAGCGCGTCGTCGGGCGCAGCACGCCCGGGGTGGTGACGCGCTCGCCGACCAGCGAGTTGACCAGCGTCGACTTGCCGGCGCCGGTCGAGCCGCCGACGACCGCGAGCAGCGGGGCGTCGAGGGTCATCAGCCGCGGGATGACGTAGTCCTCGAGCTGGTCGATCATCTCCGACCGCGCCGAGCGGAGGTCGTCCGAGCCGGGCAGGTCGAGGGGGAGCGTCGGCGGCGACGAGCGCCTGGCGCAGCTGCACCAGCGCCGTCACCATCCGGCGTCGTCGTCGGCCGACGGGCGTTGCTTCGGCGAGCCGGGTCTGCTGTGCTCATCGGGCGGGACCACCTGTCCGGGGAAGGCGACGTGGGGCCGGACGGCGCGGATGCGCTCGACGTGCTCGGCGCCGCGCTCCTGCCAGTCGTCGGGCGCGGTGCCGCGCAGGAGCCGGTGGTGCAGGAAGCCGAGCTCGACGAGCGCCTGCTGGTAGTCGGCCATCGCCCGGGCGGCCGGCTTGCCGCCGGTGCGCTGCGGCGTGCGCGCGGGCAGCGCGGCGGGCGCGCAGGTCGACGACCCAGCCGATGTCGGTGGCGGGGATCAGGCTGGCGGCGGGCGGCGTCGCTGCAGCGCGGCGGTGAGCATCGCGGCCTCCGAGCGGCGCGCCCAGAGCGGCCAGCGCGGCGAGCCCGGCGAGCGCGGGCAGCATCAGCACGACGTAGACGCAGGCCGAACGCGGCGACGCCGAAGACGGTCGAGCCGTTCCAGAGTCCGTGGGTGAGCACCGCCACCAGGTACCCACCCAGCGGGCGCGAGCATGCGCACCGAGCGGCTGCGCGAGCCGACGGCGATGCCGATGCCGATGCCGGTGAAGGCGGTGAACAGGGGGTGCGCGAACGGGCTGAACACGCAGCGCAGCACGAAGGTCGAGGTGACGCCGGCGATGCCGCCGGGGCCCATGCCGTCGGTGCCGTCGTAGGCGGCGGAGAGGTAGAGGATGTTCTCGGTGAAGGCGAACCCGATGCCGATCATGCCGGCGTAGACGATGCCGTCGAGGATGCCGTCGAGCTCGGCACGGCGCCACCACAGCAGGAGCAGCAGGAACAGGCCCTTGGCGGCCTCCTCGGTCACCGGGGCGACGACGGCCAGCGACACCTCGTCGGTCACGGGCACGAACAGCCCGCCGATGCCGCCGACGACGATCGCGATCGCGGTGGCGGCGAACGCGCCCCACAGCATCGCGTTGACGAGGAGCCGGCGTCGGCTCGGGCTCGTAGCGGTCGAGCCAGAGGTACGCCGCCACCAGCGGCACCACGGGCAGCGCGGCCAGCAGCGTCGCCACGAAGGTGACCGCCGGTGCCCCCGAGAGGGCCAGCACGGCGAGCATCACCAGCGCGCCGAGAGCCACCGTCACGGTCACGACGACCGTGAACGTGACGCTGTCGAGACGGCGTGCCGGGCATGGGTCAAGCCTATCGGCAGCGCTGCCCGGCGCCTGGCGCTGTCGCCGTCGCCCGCTCCGACGTCGTAGAGTGCGGGGTGAGCGAGGAGACCACCCGACCGACGCCCCGCCGACGCCCGGCGAGCCCAGTTCGAACCGAGTCGCCACGACCCGGCCGTGCCGGAGGCGTACTCCGCGCTTCATGCGCACCGGCTGGGACGACATCGAGGCCGACGGTGCCCCGCGGCATGGCTTCGCCGACCGCACGCGCCGCGCGTCGCGCCCGGCTGGCCGCGATGTTCCCCGGCGAGCGCCTGGTGCTGCCCGGCGGCGGCTACAAGGTGCGCTCCTACGACACCGACTACCGCTTCCGCGTCGACACCGCGCACGCCTACTTCACCGGCAACCAGACCAGCGACGCCGTGCTGGTCATCGACGACGGCGAGTCCGTCCTCTACGCCCGCCCGCGCTCGGGCCGCGACACCGACGAGTTCTTCCGCGACCGCAGCTACGGCCAGCTGTGGGTCGGCAAGCGGCCCTCGCTGCGGCGAGATGTCCGACGTCCCTCGGCCTCGAGGTGCGCCACGTCGACCGGCTCACCGACGCCCTGCCCGGCTCGCGGCAAGACCCGGGTGCACCGCGGCGTCTCGCCCGACGTCGACCGCCAGGTCGCCGCCGACGCCGACGCTCGACGACGACTTCGCCCGGGTGATCTCCGAGATGCGGCTGGTCAAGGACGAGTGGGAGGTCGACCAGCTGCAGGAGGCCTGCGACATCACCGACGCTCGGCTTCGGCGACTCCGTCGCCGAGTGGGACCGCGTGCTCGAGTTCGGCGAGCGCTGGATCGAGGGCACCTTCTTCCGCCGCGCCCGCGCGATGGGCAACGACATCGGCTACGACTCGATCGTCGGCGGCGGCTCGCACGCCACGACGCTGCACTGGATCGACAACAACGGCCCGATCACCCCGGGCACGCTGCGTGCTGCTCGACATGGGCGTCGAGGGCCGCAACCTCTACACCGCCGACGTCACCCGCACCCTGCCCGTCGACGGCCGCTACACCTCGCTGCAGCGCGACCTCTACGAGCTGGTCCTCCAGGCCCAGGACGCCGGCATCGCCGCCTGCCGCCCGGGCCTGCCGTTCACCGGCACCCACGAGGCCGCGATGAGCGTGCTCGCCCACGGCCTCGACGCGACATGGGCCTGCTGCCGGTCTCGGCCGAGGAGGCGCTCGACCCCGAGTCGAAGGTCTACAGCCGCTGGACCCTGCACGGCACCAGCCACATGCTCGGCCTCGACGTCCACGACTGCGGCCAGGCCGCGCCGGAGGCCTACAAGCACGCCGACCTCGAGCCGGGCATGGTGCTCACCGTCGAGCCCGGCCTGTACTTCCAGGAGGACGACCTGCTCGTCCCCGAGGAGCTGCGCGGCATCGGCATCCGCATCGAGGACGACATCCTCGTCACCGACGGCGGCCCCCGCAACCTCTCCGCCTCGCTCCCCCGCACCGCCGACGACGTCGAGGCGTGGATGGCCGAGCGCCGCTAGCCGCCCGGTGGTGGTCGAGGAGGCCGGCCACGGCCGTCACGAGACCGCCCGCCGGCGCTGCCGTGCCGCCGTGCCCCACGTCAGCAATCGTTAATCCCGAGGGCAGAGCTCGAGCCGTGCTCACCTACTAGTCTCCCCCGCATGACGCACCCCCGCCTGCGCCGGACCACGGCCGCCACGTCCCTGCTCGTGCTCGCCCTCAGCCTCGCTGCCTGCAGCGACGACAAGGGCGACGACGACGCGAAGGACCCGACCACGTCGGAGTCCACCACCGACGCACCGGACGAGACCAGCGAGCCGACCGACGACGAGACCAGCACCGAGCCGCCGGCCGAGGCCGTCGTCCCGACCGAGGAGGAGCTGACCGCGGCCCTCCTCACCCAGGACGACGTGCCCGAGGGCTTCGTCGTCGAGCCCGAGGACGAGGACGACGAGGACGACACCTTCGCGGCACCTGCCTCGGCGACATCGGCAAGTTCGACGAGGCGTTCGGCGCCGAGCCCGACGCCGAGGCGAAGGTCCAGTACGTCTCCGAGGGCGAGGCCTCGCAGTCCCTCGTCGGCTCCGGGCTCGACGCCTACGCCGACACCGAGGCCCTGCAGACCGCGTTCACCGACTTCGTCGCCCAGCTGCAGGGCTGCACCTCGGTCGAGACCACCAACGAGGACGGCGTCACCATCGCCCTCGACATCGCCTACGACGACACGCTCTCGGTGCCCGACGCCGACCAGCAGCTGACGATCGACATGACCGGCACGATCGGTGCCGACGCCCAGACCTACGACATCGCCTACACGTTCGTGGTCTCGGTGACCGAGAACATCGTCTCCCTCATCGGCGCCTACGAGCTCGGCACCGTCGACACGGGTCTGCGCGACGGCATCGACGGCTGGGCCTCGGTGCAGGCCGAGCGGCTGGGCGCCCTGCTCGGCTGATCGGCTGCACTATCCTGGGAGCCGGTCGCGCGTGCGCGGCCGGCTCCCTGCCTCCGTAGCTCAGCTGGATAGAGCGCCGGTTTCTACTCGGCTTGTCGCGGGTTCGAATCCTGCCGGGGGTGCGCTTCGCAGGACGTAGCCCCGCCGAGGCGTGACCCGGCGGGGCGCTCCATTGTACCCCTACAGCACGGTGTGAGCCGGGGGCGCGCCGCGTCACGAGGGCGGCCGCCGCCTCGCCTCGAGCGGACTCGACACGTGCCTTGGATCACTGCCAGGGGGCGCCTCGCCGCACGAGTCGGCGGTGATTGAAGCTGGCCGGGGTCGACGGTCAGGCGGCGAGGAGCTCCCTGATCAAGCGCGGAAGATGCCGCGCGTCGACCTTCGAGACGCACATCGCGACGCCGGCGTCCTTGGCCGCGGCCTCGGCGGCCCGGTCGAGGTGGGCGGAGAACAGCACGATCACCTGGTCGGGGTTGTGGGAGAGCATGCGCTCCGCGACCTCGAGGCCGGTCAGGCCCGGCATCCGGTTGTCGAGCACGACGGCCGAGGGGACGGGCGGCGGGTTCAGCTTGAAGAACTGCTCGAGCGCCTCGGCGCCGTCGGCGGCCTCGTGCACGACCAGACCGTCCATCTCGAGCACCAGACGGGCGAGGTCGCGCATGTCGGGCTCGTCGTCGACGACCAGGACCGACGGGTAGTCCTCGGGAGCATTGGCGGTCATGAAGGGTGCCTCCTACGGGGTGGAGCCCGGCCTCTCGGGTTGCCGGCAACAGCCGCTGAGGTCAACGTAACAGCGCAGCGTCGCCCGCGCTCAGGTTCCCGCTGAGGCAGGGGATCTCGACGACGAAGCGGGTCTCCTCGCCGGCGTCGCTCTCGGCCCAGATCCGGCCGTCGTGGGCGGCGACGATGCGCCGCGAGATGTAGAGCCCGAGCCCGGTGCCGGTGACCGTTCCCTCGCGCGGTCGCACGAACTTGTCGAAGATCCGCTCGAGCTGCGCGGGGTCGATCCCGGCGCCCTTGTCGACCACCGTGAGGCGGGCGATGCCGTCGACCTGCTCGAGCGACACGTGCACCGGGGTGTCGTCGGAGGAGAACTTGAGGGCGTTGTCGAGCAGGTTCGAGAGCACCTGCTGGATGCGGTCGGCGTCCCCCTCGATCATCACCGGGACGTCGGGCACCGAGACCGTGACCTCCGAGGAGCGGGTCTCGAACGTGTCGACCGAGGTGCGGACCTCGTCGGCCAGGTCGATCGGGTGCCGGACGTAGCCGAACTCCCCCGACTCGATGCTCTCGGTGTCGAGGACGTCGCGCGCGGTGGCCTGCAGGCGCCGGGCGTTGGTGTAGGCGCGGCGCACGGCGTGGTGCCGGTCGTCCTCGCTCATCGACCCCCAGTGGTCGAGGGTCGTCTGCAGGAACCCGAGGACCCCGGACACCGGCGTCCGCAGCTCGTGGGAGACCACGGAGATGAACTCGTCCTGGGCGCGGTGCAGGGCGCGCAGCCGCGCCTCCTCCTCGCGCGCCTGCCGGAGGCGGCGGGCGAGCAGGACGGTGAGGAGCACGCCCACCGCGAGGAGGAGCAGCACGAGGAGCAGCCCCGCGTTCTGCAGCGGCCCGGCGAGCGGCTCGACGAACTCGTCGTGGTCCTGGGTGAAGACGACCGTCCACCCCACCGCGGGCACGTCGGCGCTGACGACCAGGTCGCCGTCGACCTCCTCGAGCCCGCCCTTCAGGTCGCTGAGGCGCTCGTCGCCGGGCACCGGCTTGCCGAGCCCGGAGTCGAGGGTGGTGGCGACGACGGTGCCGTTGCTGTCGACGAAGCGCCAGGTGGCCGTCGTGTCCCCGTCCTCGACGAGCGCCCGGATCTCCTGGTTGAACGCGGAGTCGTTCGTGAGGGCCTGCTCGACCACGAACGCCCCGCGCACCGCGGTGGGGTCGCGGACGGCGTCCGGGTCGGTCGGGTCGACCGGGTCGCGGATGGCGACGGCGAACGCGTACGACGGGAGGTCCGTGGTGGCCCCCTCGTCCATCACCGGGAGCACCACCGCGGCGACCTTCGGTGAGCTGCTCCTTCACCGTCGCCCACGTGGCGGGGTCGTAGGCCGTGCCGAGCCGGTCGGGGCGCAGGAGCACGCCGTTGGTGATCGTGCCCTCGCCGTCGAGGAGCAGGTACCCGGAGAGCGCCTGGTCGTCGACCGGGAACGCGCCCAGGGTGGTGGCGTCGGCCTCGCTGCCCGGGGTCAGCTGCCACGGGGTGTCGCTGATGCCGCCGAGCGAGGCGAACGTGGCGCCGATGCGGGCGTTGAAGCTGTTGGCCGTCGAGACGACCTGCGCCTCCTTGGCGTCCTCCAGCGCCTGCGTGCCGTCGGAGGTCGCCGACCGCAGGAGCGACACCACGATGATCGCCACGGCCGCCACCGCGACCAGCGCGGCGACCGGGATCAGACGTTCACGTTTGCTCACTGGGCTCCTCCAGGTGTCGGTGCGGGCGGCGGTGCGTCGGACGGCGTGGCGATCGGGTACGAGACGACGAACCGGGCTCCGCCCGCAGGGCCCTCGTCGACCCTCACCTCGCCCCCCATGGCGGCAGCGAACTCGGTGACGATGGCCAGCCCGAGACCTGCCCCGCGGGTGCGGACGACGGCCTCGCCCTGCCCGCGGTAGAAGCGGCTGAACACCTGCTCGCGCTCGGCGGCCGGGATGCCGGGACCCTCGTCGTCGACGACCAGCTCCGCCCTGCCGTCGGCCGGCCGCACCAGGACGGTGATCGCCGTCCCCGACGGCGAGTACTTGGCCGCGTTGCCGACGAGGTTGGTGACCACGCGCTCGACCGCCTGGCGCGTCCCCCGCACCCGGAGCCCGGGCGTCGTGTCGTGGGAGAGGCGGTGGGCGGGCGCCAGGTCGCTCTGGTCGTCGAGCACGTGCGCGACGACGTCCCCGAGGTCGATGACCGCGACCTCGCCCTCGACGTCCTGCCCGCGCTCGAGGCGCGAGAAGTCGAGCAGGTCCTCGACGAGCCGGCTGAGCCGCTGGGCGTTCTTGTCGACGCGCTCGGCGTAGGAGCGGGCCTGGGTGGGGCTGAGGGTGTCCCAGTGCGCCGCGAGCAGGCCGGCGTACCCCGTGAGCGCGACCACCGGCGTGCGCAGCTCGTGGGAGGCGGTGGCGAGGAACACCGACTTCAGCTCGTCGACGCCCTGCATCCTCGTCACGTGGTCCTGCTGGCGCGAGTAGGCCTCCGCGTTGAGCAGCGCCGAGGTGAGCAGGTCGCCGGCGGAGATGATGGTGGCGACGTCGTGGCGGTCGAGGTCGCGACCCGCGACGACCCGCAACGTGGCGACGGTGCGGCCCCCGCGGGAGAGCGGCAGGGTCAGCGTCTCGCCGGCGTCGACCTCGTCGAGCCCGCGCGGCGAGCGGCCGGCGTCCGGGGGCGCGCCCCAGCCGAAGATCGGGCGGTCGCCGTCCGGCGTCGGTGCGCTGAGGGTGAGGCCGCGCAGGCCGAGGGACGTCGACAGCTCGGTCGTGACCGCCGGCAGCGCCTCGCCGAGGTCGAGGCTGTGCTGGGCCACGATGGCGAGGTTCGCGATCGTGGCGCTGGCCTGCTGGAGACCGCGCAGCTCGTCCTGGCGGCGCCGCGAGGTCCGGTCGCTCACGGCGATCCACGCGGCCGCGAGCACCCCGGCCAGCAGGTAGGACCCCGCGAGCAGCCAGAGCCAGGCCGGCGTGTGCGGCGAGGTCGACCACACCGTGAGGGTCCATCCCGGCGCGACGTCGCGGGGGAGCGCGACGGTGTGGCTGCGGGCCGACCCCGGGCGCTCACCCGGCAGCGACACGACGCGCCGGTCGGGACCGCTCAGCGACAGGCCGCCCTCGTCGGGCAGCAGGCCCTGCAGCGTGGTGGCGAGCTCGAGGGGCACGACGAGGTGCCCCGCGAGGTGGTCGCGCCGGGCCTGGACGCTGGTGGGCGGGCGACCGGTGTCGTAGACGGCGACCACCGCCACGCCGTCGTCCGAGTCGTCGATCACGGGTCGGCCCGAGTCGGCGGCGAGGGTCGCCGTCGCCGCCTCCACGCCCTCGGGGACGTCCGCCGAGTCCGTCAGCTGGGCGGCTGCCGCGGCGGCGGCGTCCCGCTGCGCCCGCAACGCGTCGGCGATCGCGGTCACCGAGTCGGCGGCGTCGGCGGTGGCCTGCTGCTCCGCCTGGGCGCCGTCGAGGTAGCGGCCGGTGGCGACCGACGACGCCGCGGCGAAGACGGCGAGCAGCACCACGACGAGGGCGGCCAGCGACACCCGCTCGTTGAGCGGTCCCCCGGCCTCATCGGGGCGCCACCGCCGAGCGGATCACCCGCAGGTTGCCCTTGGCGAGGAACGGGACGCCGATCGCCGCGGCCCGCGCCCGGAGGTCGGCGCTCTGGTAGTTGCTGTAGATGACCACCCGGAGCGCCTCGTCGGCTGCGACCAGCCGCGCGGCGAGGGTCAGGCCGTCGTCGCCGGGGGGCATGCGGTAGTCGAGCACCACGACGTCCGGCGCGACGCTCGCGACGAGCGCGGCCGCACCGGCCGCGTCCGGCGCACCGTGGACCTCGTGCCCCTCGAGCCGCAGGTCGGTGAGGAGCAGGTCGAGGGCGTCGGCGTCGTTGTCGGCGACGACGATCCGGGCCATGGCACCCCCTCCCGATGCGCAAGGACGGGCCGCAGGGACCCGCCGGGAGCATCAAACACCCCTTTGCGCCGCGACGCAGCGATTCGTGATGCCCCGGCGGGTATCGAGCCCGTCGCACGGCTCAGGGCGAGCAGTCCGCGATCTCCTCGAGCAGCCGCGCCTTCACGTCGTCGGGGGCGAACGACGCCGCCACCCCGGCCCGGGCCAGGTCGGCGACGCCGTGCCTCGTCGAGGTCGAGCAGGTCGGCGGCGATCTCGTACTCGCGGTTGAGCGTCGTGCCGAACATCGGCGGGTCGTCGGAGTTGATCGTCACCACGACGCCGGCCTCGACGAAGCCGCGCAGCGGGTGCTCGGCCAGGGTCGCGACGGCGCGGGTGGCGATGTTGGACGACGGGCACACCTCGAGCGGGATGCCCGCGCTCGGCGAGGTGCGCGAGCAGCGCCGGGTCGGCGGCCGCCGAGGTGCCGTGGCCGATGCGCTCGGCGCCGAGCAGGCGCAGGGCGTCCCAGATCGTCTCCGGCCCGGTGGTCTCGCCGGCGTGCGGCACCGAGTGCAGCCCGGCGGCGCGCGCGGCGCTCGAAGTGCGGCTGCGAACTGCGGCCGCGGCACGCCGATCTCGGGCCCGCCGAGCCCGAAGCCGACCAGGCCTCGGGTGCGGTGCGTCGAGGGCGTAGCGCGAGCGTCGCGTCGGCGGCCGGGATGCCCGGACTCGCCGGGGATGTCGTAGATCCAGCGCAGCACGAGCCCGAAGTCGCGCTCGGCGGCGAGCCGCGCGTCCTCGATCGCCTCGGTGTAGGCCTCGATGGCGACGCCGGCGAGCGACCGACGTGTACGGCGTGCAGGTCAGCTCGGCGTAGCGGACCGACTGGACGGTGGCGAGCTCGCGCGCCACCTCGTAGGTCAGGTAGCGGACGTCGTCGGGCGTGCGGATCAGGTCCGACCACCGCGAGGTAGACCTCGATGAAGTGGGCGAAGTCGCGGAACTCGTAGAACGCCCGCAGCGCGTCGGGGTCCGACGGCACCGTGCCCGGGTGGCGCTCGGCGAGCTCGGCGACGATCGGCATCGAGGCCGAGCCGACGTGGTGCACGTGCAGCTCGGCCTTCGGCAGGCCGGCGATGAACGTCGGCGTGCGGGCTGGGCTCGGCATCGCCGGACGCTCAGCGCGAGCTCGGCGAGCAGCTCGGCGGCCGAGCCGTTGAACACGTCGCCGTCCAGGACGATCGTCGGGGTCGCCGCTGACGCCGGCGTCCTCGGCCTCCTGCGTGGCCTTGTCGGAGTACTCGTTCTGGCCGGCCTCGATGCCGGCCTTGACCGACTCCTCGACCGCCCCGGCCTCGACCGCGAGGTCGATGAGGGCGGTCGGCGTCCGGGAACTCGGCGGCGTCCTCGGCGGGCTGGTTCTCGAAGAGCAGGTCGTGGAACTTCTTGGCGACCTCGGTCGCCGGCGTTCTCGCGCACCACGCCGAACGCGGCGAGCGAGCGGGCGGAGTACTCGTCGCCCTGCGTCAGCAGCGCGAACGGGCGGTAGTCGACGCGCACCTTGCCGGCGTCGGCCAGGGCCGCGAGCTGCTCGCGGGTGTCCTTCTCGAGCTCGCCGCAGAAGGGGCAGAGGAAGTCCTCGTAGATCACCAGCTCGTGCGGGGCGTCGCTGCGGCCGATGGTGAGGCCGTAGTCGCTCTCGCCCGCGTCCGGTGACGTCGACGTCGTTGTTCTTGCTGAGCAGGAAGAACCCGGTGCCGATGACGGCGAGCACCAGCACGGCGACAGCGCCGATCATGAGGTTGCGGCGGCGCTCCTCGGCGCGCTGCTTCTTCTGCAGCTCCGCGAGTCGTGCGGCCCGCTCGGCGGCCTTGGCCTCCTGCTTCGACTTCGACATCAGACCTCTTCCAGCTCGGGTTCGACCGCCACGTCGCGACGACGGCGGAACAACAGGGTGTCGAGGGCCAGCCGGCCGGGACCGGCCCACACGACGAACGCCGACGCAGCGAAGAGTGCCACGTCGCGCGCGATCTCGAGCGGGTAGGACGACGACGCGCCCGGGTCGGCCCCGCCGCCGCCGAAGCAGCCGCAGTCGATCTCGATGCCGCGGGCCCACACCGACGCGATGCCGATGACGAACGCCACCAACAGCACCGCCGCTCACGACAGCGGCCCCCCGCGTCATCACCCCGACCACCAGGGCCAGCCCGACCACCAGCTCGAGCGGCGGCAGCAGGTAGCCGACCGGCTCGACCACCGAGGTCGGCAGCAGGTCGTAGGCGTTCACCGCCGCGATGCTGGCGAGCGGGTCCATGACCTTCGCGGCGCCCGCGACGAGCCAGACGCCACCGACGACGAGTCGCGCCAGCAGGACGAGCCACGTCTTCACGAGGGCAGACCGTAGCCGGGTTCGCTGAGTCCGCGCTGAGAGTCATGCCTTACGGTGCGAGGGTGAACGAACGCCTGGTCTGGATCGACTGCGAGATGACCGGCCTCGACCTACGCGCCGACGCGCTGGTCGAGGTCGCCGCCCTCGTGACGGACTTCGACCTCAACGTCCTCGGCGACGGTGTCGACATCATCATCAAGCCCCCGCCCGAGGCGCTCGAGCAGATGATCGACTTCGTCCGCACCATGCACGTGACGTCCGGCCTGCTCGAGGAGCTCGAGCACGGCGTCACCCTCGCCGAGGCGGAGGCCGAGGTGATGGCCTACGTCCGCGAGCACTGCACCCCCGACAGCCGCCCGCCGCTGGCCGGCAACACCGTCGCCACCGACCGGGCGTTCCTCGCCCGCGACATGAGCGAGCTCGACGCCTTCCTGCACTACCGGATCGTCGACGTCTCCTCGATCAAGGAGCTGTCGCGCCGCTGGTACCCGCGCGCCTACTTCGGCGCACCGACCAAGCGCGGCAACCACCGCGCGCTGGCCGACATCCAGGAGAGCATCGAGGAGCTGCGCTACTACCGCGACGCCGTCTTCGTCCCACCGCCCGGCCCCGACAGCGCCACGGCCAAGCAGATCGCCGAACGTCACGGCGGCGCCCTCACCGGCCTGGGTCCCTCGCCCGCGGTCAACCGATTCTCAGCCCGGGGCCTGAACCCTCTACACTTTCTCCGGTCCCGATCGCTGCACGGCGCTCGGGTTCATGGTGGGTATAGCTCAGCTGGTAGAGCGCCGCCTTGTGGTGGCGGATGTCGCGGGTTCGAGTCCCGTTACTCACCCCAACCGAACCGCCCCCGGACGTCGTCCGGGGGCGGTTCGCATCCGTACGTGCGGGGCGATCACCGATGGCGGGCTCGCCGCCCTGGGCTCTCAGCTCAGGCGGAAGTGCGTGGGCTCCACCCAGCGCGAGGTCGACCCGCCGTCCTGGTAGGTCGTGACCTTCATCCGCATGGTGTGCCGGCCGGGGGTCGGTGTTGGGGCGGCAGACCTTCCAGGCCGAGCTGTCCTTCCGCTTCTGGGCGGCGGACTCGTAGGTGACGTACGCCAGGCGCTTGCCGCCCGGGGCGACGAGGAAGATCTCCGCCATCCACTCCTGCGGTCGGGGAGTCGACGCGGTAGCTGAACTTGTAGGACCGGCACCCGGAGCGCAGGTCCTGGTCGGGCGCGGTGGCCCGGCCCCAGGCACGGTCGGAGTGCGACGCGCTCGAGGACGACGAGGTGGGGTCGGGGAGGGGCAGGGCGCCGTCGGCGGCGGTGGCCGCGGCGGCAGGAACGGAGGCGGCGAGGATCCCGGTCAGGGCGGCCGCGGCGAGGAGACGGTTCATGCAGATAAGCGTGACAGCGCGTCGCACCAACCGCCTATGACGGTGCACACATGTACACCGAGATGTGGGCCACAGGGATAGCTGGATACCAGGTCAGGCTCGCAGAGCCGTCTTAGCCCGACCTGGTATCCAGCTATCCCGTGCTCCTCGCTCAGCTCCGCCCAGTCGGTGACGATCGGGGCGAGCCGGGCCTCGGCCCACAGCGGCAGCTGGTCGAGGTGGTGCGGGTCGACCGCGGCACGGCGGAGGCGCCCATCGGCACGACCCAGCCGCCGGCGGTGCGGTCGGCGAGGTCCCAGACGTAGCGGGCGACCGAGCCGCGGTAGGCGCGTCGCAGAGGCCGGGCAGCGAGCCGCAGCAGCGCACGCAGTCCTGGTCGCCGCTCAGGGGCACGGCCGGCACCGCCGGCGGCGCGCGGTCGGGCGAGAGGTCGAAGGCGTGGAGCGGGTCGAAGACGTGCGTCTCGCCCCAGGTCGCCGGCGGCGAGGTCGCGCGGCTCGACGTCGGCCTCGCGCGGCCGCGCGCCGGCCAGGTCGATGCCGAACGGCGTGCCGGCCGCGGCCAGCGCCGGGCAGCGCCAGGCCCGACCGCGACGGTCGACGTCGAACCACGGCGCGACGACCGGGTCGGGCGCGGGCTCGCGCAGCGGGTCGAAGGCACGGCGTGGGCGGCGATGCCGCCGCACGAGCGCCGAGCGCCAGGCCGCGTAGGCCGCCGCCTCGGCCGAGTCGGCGCGCATGTGGCCGTCCCAGTCGGCGAAGCGGGCCGGCGGCCAGGTGGCGGCAGGCGTCGCGGCCGCCGAGCAGCGGCGTCGTCGTGGATCGCGGCGAAGTCGTCGGCAGGTCAGGCCGGTGCGGTCGCCGAGCAGCTCGGTGATCCGGTCGGCCGCGGTGCGGCGGCGCGAACTCGGTCGCCGATCTCGGCGCTCTGCGGTCCGCGCCGGTCGTTGGCGGTGACGACCTGGCCCGCGGGGCCGACGTCGACGCGGTGCCGGTCGGTGCGCCAGCCGGTCCACTCCCCCGACGCCGCCGCGCGCCGGCACCCGGCCGGCCCAGCGGTAGCGGACGGTGCCGTGCACGTCGGCGATCACGACGTTGTTGACCGGCTCGACCCAGTGCTCGAACGCCGCGTCGACGTCGTCGGCCGTGCGGGCGCGCAGCAGCGGCAGCAGCGCCTCGAAGCCCGACGTCGCCGAGCTCGGTCGACGGCCCGCGGAACCCGACGCCGGGCAGCACCGTCGGGCCGTCGTGGTCCGGGCCGACGTCGTCGAGGTCCTGGTAGTCGGCCATCGCGTTGGTGATCGCCCACGCCACCTCGCCGGCGTGCGCGAAGTGCTGGACGCCGGGCACGCCCGGCGAAGCGAGAAGCCGACGACGTCGAAGGGGTCGTCGGGGTCCTCGCAGGCCAGCCGCACCTGGTGGTAGACGCCCGGCGACTCGAACGTGCGGTGCGGGTCGCCGCCGACCAGCGGCAGCCCGGACGCCGTGCGCTCGCCGCCGACGGCCCAGGCGTTGCTGCCCGCCGGCAGCGGGCCCTCGTGGCGAGAGCAGCGCGGCGTCGTCGCCGAGCACCTCGCGCACCCGCCGCTCCCACAGCGTGGTGCCGATGTCGGCGAACATCACCTGCTGGGCGTGGAAGGTCGCCAGCGGCATCCACGCCGGCCACGGCTCCGGCCGACCCCGGCGCGGCCAGCTCGGGGGCGTCGGCCGTCGCAGGCCCGCGCGACACCCCCTCGGCGTACGCCGCCACGAAGGCGCGCCGTCTCGGGCGTCAGCCGGTCGAACGCGCGGACCGCCGTGTCGGCGAGGCGCGCACGCGACGGCGAACCGGTCCCACGGCTCCCCGGCCGCGCCGATCACCCCGGCCGTGGTGCCGCTCGCCCGGCGTCGCAGCCACTCGAGCTGCCAGGCGCGGTCGCGCGCGACGGCCAGCCCCTGGCCGCGCGCCAGGTCGAGGACGTCGGTCGCCGCGGACGTGCGGGACGCCGTACGCGTCGCGGTAGATCCGGGCCACGCCCAGACCCTAGGCCGCTGTGAGAGCCCTCAGGCAGGGACGTGCCCGAAGGCGCCCTTGCTGGAAGTCCTCGTAGGCCTCGAGCACCTCGGCCTTGGTGTTCATGACGAACGGACCGGCCCAGGCGAGCGGCTCGCGGATCGGGCGGCCGCCCACGACGACGACGTCGAGCGCGGGCGAACGGCTCTCCTGGGTGCCGTCGGCGGTGACGGTGAGGAAGTCGCCGGCGCCGAGGACCGCGGTCTGGCCGGTGCGGAGCGGGCGCGCCGTCGACGCCGACGGTGCCGGCGCCGCTGAGCACGTAGACGAGGGCGTTGAACTCGACCTCCCACGGCAGCTCGAGGCGGGCGCCGGGCTCGATGGTGGCGTGGACGAGCGTCATCGGGGTGTGGGTCGCCCCCGGGCCGGCGTGGCCGTCGACCTCGCCGGCGATGACGCGCACCAGCGCGCCGGCGTCGGGGGTGGTGAGCAGCTGCACCTCGCCGGAGCGGATGTCCTGGTACTTCGGGGCGCTCATCTTGGCGTCGCGGGGCAGGTTGACCCAGAGCTGGATGCCGTGGAACAGCCCGCCCTGCTGCACGAGCCACTCCGGCGGGGCCTCGATGTGCAGCAGGCCCGGAGCCGGCGGTCATCCACTGGGTGTCGCCGTCGGTGATGGTGCCGCCGCCGCCGTGGGAGTCGTGGTGGTCGAAGGTGCCGTCGATGATGTAGGTGACGGTCTCGAAGCCGCGGTGCGGGTGCCACGGGGTGCCCTTGGGCTCGCCCGGGGCGTACTCCACCTCGCCCATCTGGTCCATCATGATGAACGGGTCGAGCTGCGCCAGGTCGACGCCGGCGAACGCGCGGCGGACCGGGAAGCCCTCGCCCTCGAAGCCCTGCGGCGCGGTGGTCACCGACCACACGGGGCGGGGCTGGTCGCCGAGCCCGGGGGTGCTCACCCGGTCGAGCACGGTCAGGTCGTCGACGGTACGAGCGGGCACGTCGCCCATCTCCTGCTACTGGCGGATCACATCAGGTCGCTGGTTCCAACGATAGTTGAATGTTGGACATTCCCGGAGGGTCCGGCAGCCGCACCGTCACGGTGGTGCCGACGCCGACGGTCGAGCTGATCGCGACGCTGCCGCCGTGCTGCTCGACGATCGCCTGGGCGATCGAGAGGCCCAGGCCCGTGCCGGCGATGGCCTTGCTCTCCGCGAGGGAGGACCGGAAGAACCGGGTGAACAGGTGCGACTGCTCCTCGTCGGGGATGCCGATGCCGGTGTCGGTGACCACCACGGTCGCCTGCCCGTCGAGGGCCGTGACCGTCACGCTGACGCTGCCGCCGTCCTCGGTGAACTTCACCGCGTTGCCGAGCACGTTGACCACGACGCGCTCGACCATCCCGCGGTTGCCGCGCACCTCGAGGGGGTCGTTGGGCAGGGTCAGCGCGACGTCGAGGATCCGCTCGGACCACGACGGCGCGCACACCGTGTACGCCGCACCCACCGCCTCGCGCAGGTCGAAGCTCTCCTTCTCCATCCCGACGCCGTCGCCCGCGACCCGCGAGAGCGTCAGCAGGTCGTCGACCAGCACCAGCAGCCGGTCACAGCTCGACTCCATCCGCCCGACGGCGCGGAGCTGCTCGGCGTTCAGCTCGCCGAAGAGCCCGTCGGACATGAGCTCGAGGTAGCCGCGGATGCTGGCGGTCGGCGTCCGCAGCTCGTGGCTCACGGTCGAGACGAACTGGTCCTGGACGTCCTCGAGCTCGCGCAGCTGCTCGACGGCGCGCCGTTCGACGGCGAGCGAGTCGCGCAGCGTCTGCTCGAGCGCCGTCTGCTCGGTGATGTCCTCGGAGGTGCTGACGTAGCCGGTGACCCGGCCGTGGGAGTCGCGGACCCGGCTCACCGTGAGGGAGTGGAGCCGCTCGACGCCGTCCTTGCGCCGGAACCGCATCGCGGTCCCGTCGTGCTCGCCCTCGAGGAGCGCGCGCCCGACGGCGGTGAAGTCGGCCTCGACCCCCAGCTCGGCCGCCTTGTCGGCGACCGCGGCCTGGCTGTGGAGCATCGGCGTCCGCCGCCCGACGACCTCCTCGGCGGCGTAGCCGAGGAGCATCTCGGCCCCGGGGTTGAAGAGGGTGATGGCACCGGTCTCGTCGGTGGCGATGATCGCGACACCCTTGGCTCCGTCGACGATGCCGCGGACCAGGTCGCGCTCGGCGGCGGCACTGTCGGCGAGCCCCATGTACTCCCCCACCCGCACCAGCAGGGGCACCACCATGAGGGCGCACGCCGCGGTGAACGAGGCGAGGAGCACCGGCCGGATGTCGCCCGGGAGGCCGAACCTGTCGGGGGCGTCGGCGAACGGCCCGAGGCCCAGCCCGGTCAGCACCATCGCCAGCAGCACCACCATCGCGAGCTGGACGACGGACTCGAGCGGCATGAGACGCAGGGCACCCCAGGCCAGGACCGGGATCGCCAGGAACGCCATCGGCAGCGCGGCCTCGGGCAGCAGGAGCAGCGGCACCCCGACGAGGAGCAGGAGCCACTGGACCAGCCGCTCGCCCGCGTGCGCCGTGGTGCCGTGGGTCGGCAGGTGGGCGTAGACCGGGAGCACGCACAGCTGGGACGACGCGTGCGCGACGCCGACCGCGAGGCCGACGAGCCACGGGGTGCCGAACCCGGTGACGATCGAGGTGAGGGCGCCCGCGGAGCCCGCCACCGCGGACGCGCCGAAGGCGGCCGCGAGCCAGCGCCGCAGGTCGCTGTCGGTGTGGAGCGACGGCCTTCCGCCGTCCGCCGAGCCGAGCACCAGGGCGGCGACGACGATGCCGAGCACCGTGCCGACGGCGTAGCCGGTGGCCGAGGCGGCGGGCCGGTCGCCGGCGAGCATCGTGCCGGCCACGATCGTCGCGACGAGCGGCAGCACCGCCCACCAGTGCCGCCGCGGGGTGATGACCAGCGCCGCGGTGGCGATGCCCGAGGGCCACAGCCCGATCGCGTAGCCGCCCTGCATCGCCCGGTGCACCGACACCCAGCCGACGACCGCCGTGACCACGAGCACGCCGGCCACGACGGCGGCGTGGCGGTGGGTCGCGCGACCCACCGACCGGTCGGGGGGCGCGCCGTCGCGGGGGTCGGGCACGGGTCCATCCTCGCCCCTCCGGGTGAGATCCACAGCGGAAACCGCTGATCGGGCCGCAGACGTGGCGCAGAGGCGCTCAGGCGGCGAGGTGCAGGGGGAGCCGTGCGGTCATCGTCGTGCCCTCCCCCTCGACCGAGGCGACGTCGATCCGGCCGTCGTGCGCCTCCAGGACGGCCTTCGCGATCGACAGGCCGAGGCCGCTGCCCTGCACCGCCTGCTCGCGCGCGAGCCGACTGCGGAAGAAGCGCGAGAAGAGCCGGTCGATCTCGTCGGCGGGGATGCCCATGCCGTCGTCGGTCACGGCGAGCACCGCGTCGTCGCCGTCACGGTCGTCAGGGCGACCAGCACGCTGCCCCCCTCGGCAGTGAACTTCACGGCGTTGCCGACCAGGTTGAGCACCACCCGCTCGAGGAAGGTCGGGTCGCCCAGCACCAGCACCGGCTGGTCGGGCAGGACGACGTCGGTCCGCACCCCCCGCGCCGTCCAGGTCGGCTCCACGAGCTCGCACGCGCCGCGGACGACGTCACGCAGGTCGATCTCGCGGCGCTCGACGACGGCCTCGTCGCTCCCCAGCCGGGCGAAGGTGAGCAGGTCGTCGACCAGGACGAGGAGACGTCGGTTGTTGGCGGCGACCCGGCCCAGCGCGGAGCGCTGCTCGGGCGTCACCGGGCCGAACGAGCCCTCCTCGAGCAGCTCGAGGAACCCGGTCATGGTGGTCAGCGGGGTGCGCAGCTCGTGGCTCACGCCGCCGACGAAGGCGTCCTTCGCGGCGTCGACCTCGCGCAGCCGGTCCATGGCCTCGTGCCGGGCGGCCTCCTCCTCGCGCCGCGCCGTCACGTCCTCGGAGACGAGGACGAGCTCCCGGTGGCCGTCGCCGGAGACGGTGCGCAGGCTCACCAGGTGGGTGCGCTCGACGCCGTCCTTGCGGCGGAGCCTGCAGCTCGTACGGGTCGTGCCGGTCCAGGAGGGCACGGCAGATCTCCGGGAACCCGACGACGCCCAGCTCGCCCTCGAGACGGGTCAGCTCGGCGTCGGTGACGAGCCGGATCCGGCGTCCGACCACCTCGTCGGCCCGGTAGCCGAGGAGCCGCTCGGCACCGCGACCGAAGTAGGTGATGCAGTCGAGGTCGCCGCCGATGATGACCACCGACTCGGCGCTCTGCAGGATCCGCTTCAGGCGGTCGCGCTCGATCGGCGGCCTCGCGGGCCCGCGTCACCTGCAGGCCGACCGTCATCACGAGCGGCACGACGACGAGGGCCGCGCACACCGAGAAGGCGTGCATGAGGAGCGAGGAGATGTCGCCCTCGTAGCCGAAGAGCTCCGCGCGGCCGACGAAGACCCCGCGGCCGTGGAGGGTCGCCGCGCCCACGACCGCCGTGACCGCGAAGAGCTGCGCGAGGGAGGCCGTGGTGCCGAGGCGCCGGGAGCCGAGGGCCAGCGCGCTGATGACGACGAAGGCCAGCGCGGCCTGGTCGGTCGAGGTGAACACCACGATCGTCAGGGTGAGGGTGACCAGCCACTGGAGGACGTGCTCGGGCCACCGCGCCAGGCTCCGGTGGTAGCGGCGCTGCACGAACCACGGGAGCAGCACCAGCTGCGAGGCGAGGTGCGCGGCGCCGAGCTCGAGGGCGCTGCGGCCGACGCCCACGTCGGTGAACGCCGTGTTCCACACGGCCACGACGACAGCCGCGACCCCCGCGCCCGCGCAGGCCGCCGCGATGTACCGGGCGATGTCCGACTCCGACAGGATCGTCGCCCGAGGGCGGTCGCCGAAGGCCGTGAGCACGCCGATCACGGCTGCCGCCCCGGCCAGCTGCGCACCGGCGATCCCCAGGCTCTCGACCACCGGGTCACCGGCGACGACGTAGCCCGCGAGCACGGCGAGGCCGCCGGCCAGCAGCACGACGTACCCGCCGAGACGGCCCTGCAGCAGCGCAGCACCCGTGACGAGGCCGATCGGCCAGGTCACCGCGGCGAGGTAGTGCGGCTCCGTGCTGAGCGTCGCCGACCAGCCCATCGCCAGGGCCAGGGCCATGACGGCAGCCACGGTGGCATGGGGGGAGCGCCGCACTGGCACATCCTGTCACCGCTACGGTGTCGAGATGACGGTCGACACCCCGGGCAGCACCCCCCGTCACGACGTGGTGGTGGTGGGCGGCGGTCACAACGGCCTGGTCGCGGCGGCCTACCTCGCTCGCGCCGGCCTGTCCGTGCTGGTGCTCGAGCGCCTGGCCCACACCGGCGGCGCGGCCGTCTCGGCCACGGCCTTCGACGGCTACCCGACGCGACTCTCCCGCTACTCCTACCTCGTCTCGGTGATGCCCGAGCAGCTCATGGCCGACCTGGGCCTCGAGGTCACGCTGCGCTCGCGCGCGACGGCGTCGTACACGCCGTGGCAGCGCGACGGGAAGCCCGGCGGGCTGCTCGTCGAGCGCATCGAGCGCGAGGCGACCCGGCGCTCCTTCGCCGAGCTCACCGGCAGCGACGACGAGTACGAGGCCTGGCGCACGTTCTACGCCGAGGTCGGCGCCATGGCGAAGGTGGTGGCGCCCACGCTGCTGCAGCCGCTGCCCACCGAGAGCGAGGTGCGTGGGCGCGTCGACCCCGGCCTCTGGCGCGAGCTCGTCGTGGAGCCGCTCGGCCGCGCCGTCGAGAGCCGGTTCAGTGACGACACCGTCCGCGGCGTCGTCGCCACCGACGCCCTCATCGGCACCTTCGCCTCGATGCACGACCCGTCCCTCGTCCAGAACCGCTGCTTCCTCTACCACCTCATCGGCAACGGGACCGGCGAGTGGCGCGTGCCCGTCGGCGGGATGGGCTCGGTCACCGGCGCGCTGCACCGGGCCGCCGTCGAGGCGGGCGCCGAGATCGTCGTCGGTGCCGGCGTGAGTCGCATCGCGACCGACGGGGACGGCGGGCAGGTCACCTGGCACGACGGGCACCGCGAGCACACGACGTCCGCCCGCTTCGTGCTCGCCAACGTCGCGCCCTGGGTGCTGGCGATCCTGCTCGGCGAGGCGGACCCCTCGGGCGACCTCACCACCAAGCCCGAGGGCGCGCAGCTCAAGATCAACGTGCTGCTCGACCGGCTCCCGCGGCTGCGCTCCGGCGTCGACCCCGCGGTCGCCTTCGCCGGGACCCTGCACCTCGGCGAGGACTACAGCCAGCTCGAGCGCGCCCACGCCGACGCCGCCGCCGGACGGGTGCCGAGCGAGATGCCGGGCGAGGTCTACTGCCACTCCCTCACCGACCCGACGATCCTCGGCGACGTCCCGGCCGGCACCCACACCCTCACCTACTTCGGCCTGCACACCCCCGCGCGGCTGTTCGAGTCCGACCCCGAGGGCGCCAAGGCCCTGGCCGTGGAGCGCGCCATCGCCTCGCTCGACCAGCACCTCGTCGAGCCGCTCGCGACCTGCGTCGCCCGCGACGCCGCCGGCCGGCCCTGCATCGAGGCCAAGATCCCGCAGGACGTCGAGCGCGACCTCGCCATGCCCGGAGGCCACATCTTCCACGGCGACCTCGACTGGCCCTGGGCCCCGCACCGCGCCCGCCTCGACACCCCCGCGCAGCAGTGGGGTGTCCAGACCGGGCACGACCGGGTGCTGCTCTGCGGCTCCGGCGCCCGCCGCGGCGGCGCCGTCTCCGGGCTCGGCGGCCACAACGCCGCCCAGGCCGTGCTCGCCTCGCTCTGACCCGGTGGCTGGCAGGATCTCGATTTCGACCCCGCGCGGGCCGCTGGTAACGTTCCGTCCTGCGTTCGACGCATGCGCCATTAGCTCAATTGGTAGAGCAGCTGACTCTTAATCAGCGGGTTGTAGGTTCAAGTCCTACATGGCGTACCGAGAGGGCCTCCGACCTGGTCACCAGGTCGGAGGCCCTTCGTCGTGCGCCGGGGTCAAAGAGGCGTGCCTCAACCGCCCAGGCGATGGGGGTCGACCCGCCCGGTCGCACCCCTCGCCGAGCCCGTCGGTGCTTCCCGACACGACGTACCCGGCGACCTGGAGGTCCAACCCGCCGCCGTCACCCGTGCTCGCCTGGTCCTGCGTCGGACCGCCGCCGGCCACCAGGCACCACCCGTCGGTGCCCGGGAGGGCGCCCAACACGGCAGGCGACCCGAGGACGCTCACGAGAGACTCGCGCGCCGGGACGTTCACGTGCTCCAGGAGGCGATGACCGGCGGAGAAGGGCTGACAGGTGCCGCCCGTCGGCACCGTCTCGTAGTAGACGAAGATCTCCCACGCATTCGCGTTGGTGTACGCAGCCTCGTCACCGCCACGGTGGCGTCGGTCGCGGGCAGGATCTTCTGGTAGACCGAGCCGTTCTTGTAGAAGTTCGACACCGTGGCGTACAGCTTCATGGGCCGGCTCGGGGGCAGCGGACGGGTGCCGACCGTCTGTGGGACCGTCACCTTCAACGCTCCGGTCGTGTCGATCTTCGCCGACCTGGCCGGGTGCTTGGCGTCCACGATGCTGGTCCGCGACACGGTCACCGCCACGGCGGTCCCGGACGTCGCGACGACGAGCGCGAGCAGCGCCACCGCCGAGGACGGACTGAGTCTGCTGTCTCGCACGGGTGCTCCTCGCTCACACACCCGGCGGGTTCGGGCATCTCCCTCATCGTCGTGCCTGGTGCGCGAGAGCGACATGACCCGATCAGGCCATGGCGCAGGTACGTCAGGATGTGGCGATGACGGGCCGGCGATCGCGACACGCACAGCGCTGGTCGCCCGTCCGGCTCGCGTGGCGGTCGGCGCTGGGCCACCGGCGCGGGCAGACGCTGGCGCTGGTCGCGGTCTCCGCCCTGGTCACCGCGTGCATCGCGTTCGTGCCGGTGTACGACCGGGCGATGCAGCAGGCGCTGGTCGACACCCTGCTGGCGCACGCGAGCGTCGACGAGCGGTCGGTCACGGTCCAGTCGGAGGCCGTCGTCGACGCGGCGGGCACGACGGAGGCGCAGGACCCCCGCGAGCTGCAGGCCCTGGTCCCGCGCGACGTCGCCGCGCTGCTCGGCCCGCCCGTGCTCGGCCGCAGCGCCTTCGCCACGCCGGTGGCGGGTGACGTCCCGCCGACCGGGCTGCTCGTCTGGCGCGAGGGGGCGTGCGACCACGTGACCGTCCTGAGCGGCTCGTGCCCGGCGCGGCCGGCGAGATCCTGGTCAGCGAGGCCGACGTCGACAACTTCGGCCTCACCCCGGGTGCGCGGCTCCTGGTGCAGCCCGGCACCGACACGCCCGCCGTGGCGCTCGAGGTCGTCGGCACCTACGAGCCGCGTGACGAGGCGTGGTGGCAGGGCCTCACCCTGCTCGGCGTCTCGACGGTCTTCGACGGCCCCGACCCGTCGGCCGCGCACGACACCTGGCTGACGACCGAGGAGACCTTCACCGACGCGCCCGTCCTGCCGGGCGAGACCTCGCAGGCGGGTGCCGTCGTGCCCACCGGCACGACCGACGTCGACACCCTCCTCGCCCTCGGCGGTGGCGTGCGCGAGCTCGCGCGCGGCCTCCGGGGCGGGGACACCCACGTCCTCTCCGGCCTCGGCGACCTCACCGACGCCGTCCGGGCGCAGGTCCGGCAGGCCCACCGCACGGTGCCCCTGCTGATGGCGCCGATGGCGGTGCTGATGATCTTCGTCCTCTGGCTCGTGCTCGCGGTCGCGACCGAGCAGCGGCGCGGCGAGGTCGCCGTCGCACGGCTCCGCGGTCGAGGGTCCGCGGGAGCGGCGGCCTGGTGCTCGTCGAGCTGCTCCCCGTCCTGCTGCTGGGTGTCGTGCCCGGCGCCCTCGCCGCACTGCTCGGCGGGGCGGTGGCCCGGTCGCTGCTGCCCGGGGACGCGCCGCTCGAGGCCGGCCTCGGCTTCGCGGTGGCGGTGCTCGTCGCCGTGTCGGCGCTCGTGCTGACGACGGCGGTCGCGGCGGTCAGGACCGCCCGGGAGCCGCTGGACGACCTGCTCCGCAGCGGCCGGCCCCCGTCGCGCCGCTGGGCGCTCGGCGCGGCCGACGCCTTCCTGCTCGCCGCCGTGGGCACCGGCGTCCTCGCCTTCGTCACGGGCAGCCTCGACGGCCCGTTCGCCCTGGCGGGGCCCGCGCTGCTGGCTCTGCTCGTCGGTCTGCTCGTGGGTCATCTCGCCGCTCCTGCCGCGGCCGCGCTGGGGCGCCGGCTGCTGGGCCGGGGCCGGTTGGTCGCGGGGGTCGCCCTGCTCGAGACGGGCCGGCGCCGCGAGACCCGCGCCGTGATCGCCGTGCTCACGGTGGCGAGCGCCCTCGCGGTGTTCTCCCTCGACACCATGGCGATCGGCGAGCGCAACCGCGCGAACGCAGCCGAGCACGACGCGGGGGCCCCGGTCGTGCTGCGGCTCGCCGGGCACGACCTCGACGGCGTGCGCGCCGGTCTGGGGGCGGCCGACCCCACCGGGCACCGCGCGACGCCGGTGGTGGTCACCGAGAACACGCTGGCGGTCGACCCCGAGGGGTTCCGGCGCATCGCCTACTTCCCCCGCGGCGCACCCACCGCCGACCAGTGGCGCGCGCTCGCGCCGCCCGACGTCGCCCCGGTGGAGCTCACGGGCTCGCGCGTCTCGCTCACCGTGCGGACCGGACCGGCCCTGACCGCGACCGACGCCCTGGGGAGCGAGTCCGACGTCCGGCTGAGCCTGGTGGTCACCGCCGAGACCGGCACCCGACGCACCATCTCGCTCGGCGTGGTCCCGCCACCGGGAGAGCGGAGGCGGCTGACCGGCGACGACCCCGCGTGCGCGGGCGGCTGCCGTCTGGCCTCGATCGAGCTCGCGGCCGCCTCGGGGGTCGAGGTCGAGGGCGACCTCGAGCTCGGCGACCTCACGGTCGACGGCAGCCCGGTCGACCTGGGGTCGGAGCAGGGCTGGAACCTCACCGAGAACGACAGCACCGTCGTCCGCGCCGTCGCGGCGACGTCGGGCGGCCTCCGGCTGCAGCTGAGCATCCGCGGGTTCTACCCCGTCGAGCTCACGCCCGCCTGGGTCCCGCGCACGGTGGCGGCCGTGGTGCCCGCAGCCCGCCAGGACGAGCCGGGCGAGCTCGTGGTGTCGGGCGTCGACGGCAGCGACCGGGCGGCGGCGTCCGTGGGCCGGGTGACCCTGGTGCCTGCGATGACCGGGCGCTCCGCGCTCGTCGACCTCGACGCGGTCTCCCGTGGGGCGGACTTCGCCTACGACGCCCGGCTGGAGGTCTGGCTGGTCGACGACCCGGGCCTGGTGGCGGGCGTGGAGACGGCCCTGCGCGAGCGCGGCATCACCGTCGTCTCGACCCGGCTCGCCTCGACCCTCAGGACGACGTACCAGGACACGGTCGCCACCTGGAGCCTCGCCCTGGGGGCCGTGGTCGGGCCGGCCGTGATCCTGGTCGCCCTGCTCGTCCTGCTGGTGCTCGCGGTCTCCGGCTGGCGTGAGGGTGCGCGGGGGCTGGCGATCCTGCGGCTCAACGGTGCCGGGCGGCGCACGACGCGGCGGCTCGCGGTCTGGAGCCGGCTGCCCGCCGTCGTGCTGGCCGTCGTCGCCGGAGCAGCCGCGGGCCTGGCCGGTGCGGCGCTGGCGGTCCCCGACGTCGCGTTCTTCGTCTCCCCTCCGGAGTCACCGGTCATCGACGTCTCGACGTCGTGGTCGGCCGTCCTGTGGGCGGCCGCCGCGTGCGCCGTCGTGCTGCCGCTCGCCGCCGCCCTGGCGGGCCGCGCCGTGGCCGGACGGGCTCACGCCGAGCGCGTGAGGGAGGCCGCGTGATGGCCGGCCTCGCGATCCGCACCCGTGGCCTGGTGCACCTCTACCACGCCGAGCAGCACGACGTGGCCGCCCTCTCCGGGGTCGACCTCGACGTCCGAGCCGGCGAGCTGGTGGGCCTGTTGGGGCCGTCCGGGTCGGGCAAGTCGACCCTGATGAGCCTGCTGGCCGGCGTCCTGCGACCCAGCGCCGGCAAGGTGTTCGTGGGCGACACCGAGGTCTCGGCCGCCTCGCCCCGTGACCTCGACCGGCTCCGGGCGACCGAGGTCAGCCTGATGCTGCAGGGAGCGGCCCGCAACCTGCTCCCCCACAGCACGGCCGGCGACAACGTGCGGTTCGCCCAGCACCCGGCACGGCGGGCGGGCAGGCAGCTCGCCGACCCGGCCGACGTGCTCGGCGAGGTCGGGCTGGCCGACGAGGCGGACCGTCCGCTGCACGACCTGACCCCCGGGGGGCTCCAGCTGGCGGCCGTCGCCGTCGCCGTGTCGACCCGCCCGGGCCTGCTCCTGTGCGACGAGCCCACGAGCCAGCTCGACCACGCTGCGCGTGACCGGGTGCTGGAGGCCCTCGGCCACGTCAACCGCACGTACGGCACGACCGTCGTGCTGGTCACCCACGACCCGGACGTCGCCCGGGTGCTGCCCCGGACCGTCACGATCCGCGACGGGCGGATCGGCGGGGAGGGCCGCAGCGGCGAGGAGTACGCCGTGGTGACGGCCGACGGCTTCCTCCCCCTGCCCGGCCACGCGCGCGACCGGCTGCCACCCGGGACGCTGGTGAGGCTCCACGAGGTCGGCGACCACTTCGAGCTCAGGCCGGAGCAGCCGTGAGCGCGCTCCACGCGAGCGGCCTCGGCGTCCGCTACGGCGAGACCGTCGCCGTCCACCCCGTCGACCTCGACGTTCCTGCGGGGGGCTTCGTCTCGGTCACCGGCCCGTCCGGCGCAGGCAAGTCGTCGCTGCTCTGGGCCCTGGCCCTCGCCCTGCGACCCGCGGCGGCCTCGGTCACGGGCACGGTCCGGGTCGACGGCGTCCTGCTGGAGGACAGGGAGGGCGCCGCCCGGGCCGGCGTGGCGCTCGTCCCGCAGGACAACGGCCTGAGCGCCACCCTGTCGGCCGAGGAGAGCGTCCTCGTCCCCCTGCTCGCCCTCGGCGTGCCTGCTCGGGAGGCCCTGCTCCGCGTCGAGGAGGCACTCCTCCGGGTCGGGCTCGCCGAGTCGGGTCGGCACCTCGTCGACCAGCTCTCCGGCGGCCAGCAGCAGCGGGTGGCGCTGGCCAGGGCCTTCGCGCTCCGCCCCGAGGTGCTGCTCGCCGACGAGTCGACCAGCGACCTGGACGCCGGCAACCGCGGCCTGATGATCGCGGCCCTGCGCGAGGAGGCCGCCCGTGGCGCGGCGGTGGTCCTGGCCACCCACGACCCCGAGGCCGCCGCCGAGACCGACGCGACCCTCGCCCTCGACGAGGGCGTGGCCACGTGGGTCCGTGGGCCGGACGTCGCCGGACCACCGCTTTGACTTCGAGTACTCGAAGTTCCTAGCGTGGTCGGGGTGAGCACCCGGACCGTCCGACGCACGTACTCGATCAAGGAGGCAGCCTCCCTGACCGGTCTCCCCGCCACCACGCTGCGCTACTACGAGTCCATCGGCGTGATCGCCCCCGTCAGCCGCGGCGCCAGCAGCAAGCACCGTGTCTACGACGAGGACGACCTCGACCAGGTCATGTGGGTGGCGTGCCTCGCGGCCACCGGCATGTCGGTCAGCGACATGAAGCAGTACGTCGCGAACGGACGCCTGGGGCCCGCTGCGGCCACCGAGCAGATCGAGCTCCTGGCCGGACAGCAGCAGCGGCTCGCCCGTGAGGCGCAGCAGGTCGCGCTGCGGCGGCAGTACGTCGCGCTCAAGATCGACTACTGGCGCGCCGTCGAGGCCGGCGACGACGCCGGCGCCGAGCGGCTGGCGGGCCAGGCACGAACGCTCGCCGACGACCTCAAGCGCTCGGGCAAGGCCTGACCCCGACCCACCACCATCACCACCACCACCCACCACGAAACGAGACCCCTGACCATGCTCGTCGACGCCTACGCCGCCCCCGCGGCCGGCCAGCCCCTCGCCCCGACCACCATCGAGCGCCGCGACGTCGGACCCGACGACGTCCTCATCGCCATCGAGTACGCCGGCATCTGCCACTCCGACATCCACACGGTCAACGGCGACTGGGGCCCGCAGCCCTTCCCGGTCGTGCCGGGCCACGAGATCGTCGGCACCGTCGCCGAGGTCGGTGAGGGCGTGACCACGCACCGCGTGGGCGACCGGGTCGGGGTCGGCTGCCTGGTCAACTCCTGCCGCGAGTGCGTGAGCTGCCGCAACGGCAACGAGCAGTACTGCCTGAACGGCATGATCGGCACCTACGCGGCCACCGACCGCGACGGGACCACGACCCAGGGCGGCTACTCGACCCACGTGGTGGTCGACGCCGCCTTCGTCCTCTCGGTGCCCGAGAGCCTCGATCCCGCCGCGGCGGCGCCGCTCCTCTGCGCCGGCATCACGACCTACTCGCCGCTGCGCCACTGGGGCGCCGGTCCCGGTACCAAGGTCGCCGTCGTCGGCCTCGGCGGGCTCGGCCACATGGCCGTCAAGCTCGCGCACGCCATGGGCGCGGAGGTCACGGTGCTGTCGCAGTCGCTGAAGAAGCAGGAGGACGGCCTGCGCCTGGGCGCCGACCACTACCACGCCACCAGCGACCCCGACACCTTCGAGCACCTCGCGGGCAGCTTCGACCTGATCATCAACACCGTCAGCGCCCAGGTCGACATCACCGCCTACCTCCGGCTGCTGGCGGTCGACGGCGCCCTGGTCAACGTCGGCGCGCCCCCCGAGCCCTTCAGCGTGCACGCCATGGCGCTGATCGGCGGTCGCAAGACCTTCGCCGGGTCGATGATCGGCGGCATCGCCGAGACCCAGGAGATGCTCGACTTCTGCGCCGAGCACGGGATCGGGTCCGAGATCGAGGTCATCGCCGCCGACCAGGTCAACGAGGCCTACGAGCGCGTCCTGGCCTCCGACGTGCGGTACCGCTTCGTCATCGACGCCAGCACCCTCGCCTGACCCGCACGGCTACCCGGCCGTCTCGTCGAGGCGCACCACGACGTCCGCCGCGTCGCGCGTCGCCTCGACGAGGCGGGCGTTGGCCTCGTCGCTCCGCTCGACCCACGCCCGGGCCTCGGCCGGCGGCTTCCCGAACCGCACGTGCCGGTCGAGGAGCCGCCGGACCCGCGTCGCCGGGTCGAGGTCGACGTACCAGGTCTCCGCGAGCAGGGGCCGGACGTCGCGCCAGCCCGGCTCGTCGAGCAGCAGGTAGTTGCCCTCGGTGACGACGAAGCCCATGGCAGGCTCGACGGCCAGCGCGGCCGCGACCGGCTGCTCGAGGTCGCGCTCGAAGCCGGGTGCGAAGAGCGTCTCGTCAGGACGCGCGTGCAGCCGCTGCAGCGCCGCCACGTACCCGTCCACGTCGAAGGTGTCGGGCGCACCCTTGCGGTCCCGCCGTCCGAGCCGCTCGAGCTGGACGTCGGCCAGGTGGTACCCGTCCATCGGCAGGTGGCCGACGGCGTCGGGCCCCCACCCCTCGGGCGGGTCGGCCCGCAGCGACGCGAGCAGCAGGTCGACCAGCGTCGACTTGCCCGCCCCCGGAGGACCGGCGATGCCGAGCACCGTGCGGCCCGGCGACCGCGCCGCCAGCGCGCGGGCCCGCGCCACGGCGTCGTCGAGGCAGGTGAGGGTGCGCACGCGCCCAGTCTGTCGTCAGCGGCCTGCCGCGGGCGTCAGCGCTCCGTGAGCCGGCGAAGCTGGGTCACGTGGCCGGGCTCGAGCTCGTCGAGGCTGGTGACGCCGAGCAGCCGCATGGTGCGCTCCACCTGCCCCCGCAGGATCTCGACGGCGCGGTCGACGCCCTCGCGGCCGCCTGCCATGAGCCCGTAGAGGTAGGCGCGGCCGACGAGGGTGAAGTGGGCGCCGTGGGCGACCGCGGCGACGATGTCCTGGCCCGACATGATGCCGGTGTCGAGGTGCACCTCGACGTCGCTGCCGATCTCCTTCACGACCTGCGGCAGCAGGTGGAACGGCACCGGGGCCCGGTCGAGCTGGCGGCCTCCGTGGTTCGACAGCAGGACGGCGTCCACCCCGGCGTCCGCCAGGCGGGTGGCGTCGGCGAGCGTCTGCACGCCCTTGACGACGACCTTGCCGGGCCACTGGTCCTTGATCCAGGCGAGGTCCTCGTAGGTCACGGTGGGGTCGAACATCGTGTCGAGCAGGTCGGCCACGGTGCCCGACCACGAGTCGAGCGAGGCGAACGCGAGCGGCTCGGTGGTCAGGAAGTTCATCCACCACGCGGGCCGCGGGATCGCGTTGACCACGGTACCCGGAGTCAGCTTGGGCGGGATCGTCATGCCGTTGCGGACGTCGCGCAGGCGCGCGCCGGCGACGGGCACGTCGACGGTGACGAGCAGCGTGTCGTAGCCGGCGGCGGCGGCCCGGTCGACCAGCGCCATCGACCGGTCGCGGTCCTTCCACATGTAGAGCTGGAACCAGTTGCGGGCCCCGGCCGACGCGGGGGCCGCCGCGGCGACGTCCTCGATGGAGGTGGTGCCCATCGTCGAGAGCGAGAACGGGATGCCGGCGGCGAGCGCAGCGGTGGCGCCGGCGATCTCGCCCTCGGCCTGCATCATGCGCGTGAAGCCCGTGGGGGCGATGCCGAAGGGCAGGGAGACCTTCGCGCCCAGCACCTCGCGCGAGGTGTCGACGGCCGAGACGTCGCGCAGGATCGACGGGTGGAACTCGATGTCGGCGAAGGCCTGACGGGCCCGCGACAGCGAGACCTCGCCGTCGGCGGCGCCGTCGGTGTAGTCGAACGCGGCCTTCGGCGTGCGCCGCTTGGCCACCGTGCGGAGGTCGTCGATCGTCAGGGCCTTCTCGAGTCGCCGCTTCTTCGGCGACAGCTCGGGCTTCTTGAACTGCATCAGCGGGGCGAGGTCGCGCCGCTTCGGCATCTGGCGCTTCATCGTGCGGCTCCATCGGTGTCGAGGTCGAGGTCGAGGTCGTGGTCGTGATCCGGGTCGTGGCCCGCCCGGGGCCGGAGGCGCGTCTCGGCGGCGCCCCAATCGAGGTCTGTGCGGGGCTCGTGCCGCCGCAGGTCGTGGGTCCGGCGGACCAGCGCCCGCATGGCGGCGAGGTCGGGCAGGTCGGCGCCGAGCGTGCGGGCCTGGACCAGCACGTTGCCCAGGGCAGCCGCCTCGGCGGGGCCGGCGAGCACCGGCAGGCCGCAGGCGTCGGCGGTGAGCTGGCAGAGCAGGGCGTTCTGCGAGCCGCCGCCGACCACGTGCACCACCTCCACCGGGTGGTCCGCGAGGCGCACTGCCGTCTGCACGTGACGACGGTAGGCCAGCGCGAGGGAGTCGAGGACGGCGCGGGTCAGCCGGACCGGGGTGTCGGCCGGGGGCTCGCCCGACCCGGCCACCACGGCGGCGAGACGCTCGGGCATCGGGTCGGTGGCCGTGCTGGGCGCGAGCAGGCGGGGGTCGTCGATGTCGACGAGGGTCCGCAGCGGCTCGGCCTCCGCCGCGCCGGCGAGCAGCGTCGGCAGGTCGGTGCCGGGAGTCTCGCGCTCGGCCCACGACCGCACGCACTCCGAGAGCACCCACAGGCCCATGACGTTCTTGAGGAAGCGCACGGTGCCGTCGACGCCGCCCTCGTTGGTGAAGTCGGCCAGCCGGGCGGCCTCGGTGAGCACCGGGGCGTCGAGCTCGAGGCCGACCAGCGACCAGGTGCCCGAGGAGATGTAGGCGAACGGGGTGTGGTCGGCCGGCACCCCGACGACGGCGGACGCGGTGTCGTGCGAGCCCACGGCGACCACCGGCACGTCGTCCGGCGTGCCGAGGGCCGCGGCGACGTCGGGCAGCAGCGTGCCGACCACGTCACCGGGTGAGCGGAGCGGCGTGAGGATCGACCACGGGATCCCGACCTGGTCGGCCAGCCCCGTCGCCCACTCGCCGGTCCGGACGTCGTAGAGCCCGGTCGTGGAGGCGTTCGTGCGCTCGGTGCCGACCTGGCCGGTGAGCCAGTAGCCGAGCAGGTCGGGCAGCAGCAGCAGCGACGTCGCCGACTCCAGCGCCGCCGTCCCGCTGCTGGCCACCAGCTGGTAGATCGTGGTGAACGGCAGCTGCTGCAGGCCCGTGACCTGGTACTGCTCGCTCGCCCCCAGCTTGTTCACGACCTGCGCGGCGACGCCGTCGGTGCGGCGGTCGCGGTGGCTGAACACCGGGCCGAGCAGGACGCCGTCCCGGTCGAGCAACCCGTAGTCGATGGCCCAGGAGTCGATCCCGATGCCGTCGAGCGGGCCGCTGCGCGCGATCGTCCGGAGCCCGGCGAGCACCTCCCGGTGGATGCCGATCACGTCCCACACCAGGGACGCACCGACGGCCACTCCCCCGTTGGGGAAGCGGTGCACCTCGGTGAGCTCGAGGACGCCGTCCCCCACCGTCGCCGCCATGACCCGCCCGCTCGTGGCGCCCAGGTCGACCGCGGCGAGGCGGAGCGTGCTCATCGCAGGAACGCCGCCGCGACGCCGGCGTCGACGGGGACGTGCAGACCCGTGGTGTGGGTCATCTCGGGCCCGCAGAGCACGAAGACCGCGTTGGCGATGTGCTCGGGGAGCACCTCGCGCTTGAGGATCGTGCGCTGGGCGTAGAACTTGCCGAGGTCCTTCTCCTCCACGCCGTAGACGGCGGCGCGGTTGGCGCCCCAGCCCGACGCGAAGATGCCGGAGCCGGCGACGACGCCGTCGGGGTTCACGCCGTTGACCTTGACGCCGTGCTCACCCAGCTCGGCCGCGAGCAGCCGGACCTGGTGGGCCTGGTCGGCCTTGGTGGCGGAGTAGGCGATGTTGTTGGGTCCGGCGAAGACGGAGTTCTTGCTGGAGATGTAGACGATGTCGCCGCCCAGCCCCTGGTCGATCAGCACGCGGGCCGCGGCCTTCGACACCAGGAACGAGCCCTTGGCCATCACGTCGTGCTGCAGGTCCCAGTCGGCCTCGGTGGTCTCGAGCAGGGTCTTGCTCAGCGAGAGCCCGGCGTTGTTGACCACCAGGTCGAGGCCGCCGAAGGCGAGCACGCACGCGTCGACCATCGCCTGGACGGCGTCGGCCTTGCTGACGTCGGCGGCGACGCCCACCGCGACGTCGCTGCCACCGATCTCAGCGGCGGCCGCCTCGGCCTTGGCGAGGTCGAGGTCGGCGACCACGACGCAGGCGCCCTCGGCCGCGAGCTTCTTGGCCGTGGCCTTGCCGATGCCGCCGGCCGCGCCGGTGACGAGTGCGATGCGGGTGGCGAGCGGCTTGGGAGCGGGCATCCGCTGCAGCTTGGCCTCCTCGAGCGCCCAGTACTCGATGCGGAACTTCTCCGACTCGTCGATCGGGGCGTAGGTCGAGAGGCCCTCGGCGCCGCGCATCACGTTGATGGCGTTGGTGTAGAACTCGCCGGCCACGCGGGCGGTCTGCTTGTCCTTGCCGTAGCTGAACATGCCGACGCCGGGCACCAGCACGACGAGCGGGTCCGCGCCACGGATCGCCGGGCTGTCAGGGGTGGCGTTGCGGTCGTAGTAGCCCTGGTAGTCCTCGCGGTACGCGACGGCGAGCTCCTGCAGCCGGGCGATGCTCTCCTCGACCGAGGCCGACGGCGGCAGGTCGAGGACGAGCGGCTTGACCTTGGTCCGCAGGAAGTGGTCGGGGCAGGAGGTGCCGAGCTCGGCGAGCCGCGGGTGCTCGGCGGCGGCGAGGAAGTCGAGCACGACCTCGCTGTCGGTGAAGTGGCCGACCATGGGCCGGTCGTGGCCGGCGATGCCGCGGATCGTCGCCCCCAGGGCGGCCGCCCTGGCACGGCGCTCGTCGGCCGGCAGCGCGCCGTAGCCCTCGAGGGGAGGGCCGAACGGCTCGGCCTTGCTGTGCTCGGCGATGTAGGCCGCCGCGGTGTCGATGATCCAGAGGCTGTTGGCCTCCGACTCCTCGCTCGTGTCGCCCCACGCGGTGACGCCGTGGCCGCCCAGGATGCAGCCGACCGCCTGCGGGTGACGCTCCTTGATCTCCGCGATGTCGAGGCCGAGCTGGAACCCGGGGCGCCGCCACGGCACCCAGACGACCTTGTCGCCGTAGATCTCCTTGGTCAGCTGCTCGCCGTCGGCGGCGGTGGCGATCGCGATGCCCGAGTCGGGGTGCAGGTGGTCGACGTGGGCGGCGTCCACGAGCCCGTGCATCGCGGTGTCGATCGACGGGGCGGCACCCCCCTTGCCGTGCAGGCAGTAGTCGAACGCGGCGACCATCTCGTCCTCGCGGTCGAGGCCGGGGTACACGTCGACGAGGGCGCGCATCCGGTCGAGGCGCAGCACGGCCAGGCCCTGCTCGGTCAGCGTGCCGAGGTCGCCGCCGGAGCCCTTGACCCACAGCAGCTCGACGGGCTCGCCGGTGACGGGGTCGGTGTCGGTGCCCTTGGCCGAGGTGTTGCCGCCGGCGTAGTTGGTGTTCTTCGGGTCGGCGCCGAGGCGGTTGGAGCGGGCGATGAGCGCGGCGGCTGCGGGGTTCGTCATGGTTCCTTCTTCAGTAGCGATGGTCGTGCGGGTCAGTTCCAGGAGAGCTGGGTCCCGCCGACGCGGGACTCCTCGATCTCCTGCTGGTAGCCGGACTCGGCGTAGGCGCGCATCGGGTTCCGGGGCAGGCCGCGCTGCTCGCGCCAGTCCTCGAGCACGGGGCGGACGTCGGTGTAGAAGGCGTCCATGTAGACCTCCTGGGCGCCGAGCACGTCGCCGGCGACCTCGGCGGCAGCGAGGGCGTCACGGTCGAGCAGCAGCGCGCGGGCGGTCATCTCCTGCACGTTGAGGACCGACCGGACCTGGCCCGGCACCTTGTCCTCGATGTTGTGGCACTGGTCGAGCATGAACGCGACGTCGGAGCCCTCGTCGAGCCCGCCCCCGCGGATGACCTCGGCCATGATGCGGAACAGCTGGAACGGGTCGGCGGCACCGACGATGAGGTCGTCGTCGGCGTAGAAGCGGGAGTTGAAGTCGAACGAGCCGAGCCGGCCGAGCCGGAGCAGCTGCATCACGATGAACTCGATGTTGGTGCCGGGAGCGTGGTGACCGGTGTCGAGGCACACCGTGGCGCGCTCGCCGAGGGCCACCACGTGGGCGTACGCGGTGCCCCAGTCGGGGACGTCGGTGTGGTAGAACGCCGGCTCGAAGAACTTGTACTCCAGCACGAGGCGCTGGTCCTCGCCGATGCGCTCGTAGATGGTGGCGAGCGACTCGGCGAGCCGGTCCTGCCGGCCCCGGACGTCGACCTGGCCCGGGTAGTTCGAGCCGTCGGCCAGCCAGAGCTTCAGGTCGCGGGAGCCCGTCGCGTTCATGACGTCGATGCACTCGAAGTGGTGGTCGATCGCCTTCTGCCGGACCTTGGCGTCCACGTGGGTCAGGCCGCCGAACTTGTAGTCGTCGTCCTGGAAGGTGTTGGAGTTGATCGTGCCGAGCGAGACGCCGAGGTCGGCGGCGTGGTCGCGGAGGGCGCCGTAGTCGTCGACCAGGTCCCACGGGATGTGCAGCGCCACCGTGGGGGCGAGCCCGGTGAGGCGGTGGACCATCGCGGCGTCGGCGAGCTTCTCCTGGATGCTGCGCGGGCTGCCGGCGGAGCCGAACACCTTGAAGCGGGTGCCGGAGTTGCCGTAGGCCCACGACGGCACCTCGATGGTGAGCCTGTCGAGGGGTGCGAGCCGGGCGTCGGTGATCGGGGACATGTCAGCCTTCTGCGGTGCTGGTCGATTGCGTGAGCTGGGACTCGAGGTGGAAGACCTCGGTGAGCCGCACGAACCCCTCGTCGGGTGCGCGGCCGTCGTTCTGCGTGAAGTAGCGGGCCATCTCGGCCTGCCACCGGGCGTTGACGCCGGTGGCGGCCATGGCCGCGAGGCTGGCGTCGAGGTCGTCGCTGACGACGTACCCGACGAGCAGCCCGTCGTCCCGGAGGAACAGGGAGTAGTCCCGCCAGCCGGTCTCCGCGAGCGCGGCGAGCATCTCGGGCCAGACGGCCGCGTGACGCTCGACGTACTCCTGCGCCATCTCCGGGCGGACCTGGAGGGTGAAGCAGTAGCGGGTGCCGGTGGGCATGGCGGGACTCCCTGTTCCTGCCGTCAGAAGCCGAACTGGTCGATGTTGGACTCGTCGAAGACGTACGGGTCGCCCAGGACGACGACGCCGTCGGCACCGACGGTGTACTCGCCGAGGTCACCGGCGGTGAAGGTGTCACCCTCGGCACCGGTGATGTCACCGGCGATCAGGGCGTCAGCGGCGTAGGCGGCGAGGTAGCCGAGGTCCTCGGGGTTCCACAGCGCGAACGCGGTGACGGTGCCGTCGTCGATGAACGCCTTCATCTGCGAGGGCGCGCCCAGGCCGGTCAGCGCGACCTTGCCCTTGAACGTCCGAGGTCGACAGGTAACGGGCAGCGGCCGCGATACCGACGGTGGTCGGCGACACGATGCCCTTCAGGTCCGGGTGGGACTGCAGCAGCGCCGCGGTCTGGTCGAAGGACTTCTGGTCGTCGTCGTCGCCGTAGACGACGTCGACGAGCTCGATGTCGGGGTAGTTCGCCTCGAGGTCGGCCTTCATCAGGTCGATCCACTCGTTCTGGTTGGTCGCGTTGGCCGCGGCCGAGAGGATCGCGATCTCGCCCGAGCCACCGATCTGGTCGGCGATCAGCTCGATCTCCTTGGTGGCGATGCCGGTGGCGTCGGCCTGGTTGACGAACAGGTCGCGGCAGTCGGGCTCGACGTCGGAGTCGAAGGTCACGACCTTGACGCCGGCGTCGCTGGCCTCGTTGAGGGAGTCACAGATCGCCGAGGCGTCGTTGGCCGAGACCACGACCGCGCCGACGCCCTTCTGGGCCTCGGTGTTGATGAAGGAGACCTGGGAGTCCGGGGTGGCGGTGTCGGGGCCGACCTCGGTGACCTGCCGCCGAACTCACCGGCCGCCTTCTCCGCGCCCTTGGTGCTGGCGTCGAAGTACGGGTTGCCCAGGTTCTTCGGGATCATCGTGATCGTGGCGCTCGAGTCGTCGCCGCCACCGCCGCCGCCGGGCCGGGCCGGTGCGTCCTTGGCCTCGTCGTCGCCGCAGGCGCTGAGCCCGAGGGTGCCCAGCAGGGCGAGCCCGGCCAGGAAGGCCGTCCTCTTCTGGAGGTTCTTCATGGTGGTGATGCCTTTCTGTGGAGGTGGTGGTCGTGGTTTCTCAGCGCGACCGGGTGGCGTCGGACGCTGCCGACTGCTGGGTGGAGACCGGCGGGTCCGAGAGCCGCCTTGCCCGTCCGGAGGTCAGCCGCGCGTACAGCGCGGTCACCCCGGACAGGACGCTGGAGAGCATCACCGAGCCCACGAGGAGCAGGCCGATGACGATGTTGGAGATGTTGGTGCTGATGCCGTCGAGCCGCATGGCCGACTGCAGGACGCCGATGAGCAGGACGCCGGCGACGACGCCGTGCAGAGCGCCGCGGCCGCCGAAGATCGAGACGCCGCCGAGCAGCACCGCCGCGATCACCTGCAGCTCGTAGCCCTCGGCGTTGTCGCCGCGGGCGCTGCCGAAGCGCAGCGTGTAGTAGATGCCGGCGAAGGCCGAGACCACGCCGCAGAGCACGAAGAGCCACATCTTGGTGCGCTCGACGTCGACGCCGGTGAACCGTGCGGCCTCGTCGTTGAGCCCGATCTCGTAGACGCCGCGGCCGAAGGTCGAGAAGTGCAGCAGCCAGACGAACCCGGCGAGGAGCAGCACGAACGGGACGAGGACGACGGTGAAGCTGTCCATCGTGCCGCCGGTCAGGTTCTCGCCCACCAGCCGCTGCTTGGCGAGGTCGGTCCAGTACTCCGGGAAGTCGGTCTTCGCCTCGGTGCCGAGCAGGCCGACCGCGATGCCCCGGTAGAGCGCCAGCGTGCCGATCGTGACCGCCAGCGACGGCAGCCCGACGTAGGCGACGAGGAAGCCGTTGACCGCACCGCAGACCAGGCCCACGACGAGCGCGAGCAGGATGGCGACGGGCATCGGGAGCCCGACGTCGGAGAACAGGATGCCGAGCATGACGCTCGTCAGGCCCATCGTGCTGGCCACGGACAGGTCGATCTCGCCGGTGATGATGACGAGGGTCATCGGCAGCGCGATCAGCATGATCGGCGCCATGTCGAGGAAGAGGTAGTACAGCGTCAGCGGGCCGTCGAAGTTGAGGATCTCGGACCGGCTGTAGAAGAACACGACGAGCAGCAGGGCGATGACGGCGAACTCGCGGGTGGCGAGCAGGCGCCACAGCAGCGGCCGGGCGTAGTCGGCGTAGGTGCGTCCGTTGACGGCGTCGTCCATGGCGGGGGTGATGGTGGGAGTGGTCATGACTGCTCGTCCCTCGCCTCGATGAGCTTGCGTTCCTGCCGGTTCTTGAGCACCTGGTCGAGCACGACGGCGCCGATGATGAGCGCACCGACGACGGCCCGCTGCCAGAAGTCCGGGATGCCGAGGACGGGCAGCGCCCGGTCGATCGTGACCAGCAGGAAGGCGCCGACGGCGGCGCCCCAGACGGTGCCGCTGCCGCCGAAGATGGCGACGCCGCCGATCACCGCGGCGGCGACGGCCTCGAGCTCGATGTCGCGGCCGGCACCCGAGCTGATGGAGCCGTAGCGCGCGGCGTAGAAGACGCCGGCCAGACCGGCCAGCGCACCGCAGACCACGAACGCCGCCAGCACCCGGCGGGTGACTGGGAGCCCGAACAGCGTGGCGGCGTCCGGGTCGGACCCGATGGCGTACAGCTCGCGGCCGCCGCGGGCGGTGTGCAGGTAGTAGCCGACGGAGGCGACGGCGAGCAGCGCGATGATCGTGAGCACGGGGATCGTCAGCACCTGCTTGGTGCCGAGCGACAGGAAGCCCTTGGGCATGTCGGAGGGGTTGATCCGGTCGCTGCCGGCCCACTCGAGGAAGATCCCGCGGTAGATGAAGAGCGTGCCGAGGGTGATCACCAGCGCGGGGACCTTGCCGAAGGCGACCAGCACGCCGTTGACCAGGCCGAGCAGGGCGCCGAACGCCATGCCCGCGAGGAACACCACCACGACGGGGATGCCGGGGTGGTCGAGGAAGAGGCGACCGGTGAGGTAGGCGGTGAGGCCCAGCGTCGAGCCGACCGACAGGTCGACGTTGCGCGTCACGATGACGACCGTCTGGCCGGCGGCGAGCAGCAGCAGGATCGACGGCGTGACGAGGAGGTCGCGCCAGCCGTCGCCGCCGAGGAGGAAGTTGTCGCTCTTGGCCGTCGTGACGGCGATCAGTGCGACCAGCACCACCACGACCGCGAGCTCGCGCGACCGCAGCAGCCCGGTCAGGAGACCCGGACGCCCACCGGCCCGGGGGGCCTGCGGCTCCGGCTTCTCGAGCATCGTCGTCATGCCGTGACCTCCTGCACCAGCTGGGCGTCGTGCTCGATGTGGACCTGGTCGGGCGTCGTGCCGGTCGCGGCGGCCATGACCGCCTCGGGCGTCGCGGCGCCGCGGTCGAGGTCGGCGGTGATCCGCCCCTCGCAGACGACCAGCACCCGGTCGGCCATGCCGAGCACCTCGGGCAGCTCGCTGGAGATCATGAGGATCGCCAGGCCCTGGCCGGCGAGCTCGGAGAGCAGCCGGTGCACCTCGGACTTGGTGCCGACGTCGATGCCGCGGGTGGGCTCGTCGATGATGAGGAGCTTCGGGTCGGTCGCGAGCCACTTGGCGATGACGACCTTCTGCTGGTTGCCGCCGCTCATCGTGGTGGCGGCCATGTCGAGGGCGTTGGTCTTGACCTCGAGCCGGGCGGCCCACGGGGCGACGGCCTTGTTCTCGGCCCTGCTGGTGAGCAGCCCACCGGTGGTGAGACCGCGGCGGATGACGCCGGCGACGTTGCGCGCGACCGAGCTCTGGACGACCAGGCCCTGCTGGCGCCGGTCCTCGGGCACGAACGCGATGCCGGCCTCGATGGCCTTGCGGGGCGACCGCGGGGGCACCGCGGCGCCGCCGACCCGCACCGAGCCGGCGTCGTAGCCGTCGACGCCGAAGACGGCGCGCGCGATCTCGCTGCGACCGGCACCGACGAGCCCGGCCAGCCCGACGATCTCGCCGGCCCTCACGTCGAAGGTGACGTCGTGGAACACCCCGGCGGAGCTGAGGTCCCGGACCTCGAGCACGGGCTCGCCGAGGGGGGCCTCGGTCTTGGGGAAGAGGTCGCCGACCTCGCGGCCGACCATCTCCTTGACCAGGTCGGGCACGGTGGTCTCGGCGACGACGTGCGTCCCGATGTAGGCGCCGTCGCGCATCACGGTGACGGTGTCGCACAGGTCGAAGACCTCGTCGAAGCGGTGGGAGATGAAGACCAGCGCACGACCCTCGTCGCGCAGCGAGCGGGCGACCGAGAAGAGGCGCTCGACCTCGACGCCGGAGAGGGCGGCGGTCGGCTCGTCCATGATGAGCAGCGAGGCGTCGAGCGAGATGGCCTTGGCGATCTCGATGATCTGCTGGTCGGCGATCGAGAGGCCGAGCGCCGGCCGGCGCGGGTCGATGTGGACGCCGAGGCGGGTGAAGAGCGCGCTCGGCCTCGGCGTACATCGCGCTGCGGTCGATGCGGCGGCCGCGGCCCAGCGGCATCCGGCCCATGAAGATGTTCTCGGTGACCGACAGGTCGGGGAACAGCGTCGGCTCCTGGTAGATGACCGCGATGCCGGCGGTCTTCGAGGCGGCCGTCGAGCCGAAGTCGACGTCGTCGCCCTGGAACCGGAACGTGCCGCTGTCGCGCGGTGGACGCCGGCGACGATCTTGACCATCGTCGACTTGCCGGCGCCGTTCTCACCGATGAGGGCGTGGATCGAGCCGCCGTGCACCGTGATGCTGCCGGAGCGCAGCGCCACGACGGGGCCGAACGACTTGCGCACGTCGTCGAGCTCCAGCGCCGGGGTGGTCGGGTCGACCATCGCATTCACCTCAGGGTATTGAAAGGTTTCACTTCTGAGTGAGACGGTAGGTGACAGCAGTCACACAACGCAAGTACCTCGGCGAAATTGAGCCGAAACTCGTCCGTCGGCACGCTGCGGCGGCGTTGTCCTAGGCTGTGCCCACGTTTCAACACGATCCCGGAGGCCCCATGTCGATCGACGGCGCGCGCAACGCCTCGGTCAAGGACGTCGCCGCACTCGCCGGCGTGAGCCTCGGCACCGTCTCCAACACCCTCAACCGCCCCGACCGGGTCAGCGAGGCGACGCGCCTCAAGGTCGAGCGGGCGATGGCCGAGCTGGGCTTCGTGCGCAACGAGTCCGCCCGCCAGCTGCGCGCCGGCACCAGCCGCACCCTCGCCTACGTGATGCTCGACGCCGGCAACCCGTTCTTCACCGACGTCGCGCAGGGCATCGAGGAGGCCGCCGACGCCGCCGGGCTCTCGCTCGTGCTGTGCAACAGCGCGCAGCGCGCCGGACCGCGAGGCCGGCTACCTCGACCTGTTCCAGCAGCAGCGGGTCCGGGCGTGCTGGTCACCCCGGTCGACCCGGCCTCCCCTACCCTCGACGCCATCCGCGATCGTGGCACGCCGCTCGTGATCGTCGACCGCACCCGCGCTCGACGCGTCGTTCTGCTCGGTCGCGCGTCGACGACGTCCTCGGCGGTCGGCTCGCGGTCGAGCACCTCGTCGACCGCGGCCACCAGCGGGTCGCCTTCGTCGGCGGGCCGGCCGAGCTGGGCCAGGTGCGCGAGCGCCTCGAGGGTGCGCGCGCGGCGTGGGTCGGACGCCGGGCGTCCCGCGGAGGACCTGGTCGTGCTGCACACACCCGCGCTCGGAGTCGCCGCCGGCCGCGAGGCCGGCGAGCGACTGGCGGGCATGCCTGCGCGACGGCGTCCGACGGCGGCCTTCTGCGCCAACGACATGACCGCCCTCGGCCTGCTGCAGCAGGCGATCAGCAGCGGCGTCCGCGTCCCCGAGAAGCTCGCCATCGTCGGCTACGACGACATCGAGTTCGCATCAGCCGCGGCCGTGCCCCTCACCTCGGTGCGTCAGCCGCGCGACGAGCTCGGGCGCACAGCCGCGCGGCTGCTGCTCGACGAGGCGGCCAACCCCGACCATGCCCACGAGCAGGTGCTCTTCACCCCCGAGCTGGTGGCGCGGGCGTCGACTGCCTGACGTCCGCGGTCCCGCGGCGGTGCAGCGCGGCGCCCACCAGGCCGGCGCCCGTCGCACTGAGAACGAGTCCCCACAGGAGGGCCGAGGCGTGATGCTGCAGAAGTGAGGGCGTGACCAGCGCGAACCCCGCGGCGACGAGGCGAGCGACACCGATGGTGGCGCCCTGGACCGTGGCTCGGACGTCCGAGGAGAAGACCTCGTGCACCCACACCTTGTAGAGCGCCTCCCCCGTCATCGCGAAGGACAGGGAGAAGAGAACCAGGGTCACGATCCAGGCGGTCAGCGAACCGGGACCGAGAACCGCCGAGACCGCCTGGGAGGCGACGAGCAGCACGGTGCCCGGCCAGTAGAGGCGACGGCGCCAGGAGGAGTCGGCGATCCTGCTGAAGGCCACACTGGCCACCATTGCGAGCGCGGAGGCTCCGAGCGCAAGGGCGGTAGCCGTGGTCTGGCCGGCACCGCCCAGCTCGGTGAGGAAGTAGATGCGGAAGCCGCCCATCGTGTTCGCCACCAACGTGTAGAGCGTGAAGAAGGCGGCGAGCGCAACCACGAGACGCAACGAGGTGCGGTCCACCAACGCCTCGCGAAGAGCGATGCGGGATGACCCGCGCCTCACCTGGTGCGTCTCGGTCGAAGCGACGGTCGACCGGTGGCCGAGCATGGCTCTCGCCCGAAGTCCGGCTGTTGCCAGGGCTGCCAGCGCAAGACACGCGAACGTGACGCGCAGGCCGAGGACGCCGTGGTCGGAGAGCAGCAGGCCGAGCAGGCTGGCCACGAGCACGCCGGCGACCCACATCGCATGGGTGAGGGCGATCGCTCGACCGAGCACCGCAGGTGGAGCACTGTCGGCCACGAGGGCGATCGAGGCCGGGAGATCGGCCCCGGCTGCCAGCCCCATGACGACGGCGCCGAGCACGATGACCGTCGTTCCGTGGGCAGCCGCCACGAGTGCCGCTCCGGCCGAGAACACTGCAAGGGTCAGGACGAACGTCCGCCCTCGTCCCCAGGTGTCGGCCACGGCTCCACCCAGGAGCGAGCCGACGGCGACGCCGAAGGCCACGGCAGCACTGATCGCCCCGAGCCCCCACGCCCCCACGCCGTACTCCGCCTTCCAGAGGGGCAGGCCGATACCGACCGTGATCACGGCCGCGCTGTCAAGGAGCGATGCCATGCCGGCCAGGGCCACGAGGCCTCGTGACCCCGAGGACAGGACCGGTCGGACGGGGGGCAACCGAGCTTCCTCCTTCTCGTCCGTGGGCTTTCCATGGCACCACACCATGGCAACGGATAGCCGACGACGTGGTGCGGACCGGTTCGGCCCGCACCACGTCGAGGTCGGTGCTACCTGTTCTTCACCTTGACCGCTGCCGACATTGCGACGCCGTTCGCGTACGCCGGGTTGACGGCCGTGACGGTCACCGTGATCCGCTTGCCCTTGTCAGCGCTCTTCACCAGGTAGGTCCGAGCCTTCGCCCCGCCGATGACGGTGCCGTTCCGCTTCCACACGTAGCTGTAGCTCGTGGCCGCGGGCGTCCAGGTACCGGGGGAGGCCGTCAGCATCCTCCCGACCCGGCCGCGCCGGTGATCCTCGGCTTCACCGTGGCCACCATCGCCTGTCCCTTGGCGATACTGACGCCGGCGCTTGGCTGGGAGGCGCTGCCGCCCGGACCGGTAGCCGTGACGGTGCAGACGACCGTGGTGCCGACCAGGGCAGGCCCCACCGCGAGGGTGGTGCCCGACTCTCCGTCGAGCACCGCACCGTTCGCGCTCCAGGCGTAGGCGTACGAGCTCGCCCCGGCCCACGTACCTGGCCCGCAGGTGAGCGTCGAACCGACCTGCGCGACGCCGCTCACCGCGGGTGCCGTGGTGTTGGCCGGCGCGTCGGGGTCGAGGTCGAGGACCTCGGCCTGGCCCGACGGCGTCAACGTGACCGGACCGACCAGGCCGTATTCCTGGATCACGCCCCTGGTCGCCACTGCCGGCAGCAGGTTCGCCAGCCGGTTGTTCAGCGTGGTGGCGACCCGGATCTTGAGCGTGTTGGCACCGGGCACCAGCTGGCGGCCGATGTCGGCCGTGACCGCGAGCTGGTCGATGGGAACAACCACGTCGTTGACCGTGACCTGGACAGTGTCGACCACCTGACCCAGCGACAACGTGACGCTCGAGCTCGGGTCGTACGACGCCGGCAGCGTGACCGTCGTGGTGTACGTGCCGACCCCCGAGGCGTTGGCGAGCTCAGGAATGTCAGGCCAGGCCTTGAGCCCGTCGAGCGTCAGGCTCACCACGTCCTTGGTGAGTGCTGTTCCGGCGGCACCGGTGGTGCCGACCGGATTGGCGGGTTTCCAGTCCTCCGCACTCAGGTTCCACGTCGCGTCGGTGAGGTCCTGGGATGCCGGCACCGCCGTGATGGTCGCACTGTGGGTGCTGCCGTCGGAGAGCGTGGCCGTGTAGGTGCCGGGCACGGTGTCGCGGACGACGACCTGGTCACCGACGATCGCCGCAGAGTCGGCGGTGGTGCTGACGACGTGCACGTCCGGCACGTCGATGCCGAACCAGCCGGGTCCCTCGACAACGCCACGATCGTGGACTGGTCGCGCTCGAGGGCCACCCGGACAGTCACGACGCCCTGGCCGGTCGAGTACTCGGTGATCGGGGTGATCTCACCGGACATGGCGTCCATCGTGTACGGGACGCCCTCGCCCTTCAGCGTGACGAGGTGGTCGAGCGCCGTACCCGCCCACTGGCACGGGTTGACGGCCGAGCCGGTGTAGCGGCAGGCCTCCGGCTCCTCGTAGACCGCGTCCGGGAACCAGCCGAGCCGCTCCTGCCCCAGGTTGTACAGGTAGTAGTAGTCGGTGGCGCTGGCCGCGTCGGCACGGTGCACGCTGAACAGTGTCGAGCGCTCGGACGGCTTGGCGTCCGGCTGCAGCCCGAGGGAGGCGAGCTTCGACGCGACCCCGGCCTCGGAGGCGACCCGGTAGACGGTCGGCTGCTCGAGCAGGTCGGCGATGATGCCCTGGCAGCGTCGAGTCGTCACCCTTGCCGGGGACCGAGCTCGGCGGCATCCCCGACGATGACGACCGGGAGCCCGTCCTGGGCCATCTCGAGGATCCGACTGGCGACGGCGACCGGCATGGCGGTCTTGAGGGGGTGGCGCCACGGCTCGATCTTCGAGTCGACGACGAGGGCCTTGTACGACGGGCCGTTCGGGGCGAGGACGCCGTCACGCACGTTGGTCGCCTTCAGCAGCGTGGGGTTCAGGTAGTCCCACGTGTACCCGGCGCGCTGCAGCGTGAGGTCGTCCCAGATGCGGCCACCCCACGGGGTGCCGTCGGTGTTGGTGACCGAGCCGGCGTGCCACTCGAAGCTGTGCAGGTAGACGGCGACATCCATGTCGGCCTTGCCCTGGGTCAGGACCTGCTGGTTGCGCGCCATCCAGGTGTTGACAGCCGGCGCGTCGGTCTTCCAGTTGGGGTTGCGGGGTCCCCAGGAGCCGCTGAAGCTGGTCGGCCCGAAGTTCGAGTAGCCCGGGTAGGTGCTCGTGGGCGTGTGGTCGGTCGGGTAGACGTGGTAGATCATCTTGGTGATACCGGCCGCGTAGTGACGGTTCATCAGGGCGATCACGTCCTGCAGCGTCTCGACGTAGTTCTGTCCACGGCGAGCGCAGCACTCCGTGGAGTACCAGGGATTGCCGTTGACGTGGTTGGCCGAGGCGATCGGGCGCCAGACGTCGATCTGGTCGCCGACGAGGGACTCGTGCTCGGGCCGCTGCAGGTTCGAGGCGACGTCGATCATGTCCTGGTAGGGAATGTCGGCGCCACCGATGTTCGGGTCCTCGTTCTGCAGGCGCAGGGTCATGCCGCGACTATTGGCCCACTGCGTGAACGGGCGGATCCGGTTGTCGATGAAGAGGTCGCTGCGTACCTGGTAGAAGTCGTTGCGGATACGCTGGTCGCTCTTGTCGCTGAACGAGAAGTCCGTGTAGAACAACGCAGCCAGCTCAGGCGTCAGGGCGTAGCCGGCCTGGGCCTGGAACGCCGTCGCGATGTTGCTGCTCCAGAGCTCGGTCGCGACACCCCACGGGTCGGTCGCGTGCGAGTCGACGAAGATGTCGGCGCCGTTCTGCTGTAGCAGCGCCTTGATCTCCGGCGTCCACAGCGCCTCGTAGCCCGCGATCATGGCGTCGGTGCCCTGCTTGCTCAGCACCTCGGGCGCTGCCTGGAACTGGGCGGCGCGATAGGTGACAACGACCCACTGGGCGCCGGCCGGAGCGGCCGGGGCAGTCCAGTTCAGCGTTCCCGCAGTGGTCCCGCCGAAGTAGCCCGAGGTGTTGGTGCCGGTGATCGTCGAGGTCAGGTTGACCTCAGACGCACGGTCGAGCTCACGGACCCCCGTAGCGGGGCACGGGCTGGCGACGCAGCGGTACGCGTGCACGGCCATGATCGTGCCGGTTCCGGGGAGGGTGCCGGTGAAGTTCTCCCCCGCGTTGACGAAGGTGCGGCTGTTGTTGAGCGTCTTGCGCGTGTAGTTGTTGGTGGTGTCCCACGTACCCGTCACCGGGGCGCCGCCGGAGTACTTGATGCCGACCTTCATGCCCAGCGCGTTCGCCTTGGTCAGGATCGCGACGAGCTGGTCGTTGGTGGGGTTGCCGCCCTGACCTATCTCGACGCCGGCGATCCCCGCGTCGTGCATCTCGACGAGATCCGACTCGAGCTCAGCGATCGAGATGGTGGCGGGGGGCCAGTTCCAGCGTGCCCACGCCCTGTCGTTCGACGGCGGGTTCGCGAACGTGTCAGTAGTCAGCTCGGTGACCGGGTTGACGCCCTTCCAGTAGTTGACCACCGGTTCGGCGGGCTCGGCCGACACCGCGGCCGGGGCAGCCACCGCACCAGCGGGACCCGGCGCGACAGTGGCACTCAACCCCGCCAGTCCTCCGGCCGCGACTGCGATGGTTGCCACAGCTGATACTGCCCTGCATCGTCTTGACAGGCGTCCCTGCCTGCTCGCATAGATTCTCATGATTCCTTCTTCTGTCGTCGGACATGACAGTCCCGCCGCGCGAAGGAACGCACAGCGACACGGAGCCCCGGCCGCAGCAGTCGGACGACACGGCGACGGAAATCAGACCTCGTGACTCTTGAATCGTTTCACGACTTCTGGTAGGCAGACTGTGTCATCCCGGATGTGACGACCGCAACACTCTCGCGCCGATGCGATCGCGTTCCTTTGCATAGCCGCCTATAAGCAGGACGGACCACCATGAGAGACCTCAGCCGGATCGACTGGAACCTGATCCCGGCCTTGGACGCGCTCCTCACGGAGCGCAACGTCAGCCGTGCTGCACGGCGGCTCGGCGTGACCCAGCCGGCTGCATCCCATGCCCTTGCCCGCCTGCGTCGTCACTTCGGCGACGACCTTCTCGTGCGTCGTGGCAACGCGTACCTCCTGACGCCGACGGCCGAGCGTCTCGCTCCGCTCGTGCGTCAGGCGGTGTCAGCCTCCACGAGCGCGATGGCAGCGGTCGGGGTGTTTGATCCCCGTTCGTGCACCCAGCGGTTCACCGTCGCAGCCAGTGAGTACGCCCAGACCTCTTTCATGCCCGCACTCGCGCGCGCCCTCGCCGACGTTGCGCCCGGGGCCACGCTCGACGTGGTCACGCCGTTCGCCGAGCCCTTTCGCACCGCGGAGGATGTCGTCCTCGGCACCGACGGCTGGGTGGCACCGCGCGAGGTGCTCGTGGGATACCCGAGCACGGGGATGCTCGCCGACCGCTGGGTCTGCGTCGTGGCCGACGACAACGCTGGTGTCGGCGAGGATCTGTCCCTCGACAACATGCGCGACCTCCGCTGGGTCGCGCCCACCGTGCGCGGCGAACCTCTTCGTCTCCACCTCGATGGCCTCGCCGCCGTGGGTGTCGAGCCGGTGCTCGCCCTCACGACACCGAGCTTTGCGTCGGTGCCGTTCCTGGTCGCCGGTACCGACCGGATCGGCCTGCTACAGCACAGTCTGGCCTCCCTGCTGGCCGCGCAGGCAGGTGTCCGCGTCCTCGAGTGCCCCTGGTCGGTTCAGGCACTCCACCTGACTTTCTGGTGGGACAAGCAGTATGAGGAGGACCCGGCGCACCGCTGGCTGCGGGCCCTGGTCGAGGACACGATGCGCGATGTCGATCGGACTCGAGCGGCTGCAGCATTGGGAGTGCACTCGAAGGCGAGCTGAGAGCGCCGGGTCAGAAGGGACCCCAAGCACGTCACCGACCGACTATCCCTCCGGCGGCTTGTCCGGCGCGCCGGACGACGCGTCACCGCGGGTGAAGAACGCGAGCCGGCCGTCGGCCTCGAGCACGGCGTGCCGGATCTCGGAGGTCGAGAGGATGCCCTGCTCACGCGCGGCGACGAGGACGTCGTCGACCGAGAGCCGCTGCCGTTTCATGGCGGAGACCTGCGGCTCGCCGTCCCTGATGACCAGCACCGGCCGCCCCGAGATCAGCCCACGACTGCGGGGGAACCGCCACTGCACCCACGACAGCGCCACGGTCAGGAGGGCGAAGGTGCCGACGGCGAGCATCCCGCCGGTGAGCGAGTAGTCCTGCTGGGTGATGGCCTGCTGCACCAGGTCGCCCATCGTCACGTACAGCAGCAGCTCGAACGTGCTGAGCTCACCCAGGGTCGAGCGACCGACCGCGCGGGTGACCAGCCACAGGAACGTGAAGATGACGGCTGCCCGGACCACGATCTCCATCAGGCCGCGCCCCTCACGGCAACAACCTGGTGTCGAAGTCGACGGGCGCCACGACCCGTCCCGCCTCCCACACCCCGACCGTGCCGGCCTCGCCCACCTGGCTCGACGGCTGGATGTAGGCGTCGTAGGCGATGACGAGCACCTCACCCGACGGCGGCGGGTCGAACTCGAGGTAGAGCGACCTCGCGTCGCGACGCGACGCCGACGGCTCCGGGTGGAAGCCCTGCGTCTCGTAGATGTCGAAGTAGGCGCCCGACACGGCGATCACGACGGGCCCGTCGAAGCCGCCCCGGTGCCGCACCGTGACCTGCCACGGGACGTCGAGGCCGGCGCGGGCGGTCGCGGCGTAGCGGAGGCTCACCTGCCAGTCACCCTCCTGCGCCCGGTGGGTCGTCGCGTGGACGCCGAGCACGCCGCTGAGGCCCAGCCCCACCAGGAGGAGCACGAGGGACAGGAACGCGCGACGGCCCCAGCGCGCCGCTCGGTCGCCGGCCTCGGTCTGGAGGCCCTCGAGGGTCGACCCGGGCAGTCGCAGGGACGGCACGCGGGCGACCGTCAGTGGTTCCGGAGCGCGGAGACCAGCTGCTGCTTCGACATCGAGGAGCGGCCCGGGATCTCGAGCTCGCGGGCACGCTTGCGCAGCTCGGTCACCGTCCAGTCGTCGTACGAGCCGGCCTTCCCGCCACGTCGTCCGACCGTCTTCGCCCCTTGGGCGGCCGACGCGTTCGCGATGCGGGCGGCCTTCTCCTTGCTGGCCCCCTCGCGGCGCAGGGCCTCGTAGCGCTTGTCGTCCTTGACGCTGGGGCCTGGCTTCTTCGCAGCTGGCATGTCGCACACGCTCCTCTCCCCCGCAGCGTCGCGCCGTGCGCACACGGGGCGCCACCACCTCACGGGTGAACGCGGCAGCGCAGCCGGCCCCGGGACTTTCCCGGGGCCGGCTGCACCAGCTACTTGACGGGGAGCGGGTTCTTCACCACGGGCATCGCCACCGCGATGCTGTAGTAGAGGGGCCCGCCGCTCGCCCCGTACGGGGCGTAGGTCTTCCCCGCACGGATGAAGTAGTCGACGCCGTCCGGCGTGACGGCCCGTGCCGGGATCGCGAAGGACCAGGCGTTCGGACCCCGCTTCTTCATCACCGCGGTGTAGAACCTGCCCTTGTTGTGCCGGCGGTAGGACACGGTCGGCGGCGTTGCTCCGATCGACACGGCGGTGACGACGACCGGGCGTCCGGAGACCGAGTCACGCACGGCGGTGTGGTAGATCAGCCGCTTCTTCTGCTTGAGCGCCCGGCCCGTCCCCACGCCGAAGTGCTTCATCAGCCTGTTGACCAGCCGCACGGTGGAGGCGGCGTAGTCGTCGTCGCCGATGTTCCAGCCGAGCACCGCCGTCCTGAACGACCCGTGCTTCGCGTCGCCGTCGACCGAGACGCCGATGTACGGCTTGCCGACCTTCGTGACCGCACCGAGCAGGTTGGCGTCCGGCTCGACGAGGCCGGAGGCCTTGCCGAACGGCTTGATCGTGGTGCCGAGGAAGCCGGTGCCGTCCTGCGCCAGGCCGGCGAGGCCGACGAACTGGCGCGCCGGCGACGGGTGGGTGCGCGCCACGACGCCCTTGAGGATCCCGATGCCCGTCATGCGGGACGAACCCCCCTGCGTGACGATGTAGGACGGGTTGCCCTCCGGCGTGCGGACGCCGAAGTAGTGGGCCCCGAACGACACGGCCGAGGCCGGCGTCTGCGGGCTGCCCTGCGTGGTGATCGCGTCCATGATCCGGTTGCCGGTGAGGATCACCTTGCCGCCGCGGTCGAGGTACTTCGTGAGCGCGACCCGGTCGGCCTGGTTGAGCTGACCCTCGTAGCGGTCGACGCCGGAGGACCAGACGACCGCCTTGAAGTGCTTCAGGACGGCGTAGGACGGGTGGGCGCCGTAGGTGGCGTAGGGGATGCCGTTGGCGGCGAGCGCGCCCTGGATCGCGTTCTCGTGACCCAGCACCTGGTCGTCGTCGACGACGAGGACCCGGGCTCCCTTCGGGCCGGCCCACAGGTTGGTGACCTGGACCTGGTTGCGCTCGTTGCCCTCGCGGATGCGGTTGGCCGGGTCGACGATCGTGACGAGCCTGACCGGGCCCTCGAACGCGGGCTTGTAGCCGAAGCTCACGTACGTCGCGGCCGTAGGCGCCGAGCCTGGCCGTCGTGCGGGCGACGACGCGGCCCCTTGGCGCTGCCCTCGCGGACGATCGACCGGGACCTTGCCGGCCCTGCGGCCGCCGTTGGAGAAGACCGGCACCTGGAGCCTGTTGACGCGGCCCGCGTTGAGGGTGCCGGTGCCGCCCGACTTGGTGCGGGCACCCGTGACGAAGCCCGGCGAGACGTCCTTGCGCCTTCTTCAGGTTGAGGACGTCGAGCGTCAGGTTGCCGTTGCGCGAGCCGCCCTCCTGGCTCTTGTCGAGGCCGTTGCCGTAGCCGCGGACGTTGGTGAACGCCCAGCCGGTCGGCTTCTGGGTCCAGTTCGACCAGGTGTCGGCCGAGCCGAGCGTGTTGAACGAGCCGGCGGCGCCGCCCTCGAAGAGCACGCGACCCGAGTACGAGCCGCACGCCAGGAAGTCGCCCACGTTGGCCGTCCACGTGCCGGGCATCGGGCTTCTTGACGACGGCCTCTCGGCGTCGCCGGGACCGCCGCCGTCGAGCTCGTCGGTGGTCTTGCCCTTCGGGTCGGTGAGCTGGAGCTTGCAGTCACCGGAGAGGTCGCTGGCGACCGAGACGCTCATCGAGGAGTTGCCGGGGTTCTTGGGCGACGGTGAACGTCGTTGGCACCGGGCGTGATCGGCGTCGAGGTGCCGCTGATCTCGATCGGCTTCTGCGGCTTGGCGCTGCTGCCCTTCTTGGCACCCGGCGGCAGCAGGTGCGTGCCGGAGGTGATGCCGGTGGCGGCTGCGGTCAGCAGGTCCCCGGCGTTGCCGCGGGCCAGGTTGAGCTGCAGCTCCTGGGTGTTGTCGTTCTGGTCGAACTCCTCCAGGTCCATCTGGTAGCGGTTCGGGTCGCTCTGCGCGTCGTTGGTGCCGCCGAAGTAGGTCGAGGACTGCTTGCAGTAGTCGAAGTGCCACACGGCGAGGCCGGAGGAGTGCTGCTGCGCGGTCGAACATCGAGCCCATCGGGTTCTTCTTGTCGAGCTTCACGCTGCGCGCGTTGCGCGCCGACGTTCTCGACGTAGAAGCCCTCGACGACGTAGGCCTTGGTCGCCTTGTCGTAGGCCAGGCCGTAGACGTCCTCGGCGGTCCACACGTGGCCGAGCGAGTCCTTCTGGCCGACCTTGCGCTCGTAGGTCGGCACGAGCAGCAGGTTGCGGGTCGGGCTGGCCGTACCTGTAGCCCGTCCGGGGCAGCGCGGTGCGCGGCTTGAGCGTGTAGCCCTTGAGGCTGCCGTGCACGATCGTCGGCGTCACGTACTTCTGGAAGACGCGCGTGGCCGGGTTCTGCATCGACGGGTTGCGAGCCCGACGGGTTCCCGAGGTAGGAGCCGCCGGCCATGATGTCGCAGTCGCCGGTGCCGACCGAGGCGTAGGTCGTGTCGTAGTAGTCGGGCTCGCCGATGGCGTGGGCCATCTCGTGGGTCGCGACGCCGATGGTCAGCGGGCTGTCGGACCGACTCGAACTCGGGGATCGTCACGATCCGGTTGACGAACACGCCCGGGCGTCGTGGTCGGGATGCCGACCTTGAGGGTCTCGGCGTCGATGCCGAGCAGGCCGGTCGCGATGTTGGCCAGGCTCGTCGCGGTGATCGGCGTGCGAGTGGGTGTTGCACGGGTCGCCGGTGACCTCGTGGCCGCCACCGGAGTGGATGATCATGCGTGAAGTCGACGACGCCGTCGCCGTCGTTGTCGTACTTGCCCCACGGCACGGCGACGGCCTGCGGCATGGCCTCGAGCGCCATGCCGAGGGCGCCGAGGCCGCCGAGGCCGAGCAGTGCCGACCGACCGGGTCGGTGACGCTGACCTCGCCGGCCTCGCGGGCTGCCGTAGTAGCAGGGGTCGCCGATCGACTGTGGCCGAGGTGTAGGTGCCGTAGACGTCGACGCGCACCAGGAACTGGCCGAAGGACGCCTCGTAGTAGAACTGCGTCATCGAGCCGTAGGGGTTGCCGCCGAAGCCGTCGAGCAGCTTCTTGAAGTACGCCGGGGTGTCGGTCGGCGCGTGGAAGGTCGGCATCGTCTCGCCGGCCTCCTCGTCGTACCAGGTCGCGAGCATCAGCGCCGGCACGTAGAACACGCGCGGACCCGCGCCCGCCTTGGCCTCGGGGCGGCGAGCTTCGCGGCGATCGACTCGAGCTGCTTGCCGATGTAGCGCGCGGCTGGCGAGCTCGGGGTCGCTCAGGTCGACGTGGTGCCGGCCGAGGTGCTTGGCCAGGCCCGGCGGCGGCGCGGACGCGCGGTGACCTCGGTCGCCGAGCATCGGCGTGCCGGCCTTGTTGAAGCCGGTGATGTAGCGCCACACGCGCTGCGAGTCGCGCTCGACGCCGTAGCCGCCGAGGGTCTCGAAGAGCCCGCCGACCTTCGAGGTCGGTCATCCGCGCCTTGAAGGCGAAGCCGTCGGGCTGCCGGAGCAGCTGGGTGACCTCGTCGACGCCGAAGGCGGCGGCCGGGTCGGCCGCAGCGGTGGGCAGCGGTGCCACGTCGGGGGTGGCCGCGCGCGGGGTGACGGCGTCGGCACCACCGGCCGGCAGGCCACTGGCGAGGAGGGCCCCGGCGAGGAGGGCGGCGGTGGCCGCGTACGTCCTGGCACGGGTGGAGGAGCGAAGAGTCATCGAGGACTTCCCGGGTGAAGGCGACAGATCCGCAGGAACAACGGCAGGACGGCCATTTGGTCACCGTCCTGCCGTCGTGCACGCGAATGGGACCCAGAGGTCTAGACCTCTGGGTCCCGATCTCCCGCCCCGCCCGGGTCTTCCCCGACCCCGGTGGTGCGGTCGCTGGGTCTCGCTAGGGCGCGGCGCTGATGGAGGTGCCGGCGTCGGCCTCCTCCTTCGCCTTGCCCACCACGGTCTGGGCGACGTCGCCGGCCTTCTCCTTGGCCGTCTCGGCCAGGCTCGACGCTGGCGACCTCGACCGCCTTCTCCTTGGCCTTGTCGGTCGTGGCCTGCACCGTGGGGTTCTCGGCGACCTTCTGGGCGCTGGCCCTGATCTGCTCGTAGCGGTCGCGGCCGGCACTGGGCCCCGACGACGTAACCCGCTCCGAAGGCGAGCGCCGAGGGTGAGCTTGGACATGAGGGACCTCCTGTCGTTGGGCGTCCTTCCTGTCTAGCACCCCCCGCGGCAGCCCCGGCTCACGCGCCGGGGTGAGGCCTGCGCGGTCTCAGCCGGTGATCCGCTCCGAGCGCACCAGCTGGTCGGCGGATCTGGCGACTCGGTCCAGGCGAAGCGCACCCACTTCTCCTGCGAGAACAGCCGGGTCTGGTCGGCGGAGTAGCGGCGAGCGGGGGTTCTCGTCCTGGCTGTAGGTCAGGATCGTGCGCGCCGACACGCGGCCGCCGGAGATGAAGGCGATCGACTGGATGTGCGAGGAGCCGTAGGTGATCGGCCGGAACCGGTCGCTGTTGGCGACCGGGAGCCGCGAGGCCAGCGCGTTGGCGTTGCCGGCGGCGTCGCCGAGGCCGCCGCCGAGCGGGATCGGCGGCGCGCCGCGGTCGCCGGCCACCTGGAGCGTGCCCCACGGCGCGTCGAACGGGACCTTCGGCGCCGCGCAGGGAGTCGATGGCGCCCTGCATCGCCGCGACGACGTCGGTGTTGGTCTCGGCGAGGTCGCGCGGGGTGTTCAGCGGGTCGGCGGCGTCGAACGGCACCTCCCACAGTCGAGGTGTCGGCCGGGAGCGCGCGTGACGAACTCCTCGAAGATGTGGGTGCCGACCGACGTCGTGTCGCGAGCGGCGGTCCCAGCCTTCAGCACCGCGCACGCCGCGGTCTCGCCGGTCGCGTCGCAGACCTCGTCGAGGTCGCCGCCGACGCTCATCACCTCGGCCGCGCGGACCCGGTTGGCGTGCTCGTGCGAGGCGAGGCTGCCGGGCGTCTCCTTGCGGCCGTTCCTCGAGCCGGTCGATGACGTACTGCGACACCATCCGGGTGCGCATCGTGCGGGCGCAGCGCTCGCAGCCGATGATCGTGGCGTAGCCCTCGAGCCTCGAGCGCCGGGTTGGGCAGCCAGTAGGAGTCGTTGGCGTTCATCACCCAGTCGCGGCGCACGACCGACGGCAGGTTGCTCGGCCCGAACATGCCGGGGCGCTGGGCGTCGGCGTCGGTGCCCCACGCGCACGTGCTGGTCGGCGAAGGTGCCGTCGAGACCGGGCAGGCCGGCGACCTGGTCGAGCACCAGGCCGACCGGGGTCAGGCACTGGTTCTTCATCGCGTTCGGTGACGTTGGGGACGACCGAGTGGTCGGCGTACAGCACGTTGCCGTGCGCGGTCGGCCGCCGTGGTGTTGACCCACGGCATCCCGCCGGCCCGGTCCTGGCGGCGGAGCAGGTCGCGCACGCTCGTGGCCTTGCCCATCTGCAGGAAGGTGTCGATGGTGCGCAGGTGCTCGGCGTTGGCGTCGCGGATCGCCCAGACGCTGGCCGGCGACCACGGCATGAGGGTGGCCGGGGAGTCGACGACGTAGCCCTGCGGCGTGCGGTAGAGGTCCTCGCTGACGGTGCCGAGCCCGCCGCCGGCCTTCTTGACCTTGACCTTCACGAACCGGTGCTCGAGCTGCTGCGGGCCGCTGTCGGTGAGGTAGGTCGTGGGGCTGCCGAGCAGCTTGTACTCGTACGGGCGTGAACCGGTACGCGGTCGAGACGGTGTGGCTCCACGCGACGTCCTTGTTCCAGCCGATGTTGACCGCGGGCGAGCCGATGAGCGAGGCGCCGGCGACGTCGTACCTGCCGGGGATCGTCAGGTGCTGCTGGGTGAAGTGGTAGCGACCGCGCCACGGGAAGTGCGGGTTGCCGAGCAGCATGCCCTTGCCGGTCGAGGTCTCGGCTGCCGCCGATGGCGGTGGCGTTGGAGCCGAACGGGCTGTCGGGGTCCTTGCCGAGGGCCTTCAGCAGCGCGTCGCGGTCGACGTCGGCTGGCGCCCGGGCAGCTCGGGGAGGCCCGGGTCGGTCGATCGACGGCGGGTCGGCGTCGGCGATCTCCTTGACGAACACGCCGGTCGAGGCGAGCAGGTTGGCGAGGTAGACGCCGTAGTAGAGGTCGAGCGGCGTCACGTCGGGCTTGAGGTAGCCCGCGCCCCGGCAGGCCGGGTCGGTGACCCGGTGGGTGCGCAGCCACCTGTTGACCCCGGCGACGTAGCCCTTGACCATCGGCCGGGTCTCGGCCTGCGGGCCGGACCTGCCGGCGCAGCAGCTTCTCGACGACCTTGCGGTTGTGCAGGTCGGTGACGAGGGTGTCGACCTGCAGGTTGGAGCCGTTCATCGTCACGTAGTCGTCGTAGTAGCCCTGGGGGCCGAACCAGCGCGAGCGCAGGCCGCGGCCCGGTGATCAGCGTGTCGGCCAGGGTGCAGATCGAGGCCTCGGCGGCGGCGTACCCGCTGCCGTAACCCGAGGGAGCCGAAGTTCTTCGCCCGTGATGTGCGGGATGCCGTGCTCGGTCCAGCGGATGGTCGCGTCGTAGCGCGGCGCGGCGACCGAGGTCGGCGGCGGCCGCGGCGGGGCGCGCCGCGGGCACGCCGCGCGCTGCGGCCGGACGGGCGAGGGCAGGACGGCGGCGAGCCGGGGACGACGGTCAGGGCGGCTGGCGGCGGCGAGGAGACGGCGTCGCATGACTGCCCAACGAGCGAGCGTGACGTCGTTACGGCGGCCGGGCGTGCGGCCGGGAGGAGTGCGGCTAGAGGTAGAGGCCGGCCGACTCGTCGGCGAGCCGGTCGGCGGCGACGGCGTGGACGTCGCGCTCGCGCATGACGACGTAGATCTCGCCGTGGACCTCGACCTCGGCCTTGTCGTCGGGGTCGAAGAGCACGCGGTCGCCGACCTCGACGAGCGGGCGTGCGGGCCGACCGCGGCGACCCGGGCCCAGGCGAGCCGGCGCGCGCCCATGGCGGCGGTGGCGGGGATGACGATGCCGCCGGAGGAGCGCCGCTCGCCGGCCTCGCGCGTCGAGCTCGCACAGGATGCGGTCGTGCAGCATCTTGATCGGCTGCTTGTCGGCCATGGCGGTCGCCTCCGCGCGGGTCAGCGGGTGACGCGGCGCAGCACGACGATCAGCGACGACGGCACCGACGACGCCACCGACGGTCTTGAGGATGTTGTCGGTGCGCGGCTCGCCGCGTCGCCGGCGTCGACGTAGTGGCCCTTGATCTGGCGACCTGGCGGCTGGCGATCGTCTTGGGGCTGCGAGCGGTGGAGCAGCTGGTCGATGGTGCCGGCCAGGCGCTCCCGGGTCTCCTCGATCTCGCGCTCGAGGTCGGCCAGTTCGTCGCTCACGTCGGCAGGGTATCCGAGCCGCGCCCGCCGGGCGACGGCAGGCAGGCCCGGTCGATCGTGCGGGGGTCGAAGCCGAACGGCAGCTCGAGCCGGTGCGCGCGCATCAGGGCGCTCGTCGGTGAGCACGTCGTACGTCGCCCCGTCGGCGACCACGTGGCCGTCGCTGAGCACCACCGAGCGCGGGCACAGCTCGAGCGCGTAGGGCAGGTCGTGGGTCACCATCAGCACGGTCACGTCGAGCGAGCGCAGGATGTCGGCGAGCTCGCGGCGCGAGGCGGGGTCGAGGTTGGACGACGGCTCGTCGAGCACGAGGATCTCGGGCTCCATCGCCAGCACGGTGGCGACCGCGACCCGGCGGCGCTGGCCGAACGAGAGGTGGTGCGGCGGCCGGTCGGCGAAGTCGGCCATGCCCGACCTGCTCGAGCGCGGTCATCACGCGGGCCTCGAGCGCGGCGCCGCTCAGGCCGAGGTTGGCCGGGCCGAAGCCGACGTCGGCGCGCACCGTGCCCATGAAGAGCTGGTCGTCGGGGTCCTGGAAGACGATGCCGACGCGGCGCCGGATCTCGGCGCAGGTGCGGCTTCTCGACCGGCAGCCCGCTGACCGCGACCGAGCCCGCGCCGGCGGTGAGGATGCCGTTGAGGTGCAGCACGAGCGTGGTCTTGCCGGCGCCGTTGGGCCCGAGCAGCGCGACGCGCTCGCCGCGGTGCACGTGCAGGTCGACGCCGAACAGCGCCTGGTGGCCGTCGGGGTAGGCGTAGGCCAGGCCGCGGACGTCGAGGACGGGGTCGTCGGTCATCGCGGCAGCTCGCCCGGTGTAGCCGCGCGAGAGCATCGCGAGGTGGACCCGCTCGCCGCGCTCGAAGCTGCGGATGAACAGGGCGCCGAACGACGGCGCGAGCACCGGCCAGTGCCGGGGGTCGCGGCGCGTTGAAGCCGCGCGACTCGCGCGCGACCCGCATCCGCCGCAGCTCGTCGGTGACGACCTCGAGGTAGCGGACCATGAAGCCCATGATCTGCACCAGCAGCGACGGCACCCGCAGCCGGGTCAGCCCCTGCAGCAGCGCCTGGGGCTCGGTGGTGGCGGCCAGGGTGAGGCTGGCGACGACGCCGAGCGTCGCGTTGACGAGCAGCTTGGCGCCGGCGTGCAGGCCGTGACTCGCTCACGCTCGAGCCCGAGGAACGTCGGTGCGCGGACCGGTCGCCACGAACGGCAGCAGCAGCGCGAAGACCACGAACGGCACCTCGACGACCATCCGCTTGAGCAGGTACGTCGGCGGCACCCGGCTCGCGCCGACCACGCCGAGCAGCAGCGACGGCGTAGGCGCCGTAGAGCGGCCACCACGCCGCGGGCGTCGCGACGACGACGAGCATGAAGACCGAGCAGCGCCACGATCTTGAGGTGCGCCGGCGCGCGGTGCACCGGCGAGTGGCGCGTGGAAGTGCAGCGGGTGCCCGTGCGCGCCGCCCATCAGACGGCTCTCAGCGGCTCGGTCTGCGCGCTCGGCGACTCGTCGGCGCGTGCGACGGCGCACGACGAGCGTGAGCCCGCTGCCGAGCCCCAGCACGACGAGGACGCCGACCACGCCGGCGACGCCGCCGCTGAGCCGGTCGTCGTCGATGAAGCCGCGCCGTAGCCGGCGAACGGGCCGTCGTCGGTGCCGTGCTCCTTCTCGGTGTCGGCGAAGCCCTGGTCCTGCGAGACCTTGGTCAGGCCGTCGGGGCTGCTGGCGGCGTAGAAGCTGACGACGCCGGCGAGGAGCAGCGCGACGAGCGAGGATCCCGACGGCCACCGACTCGCGTGGACGGCGCGGCTTCATGCGGCGACTCCGGCCGTGCGGACCTCGAGCGTGCGCGCCTGCCAGCACCGAGCGCGCGCCGTGCACGAGGTCGGGGCGGACGGCGATGATGCTGCCGACCGCGAGGAAGGTGATGACGCCCTCGCCGATGCCGATGAGCACGTGGACGCCGACCATGGCGGCGGTGAGCGCTGCCGAGCGGGATGTCGGCCGCGCCGCCGACGCGCGTAGAGGCCGACGAAGACGAGCGCGGCGACCGGCACGCTGACGAACGCGCCGATGCCGGCCGCGACCGGGACCATCGCGACGCGTCTTGGGCAGCACGGCCTGCACGGCCGCGGAAGACCACCCAGCCGACGGCGACGGTGGTGACGCCCATCAGCACGATGTTGGTGCCGAGGGCGGTGATGCCGCCGTCGGCGAAGAGCAGGCACTGCACGATGAAGACGACGCTGGTGGCCAGCACGCCGGTCCACGGCCCGACCAGCACCGCGGCGATCGCGCCGCCCATCAGGTGGCCGCTGGTGCCGCCGGCGACCGGGAAGTTGAGCATCTGGGTGGCGAAGATGAACGCCGCGACCAGGCCGGCCAGCGGCGCGGTGCGGTCGTCGAGCTCCGCGCGCGCCTTGCGCAGCGAGACGCCGATCGGCCACCACGGCGACGGCGCCGGTCGCGACCGAGGTCGGCGCGTCGAGGAATCCGTCGGGTACGTGCATGGCTCGCGCTCCACCCTGGGTAGGTTGGTCGTGGTCGGCGTTGGACCGCCAACGACTACTGTTCTTGCAAACTGTTCGCAACAACCGCCCATCCGGATTTGGCTACCGCTCCACTCGGACAGGACCACCCATGACCCAGCGCCTCGCCCCCGGCGACACCGCCCCCGCCTTCACCCTGCCCGACGACACCGGCACGGAGGTCTCGCTCGCGGACCTCGCCGGCGCGAGCAAGGTCGTCGTCTACTTCTACCCGGCCGCGATGACCCCGGGCTGCACCAAGCAGGCCTGCGACTTCAGCGACTCCCTCGACTCGCTCAAGGCCGCCGGCTACGAGGTCGTCGGCATCTCCCCCGACAAGCCCGAGAAGCTGGCGAAGTTCCGCGAGAAGGAGGGCCTGACCATCCGGCTGCTCTCCGACCCCGACAAGGCGGTGCTGGAGCAGTGGGGCGCCTTCGGCGAGAAGAAGATGTACGGCAAGACCGTCACCGGCGTCATCCGCTCGACGTTCGTCGTCGACGCGGAGGGCACGCGTCGAGGTGGCCCAGTACAACGTCAAGGCCACCGGTCACGTCGCCAAGCTGCGCCGCGACCTCGGCCTCGACTGAGACAGGTCTCCACGACGCCGAGGTGGCTGCACCCGCGCCTGCCGTGCCAGAGGGGGACTTGAACCCCCACGCCCGAAGGCACGGACACCTGAAGTCCGCGTGTCTGCCTGTTCCACACTCTGGCTCGAGCGTGACTCTACGAGCCCGCTCCTCGTCGGGACCAGCGGGCACGGTGTACTTGCCTCTCGATCGCCCCGCGAAGTTAGGCGTCTGTCGGTGACAGTTGGGGCACAGGAACCGGAGGTTGTCGGCGCAGTTGTTCATGCACTCACCGTCGATGTGATCGACGTCGAGAGTCAGCGGTAGGCCCTGCCACGTGCCGTCGCAACCGCAGCGTCTGACAGCGCTGGGGCTCACGACGTCGTCCGAGCGACATACTGGTGGGGTGAGCGACACCAGCCCGTGGGGCGTCCCCGCCGAGCGACCCGGGTCCGTCGCCGACCACTCCACAGAACCCCCGCAGCCCCCCGTACCCCAGCCCCCGCGCAGCCGACGTACCAGGCAGCCCCCTACCCGACCTCGACCCCTCCGGGTGGCGGGTGGCAGCCACCGCCGCGGAAGCGCAGCACGGCGGTCGTCGTCGGCTCCGTCGCCGCCGTGCTCCTCGTGGTCGCCGCCTTCGTGGTGACCCTCGTGGTGGCCGGGAGCGACGAGCAGGCCCGCAGCAACCGGACGAGGCAGCGCCGAGCGCCAGCGGCACCTCGGAGGAGGGCTCCACCCCGGCGGCGTCCGGACGGCCACGACCGACCCGCCGGTGACACCGGCGTCCGGTGACCTCATCACCGGCGACGGCTACACGTTCCGGCTGCCCGGGGTCGGCTGGCAGGACGCCATCGAGGAGGCCCGCGGCCTCGACGCCGGAGGCACCATCGACGCCCTCATCATCCTCGGCTCGTCGATCGACCTGGCTCAGAGCAACATCCTGGTCGAGGCGCTCTCCGCCGGCGCTGCCGGCAGCGTCGAGGACCTCGAGGGCCTCTGGAAGCGCAACCTCTCCAGCAGCGACGACGCGACGCCGGTCGACATCGACGACATCACCATCGCCGGCGAGCGGGCGATCGGCGTGAGGATCGCCGACCGCGTCAACGCGGCCGGCATCGACATCGTGCAGGTCGCCTACCTCGCGCTGCACGGGGGCAACCAGTACTCGATCGGGCTGACCTACCCCGCCGCGGGCGACAGCGTCTCGCAGGCCGACTTCGAGAAGGTGCTCGCGAGCTGGAGCTGGACCTGACCCGGAGGTCGGTTCAGGCCAGCAGGCCGGCGAGCCGGGGAGCCAGGGCCCGCAGGGCGTCGCCCCGGTGCGAGATCGCGTCCTTGTCCGCCGTCGACAGCTCGGCGGTGGTGAGCCCGGGGCGGTCGTCGGCGACGAAGAGGACGTCGTAGCCGAACCCGCCGCTCCCCGCACCTCGCGGACGACCCGGCCGTCCATCCGGCCCTCGACGACGAGCTCGCGGCCGTCGGGCAGTCACCACCGCCACGGCACAGCGGAAGTGGGCCCCGCGTCGCTCGTCGGGGACGTCGTGCGAGCTGGTCGAGCAGCAGCCGGTTGTTGCGGGCGTCGTCCTTGGGCGGGCCCGACCAGCGCGCCGACAGCACGCCCGGCATGCCGTTGAGGGCGTCGACGCACAGGCCGCTGTCGTCGGCGACGGTCGGCCAGGCCGGTCGCCGCGGCGCCGGCGCGGGCCTTGAGCAGCGCGTTGCCCTCGAAGGTCGGGGCGTCCTCGACGGGCTCGGGGTAGGCGGCCACGTCGTCGAGCCCGACCACGGTCACGCCGGGCAGGTGCTCGGCCAGGATGCGCTCCATCTCGGCGATCTTCTTGGCGTTGCGCGAGGCCAGGTGGAGCCGGGTCGCCTCAGCCACCGGGAGCGCCTCGGGCTGCAGCCGCGTCAGGTCGGCGCAGCCCTTCTCGGCGAGGGCGAGGAGGGCGTCGAGCTCGCGGCGGTCGAACGCCGCGCCCTCGGCCGTGCCCTGGACCTCGACGTAGGAGCCGGTGCCGGTCATCACGACGTTCATGTCGGTCTCGGCCCGCACGTCCTCGACGTAGGGCAGGTCGAGGCGCGGGACGCCGTCGATGATGCCGACCGAGACGGCGGCGACCGAGCCGGTCAGCGTCGACTCGACCCCGAGCTTCGCGCAGGCGTCGGCGAGGGCGACGTAGGCCCCGGTGATCGCCGCGGTGCGGGTGCCGCCGTCGGCCTGGAGCACGTCGCAGTCGAGCTGGATCGTGTTCTCGCCCATCGCCTTGTAGTCGATGACCGCGCGCAGCGAGCGACCGACCAGCCGGCTGATCTCGTGGGTGCGGCCGCCGACGCGGCCCTTGACCGACTCGCGGTCCGAGCGGGTGTGGGTCGAGCCGGGGAGCATCGCGTACTCGGCCGTCACCCAGCCCAGGCCGGAGCCCTTGCGCCAGCGCGGCACGCCCTCGGAGGCCGAGGCGACGCACAGCACCCGGGTCTTGCCGAACTCGACCAGCACCGACCCCGCGGCGTGGTCGAGCCAGTTGCGGGTGATCGTGACCGGGCGCAGCTCGTCGTCGGCGCGGCCGTCCTCGCGTGAAGTCATGGGACGACCCTAGGACGTGCCCGACGACGACCGGCCGGTGGACGTCCTTGCCGCGCCCTCCGGTGGCGGCGATACTCCGCCACGTGGACGAGACGCTCCGGCAGGAGCTGGTGAAGGCCGACCTCGGGCAGCGCGACGCGGCCTACGTCGCGTCGATCATCCCGACGCTCGGCAAGATCATGAAGGTCTACTTCCGCTCCGAGGTGCGCGGCATGGACCGGCTGCCCGCCGAGGGCGGCGCGCTCATCGTGTCCAACCACTCCGGCGGGCTGATGGCGATGGACGTGCCGATCATCGCCGCCGCGTTCGTCGAGGAGTTCGGGCCCGAGCGGCCCATCTACGTGCTGGCCCACGACATGCTCTTCACGGCACGGCCGGCCCGTTCTTCCGCACGCTGCGGCTTCCTGCCCGCCAACCGCGAGAACGCCGACGCGGTGCTCGGCTCCGGCGCGGTGCACCATCGTCTTCCCCGGCGGCGACTACGACGTCGCGCGGCCCACCCGCAAGGCCAACGTCATCGACTTCGACGGCCGCACCGGCTACGTGCGGACGGCGCTGCGCAACGGCGTGCCGATCGTGCCGGTCGTCAGCATCGGCGGCCAGGAGGCCCAGCTGCACCTGTCGCGCGGCGAGCTGGCTCGCCAAGGTCACCGGGCTGGACAAGCTGCTCCGCTTCCCGTACCTGCCGATCTCGCTTCGGCTTCCCGTTCGGGCTGACCGCGGCGTTCCCGCCCAACCTGCCGCTGCCGACCAAGATCACCACCGCAGGTGCTCGACCCGATCGACGTCGCGGCCGAGTTCGGGCCCGACCCCGACGTGGCCGAGGTCGACGCGCGTCGTGCGCGGCCGGATGCAGGACGCGCTCGACGAGCTCGCGCCGCAAGCGCCGCTTCCCGGTGCTGGGCTGATGGCCACCTTCCTCGACCGACTGCGCACCCAGCTCTGGGTGCTGCGCACCCTGGTGCGCAGCGGCATGCTGACGCTGATGCCGCCCGGACAAGTACGTCGGCATGGCCGGGTCGTCCGCAGCAGGGCACGAACCCGACGACGGGCCTCGCGCTCGCCGCCGTCCGGCGTCCGAACGGCGTCGGCGCTGGTCGACGAGATCGGCACGCTCACCTGGCGTCGAGCTGCAGCACCGCATCGACGCGCTGGCCGTCGGGCCTGCCGCGGGCGGCGGGCGGACCCGTCACGACGCTCGCGATCCTCGCCCGCAACCACCGCGGCTTCGTCGAGTCGCTGGGCGCCGCCGCACGGCTCGGCGCCCAGGCGCTGCTGCTCAACACCGGCTTCTCCGGGCCCCCAGCTCGCCGACGTCATGGTGCGCGAGGGCAGCCGCGTGATCATCTACGACGAGGAGTTCGCCGGCGTCGTCGCCGACGCCCGCGGCCCGGATCCCCGGCCTCGTCGAGGTGCTCGCGTGGACCGACTCGCCCCGCACCGAGGCCGACGGCCCCACCGTCGAGGGCGCTCATCCGGCGAGCACCTCGGCGAGAAGCCGGCCCTGCCGGCGCAGCCCGGGCGCGTCATCCTGCTGACCTCGGGCACCACCGGCACGCCCAAGGGCGCCAGGCGCGGGCGGCGGCGGCCCCGCCGAGCTGGCCGCGATGCTCGACCGGATCCCGTGGCGGGCCGAGGGGACCACCGTCATCGCCGCGCCGATGTTCCACGCCTGGGGCTTCGGCCAGCTCGCCGATCAGCGGCACCATGACCTGCACGATGGTGATGCGCCGCAAGTTCGACCCCGAGGCAGACCCTGAAGCTGGTCGACGAGCACGGCGCCACCGGGCTCTCCGTCGTCCCGGTGATGATCGAGCGGATCGTCGACCTGCCCGCCGAGGTGCTCGACCGCTACTCGCTGGCGACGCTGCGGTTCGTCACCGCCAGCGGGTCGCGGATGCGGCCGGACGCCGTCACGGCGTTCATGGACCGCTTCGGCGACGTCATCTACAACAGCTACAACGCCACCGAGGCCGGGCAGATCACGGTGGCCGTGCCGGCCGACCTGCGGCACGCACCCGACACCGCGGGCCGGGCCGTGCGCGGCACCGACCTGCGCGTCGTCGACGACGCCTGGCGACCCGTCGCCGTCGGCGAGGTCGGCCGGATCTGCGTCAAGGGCGCCTCGGAGTTCGACGGCTACACGGCCGGCGACAACAAGGAGTTCCACGAGGGCTACATGGTCTCCGGCGACGTCGGCCGCCTCGACGCCGAGGGCCGGCTCTACGTCGTCGGCCGCGACGACGACATGATCGTCTCGGGCGGCGAGAACGTGTACCCGCTCGAGGTCGAGAAGACCCTGGCCGAGCACGACGACGTCCGCGAGGCGGTCGTGGTCGGGGTCGACGACGAGGCGTTCGGCCAGCGGCTGGCGGCCTACGTCGTCCTCGTGCCCGGAGCCGCCGCGAGCGCCGACGACCTCAAGGCGCACGTGAAGGCCCACCTCGCCGGCTACAAGGTGCCGCGCGACGTGGTGCTGCTCGACGAGCTGCCCCGCAACGCCTCCGGCAAGGTCATGAAGCGCGAGCTGCCAGCCCTGGGCGCCTAGGTGGTCGCGTAGTGCGCGGCCCGACGCTGCCGGGGTGGAGCGGATGGAGGGCGCCGACGCCGGCTACCTCTACATCGAGACGCCGTCGCAGCACATGCACACGCTCAAGATCGCGGTGCTCGAGCCGCACGACGACCTGAGCTTCGACAGCTTCCAGGGCGGCGTGCTGGCGCGCCTCGACAAGCTGCCGCCGCTGCGCCGCGGGTGGTCAAGGTGCCGTTCCAGCTCAACCACCCGGTGTGGGTGACGCAGCGACGCATCGACCCGGCCGCCACTTCTTGCGGCACCACGTCGTGCCCGGCACCGGGCTCGCGCGCCGACCTGGTCGACGCACGGCTGATCGGCGAGATCGCCTCGACGCCGCTCGACCGCGGCGTGCCCGCTGTGGGAGCTGCACCTCTGCGAGGGGCTCGCCGACGGCGGCACCGCGATCGTCGGCAAGATGCACCACGCCCTCGCCGACGGGATGGCGGCCAACGCGCTGCTCGGCAACGTCGACCGACGTCGAGGGCGTCCGAGGAGTTCCTGCCGGTGGAGGCCACGCGCGCCGGCGCCGCCCGCCGAGGACGAGACGCCCGACGCCCCGGCTCTGGTGCGCTCGGCGCTCGTCGACGCGATCGTGCAGATCGCGCTCATCCCGGCGCTGCTGTGGCGCACGCTCGCCGGCGTCCGCTCGATGCTGCGCTACCGCCGGGCCGAGAAGCCCGACGTGCCGCGGCCCGTGCTCGACGCCCCGCGGACGTCGTTCAACGGCGCCCTGACGCCGCGGCGCAGTCTTCGCCACCTGCACGCTGCCGCTCGCCGAGATGAAGGCCGCGCGCGGTCGCGCACCCGGGCGTCACCCTCAACGACGTGGTGCTCGCGGTCGTCGCCGGGGCCCTGCGGCGCCTGGCTCGGCCGAGCGCGGCGAGCACCCGACGCGCCTCGCTCATGGCCGGCATCCCGACCGCCACCGACCCGACGGGCGCCGCGCCGCGACTGCACGGCAACCGGGTCTCCAACCTCTTCACCTCGCTGGCGACCGACGTCGACGACCCGCACGAGCGGCTGCGCGGTGATCTCGCGCAGGTGACCCACCACTCCAAGGCAGATCCAGCGCGAGCTCGGCCCCGCGATGCTCACCGAGTGGACCCAGTTCACGCCCGCCGGCGCCGTTCAGCGCCTTCATGCGGCTCTACTCGCGGATGCGAGGCGGCGTCCTGGCACTCCGCGCCGTTCAACGTGATCGTCTCGAACGTGCCCGGGGCCCCGCGCGACCGCGCGACATCGGCGGAGCGCGAGCTGGCCGATCTGTTCAGCGTCGGACCCCTCATC
>CAWHNR010000005.1:0-64050 GCA_963830575.1 uncultured Actinomycetota bacterium
CGCCGATGTAGGCGAGCGTGGCCGTCGGGTTCGACGCGACGAAGGGCGGGTTGTGGTGCTCGCCGGTCGCGAACACGTCGAGCCCGACCTCCTCGGCCTTCCTCGCGATCGCCACGGTCGCCTTGATGCGCTCGTGCTCGGTCGGCGTCCGGCCGGTGGTCGGGTCGGTGGTGACGTCGCCGACGGAGAAGATCCCGATCTGCATGGCTGCCTCCTGCTGTCTGGTCCGCGCCATTCGGTGACGCGTCACCTAACTCAGCAACCACGGCGTCCGAGGTATTCCGCTCACGCGGGCTGCCGCCGACGCAGCACCAGCGCCACGACCCCGCCGGCCAGCAGCGCCCAGAAGGCGGCCCCACCCCGCCGACGGTGACCCCGGACGCCGCGACGACGAAGGCGACCGCAGCCGCCTCCCGGAAGCCGCTCGTCGGAGAGGGCGGAGGCGGCGGCCGAGCCGAAGGTGCCGAGCAGGGCGAGGCCCGCGACGGCCGCGATCACGCCGGCCGGCGCGGCGGCCGACACCGTGGTGACCAGGGCGGCCAGCGGGCCGAGCACCAGGCACGTCGCCCCGGTCGAGACGCCGGCGACCCAGCGCCCGTCCGGGTCGTCGCCGGCCGCCGGGCCCGCCGCCAGGGCGGCCGAGATCGCGGCGAGGTTGATGGAGTAGCCGCCCAGCGGCGAGGTGAGGGCGGTGGTCGCCCCGGCGTACACCAGCGCCGGGCGCAGGGGAGCGGTCGTAGCCGAACGACCCGAGCACGGCGACGCCCGGGATGTTCTGGCTGGTCATGGTCACGAGGTACAGCGGGACGCCGATCGCCAGCACGGTGAGAGCGTCGAGGTGCGGCGTCGTCCAGGTGAGGCGCGGGCGCCAGGTCGGCGGCCGGACGTCGCCCAGCGAGCCGCTGACCACGATCACGACGAGCGCCGCGCCGAACGCCCCGGGGACCGCCCAGCGCCGGGCCAGCCGCATCAGGACCAGCCAGGTCAGCGAGCACCGGTGCGATCGCGGCCGGCTCGTCGGCCAGCGCCCGGAACGGCTCGACGCACAGCACGAGCAGGACGCCGGCGAGCATCGCGTTGGCCAGCGGCATCGGGATGCGGGCCACCCAGTCGCCGAGCGGGCGCACCAGCCCGGTGAGGGCGTAGAGGAGGCCCGCCACGGCGAACGCGCCGACGGCGTCGGCGTACCCGCCGTCGGGCACGGTGGCACCGGCCAGCAGGGCGGCGCCCGGGGTCGACCACGCCATCGTCACCGGCAACCGCGTGCGCCAGGAGAACAGCAGCGAGCCCAGCCCCATCGTGACGGTGACGACGAGCAGGCCGGACGCCGCCTCGGCCGGGTCGGCGCCGACCGCGGCCAGCCCGGTGAGCACCACCGCGAACGCGGAGGTGAACCCGACGACCGCCGTCACGACCCCCGCGACGACGGCCTGCGAGGTCTGGCTGCTCGCCCTACTCGTCCTTGATCTCGCAGATGACCTGGCCACTGGTGACCGTCGCTCCCACCTCGGCCGCCAGGCCGGTCACGGTGCCGGCCTTGTGGGCCTTGAGCGGCTGCTCCATCTTCATGGCCTCGATGACGACCACGGTCTCGCCCTCGGCGACCTCCTGGCCCTCGTCGACGACGACCTTGACGATGGTGCCCTGCATGGGGCTGGTGACGGCGTCGCCGGACGCCGCGGCGCCGGCCTTCTTGCCCGCGGCGCGCTTGGGCTTCTTGGCCCACCGCCGCCGCCTGACGACAGCCCGCCGAGCCCGGCCGGGATCACGACCTCGAGCCGCTTGCCGCCGACCTCGACCACCACGGTCTGCCGCTCGCCGGCCTCGGAGGCCTCCGCGGGCTCGCCGCCGTAGGGGGTGATCTGGTTGTCGAAGTCGGTCTCGATCCAGGTCGTGTAGACCTCGAAGTCCCCGAGCCCGCTCGGGTTCGAGGCGCCGACGTAGGCGGGGTCGGAGACCACGGCCTGGTGGAAGGGGATCACCGTCGGCATGCCGTCGACGACGAACTCGTCGAGGGCGCGGCGCGAGCGCTCGAGCGCCTGCTGCCGGGTGGCGCCGGTGACGATCAGCTTGGCGATGAGGGAGTCGAACGAGCCCGGGATGGTCTCGCCGGTGCCGTAGCCGCCGTCGAGCCGGACGCCGGGGCCGCTCGGCGGGACCCACGCGGACAGGGTGCCGGGGGCGGGCATGAAGTTGCGCGCCGCCGTCCTCGGCGTTGATGCGGAACTCGATGGAGTGGCCGCGTGACCTGGGGGTCGTCGTAGCCGAGCTCCTCGCCGGCGGCGATGCGGAACATCTCGCGGACGAGGTCGATGTCCGGTGACCTCCTCGGAGACGCAGTGCTCGACCTGGAGGCGGGTGTTGACCTCGAGGAAGCTGATGGTGCCGTCGGCGGCGACGAGGAACTCGCACGTGCCGGCGCCGACGTAGCCGGCCTCGCGCAGGATCGCCTTCGACGACTCGTAGAGGCGGGCGACCTGGTCGTCGGTGAGGAACGGCGCGGGCGCCTCCTCGACGAGCTTCTGGTGGCGGCGCTGCAGCGAGCAGTCGCGGGTGGAGACCACCACGACGTTGCCGTGCTGGTCGGCCAGGCACTGGGTCTCGACGTGGCGCGGCTTGTCGAGGAACTTCTCGACGAGGCACTCGCCGCGGCCGAAGGCCGAGACCGCCTCGCGGACCGCGGACTCGTAGGCGTCGGGGATCTCCTCCAGCGTGCGGGCGACCTTGAGGCCGCGGCCGCCGCCGCCGAAGACGGCCTTGATCGCGACCGGCAGCCCGTTCTCCTTGGCGAACGCGACGACCTCGTCGGCGTCCTTGACCGGCGTCCTTGGTGCCGGGAGCCAGCGGGGCGTTCGCCTTCTCGCGATCTGCTTGGCCTTGGCCTTGTCGCCGAGCGCCTCGATGGCGGCCGGCGGCGGGCCGATCCAGACCAGCCCGGCGTCGAGCACGGCCTGGGCGAAGTCGGCGTTCTCGGCGAGGAAGCCGTAGCCCGGGTGCACCGAGTCGGCGCCCGGCCTTCTCGGCGACCGCGATGATCTTGCCGATGTCGAGGTAGGAGTCGGCCGGGGTCGCGCCGCCGAGCGCGTGGGCCTCGTCGGCCAGGCGCACGAACTGCGCGTCGCGGTCGGGGTCGGCGTACACGGCGACGCTGCCGATGCCGGCGTCCTTGCACGCCCGGATCACCCGGACGGCGATCTCGCCACGGTTGGCGATGAGGACCTTCTTGAGCGGCTTGACGTCGGGCACGTGGGCTCCTGTGCTGGCGATCTGGTGGTGATCTGCTGGCGATCTGAGTGGTCGGACGGGACGCGTGTTCCGACGCGCAGGTTATCGCCACCCGCCACCGTCGCGGTGGCGGGCCCGAGGGTCGGATGGGTGAGGCGCGGGTGGCACGCGAGCGGCACGGGGGAGCCACGGGGCTGCCGGGGGAGCGCCGTCGGACCCCGTTCCTTGACCTCAACCGCGCTTCAGGTCCTAGCGTCACGTCCATGAGGATCGCGGTGCTGGGCACGGGACAGGTCGGACGCGCGCTGGCGGGGGCCTTCGCCCGCCTCGGGCACGAGGTGAGCGTGGGGACGCGGGACCCGGCGAGCACGACGTCCCGCGAGGAGTACGGCGCCTGGGCGGCCGACCACCCGGACGTCGCCACGCTCGCCTTCGCCGACGCCGCGGCCGGTGCCGACGTCGTGGTGAACGCGGCGGGGGGCGACGTGTCGCTCGACATCCTGGGGCAGGCGGGGCTCGCCGACGGCGTCGTGCTCCTCGACGTCTCGAACCCGCTCGACCACTCCCAGGGCTTCCCGCCGCAGCTGTTCGTCCAGGGCGACGACTCGCTGGCCGAGACGATCCAGCGCGCCTTCCCGGCGGTCCGTGTCGTGAAGAGCCTCAACACCATGAACAACGGCGTGATGGCCGACCCCGCCTCGCTGGGCGAGCCGACGTCGGTCTTCGTCTCGGGCGACGACGCCGAGGCGAAGGGCGTGGTGACGGGGCTGCTCACCGCGCTCGGTCACGGCGACGTGATCGACCTCGGCGACCTGGCCACCGCCCGCGGCGCGGAGATGTTCCTGCCGCTGTGGATCCGGGTCGCGGTCGCCCTGGGCGGCTCCGACTTCAACCTCAAGGTGGTGCGCGGGCCGTCGCTGGCCCCGTGAGGCACGGGGCCGCCGGCGTTGCCTATGCTCGGCACGTGGGCACCGTGGAGTACCAGCAGGAGCGCAAGGGGTTCTGGTACGAACCCGCCGGCACCGGCACCTCGGAGGCCATCGCCCTCGAGACCTGGGCGCGGGTGGCCCACCCGATCCTCGAGGAGACGGCCCAGGGCTACCACGGGGTGATCAGCGAGGCCGACCTCGTCGAGCGGCTGAAGGCCGAGTCCGGCATCAACACCGCCCGGCCCCACGACCGGTGGCTGCTCAAGGTCCTCGCGCCCCTCGCACGGGTCCACCACCACGACGGCTACCCGGCCCTGACCGCGCTGGTCGTCGACGAGCGCGGGTGGGTGGGGGAGCGCTACGACGACCTGCTGCGTGCCCAGGAGGCGTCCCCCGTGGGCGACCCGGTGGCCCGCGAGAAGCACGCCGCCCGCGCCCGCCTCGCCTGCTACCAGTGGGCCGGCTCGGCCCCCGAGGACGGCGGCGTTCCCGCCGAGGTGCCGATGTCGGGCGGACGCCGCGCGCCCCGGCCCACCTCGACCCGCACCTCCTCGACCCGTGCCTCCGCGCCGCGGACGCCCCGCGCCCCCCGTGAGCCCAAGGCGCCGGCGCCCCCCAAGCGGGTGGCGGCCTCCGACCGCCCGGTGACCGTGTGCCCGCGCTGCTTCATGGCGGTGCCGGCCACGGGTCTCTGCGACAACTGCGACTGAGTCGGTGACGGGGCCGGTGACGGGGCCGATGGACGGGCCGGTAGCGGGGCCGACGACGGGGCAGCACGACGCCTTCTGGACGTGGTGGACCGCGTCGGGAGCCCGGCGCGTGCGCCGCCGCGATCGCCGACGGCACCGTGGGCGGGCTCGTCGAGGAGATCACCGAGCGCGTGCACACCGTCAGCGAGGAGCTGGCGTGGGAGCTCGGCCCCGGCGTCACGGCCGAGCACCAGCTGGTCGTGACGGCCGGCGGCAACCCGGCCGTGCGGGCCCTGGCCCGCCGGTGGCTGCTGGCGGCCCCGCCCGCCGACGCGACCTGGGAGTACGCCGACGCCAAGCGCGCCGACGCCGACGTCGAGTCGATGGCCCTGAGCATCGGCGACGACGAGGTGGCCTTCGGCGAGGTCCGGGTCCGCGCCGAGCGCGTGGGCAACCACGTCGACGTCGAGGTGTTCCACCCCGCGATGGCCACCCTCCCGGAGCAGGTCCGCAACACCGTCGCCTTCGTCGCCCTCGACTCCGCGCTGGGCGAGATCGACTGCGAGACCTGGATCGGCGCCGTCGACGTCGTCCTCGACCCGCCGGCCGGTGCCGTGCCGCTGGCCGCGCTGCTCGACGTCGTGGCTGACGTGAGGGCCGACGCGCTGACCGACGACGGTGACCCGGTGTGGGTCCTGCTGAGCGGGGAGCACGAGGGCCGGCCCGTCATGGCCGCCGCGATGGTGCCGCTCGCCCCGAGCTGGGCACCCCACCTCGACCTCCACCTCGGCGTCGAGGTCCCGTACGCCGGGCGGACCGAGGCCGGCCTGCCGGACCCCGCCTCGCTCGACGCGCTGCGCGCCCTCGAGGACCAGCTGGGCGAACGGCTCGGCGACTCGGCGACGCTGGTGGCACACGAGACCTCGGACGGCCTGCGCCTCCTGCACCTCTACGCCGACTCGACCGGCCCCGCCGTGGGCCTCGTCGAGACCGCCGTCACCGGCTGGGCGCACGGCGAGGTCGTGGTCGACGCCGAGCCCGACCCCGGCTGGCACGCCGTCCGGCACCTCCGCACCTGACGGGGCCACGCTGGTCGAGGAGGGACGACGTCTCGTCTCGAGACCTCGTGAGGTCACCAGCCACGGCTCACGACGCCAGGTCGCGGCGGAGGCCTCGCGGCTCAGCCCCGGTAGCTGCTGTCGGGCAGCATCTCCGGGCACGTCCCGCCCGGGGTGGTGGCCAGCTCGAAGTGCCAGATCTCGTTCGCGAACGCCTGGCACAGCCCGTACCGCGACCCGTGCCGGCCGAGCCAGTCGGCGGCCTCGGTGGGGCCGACGTCGACGGCGTCGCCGGTGACGTGGGCCGACAGGTCGGGCGGCGAGACGTAGCGGCGGGCCTCGTCCTCGCTGCCGTACCGGTCGACGGCCTCGTCGAAGAGCCGCTGCTGGTGGGCGCGGCTGCGCCAGCCGCTGGTGACCTGCAGCGTCACGCCGTCCCCGGCGGCGTCGCGAGCTGCCGCGCTCAGGGCCTCGAGCACGTCGGCGTCGAGGTGGGCGACGGTCGGGCTGCCGGTGTCGAACGGCAACGCCCGCCGGGTGTTCGTCGCGCCCGGCGTCGTGCTGCGTGGTCGACGACGTCTCCGCGGGGAACGGGGCGGCGCAGCCGAGGGCCAGCAGGGCGAGGGCGAGCATCGCGGCGGCCAGGCGGGCGGGGACGGGGAGGGCGAGGTCGTCGGTCACACCTCCGACCCTGGAGCGGCAGCCGCCCGGGCGCCTCCGTCGCAGGTGCCGCACCGCGGGCCCCCGGGACCGGGCCGCTCCGCCGCGAGGACCGTCGACCGCCTCGACTGTGGTTAACAACCGTTAACCGGATCCGTTACAGTCGTCCCATGACGTTCGAGCTGTCCCGTGAGCACGAGGAGTTCCGCCGGTCGCGTCCGCGAGTTCGCGGAGGCCGAGATCGCGCCGCACGCCGCGCAGTGGGACCGCGACCACTACTTCCCGGTCGAGGTGGTGCAGCAGATGGGCAAGCTCGGGCTGTTCGGCCTGACCGCTCCCGAGGAGTTCGGCGGCGCGGGCGAGGACGGCGACTTCACCAGCCTCTGCGTCGCGATCGAGGAGCTCGGCCGCGTCGACCAGTCGATGGGCATCACGCTCCAGGCAGGCGTCGGCCTCGGCATCAACCCGATCCTCACCTACGGCACGGCCGAGCAGAAGGAGGCGTGGCTCCCGGCGCTCGTCGCGGGCGAGCGGCTCGCGGGCTTCGGCCTCACCGAGCCCGGGGCGGGCTCCGACGCCGGCGCCACCCGCACCAGGGCCGAGCTGGTCAACGGCGAGTGGGTCGTCAACGGCGCCAAGCAGTTCATCACCAACTCCGGCTCCGAGATCACCAGCGTCGTCACGGTCACCGCCCGCACCGGCACGCGCGAGGACGGCCGCCCGGCCATCAGCGCGATCATGGTCCCGAGCGGCACGCCCGGCTTCGTGGCGGAGAAGCCCTACGACAAGCTCGGCTGGCACGCCTCCGACACCCACCCGCTCAGCTTCGACGACTGCCACGTGCCGGCCGACCACCTGCTGGGCGAGGAGGGTCGCGGCTACGCGCAGTTCCTCGCGACCCTGGACGACGGGCGCGTCGCCATCTCGGCACTGAGCGTCGGCTGCATCCAGGCCTGCCTCGACCTGTCGGTCGCCTACGCCCTCGATCGCCAGACCTTCGGCGGCCCCATCGGCCGCAAGCAGGGCGTCGCCTTCCAGATCGCCGACCTCGAGGTCATGCTCCAGGCGAGCCGGATGCTCACCTACAAGGCCGCCGCCCTCAAGGACGCCGGCGCGCCCTACCAGCAGTTCAAGCAGGCCGCGTCGATCGCGAAGGTCTACTCGACGGAGTCGGCGGTCACCGCGACGCGCATCGCGACGCAGGTCTTCGGCGGCTACGGCTTCATGGAGGAGTACCCGGTCGCGCGCTTCTACCGCGACGCCAAGGTGCTCGAGGTCGGCGAGGGCACCTCGGAGGTGCAGCGGATGCTGATCGCGCGAGGGCTGGGTCTTCCCGTCGAATAGGGCTCCGGCCCCGTACGATCAGCGCGTGAGTGACCGCTGGCGACGCTACCTGGGTGAGCTGGGGAGGTTCTTCGCCGTCGCCCAGGCCGCCACGTGGGTCTCGTTCCTGATCTTCAACGTGCTGCTGCTCGGCTGGTTCGTCGGCGGCCCGCTGCTGCGCGACCAGCCCATCCCGGCCTACGTCCTGGCCAACCTCGTCGGCATGGTCATCAGCTATCACGGCGCGCGTGGGTGGGTGTTCCCGCACCGGCCGCCGCAGCAGGCCGACGGCGGCTGGACCGCCTACGTGGTGATCAACCTCGTGGCCATGGTGCTGCCGGTCGGCTGCCTGTTCCTGAGCCGCCACGTCATCGGCATGGACAGCGCCCTGGCCGACAACCTCGCTGCCAACGGCGTCGGGCTCGTGCTCGCCTTCGGGGCGCGCTTCTACCTCTTCAAGCGGTACGTCTTCACGCGGCCCGACCCGCAGGCCGAGCCGGTCGCCGTCGCCTGACCGCTCCGGCTACCGGGTGACGGTGATCGTCCTGGCGGCCGTCGACGGCTTCGTGGTCGCGTTGCCCAGGTAGCTGGCGACGACCTTGGCCTTGCCGGCCTTCAGCCGCGGCAGGGTCACGACGACCTTGCCCTTCGCCAGCACGGCGGTCTTCACCGCCTTGCCGTTGACGGTGACCTTGACCGAGCCCTTCGCCGGGGCCGCACCCACCTTGACCACGACGCTCACCTTCGGCCTCGAACCGGCCTTCGCCTTGGCGGGCGCGGTGAGCGTGACCTTGGAGGCGAGCTTCGCGACCCCCGCGACGGCGTTCGCCGACGTCGAGCCGACGAGGTCCGACCCGGCGGGGGTGAAGACGGCGCGGTAGGTGTGGGTGCCCGGGCGTCACGCCGTCGAGCACCACCGACCCGGCGCCGGCGACCAACGCGGCGGTGCCGCGCGAGGCGGCGCCCTCGAAGAACTCGAGGGACCCCGTGGCGGCCGCGCCGCCGCCGCTGGGCGTCACGGTGCCGGTCAGGGTGACCGTGCGCGCGGACACCGCGGTGACCAGGGCGGTCGAGGTCTCGTCGACCACGACGACCTGGACGGGTCCGTCGGTGGAGTCGGCCAGCCGCTCGTCGGTGGAGGTGAACGACACGCTGTACGTGTGCGTGCCTCGGGTGGTGGCGAGCTCGGTGCTGTAGGCGCCGGCGACCAGGGCGCCACCGCCGACGACGCTGCTGGTCTCGTCGGTGAACGACACGGTGCCCGTCGCCGCGGGGTCGAGCGGGCCGACCCCCGCCTGCGTCGGGGCGGCGGCGAGCTTCACCGTCAGCGGACCTGTCGTGGCCACCGTGAAGCCGGGGTCCGACGGGGCCGTGTAGCTGTAGGAGGCCTGCGCCTCGGAGGCCGCGAGGTGGTAGTCGGAGGGCACGAAGGTGAACCCGAACGAGTTGCCTCCGGCCTGCAGTGGCGCGGAGACGGTGGCCGTGCCGTCGACGGTGTCGACCGTGCCGAGCACGATGGCCGAGCCCAGGTGCCGGACGTCGTACCGACCGACCAGGGGGTACGGCGAGGTCCCGTCCGCGGGGGTCGTGGCCAGCGTGTAGGTGGCGGTGGAGCCCGTGCGGGACACGAAGGTCGCGGTGGTGGTCGTGGCCTCTCCGGCGTAGGGGGACCAGCAGCAGCGTGAACGGGTTGGCCGCGTTGATGCCGTAGCCGTCGACGCGGACGAGGTAGGTCGTGCCGGTCTCGGCGAGGAAGTCGACGCGGGAGAGGAAGTTGCCGCCGGGTGCGTCGATGTCGTCGTTGAACGCCACCTCGGTGAGCGTGTCGCCGGCGACCTCGTACACGGCGAGCAGGGTCTCGGTCGACGAGGTCGGCGACGACGTCTCGAAGACCGTGCCGCCGGTGGCGACGGGGGTGCAGCTCCACCACACCGAGCGGCTCCCGGCGTTCGGGACCCCCAGGTCGGGATCGCCCGCCTGCGGCGTCGCGAACCGGTGGTCGCCCGGGGGTGCTGCCGGTGGCGCCGGTGATCGCGGGCGGGCTCAGCCGGTCGTCGTTGGCCGGCGGCAGGTACCCGAAGGTGCCGGTGACGGCATCGCCCGCGTCGCCCGGGAGGGTGCCGACCAGGATCCGGTACGTCGTACCCGGGGTCGCCTCGAGCTGGACGGCGGAGCGTACGTCGGTACCCGGCGCGACGTCGTCGTTGCACGCGATCGCCGTGGCGGGCGTGGCTGCACCGGTGCCCGGGAACACGCACAGGTAGGTGTTGCGCCCCGCGGGGGACGTGCTGGTGTCGAAGCGCGCCGAGCCGGGGTACGGGGCGGTCCAGGTCAGCCAGACGGTGCGCGTGCCGGGCGCCGGGCTCGGCTCGCCCGCGGTCTCGGTGGCGTTGAGCGTCGTGGTGGAGAACGTGCCGCTCCCGGTGCCGGGCCCCAGCGCCACCGCGGTCGCGCCCACCGGGGTGTCGTTCACCGGCGGGTCGGTGGCCGGGTCGCGGAACGAGAGCGTGAAGGACAGCGGTCCCGGGTCGCTGGCGCCTCCGGGTTGTGCCCGGAACGTGCCGACCTGCACGTAGTAGGTGGTGCCGGCCGTGACGGCACGGTTGAGCGCGCTGTAGTTGCCGGTCGAGCTGTCGTCGTCGCAGCCCACGAACGCGAGCGAGTTGGCGGCCGGCATCGACGCCGGGCCGGAGTAGAGCCGCACGACGGTGTCGCCGCCCTGGGGTCCGAAGGTCTCGAAGGCGCGCTGACCGGCGTCGGCGGCGGTGAACGTGAACCAGACCGAGTTGTTGAGCGCGGTGCACCCGCTCTGGCTGCCGGCTCACCGGTCTCGTTGGTGGCGTCGACGTTGTTGACCTGCGTCAGCCCGCTCGAGAGCGGCGTCGCGGCGGCGAGGTTGTCGTTGGCGGGCGCGACGGTCGCGAAGGTCAGCGCGGTCGGTGATCGGCCGCGCTCGTCGAGTAGGTGCCGAGCTGCACGTAGTAGGTGGTGCCGGCGGTCACCTGGGTCACCACGCGCGAGGTGAACGGACCACCCAGGGCGACGTCGTCGTTGCAGCCCACCTGTCGGAGCCCGCGTAGGTCGCCCCGTTCGCCGGACCCGTGTAGAGCGCCGAGCACCGTGTCGCCGCTGCTGGTCTCGAGCCGGACCGTGCGCGACTTGTCGGCGGTGAAGGAGAACCACACGCGTCCGGTTGTTGAGGGTGCAGTCACCGGAGGCGGCACGGGTTCCCCGGGCTCGCTGGTGGCCTCGGCGAAGCTCATGCCGTTGACCGTGGTGTAGGCGAGCGGGATCGCGCCGGGCAAGTGGTCGTTGACGGGAGGGGCGGCCAGGGCCGGCGCGGCTCCCAGGCCGAGCAGGGTGGCGCCGAGGGCGAGGGTGGCGATGACGGCGAGGGCGCGGCGAGGACGGAGGGGCACGCGTGACTATCTCCCCACCAGCGCCCGGACGCATGACCCGTCCGGGCCATTCGTCCCGAGATGGTGCGACGACACGCAGGCGGCCGCCTCGGCCGGACCTACGCGGGCCGGGCCCAGAGGTCGGTCCACGCGTGGCCGAGGTCGGCGACCATGGTGCGCAGCAGCGGCAGGCTGACCCCGACGACGTTGTGGTGGTCGCCCTCGATGCCGGTGACGAACGCCCCGCCCCGGCCGTCGACGGTGAAGGCGCCCGCCACGTGGAGCGGCTCGCCGGTCGCGACGTAGGCCTCGATCTCGGCGTCGGTGACGTCGGCGAAGTGGACGACGGTCGACGCCGTCGCCTCGACCGAGCGGCCGCTGGCGACGTCACGGAGGCAGTGGCCGGTCCGGAGGACGCCGGTGCGGCCGCGCATCGCGCGCCACCGACCGACCGCGTCCGCGGCGTCCACGGGCTTGCCGAGCGCCTGGCCGTCGAGCTCGAGCACCGAGTCGCAGCCGAGCACGAGGGTGGCGTCGGCCGGGAGGTCCGGCCCGTCGGCCACCGCCGCGCACTTGAGGGCGGCCAGCCCGACGGCGAGCTCGACGGGGGGCAGGCCGTCGAGCTGCGACTCGTCGACCCCCGAGACGATCACGTGCGGCTCGACCCCGGCGGAGCGCAGCGTGGCGAGGCGGGCGGGCGAGGCGGAGGCGAGGACGAGACGGGGCACGGGAGGGGGCACGGGGCTAGTCTCGCGCCGTGGCGACCGAGACGACGAGGGTGGGCCTGATCGACGCGGCGACCCGCGCCTTCGCGGCCGACGGCGTGGCCACGGCCTCGCTCGTGGAGATCACCCGCCGTGCCGACCAGCGCAATCGCGGCGCTGTCCAGTACCACTTCGGCGGCCGCGACGGCCTGTTGGTGGCGGTGCTCGACCAGCACGTCGAGTTCCTCGCCCGGCGCGAGGGCGAGCTGCTGCTGGCGGCGCGCAACCGGCCCGACGACGACGTCGCCTCGGTGGTCGGGGCGATCGTCCGGCCGGCGGTCGAGCTCGCCGAGACCGGGTGGCGTGGCCGGTGCTACCTGGTGATCCTGGGCGAGCTGGTCGAGCAGGACCCCGACGGCCAGAGCCCCGAGGTGGCGGCGGCGCTGGCGCGCACCGGCGGCTACGAGGTCTACGCGCTGCTCGCCGAGCGGATGCCCGCGATGGACCTCACCCTGCGCAACGAGCGGTTCGCGCTCATCACCCAGTTCGTGCTCGGCACCGTCGCGCGGCGGGCGCGGGCGGGCGAGGGGAGCCGGCCGCAGCTGCCCGTCGAGCGGTTCGTCGACCACGTCGTCGACCTCGCGACCGCCATGGCCTGCGCCCGGGTCCGTTGACGTTTGCTACGCGCTCCGCATCACGGCAGGGGTACCTGCAGGGGTGCGTCCGTGCCGGCGGTCAGGGTGGTCGGGTGCGGCGAGCCGTGCTCGCGTGGTGCCGATCGGCACGGCTCACGCCAGGGTCGAACCCGTGGGTCACCTGATGACACGCACGTCGGAGTCGACGAGCTGGTGGCGGCGCACGTCCGGCTGCGGAGGTCTCGAGGCTCAGCCCTCGTGCCTCGCGCTTCGCACCTCGACCAGCGTGGGTTGGCGTCCCGTCAGCGGGGGAGGGCGCTGGCGCGCCAGCCGCCGGGCCCGTGCGGCGGGGTGTGGCGCACCATCCGGTGCGGGGCGTTCCACTCCGGACGCCGGCGCGGGGCCGGGGTGTCGCCGCCGCCGAGGCCGGCGAGGACGGCGACGATCGCGGCGACCTCCTCGGGCGTCGCGTCGGGGTTGACGATGCGCAGGGTCGGCGGCGCCTGCTCCGGGGTGTCGGTCACAGCGGGATGTTCCCGTGCTTCTTGGCGGGCAGCGTCGCGCGCTTCGTGCGGAGCAGGCGGAGCGCTCGGACGATCTCGACGCGGGTCTCGTGCGGGGAGATGACGGCGTCGATGTACCCGCGCTCGGCCGCGATGTAGGGGTTGGCGAGGGTGGTCTCGTACTCGTCGATCAGCTCGGCGCGCTTGGCCTCGACGTCGCCGCCGTCCTTCTCGACCTTGGCGAGGGTCTTGCGGTGCACGATGTTGGCCGCGCCCGAGGCGCCCATGACGGCGATCTGTGCGGTGGGCCAGGCCACGTTGATGTCGGCGCCGAGGTGCTTGGAGCCCATGACGTCGTAGGCGCCGCCGTAGGCCTTGCGGGTGATGACCGTGACGAGCGGGACCGTGGCCTCGGAGTAGGCGTAGATCAGCTTGGCGCCGCGGCGGATGATGCCCTGCCACTCCTGGTCGGTGCCGGGGAGGAAGCCGGGGACGTCGACGAAGGTCAGCACCGGGATGTTGAAGCAGTCGCAGAAGCGGACGAACCGGGCGGCCTTCTCCGAGGCGTCGATGTCGAGGGTGCCGGCGAACTGCATGGGCTGGTTGGCCACGACGCCGACCGAGCGGCCCTCGACGCGGCCGAAGCCGACGATCAGGTTGGGGGCGAACAGCTCCTGGACCTCGAGGAACTCCTCGTCGTCGAGCACGGCCGTGATGACGTCGTGCATGTCGTAGGGCTGGTTCGGCGAGTCCGGGATCAGCGTGTCGAGCGTCCGGTCGAGGTCGGTGGTCTCGGTGATCGGCGTCGTCGTCGAACCGCGGGCCCTCGTCGAGGTTGTTCTGCGGCAGGTAGGAGAGCAGCGCCTTCACGTACTCGAGCGCGTCGTCCTCGTCGGAGCCCATGTAGTGGGCGTTGCCCGACTTGGTGTTGTGGGTGCGCGCGCCGCCGAGGTCCTCCATCGTGACGTCCTCGCCGGTGACGGTCTTGATCACGTCGGGCCCGGTGATGAACATCGCGGAGGTCTGGTCGACCATCACGGTGAAGTCGGTGACGGCAGGGGAGTAGACGTGGCCACCGGCGCAGTTGCCCATGATCATCGAGATCTGCGGGATGACGCCCGAGGCGTGCACGTTGCGGCGGAAGATCTCGCCGTACAGGCCGAGCGAGACGACGCCCTCCTGGATGCGCGCGCCCGCGCCCTCGTTGATGCCGATGATCGGGCAGCCGGTCTTGATGGCGAGGTCCATGACCTTGACGATCTTCTCGCCGTAGACCTCGCCGAGGGAGCCGCCGAAGACGGTGAAGTCCTGGCTGAACACGCAGACCTGGCGGCCGTCGATGGTGCCGTAGCCGGTGACCACGCCGTCGCCGTAGGGGCGGGTCTTCTCCAGGCCGAACGCGGTGGAGCGGTGGCGTGCCAGCTCGTCGAGCTCGACGAAGGAGCCCTCGTCGAAGAGGATCTCGATGCGCTCGCGGGCGGTCTTGCGGCCCTTCGCGTGCTGCTTCTCGATCGCCTTCTCCGACCCGGCGTGCACGGCCTCGTCGAGGCGTCGCTCCAGGTCGGCGAGCTTGCCGGCGGTGGTGTGGATGTCGAGCCCCGACTCGGTCGGGGGGACGTCGGTGCCTTCTCCGGGCTGCGCGCTCACGGTTCTCCTGAATCTCCTGGACCACGCACGGGTTTGCGTAGCCCGATCAGTAGGAGAGGCTAGACCCCGTGACCCCCGACGCAGCCGAGCGCCCACCCCTCGACAAGGACCGGCTCACCAGCGCCTACCCGGAGCTGGTCCCCGACCTCGTCGTCGAGGTGCTCGACGAGGCCGCCTCGACCAACGCGGTCGCCGCCCGGCGGGCGCAGGAGGGGGCGCGCGACGGCCTCGTCGTCGTCGCCGACCACCAGAGCGCCGGCCGCGGCCGCCTCGACCGCACCTGGGAGACGCCGCCCGGCACCGCCGTCACGTTCTCGATGCTGCTGCGGCCGACCGGCCCGGCGCGGTCGTGGCCCTGGCTGCCGCTGCTCACCGGGCTACGCCGTCGACAAGGCGCTCAAGGCCACCGGCCTCGACGCCGGCGTGAAGTGGCCGAACGACGTCCTGGTCGGGCGACCTGAAGGTCGCGGGCATCCTCGTCGAGCGCATCGACACCCCGGCCGGCCCCGCCGCCGTCGTCGGGGTCGGCATCAACGTCGGCCAGACCGCCGACCAGCTGCCCGTGCCGACCGCGACGTCGCTCGAGCTGGCCCTCGGGCGTCCCGTCGACCGCACCGAGGTGCTGGTCACCGTCCTCAACGCCGTCCGCGAGGCGGTCGACGCCTGGCAGCTCGGCGGCGAGCAGGGCGGGGCGCGGCTCGCCGAGTCCTACGCGGCCGCCTGCGTGACGGTCGGCCGCGACGTCCGGGTCGACCTGCCCGACGGCTCGGTGCTCGAGGGGCGCGCCACCGGGGTCGACCCCGAGGGCCGGCTGCTCGTCGAGGCCGGCGGCGAGACGCACGCCGTGGCCGCCGGCGACGTGGTCCACGTGCGAACCGCCTGACGAAAGGCCCAGGCGAGTCATGCGCGGCGCGCGCTGAAAGTGGGATAGTCCCTCCGTGGTCATCTCCCAGAAGCTGCTCAACCCCGGCGAAGAAATCATCGTCAGCACCCGCACGCACGCCAAGGCGCTGCTGCTGCCGCTGCTGACGCTGGTCGTGCTGCTGGCGGTCGGGGTCGCCGGCGCAGGTCTACATCGACAACGACACCGCGACGTCGCTGGTGATCTGGGCGGTGGTCGCGGTGCTGGTCCTGTGGCGGGTCGTGTGGCCCATCCTCGACTGGCTGCTGGCGTCGTACACGATCACCAACCGGCGGCTGATCACGCGCCACGGCATCCTGACCCGCGCGGGCCACGACATCCCGCTCGGCCGGATCAGCGACGTCGCCTACGAGCGCGACCTGATCGACCGGATGCTCGGCTGCGGCACGCTGGTCATCAGCGACGCCAGCACCAACGGCCAGGTGCTCATCTACGACATCCCGCGCGTCGAGGAGACCCAGCGCGACCTCAACCAGCTGCTGCACCAGCTGCACGGTGGCGAGACCCGCCAGCGCGGAGGGGCACTGATCACCGACGACCCCGCCGGGGGCCGGCGCGAGGCAGGCGACGAGGCCTGGGGCGACCCCGACCGGGATCGTCGAGGCGATCCTGCGCGAGGACCCCGTCTTACTCCGCCTCGCAGGTGGCGCGCGAGACGCGGGCATCACGCTGGGCGAGGCGCGCCGGCTGTGGCGCGCGCTCGGCTTCCCGGAGGCCGAGGGGGCGGCGGTCTACACCGCGTCCGACGTCGAGGCGATCCACACGCTGATCGCCTCGGTCGAGTCGGGCCTGCTCGACTTCGACCTGCGCCATGACGATCACCCGGGCGCTGGGCCAGACGATGGCCCGGCTGGCCGACTGGGAGGTCGCGCGCGCTGGTGCACCGCGTCGAGGAGCTGCAGGGCGACGAGCGCGAGCCGGGCGACCGGACGGCGACCGCGATGCGGATGCTCGACGACCTCGGCGACGGCTTCGAGGACGTGATGATCTACGCCTGGCGCCGCCACCTCGCCGCCGCCGTGTCGCGCATCGTGGCGCTCGGCGAGGCCGACGACCTGCACACCACGCAGCTGACCGTCGGGTTCGCCGACATCGTCAGCTTCACCGCGCTGAGCAACGAGATCTCCCGCGAGCGCATCGGCGACCTGGTCGAGCTGTTCGAGTCGCGCTGCGCCGACGTCGTCGCCGCCCAGCGCGGCCGCGTCATCAAGAGCATCGGCGACTCGGTGCTCTTCGTGAACGACGACCCCATCCGCGCCTACGACACCGCCGAGGGCATCATCACCGTGATCGGCCGCGACAGCCGGATGCCCGACGTGCGCCTCGGCCTGGCCAGCGGGTGCCGTCGTCATGCGGCTGGGCGACGTCTTCGGCCCGCCGGTCAACCTGGCCGCCCGGCTGACCGCCGTCGCCCGCCGCAACCGGATCATCATCGACGCCGCCACCGCCGCGCTGCTGCCCGCCGACCAGTTCGAGACCCGCCGGCTGCCCGAGCGGCCGGTGCGCGGCTTCGGCCTGGTCGAGCCGGTCGCCGTGCGGCGGCACTGACGTCGGCGCTCGCGCGACCGGTCTAGAACACCTGCGGCAATTTCGCCCGATACGGGTGCGGTCGACGGGCCTTCCTACGTTGAGGCTGTGCACGAGGTGCAGGGGGTCCGCGTCGATCCCGTCGACCGCCGGGTCTGGGTCGACGGGGACGAGGTCGCGTTCTCGCGCAAGGAGTTCGACCTGCTGCACGCCCTGATCTCGCGCGCCGGCGAGGTCGTGTCGCGCGAGGACCTGATGCGCGAGGTGTGGCACACGACGTTCTGGACGTCGTCGAAGACCATCGACGTGCACCTCGGGCTGGATCCGCCGCAAGCTCAACGACGACAGCCGCGCGCCCGCAGGCTGATCACGACCCTGCGCGGCCGGGGGCTGCGCTTCGAGACCGAGGCGCCCGGTCGAGACGGCTGAGCCCGTCCGGACCTGTCCACTAGCCTCGTCCGTGTCTCAGCCCCGCTCGTCGCGGTCATCGGAGGCGGGCAGCTCGCGCGGATGATGGCCGAGCCGGCCGCCGCGCTCGGCATCCCGCTGCGCCTGCTCGCCGAGGCCGAGGGCGTCTCGGCCGCCCAGGTCATCGTCGACCAGCTCGTCGGTGACCACACCGACCTCGCCGACCTGCGCGCGGTGACCGCCGGCGCCGCGCGTGGTGACCTTCGACCACGAGCACGTGCCGACCGAGCACCTGCGCGCCCTGGACGCCGACGGCGTCGCCGTGCGCCCCGGGCCCGACGCGCTCGTGCACGCCCAGGACAAGGGCGTGATGCGCGAGCGGCTCGCCGAGCTCGGCGTGCCGTGCCCGCGCAACGCGATCGTCGCCTCGCGTCGCCGACGTCGAGGCCTTCGGCCTGCCGTGCGTGCTCAAGACCACCCGCGGCGGCTACGACGGCAAGGGCGTCTGGGTCGTGCGCGCTCGGCCGACGACGTCGCCGAGCCGCTGCGCGTCGCCGCCGAGAACGGCGTCGGCCTGCTGGCCGAGGAGCTCGTCGACTTCCGTCGCGAGCTGTCGGCCCTGGTCGCGCGCTCGCCGAGCGGCCAGGCGGCCGCCTACCCCGTGGTCGCGTCGACGCAGGTCGACGGCGTCTGCGCCGAGGTCGTCGCCCCGGCCCCCGACCTCGACCCCGACCTGGCGACCCAGCGCCCAGCAGCTCGCGCTGACGATCGCCGGCGAGCTCGACGTGACCGGCGTGCTGGCCGTCGAGCTGTTCGAGACCGACGACGGCCGGATCCTGGTCAACGAGCTGGCGATGCGGCCGCACAACACCGGCCACTGGACCCAGGACGGCGCGGTCACCTCGCAGTTCGAGAACCACCTGCGCGCGGTGCTCGACCTGCCGCTCGGCTCGCCGGCGGCCGCGGGCGACGTGGACGGTGATGGTCAACATCCTCGGCGGCCCCGACGGCCAGGTCGGCCGGCTCTACGACGGCTACCCGCACGCGATGGCCCGCGACCCGCACCTGCGGGTGCACCTGTACGGCAAGGACCTGCGGCCCGGGCGCAAGGTCGGCCACGTCAACGCCTACGGCGACGACCTCGACGACTGCCTCGAGCGCGCGCGGCACGCCGCCGCGTGGTTCCGTGGCGACCTCGGCAACGAGAGCGAGTGACATGAGCGCGACAGCGAGCGGGGCCCGGGTCGGCATCGTCATGGGCAGTCCGACTCCGACTGGCCGGTGATGAAGCAGGCCGCGGCAGCGCTCGAGGAGTTCGGCGTCGCCTCACGAGGCCGACGTCGTCTCGGCGCACCGGATGCCCGAGGAGATGCTCGCCTACGGCAAGGAGGCGGCCGGCCGCGGGCTGTCGGTGATCATCGCCGGCGCCGGCGGAGCCGCCCACCTGCCGGGCATGCTCGCCGCCGTCACGCCGCTGCCCGTGATCGGCGTGCCGGTGCCGCTCAAGACCCTCGACGGCATGGACTCGCTGCTCTCGATCGTGCAGATGCCCGCCGGCGTCCCGGTGGCCACGGTCGCCATCGACGGGGCGCGCAACGCCGGCCTGCTCGCCGTCCGCATCCTGGCGGCGTCCGACCCCGACCTGCAGCGAGCGGATCACGGCCTTCCAGGCCGAGCTGAAGAAGTGCTGCCCAGGAGAAGGGTGCCGCCGTGCGCGGCGAGAGCGGTGCCCGGCGCCTCGGCTTCTAGCCGCCGGCACGCCTACGTCGGCCTCGACGTCGCGCGGTGCCTGGCGCTGCTCGGCATGATGGCGACGCACGTGCTCGCCTCCCGCACAGCCGACGGCGACCTCGCCACGCTGCACTGGCTCGCCGGCGGACGCGCCTCGGCGCTGTTCGCGGTGCTGGCCGGGGTCTCGATGGCGCTCGTCTCCGGCGGCCGTACGCCGGTCTCCGGCAGCGCCCGGGTGCGGGCCTCGGTCGCGCTCGCCGTGCGCGCGGCGCTGGTCGGCGCGATCGGCCTGTTCCTCGGCGCGCTCGACACCGGCATCGCGGTGATCCTCACCTACTACGCCGTGCTGTTCGTGCTGGGGCTGGCCTTCCTCGGGCTGCGCGCGCCGGCAGCTGCTTCGTGCTCGCCGCGGGCTGGGCGGTGGTGGCACCGGTGGTGAGCTCGTCCTGCGTGCCGCACCTGCCGCGAGCGCCAGTTCGACAGCCCGCACGCTCGACCAGCTCGCCGAGCCCGGGCGCCTGGTCTCCGAGCTGCTCCTCACCGGCTACTACCCGGCGATCCCGTGGCTGACCTACCTGCTGCTCGGGCTGGCGATCGGCCGGCTCGACCTGCGCTCGCGCCGGGTCGGCCGCGCGGCTGGCCGCTCGGGGGCGTGGTCGTCGCGGTCGCGCGCGACCCTGCTCTCCCGGGCGCTGACCGCGAGCCGGTTCAGAGCGGCGAGCTCGAGGCCATGGCCACCGGCATCTACGGCCAGACCCCGAGCCGACGACGGCTGGCGCTGGCTGCTCGTCGTGCTGCCCGCACTCGACGACGCCGTTCGACCTCGTGCAGACCGCCGGCAGCGCCGCCCTGGTCATCGGCGCGTGCCTGCTGCTCGTCGGGTGGGTCGACGACGTCAGCGCCCACGGCGAGCGGTTCGTGCAGGTGCTCTTCGGTGCCGGCGCGATGACGCTGTCGCTCTACACCTTGCACGTGCTGATGCGGACCGAGCTGGTGCCGCCCGCGAGGAGCCGTCGACGTACGTCGGTCCACGTGGTGGTGGTGCTCGCCGTCGGCGCGTGTTCGCCGCGCTGGGCCGCCGCGGCCCGCTCGAGGAGCTGGTCGGCGTCCTGCCCCGCGCGATCCGCGGCCGGTAGCGCGGTGGTGGTGGTCGAGGAGGTCGCGCTAGCGACGTGGTCGTCGAGGAGGTAGCGCGCGACGTGGTGGTCGAGGAGGTCGCGCTAGCGACCGTCTCGAGACCCCCGCAGCCCGGCGCACAGTGGTCGAGCCCGCGCGCGACGTGGTGGTCGAGGAGGTCGCGCTAGCGACCGTCTCGAGACCCCCGCAGCACCACGGCCACCCACCAAACCAAGAACCGCCACCACCCAGGTGGCCACCAAAGTTCTCCACAACCCCTACCGTTGAGCGGGAAAGTCCCCCGGAACTGTCAGTGGCAACGGCTTCAATGGACCCATGGCCACCACCACCGACGAGCAGACCGAGCACCCCGTGCTCGCGCTCGCCCACAAGGTGAAACAGGCCCTCGCCGCCCACACCGAGACCCGCCTGTGGTCCATGACCGATGACGAGACCGTCGACCTCATCAAGACCGCCGCCGCGATCGCCGCCCAGGTCGCCGAGCTCGAGTCCCGCACCATCGCCCACGCGGAGACCCTCGAGCTCCCCTCCAAAGCCGGGCACGCCGGGAAACGCGGCACCACCAGGTGGCTCGCCCGCACCACCCACGTCACCGGGCCGGTCGCCTCAGGCAAGGTCAAGCTCGCCCGCAGCACTACAGAGGCAGAACAAACCCGTTCCGCCCTGGCCCGTGGTGAGGTCCACCTCGAGCAAGCCACCGCGATCACCGCGATGCTGGGCACGTTGAAGAAGGCCGAGGCCGACACCGACCTCGTCCTGGACCCGGCCGACCTGGACTGGGCCGAGAAGTTCCTCCTTGCCGAGGCCGCCGACCACGACGCGAACCACCTCACCACGCTGACCCAGCACCTCATCGAGAAGCTCGACCCCGCCGGCGCCGAGGCCCACGAAGCGAAGTTGCTCGAAGCGCAGGAGAAACGGGCCCACGCAGCCGCGTCGTTGCGGGGGCGGCGGATCGGGGACGGGATGGTCCGCTTCTCCGGGGTCATCGGCCAAGCCCACTGGGACATGCTGAAGAAACCCCTCCACGGGCTGGCAGCACCCAAGCACGTCCGGGCGATGAACGGCGCCGGGTCCTACGACGCCCAGACGCCCTCCGCCCACAAGCTGGGGGTGGCGTTCACCGAGTACATCGAACGGTTCCCCGCCGACAAGCTCCCCACCCTCGGCGGCCTGTCCTCGACCGTGGTCGCGGTCGGGGACTACGAGATCCTCCTCGGCAAGGTCAAGGCCGCGAAGCTCGACACCGGGACCAAGATCTCCCACACCATGTTCATCCGACTCGCCGCCGCCAACGGTCTGATCCCCACCTGGATGGACACCACCACCGGGAAGCCGCGGGTGCTGGCCCTGGGGCGGAAGAAGCGGCTCCACACCCCCGACCAACGCCTCGCCAAGACCGTCGAAGCCATCGAGGACCCCGACAACCCCGGCGGCCCCACGTGTGAGACAACCGGCTGCACCGTCCCGGCCTACCTCTGCCACCTGCACCACCAGATTCCCTGGGCCGACGGCGGACTCACCGACCTCGACCACGCCGAGTTCCGCTGCCCCTACGACCACCACCAGATCCACAACCGCGCCCGCAACAACGGCCACTGCACCGTCCCCGGCCGCGACACCGACGACGACCCACCATGACGAAGTGCTCGATCATGCCGATGACGCCGTGGTGGTCGAGGAGGTTCCGCTAGGAACCGTCACGAGACCTCTGAGCGTCAATCGCCAACCCACGCTGGGCCCGTGGTCTCGTGACGGTCGCCAGCGCGACCTCCTCGACCCTCATGAGCTCCGCTCGCTCAGGCCGCCAGGAGGGCGGTCGTGCCGACGTGCGAGCGCTTCGCGTGTTCCCAGATGAAGGTCGACAGCATGGCGGCGTTGAGACGGGTCACATCAGGCGGGCGTGGGTCGCGGACCGATGAGTCTGCTGCCCAACACAGGTCGTAGCCGTCGTGAGGAGTCAGCGAGGTGGGCACGACCACTGCTGCGCGCAGCGTCGCGGGCGACACGATGCAGCGGGTGGGGGCAGATGACGGATCGGACGACTGTGACGCCACTGCTGACGGCCGACTTCGGAATCGAGGCCGGGAGCGGCGGGCGTATGCCCGTCTACGTGCACCTGATCGACCACGAGGGCACTCGCATCCTCGTGGACACCGGCATCAAGGATCGGCACCCGGCCCTGTTGGACATGGACCCTCGGCTGCGCGCGTGGACAGAAGGATTCGAGCTCGCCAGCGTCGACCTCGTGGTCAACACCCATCTGCACGCCGACCACTGCGGCGGGAACCACCTGTTCGCGTCGCGCCCGGTCTACGTCCAGCGCCGAGAGCTCGACGATGCGCTTTCTCTCGACGACTACACGCTGCGCGAGTGGGTGGAGGCACCGGGCGTCCGCTACACGGCGGTCGACGGCGAGACCGAGGTCGTGCCCGGCATCAGGCTCCTGCCCGCACCCGGACACACCGCCGGCTCGCAGATCGTGGTCGTCGACAGCGGCGAACAACGCCTCGTCATCGCCGGCGACACCGCCGTGTGGTTCGGTGAGCTCGACGAACCAACTACCGAGGGTCAGAGGCTCATCACGACGCTATGTCCCGACGCGGTGTGGCTCTCGCACGAGCACCTTCCCTGGAAGCCCTCGACCTAGGCCGCGCCACCGCCAGACGACGCAGGCCTGGCGCTCAGCTTCGCGCCGCTGGGAAGAACCCAGCTTCGAGTGCCGTCAACGGTGAGCTCACCTAGGCCGAAGGGTCCGACGGGCGCTCGCCGACGCGGTCGGACACGCCGCGTTCGAGCACGGCCGTCGCACCGGCCAGCATGTCGGGGCCGGGGCCGACGAAGTAGCCACGGGTCCCGAGGACTTGGTACGAATCGGGGTCGAGGACCAACACGTTGCGCATGGTCCGGTCGGCCCGCGAGATGCCGATGCCGTGCCGGCCGAGGGCGTCGGTCGCGCTGTGGTCGACGGTGACGCCCGGGATGCGGGTGGCGGCCTCGAAGAGGGCGGCGGCCACGCGGGGGGGCACGAGACCCTCGCTCACGAGATCGCGGATGCTCGTGAAGACGTACTGGTCGCGGTCGAGGTCGGCGGAGCCGAGGAGGGGGATGCTGCTCTCGATCTCGGTGAGCAGGTCGTCGGGGTCGGTGGGTAGCGACTGCAGCCACTCGTACGTCGGCCGGCCCAGCCCCACGGGCGAGGGCGACCCGGACCCGATCGGCCAGTCCTGCCCGAACTCGCGGATCACTCCGGTCTCCTCGACGGGGTGCGGGTCCTGCGACAGCCAGAGCCGCGCTCGTGTGGGGCCCCGAGGGTCGGGGCGTCGCCGTAGGCGCCCTCGTTGGAGACCACGCGGCTGCGCGTGTAGACGTACTGGTCGGCACCGACGACGTGGGTCTCTCCGGACACGAGCGCCGCCTGCGACGCATGGTGGAGGACCTCGACCGCTGCGGGCGCTGCGACCACCGGGCGGGACCGGTCGACCGGGGCGCCCGGACCTCCGACGGCGAGGGCGCACCAGCCGACGACGGCGAGCACGGACGCCGTCACCACCGCCGGGCCGGCGAGATGGAGGCCACGCTCGCGGCGTCGTACGACGGCGGCCTCGCGGCTCAGGGCGCCGGCGAGCGCCGCGTCGATGCGCCGCTGCTCTGCGTGGGTCGGCGCGGACGTCGGCGGGGCGGGCAGCAGCGAGGAGATGTCGTGGGCGTCGGTCATCGGAGTGCCTCTCGGGAGGGGGCGGGGTCGTCGGACGTCAGAGCGCGCAGGCGCGCCCGGGCACGGGCCAGGCGGGAGCGCACGGTGCCGACGGGGATGTCGAGTGCGTCGGCGGCCTCGGCGTAGGACAGGCCCGACCAGACGCACAGGCCCACCACCTCGGCCTCAGCGCGGGTCAGGGACCTCAGCGCCTCCTGGGTGCGCCGCAGCAGGCGGGCGTCGTCCATGCGCGCCACGGTCTCGTCGGCGAAGTCCTCCACCGGGGTGGGCCCGGGGCGCCGGGACAGGAAGGTGAGTCGGCGTCGCACTCCCCGGGTGGCGTTCATCGACTGGCGTGCGGTGATCCCGAGCAGCCACGGCAGCAGCGGCCGCTCGTCGGCATCGACCTCGGCGCGCGCCCGCCAGGCGACCAGGAACGTCTCGGCGGTCACCTCCTCGGCGAGCTCGCGGCTTCCGGTGAGGCGGTGGGCCAGTGCGAACACGGCCCCGACGTGGTCGCGGTAGAGGCCGGTGAAGGCCTCGTGGTCGCCGGTCCGCATCCGCTCGCGGAGGCGCAGGCGATCGTCAGGTTCGGTGCTCACACCCAGTACTGTCCGCGAGCCGCGGGGAGTTCGGCCGGACGGGCCGCCGATCTCACGCCGAGGTGGTGACGGCCCGCGCGGCGGCGCCCAATCGGAGCCATCGTGGTGGCCATCGCGTCGGGCATCCGGACCGCGGGATCGTTGCAGCGGCAACAGGGGAGGATCGTCCCCTCCTGACGCGGACGATCCTCCACTGTTCGTTGCCCGCTCCATGCGGCGCCTGGTGTCTACGCGGACGCGCGACTTGTCGGCTCGGCCTGGCGCACGGCCCGGGACCGCTCCCAGGCCGAGGCGACGACCATGACGACGAGGGCCAGCAGCGCGCCCGCGATCTCGTCGACGACGTAGTGCTCGGCGAGGTAGACGAGGGCGACGCACATGGACAAGGGGTAGGCGAGCAGCAGCCAGCGCCACGGCGTACGCAGCCGCCAGATTCCGTACGCCGCCACGAGCACGGCCGTGCCGGCATGCAAGGACGGCATGGCTGCGACCGGGTTGCCGACGCCGTTGAGCACCACGTTGGCGCGGTGGAGGCCGCTTCCCCCACCCACGGGAGGTGATCCGGACGACGTGCTCGTCCGCCCCGAGGTAGCCGTCGGCGGAGGCCATCCACGGCGGGGCCATCGGGTAGAGGACGTAGATGGCGAGACCGGCGAAGTTGAGGCCGATGTAGCGCCGCATCCAGACCAGCCACTCGCTGCGGTTACGAGCCCAGAGGAACACGGCAAGCGTGAGCCCCACGACGAAGTGCGTCGCGTAGACCGACGTGAAGAACGTGTCGTACCAGCGCACCGGCGTCTGCAGCGTGCACGGGTCGCCGCACCACGCGTGCTGCAGGGTCGCGCTCGGCAGGGTGTCGCCGAACAGCCAGTGGTCGACGTCGATCGGCATCGTCCAGTGCACCGTGATGTCGAACTCGTCGATCCAGCCGCGACTGTAGAAGTACACCGCGAGCAGCAGTGCCGGGGCCAACCAGTCGCGCAGGAATCTCAGGTGGTGACGCCCCGGCGCCTCGATGTTCCAGGCGATCGTCAGCAGCCACAGGGTGATCAGCACGGCCCACGGATCGTTGGGAATGCCGATGGAGCTCGACCACGCGACCAGCAGGACGACCCATGCAGCCACTGCTGCCAACCGGGCTTGCCGCCGCGTGCGACGGGGCGGCGGTCCGGACGGCTCGCGACTGGCGTGGGGGGCCGTAGGCGCAGTCGTCACCGGTGAACGGTAGACGCATCCTCAAGGGTGAAGCCAGCAGGTCGGCCGCGTGGCGGAGTCTGGGTCGCGGACCGGTGAGAGTGGTGCGGGTGGCAGGGATCGCGGCAGCAGGCACTCCCGCCGAGGTCGCCGGCGGTCAGGCGCAGCTAGGAACGTCGCACCGTCGCAGTGAAGCTCGTCGACCCGGCGGCCGCCGCCCTACCGCTGTCGTCGTCGATCATGCTGACGACGTCGAGACCAGCCGCGTCGAACAGATGACGCATCGATGTCGGCGTCTGCCAGTGGATGAGCCACTCCCGGTCGGCCACCTCCGATGCGCCGTCGGTGACTCGCTCGTACCGAGCCGAGGTGATGCGGGTCCGCTGATCCTTGTCGTAGGTCTCGGACAGCGGCGTGTACCTGAGCTCGACGCCCGCCTCGTCCTGGCTCGATCGAGGCTTTCCCAGCTCGGACTCAGATGTCGGCCCCGGGACCCAGAGAGGGATGAGGGCGGCACCGTCACCGGTGAGGTGCTCACCGATCCTCATCAACGACTGCAGGGCCGTTGCGTCGTCGGGCAGCAGGTTGAAGGTGGGCCCAGCGAAGTAGATCGCGGCGTACTTCCGGCTCAGCGACAGGGCCTCGGCGCGCTGGTGGAACACGGTGGTCCGTACCCCGCGTTGGTGGGCGTTGCGACGACACCGCCTCACCATGTCGAGCGAGGAGTCGACCCCGTCCACCTCGAGTCCAGCTGCGCACAGGTCGAGCAGCGGCTCGCCGTCACCGCAGCCGATCTCGAGGCCAGGCGAGCCGTGGGCCCGGACGAACTGGATGTACGGCTCGGGGTCGAAGGCCGACGCCTTCAGCGTGGCGTAGACGTCGACGACGATGCCGGAGTAGAAGTTCGCAGGCTCCACGCCCGCCACCCTCGCAGGAAGGCTGCATCGCCGCCCCGTCGGTGTCGTGTGAGCGCGCACGTCCGTGCCTGGGGCACCGCGTGACCGGTGGTCACGTGAGGCCCGGCAGCGTGAGCTCCTCGACGCCTCCCGGGTCTAGGTCAGGCCGTGCTCGTGGGCGAAGACCACGATCTGCACCCGGTCGCGCAGGCCCAGCTTGCGCAGGATCGCGCCGACGTGGGTCTTGACCGTCGACTCCGAGAGGTAGACCAGGGCCGCGACCTCGGTGTTGGAGAGGCCGCGGGCGACGGCGGCGAAGACCTCGCGCTCCTTGTCGGTGAGGCCGAGGTAGGCGGCCGGGGTCGGGGTCGGGGCGGTGAAGCTGCCGTCGAGCAGGGTCGCGAGGTCGGCGGGGGCGAGGACGGCGTTGCCGGCGTGGACGGTGCGGATCGCGTCGCGCAGCATGCACCGGGGTCGTGTCCTTGAGCAGGAAGCCGCTGGCGCCGTGGCGGATCGCGGTGGCGGCGCGGTCGTCGAGGTTGAAGGTCGTGAGGACGACGACCCGCACCGGTGGTCGCGCCCGCCGCCGAGCGCTTCGCCACCCGGTCGGGGCTGAAGATCTGCCGCGTCGCCTCGACGCCGTCCATCTCGGGCATGCGGATGTCCATCAGCACCACGTCGGGGGCGAGGTCGTCGACCAGGCGCACGGCCTCGGCGCCGTCGCCGGCGGTGCCGACGACCTCCATGCCGTCCTGGGCGTCGACGATGACGCGGACGCCCTCGCGGAAGAGGTCCTGGTCGTCGACGAGGAGCACCCGGATCGGGGGCACCGACGGCACGCGGGTCACCGGTTGCTCACCGGCAGCCACGCGGTCACGGTGAAGGTCACGCCCTCATCCTCCTCCCGGCGCCGCACGTCGAGCCGGCCACCCGCCGACTCGAGCCGGTGGCGCATGCCGTCGAGACCCTGGCCGTGCGTCGGCGGACGCGCGACGCGCCGACGGTGTTGCGGACCTCGATCCGCAGCTCGCCGGCGAAGGAGCCGTCGGGCCAGTGCCGCTCGACGAACACCGGCTCGTCGCGGCTGCCGTGCTTGACGGCGTTGGTGAGCATCTCCTGCAGCACGCGGTAGGCGACGACCTCGAGCTCGGGCGGCAGCGGCTGCGGCGTGCCGAGCTCGCGCGAGACGACCTCGTGGCCGCCGGCGCGGACGCCGTCGACGAGGGTGTCGAGCGGGCGCGGCGGGGTCGGGGCGGCGCCGTGCCGGGTCGCGGGAGAGCACCTGGCGCACGTCCTGCAGCGAGGCGCGGGCCGAGGTGGCGATCGTCGCCATGGTCTGCCTTGAGCCGGGCCGGGTCGTCGTCGGGCAGGAACTGGGCCGACTCGGCCTGGGCCAGGATCACGGCGAGGGAGTGGCCGACGACGTCGTGGACGTCGCGGGCGAGCCGGGCCTGGTCGTCGCGCAGCCGGGCGATCTCGCGGGCCTGCTCGGTCTCGCGCACCGCGCCGCGCGGTCTCCTCCTCGGCGACGACCTGCGAGGCCTGCGAGGTCTCGGGCCCGGGCGCCGAAGCGCAGCGCCAGCCCGCCGAGCCACGGCACGGCGAGCAGCACCAGCGGCACGGCCGCCAGCACCACGACGACCCGGCCGCCGCCGACCTCGAGGGCCAGGTCGTAGAGGTCGCGGACCCGGTCGGGGTCGGCGAAGGGGAAGTAGGAGTAGCTGGCGACGAGGACGACGACCCGCGGCCGAGGCGACCGGGGATCGAGATGCCGCTCGCCACCACCGTCGGCGACCCGGCCCCAGCGGGCGCAGCCGAAGGCGACCACGGCGACGGCCGCCTCGATCAGCATCACGGGGGTGTTGCTGAACAGCTGCACCAGCGCCGACGAGCCAGACGAGCGCGAGCGCCATGGCCGGCGTCCGGCGGACGACGACCGCGGCGGTCACCATGCCGGCCGCGATGACCAACGGCCACCACACCGAGCCGACCGGGTCGAGGCGGACGAGCTCGACGAGGGCCGACGCGCCGAGCACGACGCCGACGACGACCTCGAACGCCCGGGGGTCGGGCTCGCTGTGCGTGCTCATGCCACCGTCATCGAACCATGCGGCCGCTGGTGCGCCGGGCCGCGCGGGGCCGTCACGCCATCGCGTCCTGCACGAGCAGGTCGAGCAGCGCGGCGTAGGACAGGCCGGCGGCGGCGAACATCCTGGGCACCTGCGACTGCTCGGTGAAGCCGGGCATGGTGTTGACCTCGTTGAGCACCGGCCCGTCGGCGGTGACGAAGAAGTCGACGCGCGCGACGCCGTCGCACCCGAGGGCGTCGTAGACGGCGACGGCGGCGTCCTCGAGCGTCCTTGGCTCGGCCTCGGCGAGGGCGGCCGGGACGCGGAAGTCGGCGCCGCCGCCGTACTTCTCCTCGTAGCCGAACACGCCGCCGGCGGCCGTGACGATCTCGAGCGTCGGCGAGACGAGGTCCGGGTGCCGTCGGGCCGGCCGAGCACGGCGACGTCGACCTCGCGGCCGACGAGCACGTCCTCGACGAGCACCCGGTCGTCGAGCGGCGAACGCCGCGGCCAGGGCGGCGTCGAGGTCGTCGGCGTCGGCGCACGAGGGTCGACGCCGTGGCTCGACCCGGCGGCCACCGGCTTGACGACCACCGGGTGGGTCCAGGCGTAGCCGGCCGGTGGCCGGGGTGAGCAGCACCCCGGGCGCGGTGGCGACGCCGACGGCGCCGGCGACGAGCTTCGTCGTCCACTTGTCCATCGCCAGCGCGCCGGCGCGGACGCCGGAGCCGACGTACGGGAGGCCGGCCAGGTCGCACAGCGCGGCCAGGGTGCCGTCCTCGCCGCGCGGGCCGTGGACGACGGGTAGGACGACGTCGCAGCGACGCAGCAGGCACACGGCGCCGGTCGAGCCCGACCGGTCGCCCGCCCGGGTCGTGCCAGGTGCCGTCGCGGTCGATGGTGAGGCGGACGACGTCGTAGCGGCGCGGGGTCGAGCGCCGCGGCGACCGAGGCGGCCGAGGCGAGCGAGACGTCGTGCTCGCAGCTGGCGCCGCCGCCGATGACGGCCACCCGGGTGCGCGGCCGTCATGCGCGGGCCACCCGTGCGCCGAGGCCGGTGACGATGTCGTGCTCGATCGTGCCGGCCCAGGCCGCCCACTCGGCGACGGTGGGCTCGCCGGCGCGGCCGGGGCCGAACACGGTCGCGGTCTCGCCCGGCTCGACCCGGTCGTCGCCGAGGTCGACGACGACCTGGTCCATCGAGACCCGGCCGACGAGCGGGTAGCGGCGTCCGCGCACGACGACCTCGGCCCGGCCGGCGGCGGCGCGCGGCAGCCCGTCGGCGTACCCCAGCGGCAGCAGGGCGAGCGTCGTCGGCCGCGTCGGTGCGCGTGGTCGTGGCCGTAGCCGACGGAGGCGCCGGCGCTCACGCGACGGACGGCCGACGACGGGCGCGGTCAGCGTGAGGGCCGGCGCGAGGCGGGTCGTCCGGCTCGGGTCGATGCCGACGAGGCCCGCGCCGACCCGGCTCATCGTGTGCAGGGACGCGGGGTCGGTCAGCGTGGCGGCGGTCGCCGCGAGGTGACGCAGCGGCGGACGCAGGCCGGCGGCGCGGGCGACGCCGACGCCCCAGGCGAAGGTGGTGCGGCCGGCGGCGTTGGCCGGGTCGCCGGGCACGTCGGCGCAGCCGAGGTGGCCCATCACGCCGACGACGCGGATCCGCCCGGCGCGCTCGCGCGGCCCGGGCGGCACGGCACAGCGCCGGCCAGTCGGACGGGGCCGCGCCGTCGCGCGCCATGCCGGTGTCGAGGTGCAGGTGGACGCGCGCGCCGACCCCGCTGCGCAGGACGGCGTCGAGGTGGGCCGGCGCTCGGGACGGCGACGTCGACGCCCGACGCCGATGGCCGCCGTCCAGTCGGCGTCGACGGGGTTGAGCCAGCTCAGCACCGGCGCGCGCCAGGCCGGCACCGCGCAGGGCGAGGCGCCTCGCGAGGCTGGTCACGCCGAGCCAGGAGGCGCCGTGGGCCAGCGCGGTGCGGGCGACGGCCGCCGCGCCGTGGCCGAAGCCGTCGGCCTTGACCACCGCCATCAGCGCGCCGGGCGTGCGCTCGGCGAAGAGGCGGGTGTTGGCCGCGACGGCGTCGAGGTCGACGCTGAGCCGGGGGCCGGCCGCCGGCCGCGAGGCGGCCACGGCCGTGCTCGCCGCGTGGCTCACGCCGCCACCTCGCCCGCGGCGACGGGGCCGTAGAGGGCGTGCGGCGGCGCCGGTCAGCAGCGCCCAGTAGCGGTCGCCGTAGGACCAGTGCCACCACTCGGTCGGGTAGTTGACCAGGCCCGCGCCGCCGAGCACCCCGGCGAGCAGCGTGCGGTGGGCGCGGGCGTCGGCGCCGATGCCGTCGGCGGCGAACCAGCACCGGCCGTCGCTCTGCTCGGGGGTCGCGTCGATCGGCGTGCCGAGGTCGAGCTCGTCGCCGCAGGCGTCGACCAGGGTCAGGTCGACGGCGGCGCCGGCGACGTGGGGCGCGACGTCGACCGGCGCGACGAACCGGCTGGTGAGCACGGCCAGCTCGGGCTCGGACAGCGCGGGGTGCAGGGCCCGCAGGTCGGTGGCGTACCAGGCGATGATCGCGCGCTGGTCGGCGACGGAGCGGTGGCCCTCGACGACGCGCAGGCCGACGCCGGCGGGCAGGGCGGCGCGCGGCGGCCTCGAGCCGGCGGGCGAGGCCGGCCCGGACCGGCTGGCGGGTGGGGGAGAGGGCGGGGTCGAGCCGCACCAGCGGCTCGCCGAGGTCGTGCACGGGCACCGCGGCGACGCGCGGGTCGGCGAGGAGGATCGTCATGCTGCTGACGCTAGGGACGACCGGGGGTGCCGCAGATCCGCCTGAGGTGCCGACGGGTTCGCCTCAGGTACCGCCGTCGGTCGCGGCACCGTCGACCGCCGTCAGCCGTTGTCCGTCACCCGTCCCCGGAGCGCCTTGGTCCGGCCGCGCTGCTTCTTCGTCTCGACCCGGCGGCGCTGGGAGCCCTTGGTCGGCTTGGTCGCGCGGCGGGCCGGCGGGGGAGGGGCGAGGGCGGTGCGCAGCCGGTCGGCGAGCCGCTCCCGGGCGGCGACGCGGTTGCGGTGCTGCGAGCGGTGCTCGGAGGCGACGACGACGATCGGCGAGCCAGGCGTCCCACGACCCGCGCCCGCTGGGCGTCGGTCAGCGCCGAGTCGAGGTCATCACGTCGTACTCGAGCTCGACCCGGCTGTCGGTCGTGTTGACCGACTGCCCGCCCGGCCCGGAGGAGCGGCTGAACCGCTCGACGAGCTCGACCGCCGGGATCGACCCCGTGAGCGACCCCGAGACGACGAGGCCTCCAGTCGGCCACGCACGCCACTCGATGGCGGGGCAGGTGTCCATCACCATCGGGACGCCGGCCGCGACGGTGCGCGCGAACGCCGCCTCGTCGACCACCCCGAGCTGGAACCAGACCGCCCGGGCGCCGATGGCGACGGCCTGGTCGGCGAACTCGCCGGCCGCCTCCGAGCGGCGGAACACGTCGACGACGTCGACGGGGAACGGGATGTCGGCCAGGGTCGGGTAGCCCTGCTCGCCGAGCACGGTCGGCGCCGTCGGGGTTGACCGGGACGACCGCTTGCCCCGCTGCTGCAGGAGGCGCGGCGATCGAGTAGGCCGTGCGGTCGCTGGTTGGCGGTGAGTCCCACCACGGCCCAGGTCTCGCACTCCTCGAGCATGAAGCGCACCGACTCGGGGTCCTGCCAACCGGGGAGCGTCATGCCTCGAACCTACCCACCCGCCAGGCACGGTGACCGTGGACCAGACCGGAGTCCACCCCACGCATGGCGGGTGCGGGTGGGGGTACGTCAGGAGCGAGCCGCCGAGATCCCCCCACTCGGCGGCTCGACGTCGTGCACCACTGGTCTGGACCGGGTGTCCAGTCCGGCCGGACTGATTCCGATGTATACGTACCGACACCTGTCGAGATGTGGCAACATCTGGCACACCGTGACAGATGGGTCGCGTGGGACACCCTCGCGCGGACCGACACCGTCGCCGGCGTCGTACGGAACCAGTTCTGGAAGGTGCTCTCATGGGGTCGAGTCGCAGCCTGAGTGACGCTCGTCGTCGCGTCGAGACGGCGCGGCTGCTCTCCCGTGCCCGGGCCAGCCGCCGCGAGTCGCCGCGCCGACTACGAGGACGAGGCGATCCGCCTCAACATGGTCGTCGCCACCGACGTCGCCCGCCGCTACCACGGCCGCGGCATCGCCGACCGAGGACATCGACCAGGTCGCCTACCTCGGCCTGGTCAAGGCGGTGCGCGGGTTCGACCCCACCGTCGGCGAGGACTTCCTCAGCTACGCCGTCCCGACGCTGCGCGGCGAGATCCGGCGCTACTTCCGCGACTCCGGCTGGACCGTCCGGCCGCCGCGGTCGGTGCAGGAGGTGCAGGCCCGCGTCACCGCGGCCGACGCCGAGCTCACCCAGCGGCTCGGCCGCGCGCCGCGCCCGGCCGAGATCGCCGTCCACCTCGACGTCCCGCTCGCCCTGGTCATCGACTCGCTCGTCGGCCACCGGCTGCTTCAGCCCCGTCTCCCTCGACGCCCCCCGCACCGACGACGAGGCCACCGACTCGCCGCTCGACCGGATGGGCGGGCCTCGACCCGGCCTTCGCCAGCGCCGAGGCACGGGTCGCGCTGCGGCCCGCTCATGGAGTCGCTGCCCGAGCGCGACCGGCGGATCATCGAGCTGCGCTACTTCGAGAACCGCACCCAGGCCCAGATCGGCGCCGAGGTCGGCGTCAGCCAGGAGCAGGTGTCGCGACTGCTGACCGGCATCCTGCGCAAGCTGCGCGGCCTCGCTCGCCGCCTGAGCTCACTCGGGGAAGATCCGCGGTGCCTGCGACGCCTTGCCGGTGAACACCGGCGTCCGCTTCTCCAGGAACGCCGCCACGCCCTCCTTGCCGTCGCCGACGGAGGCGTGCCACATGGCGAGCGAGTCCGACGAGGTGCGCCTCGAGCGGGTGGTCGGCCGCGCTGTTGCGGTAGACGCAGCTGCTTGGCCAGCGCCAGGGCGACCGGGGAGCGGTCGACGACGAACGAGCGCGCGAGCTCGAGGGCGGCCGGCAGCAGCTCGTCGGGCTCGTGGACCGAGCGCACCAGGCCGGCCGGCGTGGGCGACTGCTCGGCGGTGAGGATGTCGGCGGAGTAGACCCACTCCAGGGCCTGCTGGCAGCCCGACGATGCGCGGCAGGAACCAGGTCGACGCGGCCTCGGGGACGATGCCGAGGCGGCCGAACACGAACCCGATCCGGGCCTTGGTCGAGGCCAGGCGCAGGTCCATCGCGAGGGTCATGGTGGCGCCGATGCCGACGGCGGCGCCGTTGATCGCGGCGATGACGGGCTTGGGCAGCGCGTGGATCGCGAGCGTGACCTTGCCGCCGGTGTCGCGGACGCCGTCGGCGTAGGCCGGGTCGTCGAGGCGCTCGCGGATCGACTCGGGGGTCGGGTCGAGGGTCTCGTCGAGGCCGAACACGTTGCCCTCGGCCGAGAGGTCCATGCCGGCGCAGAACGCGCGGCCGGAGCCGGTGACCACGACGGCCCGGACGTCGTCGTCGAGCCGCCGTCGGTGGTGAAGACGTCGAGCAGCTCGCGCGCCATCGTGAGGTCGAAGGCGTTGAGCGCGTCGGGGCGGTGGAGGGTCAGCGTGGCGACGCCGTCGGCGTCGACCGCCCAGTGGAGGGTCTGGTAGCTCATGGCCCGTCCGTCATCTCAGCGCACGATCCCGTTGGGGGTGCACTGCTGCGTCGGTGATGTCGTCGGTCTGGTCGTCGATGATCGCCTGGAACAGCGGGTCGGCGCGGTCGCGGTCCCACGTGGTGGCCGAGAGGTCGGTGACCGGCATCGTGCAGGTGCAGGTTGCCGCCGCTTGCCGGTGCCCGTCATCGCCAGCGCCCAGCGGCTGGCGTCGATCGACGCTCATGCCCGTCGCCGAAGCCGAAGAACGACGGCACCGCGTGGTTGAGGCCGCCACCAGCGCACCGGGTTGACCACCGACCAGGGCGAGAGCACCTTGTCGCCGATCGGCGCCGATCACCTCGCGCTGGCGGCGCACGCGCTCGAGGTCGCCGAGCGTCGACTGCTTGCGCGAGCGCGAGTAGGCCAGCGCCGTCGCGCCGTCGACCTCCTGGCAGCCCTTCTTGATGTCGAGCCCGGCGAGGGGGTCCTTGAGCCGCTCGCGCGGGCAGACCTCGATGCCGCCGACGGCGTCGACCACGTCGGCGACGCCGCCCAGGCCGATCTCGACGTACTGGTCGATGCGGATGCCGGTCTCGTTCTCGAGCACGCGGGTCAGCAGCTGCGGCGCCGCCGCGGGAGTAGGCGCCGTTGATCTTGCCGGAGTAGCCGGCATGTCGACGATGGGTGTCGCGCGGGATCGAGAGCAGCACGCTGGGCCGTCGCCGGTGTGCAGGAGCAGGATCGTGTCGGTGAGCTCCGACTGCTCGGGTTGCCGGTGCTGAGCTTCTTGCGCTCGCTCCTCGGTCAGGTCGCTGCGCGAGTCGCTGCCGACCAGGAGGTAGGTCGTGCCGTCCTGGTCGCCGGGGCGCTCGTCCGTCGGGCGCGAAGGCGACCTGGTCGGCGCTCTTCCAGGTGACGAACGGCACCGCGACGATGTAGACGACCGAACAGGAGCAGCAGCAGCAGGACGGTGCGGATCTAGAACCGCGGGCCGGCGCAGCCGGCGCGCCCAGAACCCGCCGCCCGTGCCGACCGCCGCCGGCGCCGGGCGGCGGCGGCTGCGGCCGGGACGCCGTACGGGGCGTGGGCGTCGGGGCCGGTGCGGGCCGGCGCGGCGCGGGCCGGTGGCCCGAGGCGGGGCGGGCTCGGCTGCCCGGGCGCTGCTGCGGACGGGGCTGCACGCGGGATCGGCCGGGTGGCCTCGGGCGGCGGCTGCTCGCCGCCGCCGCCGGGCCGCCGTAGAGCCAGCCGAACTCCGGCCCGTCGCCGGGGCCCGTCGTCCGGGCTCGCCGGTGACGCGAGACGCTACCGTTCGATGCGTCCGAGACGCTGACCGTCGACGGCCCATGGTCGAGCTATGACCGGGTCAGCCCGCCGTCGTTCGCGCGGGTCTCGCTGGCCGTGATGATGTCCGGCCGCGAGGCCAACCTGCTCGGCAACATCCACGGCGGCGAGATCGTCAAGCTCGCCGACTCCACCGCCGGCGCGGTCGCCCAGCGGCACAGCGGCGGTCCGGCCGTCACCGCGGCCCTCGACGAGATGGCGTTCCTGGCGCCGGTCCACGTCGGCGACATCCTGCGCACCTACGCCCAGGTCAACTGGGCCGGGCGCACGTCGATGGAGGTCGGCGTCCGCGTCGAGGCGCAGCCGTGGAACGACCCGTCGACCGACGCGCTGCACGTCGCCTCGGCGTACTTCGTGTTCGTGGCGATCGACGCCGACGGCCGGCCGCGCGACATCCCGCCGCTGCTGCCCGAGAGCGCCCGACGAGGTGCGGCGCGCACCGCGAGGCCGAGATCCGCCGCGCCCACCGGCTGGCGAAGAAGCAGGAGATCGAGTCGGCGACGCAGCTGCCGGGGCAGCCTGAACCGACTCGGCGGCCGCGATCGGCGCGTCACGACGCCTGTGTGACGCGTGTGACTGGTGATACTGGCGAGCAGTCTGCTTCCTTCCCCAGCAGAAAGCTCCGCCTGATGTCTGCCGTCTGCTCACCGTCCGCCTCTCGCCCGTCGTCCCCGCTCGCCGAGCGCGCCGCCCAGGTGCGGTTCCGCCGCGCCCTGTCGCTGATGGCGATGACCCTGGTCGCCCCCGGCTCCGCCCAGCTGGTCGCCGGCAACCGCCGGGTCGGCCTGGTCGCCTTCCGCACCTGGCTCGGCCTGCTGGTCGGCGGCGCCGCTCGCTCGTGGTCGCCGTCGCGTCGACCACGGCTCGGCGCTCTGGCATGGCGGTCAACCCGACGCCCTGCTGTTCTGGCTCAACCTCGGTGCTGATGGCGCTCGCCGTCGGCTGGGCGGCGCTGTTCTTCGACGCCTGGCGCATCGGGCAGCCGCTGACCTACTCGATGGGCCACCGCCGGCTCGCGGTCGGCGTCAACGGCCTGCTCGCTCTCGGCGTGGCCGGCATGCTGCTGTTCAGCGCCCACATCGTCTCGCGTGCAGCGCGACTTCATCTCTGGCGACGTTCGGCGACGGCGCGGCCAGCGACGCCCACCGACGGTCGCTACAACGTGCTGCTCATGGGCGGCGACGCCGGGGCCGGCCGCTGGGGCTCGCGCACCGACTCGATGACCGTCGCCTCGATCGACGCAGGAGACCGGCAAGACCGTGCTCATCGGCGCTGCCGCGCAACATGGCGAACTTCCCGTTCCGCAAGGGCTCGGTCATGGCCGAGCAGTTCCCCGACGGCTTCGACTGCGACGGCTGCATGCTCAACGGCGTCAGCACCTGGGCGCAGGACAACACCGAGCTCTTCCAGGACTCCGAGGACCCCGGCGTCGACGCCACGATCATGGCGATCGAGGGCATCACCGGGCTGCGCATCAACTACTGGGCGCATGGTCAACCTCGAGGGCTTCAAGAACCTCGTCGACGCCGTCGGCGGCGTGACCCTCAACGTGCGCCAGCCCATCCCGATCGGCCTGCCCGGCGACGCCGTCACCGGCACGATCGAGCCCGGCACGCGCAAGCTCGACGGCTTCGAGACGCTCTGGTACGCCCGGGCCCGCCAGGGCTCCGACGACTACTCGCGGATGGCGCGGCAGAAGTGCGTGATGAACGCGATGCTCGCAGCAGGTCAGCCCCGCCACGGCGCTGCGCAACTTCGAGGACATCGCCAAGGCGACCTCCGACATGGTGCAGACCAACGTGCCGGCCTCCGAGCTCGACACGCTTCCTCGAGCTCGCGCTCAAGGCCAGAGCCAGAAGGTCGCCACCCTCTCGCTCGTGCCGCCGATGATCGTCACCGGCCCACCCCGACATCAAGCTCATCCACCGCAAGGTCGCCGAGGCCATCGACCGCTCCGAGGGCGACGCCCCCGCGCCGGCGAGCAAGCCGAAGCGCCGAGCAGCGACGCACCGCGGTCACCGGCGGCTCGCTCGGCACCCTCAAGGACGGCTACGCCGCCAACCAGGCCGAGGACCTCGCCGCCAGCTGCTGACCGGGACGCTCAGTGGCCGGTGGGCGCCTCAGCGCTGCTCGGTCGACAGCGCGGTCGATACGTCGTACCACCGCGTCGGCGCGCCGCGACCAGCCACCGGCGGTGCTCGCCGCGCGGGTCGTAGTCGGCCCCGCCGCGGTGGCGCAGCACGCCGCCGGCCTCGGTGAGCAGCAGCTGGCCCGGCGCGTGGTCCCAGGGCTTGGTCGACTTGTAGAGCAGCGCGTCGCAGCGGCCCTCGACCAGCCGCGGGTAGTCGACGCCGCACGAGACCCAGGACATGCGTCAGCTCGGGGAACGGTCCCAGCGCCGGCGCCCGACCCACGAGCGGCGCGAGGTGCGCACGCGCCAGCGTCGGCCGGGCCGCTCGGGGCGGTGGTCGTGAGCCGCTCGCCGTTGCGGCACGCAGCCGGCGCCGCGCTCGGCGACGTACATCAGCTCGTGCTGCGGCTGCCAGATCCAGGCCCGGACCACCTCGCCCGCGCGCAGCTCGGAGGCCATCACGGCGTGGTCGGGGGAGCCGTGCACGAAGTTCTTGGTGCCGTCGACCGGGTCGACGGTGAAGGAGTGCTCGGCGGCGGCGTAGCGCTCGAGGACCGACGGGTCGTCGGCGGAGGCCTCCTCGCCGAGCACCACGGCGTCGGGGTAGGCCGCGCAGCAGCGCGTCGGTGATGAGCACCTCGGCCTCGCGGTCGGCGACGGTGACCAGGTCGCCGGGGTTCTTCTCGGTGATGTCGTCGGCGTCCAGCGACCGGAAGCGCGGCGTGATCACCTCGGCCGCGACGTCCTGGAGGAGGGCGGTGATGTCGTCGGTCTCCACGCGTCCACACTAGGGTTCGGGGCGTGCGGAGGTGACGGCGGTGGTGGTGACGTTCAACCGCCTCCCCCTCCTGCAGCGCCTGGTCGCCCGGCTGCGCGAGGAGCCGCGGCGTCGCCGAGATCCTCGTCGTCGACAACGCCTCGACCGACGGCACCGGCGCCTGGCTCGCCGCTCAGGACGGCGTCGACCGCGTCGTCGCGCGCACCCTCGCCGACAACACCGGCGGGGCCGGCGGCTTCGCCGACGGGCTCGGCTGGGCGCTCGAGCGCGGCGCCGACCTGGTCTGGCTGATGGACGACGACGGCCTGCCCGACAGCCGGGCTGCCTCGGCCGGCTCCTCGAGCACGACGGCGACCTCGACTTCTGGGGCCCGGCGGTGCTGGCCGAGCAGGACCCCGAGCCGGCTGTGCTTCCCGATCCGGCTGCCCGGCGGCACCACGCGTCGTGCACCGGATGGCCGAGGTCGAGGCGGCCGCGCGTCGACGGACTCGTGCCCGGCGTCGTCATCCCGTTCAACGGCGTCCTGGTCACCCGCGAGCTGGTCGAGCGCATCGGCGTGCCCCGCGCGGAGTTCTTCATCTGGGGCGACGACGTCGAGTACCTCTGGCGCGCCGAGCGCGCCGGCGCCCGCATCGCCACCGTCGTCGACGCCCACTTCCGCCACCCGGCCACCGACGACCTCGGCACGCCGATGATGGTCGGCCGCACGACGTACAACCACACGCCGAGCGACCTCAAGCACTACTGCATGGCGCGCAACAACACCGTCAACCTGCGCACCTACCGCGGCTGGCCGCACGTGCTGATGTTCTGGGTCAAGACCGTGTGGTTCTACCTGCTCACCCGTCGCCGAGCCGGGCCGGATCGCGACTCAGCGCGCGGGCGGCGTACGCCGGTCTGCGCGGCGACTTCACCGGCCACCGGAGGTACCTGCCGTGAGCGGCCCGGCGAGACGCGTCGCCGTCGTCGTCGTCACCTACAACCGCGCCGACCTGCTCGCCCGCGTGCTCGACGGGCTCGCCGCCCAGACCCGCGTGCCGGACCTCGTCGTCGTGGTCGACAACGCCAGCACCGACCACACCCGCGCCGTCCTCGACGCCGCGACCAGCCGGCCTGGCGCTCGAGCGGATCCACCTCGACGACAACACCGGGGGAGCGGGCGGCTTCCACCGTCGGCGTGCGCACGGCCTACGAGCGCGGCCTCGACCGGATCTGGCTCATCGACGACGACGTCGTCCCGCCCCCGACTGCCTCGCCGTGCTGATGGCGCACGACGAGGCCTGCCTGACCTCGGTGCGCGAGGACCTGTCGGGCGCCCTGGTCGAGAAGGCCGCCACCCGCTTCGACCTCGCAACCCGCTGGCGATCAAGCCCAAGACCGCCATGGTCGAGACCGACTACGGCACCCGCGCCGCCATGCCCGAGCGCGTCGAGGTCGAGAACGTCGCCTTCGAGGGCTTCCTGGTCCGCCGCGAGGTCGTCACCGCGATCGGCCTGCCCGACCCGGCCTACTTCATCTTCTACGACGACTCGACTACGCCCTGCGCGCCCGCCGCGCCGGCTACCGCATCTGGGCGGTCCGCGACGCCGTCCTGGTGCGCCAGCTGTCCTTCGACCAGCAGCACGACCTGGCCGGCTGGAAGGGCTACTACATGTACCGCAACCTCTTCGTCGTCCACCGCCGCTACGGCGACCAACGCGCTGGTGCGGCTCAAGCCGTGGCTGGTCGCGCTCGTGGTGGTGCTGCTCAGCCCGCTGCGCGGCGGGCCGCGCCGAGGCCCGCAACGTGCGTGCGCGCCGTCCGCGACGCGCGCGGCGCTCGCCGAGCTCTCTCCCGAGGCCCGCCCGCCGATGTCATCATCTGCGCCATGACCGACGTCACGAGCGACGCGCCTCGCGCACCGTCATCACCTTCGGCACCTTCGACGTCTTCCACGTCGGCCACCTCCGCATCGTCGAGCGGGCCGAGCGGCGCTGGGCGGACCGCCTGGTCGTCGGCGTCTCCTCGCGACGCCCTCAACCTGTCGAAGAAGGACCGGGCGCCGGTGTTCACCGAGGAGGAGCGGATGTCGATCATCGGTGCGCTCAAGGCGGTCGACGAGGTCGTCCCTCGACCGGAGACGTCCTCGAGCTCAAGCGCCACTGCCGTCGAGCAAGTACTCCGCCGGACGTGCTCGTCGATGAGGCGTCGACTGGGAGGGCCGCTTCGACCGAGCTGGGTGACGTGTGCGAGGTCGTCTACCTGCCGCGACGCCCGCCATCTCGACGACCGCGATCATCGAGACGATCCGGCGGCGAGCTGAGGCGTCGACGAGCTCGTCGGACTCGCGGTGCGAGCCTGGGGCGCAGGCCGACGTGGTTGCCGGTGGCCAGGGCCGCGGCCCACACGGTGACCGAGCCGACGGCCGCACCGGCGAGGACGTCGACGAAGTAGTGCCAGCCGAGGTAGAGCGTGGCGAGGACGGTCAGGCCGAGGAAGACCCAGGAGACGACGCGGATCCAGCGGGCCAGGCCGACGTACTCGACGATCAGGCAGATCGTCACCATGATCCCGACGTGCAGCGACGGGAACGCCGCGATCGTCTGCAGGGTGCCGGAGCCGAAGACGTCGCCGAGGACCTTCACCCGGTCGTCCCAGCAGCGAGTCGGCGAGCGTCGGTGTTGTAGGTGTGCGGCAGGTCGGCGAACTGGTCGCGCTGGGCGGCGGTGTAGACCGGGCCGGTCGACGGGCACGACCAGGTAGACCGCGGCGCCGAGCATCCAGTCGAAGGCGACGGCGGTGACGTACCAGGAGCCGGCGGTCGTGTGACGGGTCCAGACGAGCGCGATCGCGATGCTGATCGGCACCAGGCCGATCCACACGAAGTAGACGCCGGAGAAGAAGTGGGCGGCCCAGCCGGTGCCGAACAGGTCGTGCAGCACGACGGCGGGGTCGTGGCCGAACCACAGGACGCGGTCGATGTGGCGCAGCTCGGCGTCCCAGTTGTTGCTCGTTGACGAACGGCACGAAGCTCTTGAGGTTGCGGAAGGTCGCGTAGGTGAGGTACCAGGCGCCGACGCCGCCGAGGGCGAACAGGCAGTGGGCGCGGGTCCAGCGCTCGCGCATGATCGTCGCGGAACGTCGTGCCGTAGGTGCGAGCGGCGCCCGCGCGCCCGGTGCACGAGGCGCGGGACGACGTCGAGGAGCGACCGCGCCGAAGCACGATCGCCGGGAAGCGGATGTAGCCGGGGATCAGGCTGTCGGGGTCGCGGATCGGCAGCTCGGCGATCACCGAGAACACGACCGTCGCCGACGGCCATGGCGATGCCGGCGGCCCAGGCGTAGCCGAAGTTGCGCTCGAGCAGCGGCACCGACGCACTCCGCGGTCGCCGCGACGAGGCCGTCCTCCATGAGCACGGAATCCTGCATGGCGCGAGGGCTCCTTTGTCCGGTATCCACGGCCTCGATGTGATGCGTTCGAGGCGCGGCGTTGCGGCGGAACCTGTGACGCAGTCCGTAGACTCGTCCATCGTGTCTTCCGCCACCGTCGAGCACCCCGACCCGATCCGAGACCAGTCGGCCGAGCCTGACGCCTCCGACCCTGACCTCGTCGTCGTCGGATCCGGCTTCTTCGGCCTCACCATCGCCGAGCGCTGTGCCTCCGAGCTGGGCCTGAAGGTCCTCGTCATCGAGCGGCGCTACCACCTCGGTGGCAACGCCTACTCCGAGATCGACCCCGAGACCGGCATCGAGGTGCACAAGTACGGCACCCACCTCTTCCACACCTCCAACGCGCAGGTCTGGGAGTACGTCAACCGGTTCACCACCTTCACCGGCTACCAGCACCGGGTCTTCGGCAAGTACCAGGGCCAGGTCTACTCGCTGCCCGATGAACCTGGGCCTCATCAACCAGTTCTTCGGCACGGAGCCACACGCCCGACGAGGCCCGCGCCCTGATCGCCGAGCAGTCCAGCGAGATCGACACCAAGGACGCCACCAACCTCGAGGAGAAGGGGATCAGCCTGATCGGGCGCCCGCTCTACGAGGCGTTCATCAAGGGCTACACCGCCAAGCAGTGGCAGACCGACCCGACCGAGCTGAGCCCCGACATCATCACGCGGCTCCCGGTCCGCTACACGTTCGACAACCGCTACTTCAACGACACCTACGAGGGCCTGCCGACCGACGGCTACACCGCGTGGCTCGAGCGGATGGCCGACCACCCGAACATCACCGTCCAGCTCGACACCGACTTCCTCGACCCGGCCGACCGGCGTCGCCGAGCAGTACAAGGGCAAGGTCCCGATCGTCTACACCGGCCCGGTCGACGAGTACTTCGGCAACCGCGAGGGCCGGCTGTCGTGGCGCACCGTCGACCTCGAGGCCGAGACCCTCGACGTCGACGACTTCCAGGGCACCGGCGTGGTCAACTACAACGACCAGGACGTGCCCTTCACCCGGATCCTGGAGTTCAAGCACCTCCACCCCGAGCGCACCTACCTGCCCGGCAAGACGATCGTCGTCCACGAGTACTCCCGCTTCGCCGAGGACGACGACGAGCCGTACTACCCGATCAACACCGCCGAGGACCGCGCCAAGCTGCTCAAGTACCGCGACCTGGCCAAGAAGGAGCCGATGGTGCTCTTCGGCGGCAGGCTCGGCACCTACAAGTACCTCGACATGCACATGGCCATCGGCTCGGCGCTGTCGATGTTCGAGAACAAGCTGCGTCCGCACTTCGCCGACGGAGCGCCGCTCACCAGCGGCGGGGTCGACGAGTAGTCGCCTCGACGGTGGTCGAGGAGGTCGCGCTGGTTGAGGAGGTCGCGCTGGCGACCGTCTCGAAACCGCTGGACCGGAAGGACCCCGCGAGGGAAGCCATGGACGTCACCGGGTTTCGAGACGCTCCCTAGCGGGAGCTCCTCAACCACCGTCGGGGTCAGCCGTCGGAGCCCGTCATCGTCTCGGGCAGCGGGGTGGGCGGCGTGTAGGTGCCGGTCGCGACGACGAGCGGGTGGTCGGTGATGCCCCGCGCCCGGACGCTGTCGTCGCGGGAGTAGCCGGACCACACGATGCCGGCGGTGCCGAAGATGTGGTCGATGCCGATCTTGGACGGGGGCTGGCACGGCGGGCCGCCGAAGCCGCCGTTGGCCGAGGTCATCGCGGCGCCGGCGGTGACCATGCAGTAGGCCTGGTCGCGCTCGTTGAAGTCGCCCATGAGCACGACCGGGATCCCGGTCGCCTGCATCTCGTTCGCCAGGGCGATCTGGATGCGGGTGGCCGTGACGCGGTGGCGGTCGTTGTTGCCCCGTCGGGGGTTGCTCGTGGGGTTGTGCACGCTGATGAAGTACATCTGCTGGCCGGTGACGCGGTGCTGCAGCAGCGCCCACGGCATCGGCGCGGGGTTCCCGTGGAAGTAGGGGATGTTGCGGAAGCCGCCGTCGACGTAGGCCCAGGTGTCCTCGCGCCAGGCCAGGGCGTCGCGCGCCCGGGAGTCGGCGACGTGGTAGCTCCACCGCCCCGCGGTGGCCCGGAGGAACGCGCCCTTCTGGACCTGCTCGAACTCCTGCAGCGCCACCACGTCGATGTTCTGGGCGCGCAGCGCCCGGACGGCGCCGGCCATCCGGGACGTGCCCGAGGCGTAGCCGGGCTTGTTGCCCCGCGCGGCCGTGTGGGAGTCGCCGAGGACGTTGAAGCTGGCGGCGCGGAACGTGGTGGGCACGACCTCGACGACGTCCTCGTCGTCGGCCTGGTCGGCCAGTCGCTCGGCGAGCCTGACCAGGGTGCCCCGGGTCGTCTCGGCCCGGTTGCGCTTGCGGTTCTCGTGCTTCGTCCGGGGCGAGATCCGCGGAGCCGGGTTGGTGGTCGTCGCCTCCGAGGGGCTCTCGGTGGCGGTCGGCGTGGTGGGCTCCGGCGTCGGCACCACCTGGGTGGCGGCGCCCTCGGAGGTCGGGTCGATCGCCGCGTCGTCACCGGCACCCCGGGTCAGCACGAAGCCGGCAGCGGCGAGGAGGGCGACCACGGTGACACCGGTGACCGCCGACCGGCGGACGCGGTCGGCCATGCCTGGACGCAGCACGCGCTTGCCAGTCACCAGCCTGCCCCGCTCCGTGTCGTCGTCATGTCGTCGTCGTCGTCGCCGAGTGGCGAGCCTCACTGATTCTAGTCGACCCACCGTGCTCCGGGGACCACGAAGCCGAGCCTCACCCTGGTGATCGGCGGGACGCGCCCCACAGTTGAGGAATCCCTCGAACCCGATCCCCGGCACGTATGATGGCGCCGCCCTCTTGCGGCACTCCTACACCTCACTTCCCCGGAGACCAGATGCGCCGGCTTGCCCCCTTGATCGCGATCGCCGTCGTCGTCGGCGCGCTGACGACGGTGGCGCCCAGCGCCGGCGGCGCCACGAACGGTGGCGGCGCGGCCGCGGGCACGGGCTTCACCGCCGTCGCCGCCGGGAAGAGCCCCCAGGGCAGGGCCAGGCCCCCGCGCCGGCAGACCCAGGAGGCCGTCTTCAACGTCCCGAACCCGTGGGGGACCAAGGCGCAGAACTACAACATCGTGAGCCGCATCGCCCAGGCCATCCGCGGCGTGCCGGGCCCGACGAAGTACCACCCGAACCCGACGATCACCATCGCGACCTACCTGATGGACCACACGGCGTCCGTGACGGCCATGATCGAGGCCTGCCAGCGGGGCGTCGACATCCGGGTGGTGCTCGACGACGACATCGTCAACCGCAACTCGCGGCGCCTCATCTCCGCGCTCAACGGCGACAACATCCACGACACCGACGGCGACGGCAAGGCCGACTCGAAGCCCAAGACCGGTCCGTGCGGGCGCAAGCTCCGCAAGAAGCGGGACCGCGACGGCGACAAGCGCGGCTGGGGCTACGCCCAGCGCCAGCTGGTCGACGAGGACCCGGTGCTGATGTCGCGCACCCAGGCCCGCGCGAGCCTCGACCAGCCGATCACCGCCTCACGCACGTGGGGCAAGGACGGCAGCTACGTCAAGGTCTGCGACGGCGGCTGCCGCAACGCCGGCTCCGGCGGCAACATGCACAGCAAGTTCTACCTGTTCTCCAAGACCGGCAAGTCGCGCAACGTGGTGATGATCAGCTCCTCGAACATCAACCGGGGCGGGGCCAAGCTCGGCTGGAACGACATGTACATCATGCGAGAGCGGCCCGAGAGCTACAAGTACTACCTGATGGTGCACCGTGCCCTGACCAAGGAGGTGCGGGCGAACAACCAGACGGAGTACATCGTCGACGGTCCGATCACGAGCCGGTTCTTCCCGATCCGCAAGGGCGGCAAGCGCAACGACCCGACGCTCCGCGACCTCAAGAACGTCCGGTGCACCAGCGCCTTCGGACCCACCGAGATCCACATCTCGATGTTCTTCTGGAAGGGCAGCCGGGGCAACTACCTCGTCGACCGCCTGCTCGACCTGGCGCACAACGGGTGCCGCGTCTCGATCATCTACGGCGCCCCGTCGCGCCAGATCGCCGAGCGGCTGCGCAACGCCGCCGGGGCGGGACGCATCAACCTCTACGACTCCCGCTGGGACATGGACCTCGACGGCTACGTCGACGTCCGCACCCACGCCAAGTACCTGCTGGTCAAGGGCACCTACAAGGACGACAGCTCGGCGTTCCTGGTGAGCACCGGCTCGCAGAACTGGGTGAACGGCTCGCTGTCGCTGGGCGACGAGACCTCGGTCAACATCAACCTCAAGTCCGCCTACCAGGCGTACCGGCACAACTGGGACGTCATCCGCGCCCACTCCCGCCGCCTGCCGTACGCCTGATGGCCCAGCAGATCTACCTGCACGTCGGGTCGCCCAAGACCGGGACGACCTTCCTGCAGCAGGTCCTGTGGTCCCAGCGCGCCCTCGCCGAGTCGCAGGGGCTCCAGCTGCCGGGGGAGCGGTTCAACGACCACTTCCTCGCCACCCTCGACGTCCGCGGCGTCGCCGGTCCGCCCCACCCCGACGAGTCGGTCGGCGCCTGGAACCGGTTGAGCGACGACGCGCGCAGCCGCGGCGGCACGGTGCTCATCTCCCACGAGCTGTTCGCCGCTGCCGACAAGGACCAGGCGCACAAGGCGGTCGGCTGGCTCGGCGCCGACGTCGAGGTGCACGTGGTGATCACCGCTCGCGACTACGTGCGTCAGGTCACCGCGGAGTGGCAGGAGCACGTCAAGCACCGCAACAAGAGCACCCTCGGCGAGTTCGTCGGGCGGATCCGCGAGCAGGCGCCGGAGCGCAGGGGCTGGTTCTGGCTGGTGCAGGACTACGCCGACCTCGCGCAGCGCTGGGGCTCGCGGATCCCGCAGGAGCGGGTCCACGTGATCACGGTGCCGCCGAAGGGCTCACCCGGGGCGCTGCTGTGGGACCGGTTCGCCGGCCTGCTCGGCCTCGACCCGGCGGCCTTCGAGCTCAGCGCCTCGCGCACGAACCCGTCGCTCGGTCGTGAGCAGGCGGAGGTGCTGCGCCGGGTCAACATCGCGCTCGGCGACCTGCTGCCTCACCCCGGCCCGTACTCGAACGTCGTCAAGGACATCCTGGCCCACGGCATCCTCGGCGGTCAGACCGGCGGCACCCCGCTCAAGCTCACGCCCGAGGACGCCGCCTTCGCCCGCGCCGAGTCCGAGCGGGTGGCCGAGCGCCTGGGGGCCATGGGCGTCGACGTGATCGGCTCGCTCGACGACCTCGTGCCGGACGACGCCGCCGTGGCTGCCGCCTCCGACGCCGACGCCTACGCCGTCCCGTCGGACGAGGCGATGCTGGCCGACGCGATCGCGGCCATCACCGGGCTGCTCGACGCCATCAACCTGCGCAACATGCAGCACGGGCAGCAGAGCGAGACCGTCGAGGCGATGCAGCGGCGTCCGATCCGGACCGCGCTGAGCCAGGCCGCCGAGGAGCGGCCGGCCCTCGACAAGGCCCGCGGCCTGTACCGCCGACTGCGCCAGCCCTAGCAGACGTCCCGGTCGTCGCGACCGGACGACACGGCGTCCGGGGGTCGATTTCTGTGACTTGTGTGACAGGTGGGCTTGGTGTGGTCTACGGTACTCGAGCGGCGTCGCCTACCACCAGGATCGCTCGCAGCCCGCGGCGACACGCCGTCTTCCCCGAACTGCAGCAGGAGATTCCACGATGCTTGGACGATCCCCCCGTCGTGCCACCGGACTCGGGCTCGCGCTCGCGATCGCCGTCCTCACCCCGGGCCTCGCCGGCACGGGCCAGGCGCGCGCCGACGACCCGGAGCCCGAGGAGCCGCAGTACATCACCGAGGCCCCGCTGAGCATCGCGACCTTCAACGTCGCGGCCTGGGTCAAGACCGAGAAGTCGATGGCCGACATCACCCGGCTGATCACCGACGGCAACCCCGACATCGTCACCCTGCAGGAGATGGGGAGCCCCGCGAAGCGCCAGCTGGTGCGCGCGACGTTCGTCGACTGCGAGACCTGCGTCTACGACATGTACGCCCCGCTGCCGGCGACCTCGGCGAGCACGCCGATCCTCTTCAGGACCGACCGGTTCGCGCTGCTGAAGGCGGAGTCGGTCCAGGTCACCGAGCCGACCTTCGTCGGCAAGAAGGGCGCCGGCCCGTCGACGATCGCGGCGAAGTACGTCAACCGCGTCGCGCTGCGCGACCTGGTGACCAAGCGCCGCATCCAGATCCTCAACAACCACGCCGTGCCGTCGGTGCAGGGCCGCAGCGGTGGCCCCAACATGGCCATGAAGGCGCGGCTCGGCATCTACCGCAAGCACATGGCGGGCCTGCGGGCGGTCATCGAGAGGGTGCGTGCCGGGAGCGGCGGCCTGTTCCTCGTGACGGGCGACCTCAACGTGAACTTCCGGCGCGACCGCGTGCTCGCCCCCAAGATGTTCCCGTACTACAACATGGGGCTGGAGAGCCTGCGGGCCAGCTACGAGGTGCTCGGCGAGCCGAAGATCGGCACCCACCACCTCGGCAACGGCAACGACACCCGTCTCATCGACTACGTCTACGCCGAGAACCGCCGGGCCCTGCAGCCGGTGAGCCAGCGGATCATCGGCCGGATGAACTCCGACCACCGCTCGCTCCTCGTCACCTTCCGGGTGCTGACGATGAAGCCGATCCTGGTCGAGCCCACCGAGCCGACCGAGCCGACGGACCCGACCGAGCCGACCGAGCCCACCGACCCGACCACGCCGACCGCTCCGTAGCACCGGCCACTAGGCTTCGGCACGGCCCGGACGTCGGGCCGGCGGTGCCTCGGCGAAGGAGCGGACGCGTTGGGCGGAGGGCAGGAGCGGCCGCGCGTCGTCCTGCACATCGGCACCCCCAAGAGCGGGACGACGTTCCTGCAGCACGCGCTCTGGGCCAACCGGGACGCGCTGGCCCAGGCCGGCGTCGAGCTGCCGGGGGAGCGCCAGCGCGACATGTTCTGGGCCGCCGTCGAGGTCGGTGAGGCGCACGCCTTCTGGGGCCTGGCGCCCGAGACCGTCGACGGGACGTGGGCCCGGCTCTGCCGCGGCGCCCGCGAGCACCGCGGCACCACCGTGATGAGCCACGAGCTGCTGGCGGGCGTCGAGCCCGAGCAGGCGGCGCGCGCGCTCGCCGAGCTCGAGGGCGTCGACCTGCACGTGGTCGTCACGGTGCGCGACCTCGCGCGCCAGATCACCTCGGAGTGGCAGGAGCGCGTCAAGAACGGCGGCCAGCGCTCCTTCCGCGAGTTCTCAGAGGCGGGCGACCCGACTGATGCGCGAGGGCCGGTTCAGCGAGGGGTTCTGGCGCCACCACGACACCATCGCGATCCTCGACCGCTGGACCTCCGGACTGGCCCCCGACCGGGTGCACGTGGTCGTGGCGCCGCCGGCGGGGGCCGACCCGCGGGTGCTGTGGCAGCGCTTCGCGGAGGCCTGCGGCTTCGACGCGACCGGCCTCGACCCCGACCCGCCGCGGGCCCGCAAGCCCACGCGCAACGCCGCGCTGGGCGTCGTCCAGGTGCAGCTGCTCCGCTCGGTCAACCAGGCGCTGGCGGGGCGGATCAGGCAGCCCGCCTACGCGCGGGTCGTCAAGGACCAGTTCGCCGAGCAGCTGCTCGCCGCCCAGACCTCGCCGCGGCCCCAGGCGCCGCGCAAGCTGACCCAGACGCTCCGCACGGTGGCCAAGCAGCGCAACCGCGCCATCCGGCAGCGCGGGTACGTGGTGCACGGCCGGCTGTCCGAGCTGGTGCCCCCGCAGGTGCAGGGCGTGCCCACCCACCCGGACGACGTCGCCGCCGAGCAGCTCGCGGCGGCGTACGCCGAGGTCGTGGCGGCGATGCTGGTCGAGCAGGCCGAGGAGCGCGCCGCGCGCCGGACGCGGCGGGCCGGGCGGGGCCCCGCGGCTGCGGGAGCGCGTCGTCCGCAGGCTCGCCGGCCTCCGGCGCTCAGCTGTTCTCGCTGGCGAAGCTGACGACGAGCCGCGCCACGTGCGGGTCCTCGTCCTTCATGGGCGCGAGCCCGGTGCCGGCCTCGCGGTGCAGCGACCCGGCCGCCCGCGGCCTCGAGCTGCGCGACCACCGCCGCCGACGTCGAGGAAGCGCCGGCGCGGGTTGTCGAAGTGGTGCGGCCGCCGCCGGTCCTGCCCGGTGCGGAACTCGAGGAAGAGGAGGCCGCCGCGGCGCAGCGACATCGAGGCCAGGCGCACGAGGTTCTCGCGGCCGGTCTCGTCGAGCGCGTGCAGCAGGAACCGGCCGTAGAGGTCGACGGGCTCCTCGGTGCGGCTGAGGCGGTGGCCGAGCGAGGCGACGTGGCGGTAGTCGTTGAGGTTGAGGACCTCGCGGAGCACGGGCGGCTCGGGCTTGCGGTCGGCCCACCGCTTCAGCACGCCGAAGACGTAGTCGACGGCCGTGACCTCGCGACCCTGGCGCGCGAAGAACCGCGAGTCGCGGCCGGTGCCGGCCCCCAGGTCGACGAGCGGGCGGGTCGACGGGTAGGTCTCGTGCACCCAGGTGGCGAAGCTCGACGGGGCGTTGGGCACCTGCTTGCTGGGGCCGGCGTAGAAGGCGTCCCACGCCTTGCGGTCGGTGCGCAGCCCGCCGAACCAGCCCGCCGAGGCGGCGCGAGAGCCAGACCGGGGTCTCGTACTTGAACGACGGGTCCGGGACGAGGTAGCCCGGGCCGTAGGTCTCGGCGAGCAGCCGGTCGGAGTCGGCCGGTGCCGGCATCGGGCGGCCGAGCAGCTCGACGGTGGTGAGCGGCAGGATCGTCTCGCGCGGCAGCTCGAAGCCCGGTGTCGGACGGCATGTAGAGCACGCCCTCGACCCAGTGCGCGGTGAAGACGTCGACGAAGCGCATCGTGCCGTCGCGGCTGCCTGATGCGCACGTTGAGGCGGGTGCCCGAGCCGCGGCGCACCGACCAGCCGGCCTCGGCCAGGCACCCGCTCGACCCGGAAGCCCTCGCGGACGACGTCGACCGGCGTCGGCTGCTCGCTGACGTAGGCGATGTCGACGTCGTTGTCGTGGCCGATCAGCCGGCCGTTGCGCACCGCGCCGAGGAGGGTGCCGTAGGAGATGAACGCGGGGACGCCGGCCTTGTCGCGCAGGTCGTCGCAGCAGGCGTCTCGACCTGGTCGAGGAACTCCTCGAGGGTGGCGTCGCCCTCGGCCGAGAGCGGCCGGGTGAGGCGGCATGTACTTGTCGAGGACGAGCGGGTTGCCGCTGCTTGTCGATGACCTCGACCTCGACGTCGTCGTCGGCCCTCGAACACGTGGTGGCCGGTGGCGAGCGGCTCCTCGCTCAGGTGCTGGCGGAGGACGACGTCGCACTGGCCGACGAGGTAGCGGCGCAGGGCCTTGGGCCACTCGGCCCTGAGCCCGCCGCCCTGGGGGTGGTGTCGCGGCTGGGCTGCAGCGACCAGACGTGCAGGCCGTTGAGGAGCACGTCGTAGGTGCGAGTCGGGGTCGAGGTCGGCCGGCAGCACGATCGACCGGTCGTCGACGGTCAGGCCGCGGGGGCTGCGGGGGAGTCGGCGCTCACGCGACCTCCTCGTGGTCGGGCTCGTCGGGCTCGTCCGGCTCGCCGGCTGGCCGCGCCGCGCGCGCGCGGGCCCGGACCCGGCGCACCAGCCGCGAGAAGCCGACCGCCGTCGGCACCGCCGCGGGCCAGGGCACGCCAGCGGTCGCGCTCCATGGTCATCTCGCGCATGTCGCGGATCATCTGCTCGATCGCGCGGGTGGCGACCTCGAGCAGCTCGCCGTCGGTGACGTCGTCGGGGTGCGGGCCGGTGCCGGCGCTCACCGCTGGTGAGCTCGGCGAGGTCGCCGACGACGTCGTAGCCGCCCTCCTCGATGGTGCGGGCGGCCTGGGCGGCGCGGGCGCGGAGCAGGTCGACGTACTCCTCGCGAGGCGCGAACCGCGGCCCCTTCTGCGGCACCAGCACCTCGTGCCCGAAGTAGCGGCGGACCCAGCGGTGCCGCACCGGCCCGTCGAGCAGGACGCCGGAGAGGTGCTGGTTGACCTTGCGCACGAGCGCCGCCTGCGGTGCCCCGAGCGACTCGTTCGGGTAGTGCACGTCGAGGTCGAAGCCGGTGTCGTCGATCCCGAGCGACCTCGCAGAAGCGGTGCCACAGCAGGTCGCGCGGGGCACCCGGGCGCGGGCACGGTGACGACGTGGATCCGCTCGGGCGGCACCGCGGAGGACCAGCGGGCCAGCACCTTCTCGACGTCCTGGGAGTCCCAGCTCCACGCGCCCCGGGGCGCGCCGGGCCCGCCCTCGAAGGCGGCCTTCATGAAGTCGTCGAAGCTGCTGTCGTGGCTGCGCATCTTCTGCGCCTCCTGCCACACCGCCGGGCACTGGCGCACGTAGTCGCGCACGGTGACCACGACGTGCACCTCGGCGGGCGCGAGCTCGGAGACCACGCGGGCGACCTGGTTGCGGGTGCAGATGCAGAAGAACTCGTGGGAGACCAGCCCGTTGCCCTCCCACGTGGCGAGGGGCCTGATCGAGCCGGGCCCAGGCGCCGTCCTCGCGCACCGCGGAGGCGGTGGTGCGGCGCAGGTCGTGGTGGGCGTCGTAGTGGTCGAGCCGGGCGCGACCCGGGGTAGAGGAAGCCCTGGGCGCGCAGCTTGCGCCGGTTGTGCCACAGGGTCGTCTGCAGGAAGGTCGTGCCGGTCTTGGGCAGACCTGCGTGCACGTAGACGCGGTCAGCCACTCAGCAGCCGCCCGTCACAGGACGGTCGAGTGGCTGTCGACGTAGGCCTGGACCTTGGCCTCGTCGCGCTGGCTGAGCGGGACGACGAGCTCCTCGACGACGTCCATCAGCTCGGCCAGGCGGCGGTTGAGCCGGCGCAGCTCCTGCACCTCGTCCTCGAGGACCTTGACCCGCTCGGCGAGGTCGCCCCCGCCCGCGCCGGACACGCTGCCGCGTCGCTGGGCGAGCCACTGCTTCGCGCGGGAGCCGCGCTGGCCACTGGTCGTCACACCGGCACGATAGCGTGACCCCCGCCCTCGCCGGCCCACCGGCGCGGGCACACGCGGTGTCACCCGAGGGCGCGGCGACGACAGCACGACGGACAGCACGAGGACAGGAGCGCACGTGATCGGGATGGTGCTGGCAGCAGGGGCCGGACGGCGGCTGCGGCCCTACACGGACACCCTCCCGAAGGCGCTGGTGCCGGTCGACGACGACGGGCGCACCATCCTCGACATCGCGCTGGCCAACCTCGCGGCCGTCGACCTGCGCGACGTCGCCGTCGTGGTGGGCTACGCCGCCGGGGCGGTCGAGGAGCGCAAGGCCGAGCTCGAGGCCAAGCACGGCGTGAACCTCACCCTCGTCTTCAACGACAAGGCGGAGATCTGGAACAACGCCTACTCGCTGTGGTGCGCGCGCGACCTGCTCACCGACGGCGCGCTGCTGGTCAACGGCGACACCGTGCACCCGGTGTCGGTCGAGGAGACGCTGCTCGCCAACCGCGGGCCCGGCATCCTGCTCGCCGTCGACACCCAGAAGCAGCTGGCCGAGGAGGAGATGAAGGTCCAGGTCGGCGACGACGGGGGAGTCACCCGCATCACCAAGCTGATGGACCCCGCCACCGCCTACGCCGAGTACATCGGCGCCACGCTGATCGAGGGCGCGGCCGCGGCCGACCTCGCGGCGTCGCTGCAGGCCACCTTCGAGCGCGACCCCGACCTCTACTACGAGGACGGCTACCAGCACCTGGTCGACAACGGCGGCTTCGTGGGCACCGTCCCGATCCCCGACGGCACCCGCTGGGTCGAGGTCGACGACCACGTCGACCTCGCCAAGGCCCGGGACATCGCGTGCCTCTACTAGCGCGGATGCTGGCCAGCCCGCTGGTCGTCGACATCCGTGCGGGCGCCGTCGACCGGCTGCCCGAGCTGCTGCACGAGAACTACCTCTCGACCACGGGCAACGTGATGGTCGTGGTGGGGCCGCTCGACCGGCGAGGAGATCTGGGGCCGCATCGAGTCCTCGCTGCCCGAGGCGACGATGGAGGTGGTCGACGGCGCCAGCCTCGAGGAGGCCGGCCGGCTGCAGGAGCTGCTCGGCCGCCGCGGCTACGACGCCGTGGTCGCGATCGGCGGCGGGCGCACCCTCGACGTCGCGAAGTACGCCGCGATGCGCGCCGCGCTGCCGATGGTCGCGGTCGCCACCAACCTCGCCCACGACGGCCTGTGCTCGCCGGTCGCCTCGCTCGAGCACCCGCACGGCAAGGGCTCGTTCGGGGTCGCGATGCCGATCGCCGTCGTGGTCGACCTCGACTACGTGCGGGCCGCCCCGGCCAAGCTGGTCGCGGCCGGCGTCGGCGACGTGGTCAGCAACCTCTCGGCGATCGAGGACTGGCTGCTGGCCTCCCGCGAGCGGGGCGAGCCCGTCGACGGGCTGGCGATGGCCTTGGCGCGCACGGCCGCGCAGGCGGTGCTCGCGCGCACCGACTCGATCCGCGACGACGACTTCCTGGTCGTGCTCGCCGAGGCCCTGGTGCTCTCGGGCATGGCGATGTCGGTCGCCGGCACGTCGCGCCCGTGCTCGGGCGCGTGCCACGAGATCCTGCACGCCCTCGACCAGGCGTTCCCCGGTCGCTTCGACCACGGCGAGATCGCCGGCGTCGGGGCCCTCTTCGCCACCTACCTGCGCGGCGACCACGCGATGCTCGCCGAGCTGCACGCCTGCCTCGGGCGCCACGGGCTGGCCGCCACGCCGGCCGACCTCGGCATCACCGACGCCGAGTTCGTGGCCGCGGTGCTCGCCGCGCCGGGCACCCGGCCCGACCGGTACACGATCCTCGAGCACCTCGCGCTCGACGAGACGGCCGCCGCCGAGGCCGTCGCCGGGTTCGTGAGCCACGTCACCGGGCTGGCCGGCGCCCGCTGAGGGCGCCTCGAGGGGAGCGCGGCCGACGCCGCGTCGAAGTCAGCAGAACAGGTGGGCTTTGGTAGTCTGCGAGATGCCCATGACCGCCTGACCCCGAGGATCCCAACCCGTGGTGACAGTCCCCGAGGCCGCGACGACAGCCGGCTCGAGTGCCCTTCCCGAGACCGGCCACCGCGTGGTCCAGCGCACCTTGATGCGCGCCGACGAGGACCTCGACGTCCGCTCCCTCTACATGTGGGCCGTGACCACGCTCAGCGGCGGTGAGAGCGACGTCGACGGTGACGACGAGGGCCGCTACGTCGACCCCGACGTCGGGCTGCAGGGCTACGGCCGCGTCAACGACGACCACGAGACCGTCGTCGACCCGGGCCGCCGGATCACCTTCGGTGCCTACTTCAACGCGTTCCCCGCCGGGTACTGGCGCCGCTGGACCGACTACACCCACGTCCGGCTCGAGGCCACGCTGCGCGGCGAGGGCACGTTCATCGTCTACCGGTCGACGTCCAAGGGTCACGTGCTGCGCCACAGCGCCACGCCGGTCGACACCCTCGGCGAGGGCGCCGACGGCACCGGAGTGCAGACGATCAGCCTCGACCTGCCGCTGCAGCCGTTCATCGACGGCGGCTGGTACTGGTTCGACATCGAGGGCGGCGAGCACGAGCTCACGCTCGCGGGTGCCAGCTGGGCCATCGAGACCGACCGGCTGACGTCGGGCACGGTCTCGCTGGGCATCACGACGTTCAACCGCCCCGACTTCTGCACCGACCAGCTGCTCAACATCGCGAGCGACCCCGAGCTGCTCGAGATCGTCGACCACGTGATCGTCGTCGACCAGGGCAACCAGACCGTGGCCGACCACCCGCAGTACGCCGCGGCGGCCGAGGCCCTCGGCGACAAGCTGCGCGTGATCACCCAGCCCAACCTCGGCGGCTCGGGCGGCTTCTCGCGCGCGATGCACGAGACGGTCGAGGCCGGCCTGTCCGACTACGTGCTGCTGCTCGACGACGACGTGGTCTGCCAGCTCGACGGCATCCGCCGTGCGATCGCGTTCGCCGACCTGGCCAAGACCCCGACCCTCGTCGGCGGCCACATGTTCAGCCTCTACGACCGCACCGTGATGCACGCCTACGGCGAGACCGTCGGGCGCTGGCGCTGGTTCTGGGGTCCCGCGCCGGCCACGACGCACGGCCACGACTTCTCCCAGATCCCGATGCGCTCGGCCAAGTGGATCCACCGCCGCATCGACGTCGACTTCAACGGCTGGTGGATGTGCCTCATCCCCACCCAGGTCGTCAAGGAGATCGGGCTCTCGCTGCCGATGTTCATCAAGTGGGACGACTGCGAGTTCGGCCTGCGCGCCGGCGCCGCGGGCTTCCCGACCGTGTCGTTCCCCGGGGCCGCCGTCTGGCACGTGCCGTGGACCGAGAAGGACGACACCCTCGACTGGCAGGCCTACTTCCACGAGCGCAACCGGCTCGTCTCGGCCCTGCTCCACTCGCCGTACGACCACGGCGGCCGGCTGGTGCTCGAGAGCATGGAGAACCACGTCAAGCGGCTGATCTCGATGCAGTACAGCACCGGCGAGATCATCATGATGGCGCTGCAGGACGTGCTCGACGGCCCGGAGCGGATGCACCGCGACCTGCGCAGCCGGCTCGGCGAGATCCGCGAGCTGCGTGCCGGCTTCGACGACGCCCGCCCGCGCACCGACCTCGACCTGTTCCCGGCGCCCAAGCTCAAGAAGCCGCACAAGCGCGGCAAGGGCGTCGGCATCCCGACGAGCCGCTCCGGCAAGATCATGATGGCCGCGACCGGCCTGGTGCGTCAGGTGACCAAGCCGCGCGACCTCGCCGCCGAGCACCCCGAGGGGATCATCCCCCACGTCGACCAGCGCTGGTACCGCCTCGCGCACTTCGACTCCGCCATCGTCTCGGCCGCCGACGGCAGCACCGCCGCCTGGCACCGCCGCGACCGCAAGGCGTTCACGGCCCAGATGTCGAAGTCCTCGGCCATGCACGCCCGGCTCTACCGGGAGTGGCCGAAGCTCAGCGCCCGCTACCGCGAGGCGCTGCCCGCACCTGACCTCGCCCGAGGCGTGGCTCGAGTCCTTCCACGACGACGAGTGACCGCCGTCGCGACGCCCCCGGGCGCACCACACGACCTGTCGAAGGAGCCGATGCGCAGCCCGGCCCCGTCGTCCGGGCTGCTCGAGGTGTTCCGGCGCCGGTACCTGCTCAAGCTGCTGGTGCAGCGCGAGATCAAGGCGCGCTACCAGGGGTCGCTGCTCGGGCTGCTGTGGTCCTACCTCAACCCGCTCTCGCAGTTCTTCATCTACTTCTTCATCATCGGCGTCATCTTCAACCTGCACGACGACATCCCGAACTTCGCCATCCACATCTTCTCGGCGATCATCATCGTCCACTTCTTCAGCGAGACCTTCAACGCCGGCACCCGGTCGATCGTGCGCAACCGGCAGATCGTCAAGAAGATGGCGGTGCCCCGGGAGATGTTCCCCGTCGCCTCGATGCTGGTCTCGCTGTACCACGTGGGCCCGCAGATCGTGATCCTGATCGCGGCCACCGTGTTCTACGGCTGGACCCCCGACGTCTACGGCATCGTCTGCTTCGCCGTCGGGCTCGTCCTGATCATGCTCCTCGGCACCGGCCTGGCCCTGCTGTTCAGCGCGGCCAACGTGTTCTTCCGCGACGTCTCGAGCGTCGTCAACATCGTCACCAACCTGGTGCGCTTCGGCGTGCCGATGATCTACAGCTACGAGATGGTCTCCAAGCGCTTCGGCGCCGCCGAGCCGTACTACCTGCTCAACCCGATCGCGGACGCCGTCCTGCTGTTCCAGCGGGCGTTCTGGACCGGGTCGACCGACCAGCCGACCCTCATGCCCGACCACCTGCTGCTCCGGGGCCTGGTCATGGTCGCCGTCTCGGCCGTCGTCCTGCTGATCGGGCAGGTCGTCTTCACGCGGCTCGAGAACAAGATCCCCGAGCGGTTGTGACCCGGGGATGATCCAGCGATGACCGAGTCGATCCGCGTCGAGAACGTCACCAAGACCTTCACCCGCCGCTTCCAGCGCACCATCAAGCAGGTGACGGTCGCCAAGCTGCGCGGGCAGGAGACGATCCGCGAGTTCAACGCCATCGACCACGTCTCGTTCACCGTGGAGCAGGGGGAGTCGATCGGCCTCATGGGCCACAACGGCTCCGGCAAGAGCACCCTGCTCAAGATGATCAACGGCGTCATGCGCCCCGACTCCGGCACCCTGCTGACCCGCGGCCGCATCGCCGGCCTCATCGCCACCGGCGCCGGCTTCCACCCGCAGCTCAGCGGCCACGAGAACCTCGTCCTCAACGCCGCCATCCTCGGCATGAGCGCCAAGGAGACGGCCCGCAAGTACGACTCCATCGTCGACTTCACCGAGCTCGGCGACAAGCTCGACGGCCAGGTCGGCCACTACTCCTCGGGCGAGAACGCCCGCCTCGGCTTCGCCATCGCCATCCACGCCGAGTCCGACATCTTCCTCGCCGACGAGGTCCTCGCCGTCGGCGACCGCCGCTTCAAGAAGAAGTGCCTGGCCAAGATGGAGGAGGTCCGCGACGGCGGCCGCACCCTCTTCTACGTCAGCCACTCCTCCGCCTCCGTGCGCCGCATGTGCAGCCGCGCCCTCGTCCTCGACGAGGGCCGCCTGGTCTTCGACGGGCCCGTCGACGAGGGGATCCGGTTCCTCGACGACGACGACGAGGACGTGCCCGTGTCGGTGGAGGAGGAAGAAGAGATGGACGACGAGATCGGCGCCGACATCTGACCGTGGCCTTGGTCTTCGCCCTGGTCTTGGGTTTCTCGGGTCGGTGGCGCGGTCGGTCTTCCGGTTGCGGTTGGCGTGCGCGCCTGCGGCGCGGATCGCCTCCGGCGAGCGCCTCGGCGCGGTGCCGCCTGCGGCGGGGCGTTGGCTCGACGGGACTTGTAGCCGTGGGTCGGGTGGTGGGGTGGGGGCTCCCGGCCTGGCGGTCCGGCTCCGGGGTGGGTCGCTGCGGCGGCGCGTCGCTCGGACGGCTCTCGTAGGGCTGCCGCTGCTTGGTACGCCGGCGCCGCGGCCAAGCCCCTTGACGCGACCCACCCCGGGCCCGGCCCACCGGCCGTCCGCCCCCACCCCACCTCCCGCAGCCCGCCTGCGGTCTCCCGCCGTGCCGTTGAGGAGTGGGAGGTGACGCTGACCTGTCCCATAAACGGGACGGGTCACCGGGCTTGGCGCTGACCTGTCCCTAGAACGGGACGGGTCACCGGGCTTGGCGCTGACCTGTCCCTAGAACGGGACAGGTCGGCCGAGCTTCGGCGCTGACCTGTCCCTAGAACGGGACGGGTCACCGGACTTGGCGCTGACCTGTCCCTAGAAACGGGACAGGTCGGCGAGCTGGGCTCCGGGCGGTCGAGAAAAGTTGGCTCGTGTCGGCGTGTCGAGTGGAAATTACAGGTTTGTAGTTACTCAGTTCCTCTTCCAAAGCCGTGTTACTGCTGTGACAGTTGCTTCTCGTGTGACTCTTCCCCTCGCACTTTGGAGCAACGAAAACATGTCTTCCCCACGTTCGAACCGCATCCACAACCGCTTCGTGACGGGGTGCCAGCAGCTGCTGGTGCTCGGTGTCATCTGTGCGGCCATGACGCCGGCTGCCGGCATCATCTCGATCGAGCTCGGCCCGCCGGCGCGCGACGGCGGGGCCGGGTCGGCGCTGCCGGCGCGCTCGTCGGTCCCGCTCGAGTTCGCGCGCCTACGCCTCGGCGCAGACCAAGCCGGCCCTGGTGCCGACGGCGGTCGTCGACCCGACCGTGCGCGAGGTCAGGCTGACCGCGCCGCGCGGGGCGCGGGTGGTGCCGGGCATGCTCGCCAGTGCCCGCACGAAGAGCTCGCCCGGAGGCGGGTCGCGGCTGGTCAGCGCACCGCAGAAGGTGACGGGCTACGGCGCCGTCGGCGTCACGTGGGAGCACGGCGACGTCGTCCCGGACGACGAGATCTCGATCAAGGTGCGCACGCGCGACGAGTCCGGCTGGTCGGACTGGCTCGCGATGAGCTACCACGACGACCACGGGCCCGACCCCGACAGCGAGGAGGGCCGCCGCGCCCGCCCCGGCACCGACGAGCTGCTCGTCGGCGAGGTCGACCAGGTGCAGGTCAAGGTCGTCACGGCGGAGCCGACGCCCGCCGACCTGTCGCTGGCCGTGATCGACCCGGGCGTCGCGACGACGTCCGAGCGCGAGCTCCCCGCGATCGACACCGGTGCCGGTGACGCCGAGCCGGCGGTGGCGACCGCGCTGCCGACCTCGGACGGCGACGTCGAGCTCGCGGCGGCGTCCTACACGCCGAAGCCGCAGATCTACTCGCGGGCCCAGTGGGGTGCCGACGAGCGCATGCGCGACCCGGGCTCGCTGCACTACTACGAGGTCCACGCCGGGTTCGTGCACCACACGGTCAACGCCAACAACTACCGGCGCGAGGGACGTGCCCGCGATCCTGCGCGGCATCTACGCCTACCACACGCAGTCCCGCGGCTGGAGCGACGTCGGCTACAACTACCTGGTCGACCGGTTCGGCCGGATCTGGGAGGGCCGCTACGGCGGCGATCGACCGCCCGGTGGTCGGCGCCCACACGCTCGGCTACAACGACGACGCGTTCGCGGCCTCGGCGATCGGCAACTTCGAGGAGGTGCAGCCGTCGCAGGCGATGATCCAGGCGTACGGCGCCCTGTTCGGCTGGAAGCTGTCGCTGCACGGGGTCAACCCGTCCTCGACCAAGCAGTTCGTGACCTCGCGCTACTTCCAGGCGATCAACGGTCACCGCGACGCCGCCTCGACCGCCTGTCCCGGCAAGTACCTGTACGCCAAGATCCCGGAGATCCGCCGGCTCGCGGCGCAGGCCCAGGTCGGGTTCGAGCGGGCGGCAGCTCGAGTCCGACGTGGCCGGCAGCGACCTGCCCGACCTCGTCGTCCGGCGTGCCGCGGACGGCATGGGCTTCACGGTCCCGCTCCGCAGGACCACCACGGGCTACGCCACCGGCAAGCCGATCGCGATGGCGGTGGACCTCAGCAAGTCCAACCGGCTGATCAGCGCCGGCGACTGGGACCGCGACGGCTTCGGCGACATCATCACGCGGCGCGCCGCCGACGGCTCGCTGTGGCTCCGTCGGGGACTGGGCAACGGCAAGTTCGCCGCGGTGCAACGGCTCGCGCTCGACTTCGGCGACGTCAACCTGCTCGCCGCCGTGGGCGACATGACCGGTGACGGCTGGCCCGACCTGATGGGTCAGCCCGCCGGCGGCGCGATGCGCATCTACCCGGGCCTCGGCCTCAAGGGGCTCGGCGCGAGCTACGTGGCGTACAGCAGCGTCACGGGCAACCGGCAGATCCCGGTGGGGCTCTGGGACGGCGACGGTGCCCCCGACAGCCTGCTTCCGCAACGGCGGCAGCCTGGTGATGTACCCCGGCAACGGTCCGGGCGGCCTCACCGGCGGCGACGGCGCTGACCCTCGACGTCCGCGGGTACGACTGGATCAGCGGGATCAGCGACGTCGACCTCGTCGGCCACTCCGACCTGGTCGCGCGGCGCAAGGCGACCGGCGAGCTGCTCCTCATCCCGGGCACGGCCGACCGGGTTCGGGACGCCGAGCGTGCTCGGGACGCGGCTTCGAGAGCTACGACCTGTTCGGGTAGGGGTACCCGTCAGGTCCTTCCAGGGAAAGAAAGAGAAAGGGGATCACCAGTCCGGTGCTCACGCAGGGAAGCGGGCGGTGACGCGCTCGGCGGTCGCGGTCGCCTCGAGACGTTCCCGCGCGGCCTGGGTGACCAGGACGAGGGAGCCGCCGCAGCATCAGCGGCTCGGTGAAGGAGGCGAGTCCCGGTGGGGAAGCCGGGTTCGCCTCCGACAAGCAGGCGGCCGCCGCCGGTGACGAGAGTCCCGGCGGCGGCTGTCTGCCACAGCAGCGCCTGGGTGACGGGTGCGCCGCCGAGGTCGTGGGCGACGTCTCGCCGGCTCGGGCGGGTCCCAGGCGGTGAACGCGTCGGGCTGCGACCAGATCTCGACGCCGACGTCGTGGACGCCGGCCGGGAGCGGGTCCGCGAACCGCACGCCCATGGGCAGCAGCGAGCAGGCGAGCACCACGACGTCGTCGGCCCGCTCGGCCCAGGTCGCGAGCGAGTCGGGGCCGCACACCACGGCGTCCGGGGCGTCGCTCTCGGTGAGGACCAGACCGGCGGTCGAGGGCGGCACCGAGGAAGACGACGCCGAGCCAGTGGGTCGGCAGGTCGATGCGCAGCGTCGCCCCCTTCTCGAGGTCGAGCTCGTCGACCAGCAGCGAGGAGGCCTTGGCCACCCAGTTGGCGTACGTCGTCACCGACAGCTCGACCCGCTCGCCGGTCGAGTCGTCGTAGAACGTGACGAGCGGACGGCCGGCGTCGCGGCGCAGCTGGTCGGCGAGGACGGCGGCGAAGGTGGTCACCCGGCCAGTCTCCCAACGACCTCTCCCACGGCACGTCTCCTAGGGTTTCGCGCCATGGAGTCGATCGAGGGGTTCTGGGCCGTCGTGCCCGCGGGCGGCGCCGGCACGCGGTTGTGGCCGCTGTCGCGGTCCTCGGTCGCCGAAGTTCCTGCGGGACCTCACCGGCAGCGGCCTGACGCTCCTGCAGGAGACCCACGCCCGGCTCGCGCCCCTGGTCGAGGACCGGTTCGTCGTGGTGACCGGGCGCGCCCACCGCGACGCCGTCCTGGCCCAGCTGCCGACGCGTGGCGCCGGACGCCGTGGTGGCCGAGCCGTCGGCGCGGGACTCGATGGCCGCGATCGGCCTGGCCGCGGCCCTCCTCGAGCGTCGTGACCCCGACGCCGTCATGGGCTCCTTCGCCGCCGACCACGTCATCACCGACCCCGTCGCCTTCGGCGAGGTCGTCCGCACCGCGGTGGCGGTCGCCCGCGACGGCCTGCTCGTCACCATCGGCATCGAGCCGACCTTCCCGTCGTCGGCGTTCGGCTACGTCAGGCCCGGCGAGCCGCTCGCCTCCCACCCGGGGGCGTCGACGGTCGAGGCGTTCGTCGAGAAGCCGTCGACGGAGGTGGCCGCGGCCTACCTGGTCGAGGGCTACCGGTGGAACGCCGGCATGTTCGTGGTGCGGCCGGGCGTGCTCCTCGACCTGCTCGCCGACGGCGACCCGGCGTTCGCCTCGGCGCTCCGCGCGATCGCCGCCGACCCCGACACGCTCGAGACCGCCTGGCAGGACCTCCCGAGGATCGCCCTCGACCACGCCGTCGCCGAGCCCGCGGCCGCGGCCGGCCGCGTGGCCGTCGTCCCCGCGTCGTTCGCCTGGGACGACGTCGGCGACTTCGACTCCCTCGCCACCCTGCTCGAGGGCGACCTCAAGGTCCTGGGCGACGGTGCGCTCGTGCGAGGCGGTCGACGCGACAGGCCTCGTCGTGCCCGGGTCGGGCCGGGTGGTCGCCGTCGTCGGCCTCGACGACGTGGTCGTCGTCGACACCCCCGACGCGCTGCTCGTCACGACCCGTGCGCGCGCCCAGGACGTGAAGGCCGTCGTCGCCGCACTGAAGGAGCGCGGGCTGGGTGGGTTGACCTGACGGTGGTCGAGGACCCCGGTCCAACGGTGGTTGAGGAGCTCCCGCTAGGGAGCGTCTCGAAACCCGGTCCGATGGTGGTTGAGGAGCTCCCGCTAGGGAGCGTCTCGAAACCTGGTGAGGTCCATGGCTTCGCGAGGGAAGCCTTCCGGCTCGGGGGTTTCGAGACGGTCGCTAGCGCGACCTCCTCAA